>UQRC01000027.1 GCA_900543445.1 uncultured Lachnobacterium sp. | reverse complement strand
GAATATCTTATATCCGGTATCGTCCGTTTGAACTCAAATCTGAGCGCGGCAAACCTGAATTTGCCGACTTGTAAAGAGGGGCTTTTTGCGTTATTCTGTTTTGTAAACGATGAAAAAGAAAAGGAAACGTAATTATGATAAGTTCAAAGAAAGCAATTGGTGGTTCCATCGCAGCAATTCTGGTACTTCTTGTAAGTCAGGTTGTTGCACAATTATTGGCAAGTGTTCTTGTAATCATTAAAATACCAACAGGCATATGCAATATTGTTGCTGGAGTATTGTATTTTGTTTTTACATATTTTCTGCTGAAAGTATTAATGAGTAAAATATTGAAGTTGAATATGGCGGATTGTCGATCGTTGAGGAGGCAGATTCCTATTCGGTGTTGTCTTATGTGCTTGATAGTAAGGCGTTTGCCATTACAGGAGGCGAGTTTGGAGTTGAGTCATCCGTGATGGCATTGATTGCATATATTGTAGTCGCAGTTTTTGCCTTTGTTATGATTGAGAAAAAGCGAAAAGATTGAAAAACATATTGTACATGAAAAACGTGTGTAAGCTTCTTAGTTGCCTGCACACGTTTTTGCTTATCGTCTTAAAATATAAAGGCAGTAAATGAACCACCCTCAAAGTTATTACAATGTATAAGTGAAAGGCGAACAGAACACGTTTTTCATAATCTGTGCACAGACTGCGATACATCTTTGATGTACCGCAAAATGTCAGCCACGCAATGCCGCAATTGGTGTCAGCAATTCGCATGGGCTGACGTTCACGATAAGTAAAGGACACAAACAGTATGACAATTCAGGAACTGGAACGATGCATTCAGCTTTACGGCAAGGATATCTACTCGTTCTGTATGCATTTGACAAAAGAGAAGGGGAGCGCGGACGATCTCTATCAGGATACATTTCTTGAGGCGACGAAGAAGCTGGCAGTGATTCGGTATGAGGATAACCCGAAAAGCTACCTGTTGTCTGTGGCAATCCGCTTGTGGAAGAACCGCGTGAGAAAATTCGCGTGGCGGAACCGGATTGCGCCGCAGGTTGGAGAGACGACGCTTGAGCAGGAAGGTGGTGCAACCCCTGACGTGAGTGAGAAAGCGGTCGCAAATGAGGAACGAGACATGCTTTGGAAGGCGATTGATGCTATGGACGACCGCTACCGTATCCCGCTTCTTCTCTATTATATGGAGGAGCAAAGCATCGCAGAACTGGCAGAACTTTTATCGATTCCGCAGGGAACAGTCAAAAGCAGACTGCACAAAGCCAGACAATTGTTGGAAAAAGAATTGGAGGATTATTATTCATGAAAGATATGGGTGAATTATTAAAACAGAATCTTCTTTCCGACTGTGTTCCAGATGAGAGCCTGAATGCATCGATTTTGGAAAAGGCAAAGGAGACACAGACTATGAAACATAAAACATTTCGTTCAGGAGCAGCGGCAGCGGCTGCAATCGCAATTCTTGCAGTGGGATCGGTATCCGCGTATGCGGCGTACCGCTACCTCACGCCTTCGCAGGTTGCAGATGAGATCATGGATGGAGGCACACTTGCCAAGGCGTTCGAGAGTAAGGATGCAGTGCTTGTCAATGAGACGCAGAAGACAGCCGGATATGACATCACACTGATGGGACTTGTATCCGGAAAGGATCTGATGCCGGTTGCACCGGAGGACAGTCTGGATAGCATCAGCAAGGAGAGGACGTACGCGGTGCTCGCAATCGCAAAAGAAGACGGATCGCCGATGCCTGGCATGCAGGACGACGATTACCAGATCTTCTGTGCGTCCGCACTGGTCAAGGGCAAAAGCTTTATGGATGTGAACAACGGAACGCTGAATGCCGGAGCTCACGCATTTGAGCAGGATGGTGTGCAGTACCAGATCTTAGAGTGCGATAATCTGGAGATTTTTGCAAATATCGGCGTGTATGTCGGCGTAGTGGAAAGCTTTGGACAGGAGTCGCATGCGTTTACGATGGACAAAGAGACTGGGGAGTACCGTGTCAACGAATCGTATGACGGAATGAAAGCGCTTTTTACCATTCCGCTTGATAAGTCGAAGGCAGATGATGCTGCAGCAGAGAAATTCTTCAAAGAAATCGAGGCTGAGGATGCACAGGATGAAGCGGCAGGCGCGGAATCTTCGTCTGATGAGAATGAACTGACAAATCAATGGATGAATAATATGGTATCGTTTAAGAATCTTTTAACACCGGATGCACAGGAGTTTCTAAAGCAGCACGCGGAAGTTTACTTTCGGGAGACCTACACACTAAATGAAAACGAAGGTCTCGATGTGCAGACGAATGCGGGAGAGGCAGAATATGACAAGGATACGTTGCCGAAAGAGGTCGGTGTTGAGACCGTAAGTGCATTTTCTTCGGATGGAACACTCGCAGGAACATTTGGAGATTCTATCACGAAGAACGAGGATGGAACGTACACTTACACGGTGTATCGACCAATCAATCTGAAATAAATATGAAGTGGAAAGGAACCCGGACGGTTCCAATGAGGACTGTCCGGGTTCTTTTTATTTTCCAAACGGACGAATCCTTTTTGTGAGCATTGCGTTCAATGCAACGAAACTTGCATATCTTAAATTTGTGTGGCATAATCGAAAGGATAGCATAGATTAGCAGTTCCGTAGGCTTATGATAAGACAGGTTTGTGGAAATAAAAACAATACACATAAGAAAGAGGCGATACGATGTATCAGGAAATTTCACAATTACTGATGTATGGGGATTTGGAGGAGGACAGTATCCTCTACCAGATGGGAGAGATTTTTGCAAAATATGAGACCGGAGAGTATAACAAGACCGGACTTGTCAGAGATATCAATGTACAGGTAAAGCGAATTCTGAAAGTAGCAACAGATTACGGATTTGATGACAATCTGTGGCACAATTACCTGACGTTCTTCCTTATGATGAGCGAGAATCCGTTCAGCATGACCTGCGAGAAGGTCGGTGCGAGCGAGGGAAGCGTGAATGCGCTTGTGCAGAATGATTTCCGCATTTTTAAGGCATTGTTTGATTATGATTTTGGCCCGATCGAGAAGGACCTCGGCATCAGTTGCTTCAGCCAGATTTCCGATTATAAGGCGATCCATAAGAAGGATCTCATGTACAACAAGAACGTGAGCGAGAAGGTGCGCGCACTCAGCAAGAAGCTCGAGGCGGCAAAGGACGAGAAGGAATTCTTCGATGGTGTGACGGGATTCTATAAGGATTTTGGTGTCGGTATGTTCGGGCTCAACAAGGCGTTTCGTATCGATGAGAAGCCGGAGGGCGGTATTGCGTTCCGTGCGATCAACAACATGGATACGGTTATGCTCGATGATCTTGTCGGATATGAGATTCAGAAGAAGAAACTTGTGGACAACACAGAGGCGTTTGTGCAGGGCAAGAAAGCCAACAACGTATTGCTTTTTGGTGATAGCGGAACCGGTAAGTCGACCAGTATTAAGGCAATCGTCAACCAGTATTACAAAGACGGTCTGCGCATGATCGAAATCTACAAGCACCAGTTCAAGTATCTGTCCACGATTATTGCGGACATCAAGAACCGTAACTACAAGTTCATTATTTATATGGACGATCTCTCCTTCGAGGAGTTTGAGATCGAGTACAAGTTCTTGAAGGCTGTCATCGAGGGCGGCGTGGAGACAAAGCCTGAGAATATCTTAATCTATGCGACATCGAACCGCAGACATCTCATCAAGGAGAGCTGGAATGACCGCAACGATCAGGATAATTCCAACGATCGTCACCATTCTGATACGGTTGAGGAGAAGCTTTCTCTGGTTAATCGTTTCGGTGTCACGATCAATTACTCCAAGCCGTCGCAGAAGGAATACTTCGACATTGTCGTTAATCTGGCAAGACGCGCCGGCGTGACATTGGACGACGAGAAGTTGAAGGCAGAGGCGAACAAGTGGGAGCTTTCCCACGGAGGAATCTCCGGACGTACGGCGGAGCAGTTCGTCAACTATCTTGCATCGCAGCCGGAGGCATTCCAATAAATATTTGAATTCCTGTTACGTTTGCAATGTGCGATAGGTCGGAAGTTACTTTTATGGCACATTCGGATGGATTGGAAACAGTGGAAACAAGGAGAAATCATGTTATATCAGATTAGTCATGGAGCCGTCGCATTTGCAGACGACGTCATCCTACACGATATTAATTTTGAAATAAGAAATACAGAGAAGATCGCCGTGGTCGGACGTAACGGCTGTGGCAAAACCACACTTCTGAAGCTGATCAACGGAGAGGTGGATCTGGAAAAAGGCGAGAGTGATACGGATGTCTTTATCGCGAAGGCGGGCAATCCACAGATCGGTTATCTGCGCCAGATCGCTTTCGACGATCCTTCCATCACGCTTGAGGAGGAAGTGCGAAAAGTCTTTGCACCGATGGAGCAGCGGAAGCGGGAACTTGAAGCGGCAGCGGCAGCACTGGAAACGGATTACTCCGAGGAGCAGGTGGCACGCTATACCGCGTTAGAGGAGAAGTTCAAGGAGGACGGCGGATATTATTTTGAGAAGGAATACGATGTCCTGATCCGCAAGTTCGGTTTCTCCGAGGAGGAGCGCAAGAAGCCTCTGTCGGAGTTCTCCGGTGGGCAGCAGACGAAGATTGCATTCATCAAGCTGCTTCTCAGCAAACCGGACATCCTGCTTCTCGACGAGCCGACGAACCACCTGGATATTACGACAATTGAGTGGCTGGAAAGTTATCTGAAAAGCTACCCGAAGGCAGTCGTTGTCGTATCCCATGACCGAATGTTCCTCGACAATATCGTTGATGTGGTTTATGAGATTGAGTATGGTACGGCGACCCGCTATCCGGGCAATTATACGAACTTTATGGAGCGCAAGAAGGAAAATTACCGCAAGCTCATGAAGGATTATACTGCGCAGCAGAAGGAGATCGCGCGCCTGCAGCGTATGGTCGACCGTTTCAAGAATAAGCCGACGAAAGTGTCGATGGCACATTCCAAGGAGAAGGCGATCGAGCATATGGTGAAAATTGAGGCACCGGACCGCTTTGACACGAAGACGTTCCATGCGAATTTTCAGCCGCAGACCGAGACCGGAAACGATGTCTTGATGGTATCAAATCTTGCGATCGGATACGATCACCCGCTTTCTACGGTCAGTTTTGATCTGAAAAAGGGCGAGAAACTCGGTATCCTTGGAGGCAACGGCTTAGGAAAATCGACGTTGCTTAAGACTTTGGTGAACCGTCTTCCGGCATTGTCCGGCGAGTACCGGTTCGGCACGAATGTACAGATCGGATATTTTGACCAGCAGATGGCGATGTATTCCAGCAATAAGACAGTACTTGATGATTACTGGGACGAGTTCCCAAATCTGACAGAGACGGAAGTTCGAAATTCGCTGGGCGCGTTCCTGTTCAGTGGGGATGATGTCTTTAAGAACATTGATATGCTCTCCGGAGGCGAGAAGGTGCGTCTCGCACTCTGTAAGATATTAAAGAGACGCCCGAATGTGCTCGTGCTCGATGAGCCGACGAACCATATGGATATCGTCGGAAAAGAGACACTTGAGAGTATGCTTAAGGATTTCACCGGAACACTGATCTTCGTATCGCATGACCGTTATTTTGTGAAGAAGGTTGCGGATCGTCTGCTTGTATTCGAGGATGGAACAACGCATCTCTACCAGTTTGGTTACGAAGAATATCAGGAGAAACTGGATCGTGAGGCGGAAGCGGACAACGGATATCGGAAGTCTCCTGTGGCGCTCGGCGGAGCAATCAGCCAGAACGGCAGTAATGCGAAGAATGCACAGGCAGCAGGCGAGACAACCGGAAAGAAGGCTTATTACAATCCGGGTAAGGAACGCTCGAAGCTGGAGAAGAAAGTGAAGAAGGCGGAAGAGGAGCTGGAAGTCAAGGAAGCAAAGCTTGAGGAACTGAAAGCGGAGCTGCTTAAGCCGGAGTATCAGTCCAGCTATTCCAAACTGACGGAGATCCAGAATGAGATCGATGCCATGGAAGAGGAGATCATGGAAGATATGGAGAACTGGGAGGCACTCTCGCAGGAACTTGAGGCGCTTGAGGCATAGTCGAATATGGAACATTGTATAGCTCCGGGAAGCCACCGGAGCTATTTTCATAGATGCACCATTGTCGAATTATGAAGCCTATATTTTGTGAATTTTATGAGAAAAATATAAATTGTGCATAAATATTTCGAAAACTCGTTGCTTTTTTTGGTACTTATGATATAATGTGTACATGATACAACTTAAGTCGTATCAAATACACAGCAAAGGGGTTGGACAGCATGAGAATCACAATTACCGGAAGAAATATTGAACTTACAGAGGGACTTAAGGCTGCTGTGGAGGAGCGCCTTTCTAAACTTGAGAAATTCTTTACGGCGGATACCGATGTATTTGTTACATTGAGTGTGGAGAAGGAACGCCAGAAGATTGAGGTAACGATTCCGATTAAGGGACATGTTATTCGTTCTGAGCAGGTCAGCAACGATATGTATGTTTCCATTGATTTAGTAGAGGAAGTCATCGAGCGTCAGCTTAGAAAATACCGCACGAAGCTCGCTTCCAAGAAGATGAACGTTGCAGAAAGCTTTAACGCAGATTTCATCGAGGCAGATGTGGACGAGGATGAGGAAGTGAAGATTGTTCGTACCAAGAGATTTGGTATGAAGCCGATGTATCCGGAAGATGCCTGCATCCAGATGGAACTGACAGGACACGATTTCTTCGTATTCCGTAACGCAGAGACGGACGAAGTGAATGTCGTATACAAGAGAAAAGGAAATACATACGGACTGATCGAGCCGGAGTGCTAGGAGCAAATGTATTCTTTTGAATGAATGTGTAAGATGCCGCAGACCTATAAGGTCTGCGGTTTTTTTACTATATAGGAAATTTCGCTCGGGCATGAGAGCGTGCGACAAACACACACTTTATTTTGAATGCAACGAATGAAAGCCAGGGTCTGCATGATATTTTGGCAATGATTACGACAAATATGCACAAAACAGAATCTGCGAAATTGTGCATTAACTATACGCGAAACGCGTCTTGCTTTTTAGGCATAAATACGATAATTTTGAGGGTAGAGACGCGAGATGGGGAGTCGTAGCCTTGCAGTTGTGAAGATGCCAAGGAGGGTAATGAGAGAAACTAGTAATAATACTTTACAGAAACATTTTCAAACAATGGTCACAAATGAGAGCTTTATGAATGAGATTTCAAACTGGCTCGATATATGGGGAGATAAACGTCTGTTGATTCTCAGGCATCTCGTATATGAGATTGATCTGTCGGAAACGGAACAGTTGAAAGAGGCATTGTATGAATATGGAAGTTGTCTGACCGAGAAGAATTACTGTGGCAGAAAGCTTTTTTCCATGATGGCGGTATTGATCGGACAGATTGAATCCGGCGAACTTATGGAAGCGTAGCGAGTTTTAAGAAAATACAAAAGAGAAGGGAATGCATTTTCACAATTGCGTTATGGAAGCCGGTGAACTGACGGCTTCCTTTTTTAATTGTAATAGGAATCGTTACTTGTTTTTATAACTATTCAGCCCCACCCATACATTCGCAAAAGCGCACGATAATAGTTACTTGTATTTTATAATTGTGCTACAAACATCAAAAAAAGTGCGCAAACAAATTCTTTCTCTTGTGTTTGAGTGGTGGGAGTGGCTATAATAGAACGATAGGAAATTGATAGATACTATATTAAGATAGAGGAGATGCAAAAAATGGATATCGTAGTATTAGCAGGAGGACTCAGCACGGAGCGTGATGTGTCATTCAAGACAGGAAGTATGGTTGCAGCAGCACTCAAGGAGAATGGACACAGAGTGATTCTTCTGGATGTGTTTATGGGATATGGTGAGCAGGAAGTGGATTTAAGTGGAATCTTTGATCGCGCGGATGAGATCAGCGTGAAGGTTTCCGATATTCCGGAGGTTGCGCCGGATCTTGCCGCTGTCAAAGCGTCAAGAAAGGATCAGTCACCATGCTTTTTCGGCCCGAATGTAATCCGTATGTGCCAGATGGCAGATATCGTGTTTATGGCGCTGCACGGAGAGAATGGAGAGAATGGTAAGGTACAGGCAGCATTTGACCTGTTTGGTGTCAGATATACAGGAAGCGACTATTTAAGCAGTGCGATTGCGATGAACAAAGGCATGGCGAAGAAGCTTTTTGTGGAAGCTGGTATTCCGACTCCGATGGGAATTTCTATGACCAGAGAGACACGCGAGGATGATGTGACAAAGTTAAATCTTCATCTTCCATGTATCGTAAAGCCTTGCTGCGGCGGATCCAGCATCGGTGTCACGATCGTAAGGGATGCTGCGGAGTTTAAGGCAGCGCTTGATGAGGCGTTCCGTTGGGAGAATGAGCTTGTGATCGAGGAGTTTATCGAGGGACGTGAATTTTCCGTCGGTGTCATTGAGGGCAAGGCGCTTCCGGTTATTGAGATTGCTCCGATTCAGGGATTCTATGATTATAAGAACAAATACAAGGCAGGCAGCGCAGTCGAGACCTGTCCGGCAGAACTTCCGGAGGAGGTATCTGCGCAGATGCGTCATTATGCAGAAGAAGTTGCCAAGGTGATCGGACTTGATACTTATTCCCGTTCCGACTTCCTTCTCGACAAGGATAACAAGATGTACTGTCTCGAGGCAAACACGCTTCCGGGCATGACCCCAACCAGTTTACTTCCACAGGAAGCTGCTGTGGTTGGCGTGAACTTCAACGAACTGTGTGAGAAACTGATCGAGATCTCGATGAAGAAATATGAGGATTAAGCATGTTTGGATGTTATTATAAGAACGAACTTGAGAATGGTATGCCAAATATGACTTTGGAAAATATCGCAAAGGCATGTGAAGGCACTTATGTCGGTGAGTCTGCGGATCTGCAGAAAGTGATTGCAGGCGCAGTCACAGACAGCCGCAAGGTGGAGAAAGATTATCTGTTCATCCCGATCAAGGGTGAGCGCGTGGATGGTCATTGTTTTATCCCGGATGTATTTGAAAAAGGAGCGCTTGCCGTACTCTCGGAAGCTGCGCTGGATCATCCGGCGGGACCGTATATTCTTGTGGATTCCACAACGGATGCGATGAAGAAGATCGCTGCTTTCTATCGGACACAGCTGGATATCAAAGTAGTCGGAATCACCGGAAGCGTCGGCAAGACGAGCACGAAGGAGATGATCGCTTCCGTGTTGTCTCAGAAATATTCGGTGCTCAAGACTGCAGGCAATTTCAATAATGAGATCGGATTGCCGCTCACGATTTTCAATATCCGTGCGAAGCATCAGGTTGCGGTACTGGAGATGGGAATCTCGGATTTCGGCGAGATGCACCGCCTGTCTACAATGTCGCAGCCGGATATCTGCGTGATCACGAATATCGGTTTATGTCATCTGGAGAATCTTGGAACAAGAGACGGTATCTTAAAGGCAAAGACGGAGTGCTTCGAGCATATGCAGCCGGATGGAACAGTCATTTTAAACGGAGACGATGATAAGCTTTGCACAAAGAAGGTGGTTAACGGAAAGCCGGCAATCTTCTATGGTATGGGCAAGGAGCCGCTGCTCTCCGCAGACAGAGAGCCGATGGCGGAGAAAAGCATTTATGCAACGGATGTGAAGAACCTCGGGCTGGATGGAATGCAGGCGCACATCTATACGCCGGAAGGTGATTTTATGGCGCATATTCCGATCCCGGGCGAGCATAATGTATATAACGCTTTGGCCGGTACGGCAGTCGGACTGCAGCTTGGCTTAACCATTCAGGAGATTCAGCAGGGAATTGCCTGCGCGCAGACAATCTCCGGTAGAACGAATGTGATCCATACAGCAGGCATGACGGTGATCGATGATTGCTACAATGCGAATCCGGTTTCCATGAAAGCATCCATCGAGGTGCTGGCAAATACGGCGGGACGCAGGATCGCTGTGCTTGGCGACATGGGAGAACTCGGAGAGAATGAAGTGGCACTTCATTACAGTGTCGGTGAGGCTGTCGGAAGATCCGGTATCGATGTACTTTTCTGCGCAGGCAGGCTTGCGTCCGAGTACGCGCGTGCGGCAGCAACCGCCAATGTGAATTGTCAGATCTATTATTACGAGACTGTGGAGCAGCTGCTTCCGGAACTTCTCGCTTTCGTTAAGGAGGGAGATACGATTCTTGTGAAAGCGTCGCATTTCATGCAGTTCCCACAGATTGTGGAAGCACTAAGTGCAAAGAAATAAGAGAGGAAAGCTCCGTTGACTTTGGTGGTCGACGGAGCTTTTGTTCTATATTTGAACACAGGAGATGTAGTAACCGAGATTGCGTGGATGATGAGTGCCTTTTGCAATATTTGCCTGATAGATTTCAGGTCCATTCTTTGTAATCAGGGAAAATCGTATCGGTGTATCGGTACTGATAAATTCAATTGCCTCATGTGTGGATTCGCTATATTTCATTAATGCATCGATCACAGCGTTATCCGGTGGTGTCGGATAGTCTTTTGCGCCCGGATAGGATGCCGGGAAAGCATATTCATCCGGCAGGTCAACACGAAATGATTTTAGAGAAGAATTTTTAAAATTTTGAACAAAATTAAACATTATATTAATCCTCCTTATAATCAATATAGCAGAACTATATTGATAATTATATATACAATTTTACTAAGCATAAAAGTTATTTGCAAGGAACATATAGCTATAAAAATGAGACAAAACTAAATTCGCGAGATGTAAAAGCTTCAAAAATTTGCTGATTATTTTTTGAGGAATTGTTATAATGTAGGTGTTAATTATAAAAGCAGAATATGTTTTGTTGATTGAAAAGTAGAAAAATCTGTAAAAAGCGGTTGTATTGAGGTTGAAAATCCTTGATAATAAAAGTAATTGAATTGTGGATATTCTAATGAAAAAATGATACTACATATTTTAAGAATAACGCACAGAAATAATAAAAAGAAAGCAGAGGAAAGATATTATGGCAAATCCAATTGTAACATTTACTATGGCAGACGGAAAAGTGATGAAAGCAGAACTTTATCCGGAAGTCGCACCCAACACGGTAAATAACTTTATCAGCCTTGTAAACAAAGGCTTTTACAACGGACTGATCTTTCACCGTGTCATCAACGGATTTATGATTCAGGGTGGCGATCCGGAGGGCACCGGAATGGGTGGACCTGGATACGGAATCAAAGGAGAGTTCGCACAGAATGGTGTGCAGAATGACTTAAAGCATACCGCAGGAGTTCTGTCTATGGCACGTTCCATGATGCCGAACTCCGCAGGAAGCCAGTTCTTTATCATGCACAAGGATGCTCCGCATCTTGACGGCGCATATGCTGCATTCGGTAAGATCATCGAGGGTCAGGATGTGGTCAATGCAATCGCAGAGGTTGCAACCGATTACAGTGACCGTCCACTTGAGGATCAGGTGATGGAGACGGTTGTGGTTGAGACATTCGGCGAGGAATATCCGGAGCCGGAGACCGTATAGTAGAATTAGATTAAGAGGCAGATTCTTCGGAATCTGCCTTTTTAGGATTTTATGGCGATATGGAGAGTGTATGAGTCGAAAAGAGGAGAATGGATTCTCGACAAATTTAAGATTGACTACGATCGTGTACAGGAAAGGTGAGTGGTCGCCGGAATTGCTATCCAAAGATGTACGAGATCAATATACGTATTGTGAAATGCCCAAAATGCAATCTATATCAAATGAGCAGGTGAAATCATCGGCACAAATGAATTCCCAAGAGATAATTTCGGAATATGCGGACTTACTTAAGGATACAATGATACAAAATAACATCGATCCTGAGAATGTGTTATATATTGCAGCAACACAGGAAAGCCTGCACGCGGCACAGATGCTGGGGATGGCGGTGCTTGGCTATGATAACAGGTCAGAAATGGGATATAGCTATATCCAAGAGAAACAGGAGTGTGTGAATCTGCCCCATTCTCTCAGTGGCGTAAAAAACGTTGTCGAAGGTTTCGAGGAAGTGGATGCGCTTTTTCTGGAGCGGGTATATGAGCGGGAACATCATCTTCCTTGGGAGATCGCAAGGACCGACCGGTGGATCCTGCGGGAATTTACAATGGATGATATGGATGGTCTGGTGGAACTCTATGACCAGCCGGGCGTTGCCTATCGGATCGTGAATGGATATCAGGTTCCGGGATATATTGAGCCGCTGCTGCCGCGCGAGGAGGAAGAGGAATACCAGAGATGTTACATTGAGAATATGTATGGTTTCTACGGATACGGAATGTGGATCGTGACACAAATTCGCTCGCCCCATATCATTGGTCGTGCGGGTCTTGAAAACAGGGAGTATGAAGATGGCGTGGAGCTTGAGATGGGATATGTTATTGATCCGGGGTGGCAGCGAAGGGGAATTGCATATGAGGTATGTTCCACTATCATGGAGTATGCGAGAGAGAACACGGATTTTCCGAGGCTGAATGCCTTGACGGAGGCGGACAATGTGGCATCGATCGCTTTGCTTGAGAAGCTGGGATTTACCTATCTGGAGGATACCAATGTGTCGGGAAGCAGAACCAGAAGGTATGTATATGATTTCGACCGGACATAAAACAAAATATTGATAACGAAAATAGGCAAGAACCTTGCACAAAATCTTGCAATACGTAAAAAAATAAAATATAATTTAGTATTATACATTAAGGATTCATAAGTAAGCGGGTGAGCAGATGGCAGACATTTCTACAGAAGAACTGGAACGAATCGAACAGGAATTTCATTCGGGTCCCGGAAATATTAAGACAACAAAAGAATTTGCAAAACCGGAGGATCTCTACAAGGATCTGATTGCGAGTATCAAGAAGTATCATCCTTCTACGGATATCTCGCTGATCGAGAAGGCGTATAAGGTTGCTTATAAGGCACATGAGGGACAAGTGCGTAAGTCGGGAGAGGCTTATATCATCCATCCGCTTTGCGTGGCAATCATCCTGGCGGAACTCGAGCTGGATAAGGAGACGATCGCAGCCGGACTTCTTCACGATGTATTGGAAGATACTGTGATGACGAATGAGCAGATGAAGGAAGAATTCGGCGAGGAAGTTCTTTTGCTTGTTGACGGCGTGACCAAGCTGCAACATCTGCATCTGACGGACAATATTAAGAATCCGAAGGATAAGAATGCGGATCGCCTGGAGATGCAGGCCGAGAATCTTCGAAAGATGTTTCTCGCGATGGCGAAGGATATCCGCGTTATCATGATCAAGCTTGCGGATCGTCTACACAACATGCGTACGCTCAAGTACCAGTCCCGCGAGGCACAGACGCGTATCGCAAGAGAGACGCAGGAGATTTATTGTCCGATCGCGCAGCGTCTTGGTATCAGCAAGATCAAGGTAGAACTTGAGGATCTGTCGTTGAAATACCTTGAGCCGGAAGCTTACTATGATCTGGTGGAGAAAGTCGCTTTGCGCAAGAATGTGCGTGATGAATATGTACAAAGCCTCGTGGAGGAAGTGCGCAAGCAGATTGAGGAGGCCGGTATCAAGGCAGAGATTTCCGGTCGTGCCAAGCATTTTTTCTCCATCTATAAGAAGATGAAGAATCAGGATAAGACGATCGATCAGATCTATGATCTGTTTGCAATTCGTATTATCGTAGATTCAATTAAGGATTGTTATGCGGCGCTTGGAATCATGCATGAGAAATATAAGCCGATTCCTGGCCGTTTCAAGGATTATATCGCGATGCCGAAGCCGAACATGTACCAGTCGCTTCATACGACGCTGATCGGACCGAGCGGACAGCCGTTTGAGATTCAGATCCGTACATTCGAGATGCATCGTACCGCGGAATATGGTATCGCAGCACATTGGAAATACAAGGAAGCCAACAACGGTGGTGCGACCTCTACGACAGTTACCGAGGAGGAGAAATTAAGTTGGCTCAGACAGATTCTTGAGTGGCAGCAGGATATGTCGGATAATAAGGAATTCATGACGCTGCTCAAAAGTGATCTGGATCTTTTTTCGGATACGGTATTCTGTTTTACCCCATCCGGAGATGTCAAGAATCTTCCGAACGGATCGACACCAATCGATTTTGCGTACAGCATCCATTCGGCGGTCGGCAACAAGATGGTCGGTGCAAAGGTCAATGGTAAACTGGTGCCGATTGATTATGTGATCCAGAACGGAGATCGTATTGAAGTTATTACCTCGCAGAATTCCAGAGGCCCGAGCCGCGACTGGCTGAATATCGTCAAAAGTACACAGGCGAAGAACAAGATCAACCAGTGGTTTAGAAGTGAGTTAAAAGAAGAGAATATTCTGCATGGCAAAGATATGATCGCAGCTTATGCGAAGTCCAAGGGTATTAACTTCGGAGAGATTAACAAGCCGGAATATCAGGAGAAGATCATCCGCAAGTACGGCTTCCATGACTGGAATTCCTGTCTTGCTACGGTCGGACACGGTGGTCTTAAGGAAAGCCAGATCGTCAACCGTATGTATGACGAGTATCAGAAGGATCATCCGGTTCTTGTCACGGATCAGGATGTCCTTGACAGCGTAGCAGGGAATAAGCCTGCGGAAGCACCGCAGCATTCGAAGAGTGGTATTGTCGTCAAAGGTCTTTATGACGTTGCGGTACATTTCAGCAAGTGTTGTTCACCGGTGCCGGGGGATGAGATCGTTGGTTTCGTAACACGAGGCAGAGGTGTATCCATCCACCGTACGGATTGCGTAAATATATTACATTTGTCAGATATGGAGCGTGCGCGTCTGATCGAGGCCGAGTGGCAGGCAGGAGCGGAGCGCGAGGAATTTGGCGAGTATCATGCGGAGATCAAGATTTTCGCACATGATCGTTCCGGACTTCTTGTGGATATTACCCGCGTATTTACCGAGGCGGATATCAATATCTCCGGTATTCACTCGAAGACGAGCAAGCAGGGGATTGCAACCATTGAGGTCGCTTTCCAGACAAAGGGACGCGACCAGATTACAAAAATCGTAGAGAAGATCCGCCAGATCGAAAGTGTAATGGATATTGAGAGAACCACGGGTTAAGTGGAACTTATGGAATCGAGTAGGGTAACCTACTCGATTTGCTGATAGAGAGTAAAGGAGTTATTATGTCAAAACTGAAAGTAAATCATTATGTGGTCGGTCCGGTGCAGACCAACTGTTATTTTGCAATCAATGAGGAGACGAAGGAACTTTTAGTGATCGATCCGGGCGCAAGTGCAAAGCAGCTTGCGGAGCGCATCAGACAGGAAGGATGTAAGCCGGTGGCAATGCTTCTGACACATGGGCATTTTGACCATGCGACCGGTGCGGAGGAACTGGCACAGGAATTTGATATCCCAATTTATATTTATGAGGACGACAAGGCAACGCTTGAGGACCCGGAAATGAATGTGAGTTACATGATGGGCAGGGAGCTGGTATTTCACGCGGATAAATTCTTGAAGGATGAGCAGGAAATCGATCTGGCGGGATTTCATATCCGTGTACTCCACACACCGGGGCATACCCCGGGGGGCTGCTGCTACTATTTCCCATATGAGGATGTGGTGTTTACCGGAGATTCTCTGTTCTGCGGTTCTATCGGTCGCACGGATTTCAAGGGGGGAAGTTCTTCGCAGCTTGTGCGTGCTGTCAAGGACAAGCTGATGAAACTGCCGGATCGCACAACCGTTTATCCGGGACACAATGATATTACAAGTATTGAACATGAGAGGATGTACAACCCATACCTATGATTACAGTAAATTTAAACCGAACGGAATTTGAATATGATATTCATTCGCTGCTGAAGGCCTTTTTCCCGAAGGAGGATGTAGAGATCTACTATACGGCGGAGGCACATGCGGATGAGAAAAATGTTGCGTGCACGAATCACTCTGTTGCAGCGGGAAATGAGGATGAGACAAACAGGAAATCTGGTCATCGGTCGCACCGGGCAGATGACGATGCGGATAGGAAACAGATTTCACATTTTACGATAGATTATGCGGACGATAAGATTTCCATTGCATGGGATGGAGAACCACTTCGACTGTTGGGTACAACCCCGAACCCGACGGATGAGTATTCCACGCTTGAGGATGTGGATGAAGACGCGATAGAAGGACCGGGACTTCGCACGTTTAAGGTAAACTTTGCAGATCGCGCTGAAACGAAAAATGCGTTAAAAGAGCATCTGTACCGACTGCTTGAGGAAGAGACCGGGCGCAGTCTTCCATGGGGAACTTTAACCGGAATCCGCCCGACGAAGATCCCGATGCAGCTTCTGGATGAGGGAAAGTCTGAACATGAAGTGGCAGATTACATGAAGAAGACGTATCTTGCTTCGGATGAGAAGATTGACCTTTCCATTGCAATTGCGGAGCGTGAGCGTGCACTGCTCTCCAAGCTGGATTATAAGAAGGGATACAGCCTTTATATTGGTATTCCGTTCTGCCCGAGCACCTGTCTGTATTGTTCGTTTACGTCGTATCCACTGGCTTCATGGAGAAATCAGGTGGATGCGTATCTGGATGCTTTGGAGAAGGAACTGGATTATGTGGCAGCGAAGAATTATCACAAGAAGCTGAACTCCATCTATATCGGCGGAGGTACACCGACGACGCTGGAACCGTATCAGCTTGACCGTCTGATCCGCAAGATCCGCTGCAGCTTTGATCTTAGCCATTGTATCGAATTTACCGTAGAGGCAGGACGACCGGATTCCATCACGAAGGAGAAGCTTCAGGTGCTGCGTAATAACGGAATCAGCCGTATCTCCATCAATCCGCAGACGATGAAGCAGGAGACACTAGATATTATCGGACGTCATCATACCGTTGACCAGACGATCGAAAGCTTTAAATTGGCCAGAAGTCTTGGCTTTGACAACATCAATATGGATCTTATCATGGGACTTCCGGAAGAGGATATCGATGATGTGCGTCACACGATGGAAGTGTTAAAAGAACTGGATCCGGACAATATCACGATCCATTCGCTTGCCATCAAGCGTGCGGCGCGCCTGAATATCTTCAAGGATCGTTACGAGAGTATGCAGATGGTCAACACACAGGAGCATATGGATCTGTGTGCGGATTATTGTGCGCAGATGGGGCTTTCCCCGTATTATCTGTATCGCCAGAAAGGTATGGCGGGCAATATGGAGAATGTCGGATATGCAAAGCCGGGCAAGGCGGGCGTATACAACGTGCTCATCATGGAGGAACGCCAGACGATCATTGCCTGCGGAGCGGGAAGCAGTACGAAGCGTGTCTGGCAGGAGGCAAATCCGGATGGTACGCACCGGATCGAGCGGTGTGAGAACGTCAAGGATGTTGCACAGTATATCGCAAGAATTGATGAGATGATCGGACGAAAGCAGAAGCTTTTTGCAGAAAAATAATTGAATTTCAATCGTTCTTTATGAAAAATTATGGAATGTTACGAAAAGTCTGAAATGACACAATAAGTGTCTGTTTCAGACTTTTTTTCGTTTATAAAGAAATCCGTTGACTTTTCGTTCTACTCATTGTAGTATAAAACCATACTACAATGAGTAGAACGAAAGGGAAAACATATGGCTGAGATGAGAATGGGTACGGCGGAAGCAAAATTTGCAGATATCATATGGGAGAATGAACCGATTTCATCGGGAGATCTGGCAAAGCTGGGAAATAAGGAATTTGAATGGAAGAAGACAACATCATTTACGGTTCTCAAAAGGTTGTGTGAGCGGGGACTTTTTCAGAATCAGAATGGAACGGTTACGTCGTTGGTTTCAAGGGAAGAATTTTATGCCAGACACAGTGATCAGTACGTGGAAGAGACATTTGGCGGTTCGTTGCCGGCGTTTTTGACTGCGTTTGGGAGAAAAAATAAACTTTCTGAAAAAGAGATTGACGAGATACAGATGATCATTGATTCGATGAGGGAGTGATATTATGTTGGAACAGATATTTCTGAAAGTGATGGATATGAGCTTTACAGCAGCGATTATTATCGGGATTGTATTGATCGTGCGTATTTTCTTGGAGCGTTTTCCAAAGTATATTTCATATGCGTTGTGGAGCGTGGTATTGTTCCGGCTGCTCTGCCCATATTCCTTTGAATCTGCCTATAGTCTGGTTCCGGATGTGAAACCGGTCTCTTATCAGTATGAGATGGCAACCGATACCGTTTCTGTGTCGCAGGAGTCTGGCGGGGAGAATTTTTCCGGTATTGCTTCTGATTTGAGAAAATCGGATATACAAGCAGTGTCAGGTAGTGGCAGAACAGACACGGATGCGAAACTTTCATGGCAGACGCGATGTGTTACATTCGGAAAATATGTGTGGGTGCTTGGAGTGTGCGTCATGCTTTTCTATAGTATCGTTTCCATGATAAAAATACGCCAGAAAGTATCGGTTTCAGTGCGGGTGAGAGACAATATTTATATCACAGAAGGACACATATCGCCGTTTGTAATGGGTGTGTTTCGACCAAGAATTTATCTGCCGGATTGCCTGAGTGAGAAGGAGCAGGAATATATCATTCTCCATGAACGTTGTCATATCAGGAGGCTGGATCCGATGATCAGAGTTCTGGCATTTTTGGCATTGAGCATTCATTGGTTCAATCCACTTGTGTGGGTAGCGTTTATTATTTCAGGTAAGGATATGGAGATGAGCTGCGACGAGGCGGTAATCCGGAAAATGGGTGAGAACATCCGGGCGGATTATGCGCAGTCTTTATTGGCGTTGGCTACGGGGCATCGCGTGGTTCGGGGAATTCCGTTGGCGTTTGGAGAGGAAGACACAAAGAGTCGTGTGCAAAATCTGGCAAAGTCCAAGAAAACCAGGCGTTGGGTACTATTTGTGATTCTTCTGGCGGTTGCGATTCTTATATTATGCTTGGTATCGAATCCGAAGAATCAGAATACAAAGAAAACGCAGAGCAATCAATTGGCAACTGAGGAAGCGAGTGAGATGGATAAGGCTGACGATACTTATAAGAAGCTGACCATTTCTACGGTAGATCTCTCTTATTCGTTGCGTAAAGTGGCGATGTGCAGTACAAACGAGGGCTGGGCGCTGAGCACCGAAGACGAAATCCTGTTTACCGATTCCGGAATAGAGAATTTCTCTGTAGCCCGACAGCTTGAGAGTGTGAGCAGCCTGAATGATGGCCAGGCGGATCTCTGTGCCGTGGATCGTCAGAGTGCGTACGTGGCATATATTTCGGAGGATGGCAGATTGCTCGTAGACTATACCACGGATGGAAGGGACAATTGGAAGCAGACGGAGGTTACATCGCCGGGAGACGCTTTCGATGGAAGCGGAAGCGCTTATATCAGTTTCTCGGATAAGGATCATGGATATTTATTGTACTGTTCTTCGCCAGCAGCGGGACAGATGACGAAACGCTTGTTTTACACCGAGAATGCAGGGGAAAGTTTTTCACCAGCTGACGATCTTTCCAGGCTTAGCGGTTATCCGCAGGGGATTTCCTTTTCTTCGGGAACATGCTATATTGCAGTCGCTTCCCATGGTGAGGATGCCTATCTGTATGAGAAAGAGAGCGGCACAGATCAATGGAAAAAGGCAGAGGTTATGGAACTGCCGGAAGGAGTTCGTTATATGGATGGTTTTGTGTCTGCGTTTGATTCGCAAAATAAGAGCGAAGGAATGCTGGTGTTGAAAGCGGTTGGAGATGATGTGAGATTCCTGCTTCTGACCACGGAGGATGCGGGGGCGAACTGGAGCGTTCAAGGGGAAATTCCGTCGGAGAGTGTTTCCGGCTGCTTTGATGCAGGGGAGCAGCAGTTCTATGTTATTGATGAATTGGGAAGCTTGTATAAGTTATTTTAAACATTGCTTACTTTTGGTGTTTGCATTATAATTAGATGCAAATAAAGGAGAGAAGCAGATGCAGAAAGTAGCGGCAACCAGTGGGAAATATCTGAATATAGGAAATGCAGGGTTTCGTTCGATCCGGAATGGTGAATACATCGACAAGTCCGGTTTGGTTGGATTTATGAATCGTTGTCTTAATACACCACAGAAACTGATCTGTGTCAGCAGACCGAGACGGTTTGGAAAGTCGTTTGCAACCAAGATGCTTTGTGCATACTACAGCAAGGATTGTGACTCGAGGGATTTGTTCGAGAATTTAAAGATCGCACAGGATTCGACCTTTGAAACAAATCTGAATCAGTATCATGTAATCTATTTGGATATCACGCTTTTCTTATCAACGCTAAAACAGGACGACCAATTAGTAAAACGAATGGAAAAAGAAATTATTCGGGATTTAGAGCGTGTATATCCACAGGTGCAGAATCAGGAGAATCTGATCGATGCGTTATGTATCATGCATGAGATTACGAATGAGAAAATTATTCTTATTATCGATGAATGGGATGCTATGTTTCGTGAATGCAAGGGACAGGACAAGATTTTGGATACTTATATTTTGTTGTTACGTTCTTTGTTTAAGAGTAGTCTGACGGATCAACTTTTTGCAGGAGTGTATATGACGGGGATTCTACCAATTAAGAAGTATGGACATGAATCTGCGGTCAGCGATTTTTATGAATATACAATGGTGGATCCGAACCCATTACAGGAATATATCGGCTTTACAGAGGAAGAAGTAGAAAGACTTTGCAGAAAGCATCAGAAAGATTATGCTTCTATGCAGCAGTGGTATGATGGTTACTTTGTTGGTGGAATTCATGTGTATAATCCTAAGTCGGTTATGGAGTCTATCCTGCGTGATAAATTCAGCAGCTATTGGACGAAAACGGAGACTTATGAGGCGCTTCGCGATTATATCGATATGAACTTTGATGGACTGAAAGATGCAGTTGTCAATATGTTAGGTGGTGCTGCGTGTGAAGTGGATACTGGTTCCTTTCAGAATGATATGACTTCGATGAAAAGTAAAGATGATGTACTTACTTTGCTGATTCATCTTGGCTATCTTGCGTATGATGAGGATAAGCAGTCGGTCAGAATTCCTAATGTTGAGGTGCGACAGGAATTTGTGCGTGCGATTAAGAATGGAAATCGTACAGAACTCATGAAGGCAATCCAACGGTCGGACGAGATTCTGCAGGCGACGTGGCAGAAGGACGGAGATTCGGTAGCAGAATTAATCAATGAAATTCATGATGAGGACACGGCTTCTCTTTTTTATAATAATGAGCAGGCATTGCGAAGTGTTGTCAAGATGGCGTATCTGAGCAGTCTGGATTATTATACAAGAGTGGAAGAGATGCCAGCCGGCAAAGGCATTGCGGATATGATATTTTATCCGAAGAGGGAAACACAGGCACCTGCGCTCATTGTAGAGTTGAAATGGGATAAGACAAAGGACGCTGCAGTGGAACAGATGAAAGAAAAGAAATATGTGAGAGCATTAAAGGATTTTCGGGGAGAAGTGCTTCTGGTTGGAATCAATTATGATAAGACAACACGGGAACATAGTTGCCTGATTGAAAAGGCTATGTGAGTGTTATAATGAAAGCGGTCAATCAAATGGTGATTGGCCGCTTTACTATTATGCATATAGACTAGATCACTAGCAGGCTTCGATAATGACAAAATCCCATGCGTTCATCTGGATCGTATCTCCATCTGAAACGTTATCTCCAGACCGCAGTTCTGTGCCGGACAATCCCTTGCATACAACGGTCTGCTTCTCGCCAGAGTAGTTGAAGTAGAAGCGGACACACTTGCCGAAATCATTGATTCCTTCCTTGATGATCACAGGAAAGTGACAATCGCTGTGTGCAAGGATTTCGGAACAGAAACTTGTAAAGTAATCGCGTAAAACTTTCTCCAAAGAATTCTGATCGAACATGGTGGCAAGATATAATGCAGAACCCTTACCGTATTCATTTACAGTCACTGCCGCGTAGGGATTCCATGCCGGATGCTCATAGAAGCACAGAGGCTTCGCAGTATCACAGCTGACCATGTCCATCCAGTATTTGCAGGTGCTCATCGTACCATCTGCGAGTGTAATCTTCACATCTTCCGGATATGTGTACTGGTCATAGTGGATGCCGAGACATTCATGCAGAATGTGCGGCTGCATATCGCTGTAGATCTTGATCTGCTCATCGGCAAAAGCGCTGCGGAACGTAGAGATCAGATGTCCGCCATCCTGTACATAATCATTTAATGCAGTAAGCAGTTCCTCCGAAGCGCTGTAGAGTGCCGGCGTAATTAAGCAGCTGTATGCCGAAAAGTCGCGTTCCGCAGAAGAAATCATATCGTACTCGATGTTCATGCGGTAAAGCGTATCGCCGATCCAGCGGGCAACCGCATTGTAGCTGTGTCCGCCAAGCTCACCAATCGGGAAAAGACGCAGTCCGGTCAGCGAGTTATTGTCAAGCATGATTGCCACACGGTTCGTCTTTTTTAAATTCATAATATGTGTACCGATGCGTTTCCAGTCCGCACCGATCGTGCAAGCCTCGCGGTAAGTCTCGTTCTCGGAGAAATCGTGGGAAAGCACACCTTTCCAATAGCTCTCAATCGCATTGTGGATGGAATGCCAGTGCCAGTACATAATACTGTTTGATCCGTTCGCAATGTGGCTGTATGCCTGTAAACGGAGCTGTCCAGGATATGGCAGCCAGGCAATATTGCCCTGTGCCTGTGTCTCAAGAATGAGATAATTGTCTTTCTTAAGGCTGCGGGAAATATTACCGCAGAAAGTAATTTCTTCACCGGTGAGCAGCGACTGGGAAGGATGGTAGATATCACATCCTGCAACTGTTGTTGCATCCGATGCTTCATATTGATTCACTTCCGGCTGATAACCGATCGAGTGATCCGTCCATTCATAATCGAAATTCTGTGTGATGAACTGATCGTCACGCTTGTATTCTGATACAATGACAGCTTGCCACTTTAAGAAATCTGTGACAAGAAGGCGCTGGAACTTGGCATACTCTGCGGCAAAACTCTGATTGATCGTGCCACGCACATCCGGGAAATCCTCCCATGTATTGATGCGGTTGCTCCAGTAGTCAAAGCCAAATTCATGGTTGAATTCATTGATGTCCGGATATTTATCCTTCAGATAATCAATAAACATTGCCTGCGCACGAGGACCGGCAGTGCCGTAACTTTTCGTCTCGTTGTCAAGCTGGAATCCGATAATATGAGGAACATCTTTGATATGCTCCATTATCGCGCGGATGACACGCTCGCAGTGGAAACGGTATCCGGCATGTGTGATATCCATATTCTGTCTTGCACCGTAAATGTTTTGTCCGTTGTTCGTGAGTGCAAGAATATCCGGATACTTCTTTGCCAGCCAGGTCGGGATCGCATAGGTCGGTGTGCCGATAATGACAGAGATTCCGTGTTTTGCTGCGGCATCCAGCATCTTGTCAAGATGCGTGAAATCAAATACGCCGTCTCTTGGTTCGGTGGTGCTCCATGTGGACTCCGCAATACGGATCGTGTTCATTCCGGCTTTTGCCATCATCTCCATGTCCTTCTCTACACGGTCATACGGAAGATATTCCGAGTAGTAGGCAGCACCGAATAATAGATGATCTGTTTTCATAATATTTGTTTCTCCCCTAAAAATATTTCTTTCTTAATTGCGAATCGGTAGTTGATAAAAAAGTGCACAAAAATGCGTTGCACGGATTGACAGACGCAATCACATTTTATATATTAAGAATACAACGCAACCGTTTGCGCAAAAATATTATATCATTCAGGCGAAAAAAAGTAAATAATTACACTTGCTTTTTAAGGAAAACGATACGATAATGAAGTTGCGCAATAAAAGTGCGCATGAGTAAGATTTACAAGGAGAAGAACACTTGCATCAGCAAAATTGGTTTCGTTCGATTCTGGTCTGGGGAGGAAGTTTGTAATCGAGATGCAAGGAATGAGTGGTAATTATGGGGAACGAGGATAACAGAAATTTGACGATCGCTGATGTCGCGGAGGCACTTGGTGTATCGAAGACGACGGTGTCACGTGCAATATCCGGTAAAGGAAGAATCGGAGTTGCAACAAGAGACCGTGTTTTGAAATATATAGAGGAACATGACTATAAGCCGAATGTTATTGCCAAAGGACTGGCGCAGTCGAAGACCTATAATCTGTGTGTTGTTATGCCGACAGATTATGCGGTCGTGGATCTCACTTTCTTTCAGGAATGTCTGCTCGGCATCCAGGAGATTGCCGGAATTATGGAGTATGATATCCTGCTGTCTATCTGCAAGAATGATGACATCTCATCGTTAGAGCGCATCGTGATGAATCACAAGGTTGACGGAGTGATTCTTATGCGTACCTTCGTGGAGGATAAGCAGATTGCGTATCTGCAGTCGAGAAATGTGCCGTTTGTGACGATCGGATCGACGAACTACAAGGGTGTGATCCAGGTGGATCATAATCATAAGAGTGCCTGCAAGGAACTGACATCGATCATTCTTATGAAAGGCATGAAGAAGATCGCTTTGATCGGCGGCGATGAGAATCACGTTGTTACCCAAAGCCGTCTTCGTGGATTCCGAGAGGCTTATGATAAGATGAATGAGCAGCTCGATCCGTCGTTTTTGTATCTGAATCTGGATAACAATGTCGTAATCGACCGAACGGTGGAGGAAGTATTGGATCGTAAAGCGGACTGTATTCTGTGTATGGATGATGCAATCTGTAGCCGTGTGTTAAAGAGGCTTCGCGAGAAGCAAGTCAGTGTTCCGAAGGATATCCGTGTGGCATCTTTCTATAACAGTATGGTATTGGACAACAATGTTCCATCCATCACTTCACTGGACTTTGATTCGAAGGAACTTGGCATGGTGGCGTGCAAGACACTTCTTGATCTGATTGAGGGCGTGAATGTTGAGACAAGAACACTGCTTCCATACGAAGTTGTACTGAAGGAATCAACCAAATAGATTATGCTTAAAATACTGAGGCGTACTTTATGTGAACTCATATAAGGTACGCCTTTTCGTATTTTCCTAGACTTGAAAAGGCAATTGAACAGCCGATTGCGCAATTATTTGCGCAGGAGGGTGATAGGGAGGAGAAAATAATGAAAAAGACAAGGATGAAGCTGATGGCTTTATGTCTGAGTGCTGCAATGTGCGTTCCAATTCTTGGGGGATGCGGCAGCAAAGAGGCTGACACACAAAGCGTGGGAACAGAAACAGTTCAGGAAACACAATCAGTTGCCGATGCAGAGTGGTCCATGGATCCAGCGGATGTGTTTGTACAGCCGGTAGAGGAAATTTCGGATGATTTTATCCGTGGAATGGATGCTTCCGCAGTATTATCGATCGAGAAGAGTGGCGCAAAGTATTACGGATATGACGGCAAGGAACAGGATGTATTCAAGACACTTGCAGAGTCGGGTGTTAATTATATCCGTCTCCGTGTATGGAATGATCCATATGATGAGAATGGAAATGGTTACGGTGGTGGAAACAATGATGTTGCAACGGCTGTGGAACTGGGAAAGCGGGCAACCGAGTATGGCATGAAAGTAAGCATTGATTTCCATTATTCGGATTTCTGGGCTGATCCAAAGAGACAGCATGCCCCGAAAGCATGGCAGGGCATGACCGCAGATGAGAAAGCAGATGCTTTGTATGATTTTACAAAAGACAGTTTGAAGGAAATTCTTGATGTAGGCGTGGATGTCGGAATGGTTCAGGTTGGTAATGAGATCAACAACGGAATGTCGGATGAAACGGATGTGCCGTCTGTTATGAAACTGCTGACAGCAGGAAGCAAGGCGGTTCGTGAGAGCGCAGCAGATTACAACAAAGACATTCTGGTAGCACTTCATTATACCAACATCACAGACAATGACCAGGTTGATACGATGGCAGCGAACCTGAAAAAGTATAATGTGGATTATGATGTCTTTGGTCTTTCCTACTATCCGTTCTGGGATGGAACGAATGAGAATATGCAGAATGTTGCCAAGAATATCATGGATAAATATGGCAAGAAGGTAATGATCGCCGAGACCTCGTATGCATATACAACAGAGGATGGAGACGGATTTGCGAACAGTTTTGACGGTATTGAAGGTGCGGTAGACGGATACGCTGCAACCGTACAAAGCCAGGCAACCATGATCCGTGACATCTGTGCAGATGCAAACGAAGTTGGTGTGATCGGTGTATTTTACTGGGAAGGAACATGGATTCCGGTTGGAAGCAAAGATGCGGATAATTCCGAACTTTGGGAGAAGTACGGAAGTGGCTGGGCAAGCAGCTATTCTGCAGATTATGACCCGGATGATGCCGGACTCTATTACGGCGGCAGCTCATGGGATAATCAGGCAATGTTTGATTTTACAGGACATCCACTTTCATCGCTGAATGTATTCAAGTATTTAAAAGACGGCAATTCCATTCCGCTTGCAGTTGATTTTGTGCCGGATGTAAATCTTACATTTGGCGTTGGCGAAGAAATAAAGCTTCCGGAAAAGGTGCAGGTTGTATACAATGATCGTTCTGCAAACACTAAGGTCGCAGTAAGCTGGGATCAGGCTACAGTTGCAGCAATTGATAATACCACAGGCGGTAAATACACCGTAGAGGGAACATTGGATGATGGAACCAAGGTTCAGGCAAACATTGAAGTGATCATGATCAATTATGTGACCAATCCAAGCTTCGAGGATGCAGATACATCCATGTGGAAAGTTACCTATGCCGGAGATACCAATCCGACAGATTTCCAGGTAAAGGCAGATGATGCACACAGTGGAGAGGCTGCATTCCATTTCTGGTCCGGTGATACAGATATGGATTTCTCTATTGAGCAGACCATTACGGATCTTAAGGCGGGAACCTATCAGTTATCCGCATATGCGCAGGGTGGCGATGTGGCGGATGATGCAGACATGGAGCTTTATGCAGCGGTCAACGGAAAAGAAGTGGATCCGGCATCCTTTATGCTGACAACATGGACGGACTGGAAACTTCCGACGATTAAAGACATTAAGATTGCGGATGGAGATACACTGACCATTGGTGTTCATATGAAGTGCAACGCAGGTGCATGGGGCACTGTGGATGACTTTACATTAAACCGTATTTCAGACTAGAATGCCGAAAAATAGCCAACTTAATCGTTTGCGCAACACGCTGTTACGCATGGTAAAACGCGTAACGAAGGACAAGATTTGGCAAATATCGACAAAAAATGCAATAGGTAATTATAAAAAGTGTACATTGACACAAAAGGTAAGGTAGATTATACTTAATAGCGTCGAACAACCGATTGCGCAGTTGCAAACGGAAAAATTAAAGTTCGAGAAAAGAGATAGGGAGGAAAAAATAATGAAAAAGAAAGTATTAAGCGCACTGCTTGCAGCTACAATGGTAGTATCCATGACAGCATGTGGCGGAGCAAAGAAAGATGAGGGATCTGTAGACAAGCCAGATACTCAGGCACCTGCAACAGAGGCAGACACAAGTGCTTCTGAGGACGCAATCGCAAACCTCATCGCATCAACAGAGGGAGATGTAAACATTACACTCTGGTGCTCAGAGATGGAAAATTACCAGAAGGTTATGACAGAACTTACAGATAAGTTCAAGGAGCAGTACTCCGATGTAAACTTTAATATCAAGATCGGAGGAGTATCTGAGGCAGATGCCAAGGATAAGGTACTTGAGGACATCGATGCAGCAGCTGATGTATTCGTATTCGCAGACGATCAGGTAAAGGATCTTGTGAATGCAGGAGCACTTCAGGAGGTTGCAGCAACTTATACATATAATCCTGCTGAGACAAACTCAGAGGCAACTGTTAATGCAGCTACTGTTGACGGAAAGCTTTATGCTTATCCACTTACTGCTTCAAACGGATATTTCTTATATTACGATTCAAGCAAGTTCTCAGAAGAGGATGTAGCTTCATGGGAAGCTCTTACCGCTAAGGCTGAGGAACTTGGAACAAAGGTTGGATGCGATATCGCAAACGGCTGGTATGTATATGGATTCTTCGCAGGTGCAGGATGTAACCTTTCATTGAATGATGATGGATCTAACTCATGTGATTGGAATAACGAGACTGGTTTAGCAGTAGCAGAGAGTGTTGAGAACATTACTTCTTCTAAGAGCTTTACAGCAGCTAAGAATGACGATGCTCTTGCTATGTTAGCAGATGGAGAGCTTGGCGCATATGTATCTGGTACATGGAATGCTACTACATTCGAAGAAGCTTATGGTGACGGATATGCAGCTTGCAAGCTTCCTACATTTGATGTGAATGGTACAGCTACACAGATGGGATCTTACGCTGGATATAAGTTCGTAGGTGTTAACTCTCACTCTCAGAACATTGGATGGTCAATGCTCCTTGCTGAGTACTTAACCAATGAGGACAGCCAGCTTGCGATCGGTCAGGCAACAGCGGAAGGACCAGCTAACCTGGTAGCAGCTCAGCAGATCGACAGCCCGGCACTTGCAGCACTTGCAGCACAGTCAGCATACGCAGACCAGCAGGTTGTAGGAAACAACTTCTGGACACCGGCAGAGTCTCTTGGACAGAACCTTGTAGATGGTGCTAAGGATGTACAGAAAGTACTTGATGATGCTGTAGCCGGAATTACTCAGCCGGTATCTGAATAATAGAAATTTATTAATTAAACACTGATACAAAAACTTTTCAACTCGAATATCCACATGCTCTGCGGAGTGGGGCATGTGGATATTTTTTACGAAGAGAGAATTTCTCGTACACGCATGGGAGTGATTCTATGAAAAAATTTTTAAACGCTTTTAAAAAGTACTTTGTCGATTTTGGCACAGCCGTGGCAAAGGGTGATATCTGGTGTAAGCTGTCTCTTCTTGTGATGGGTGCCGGATATTGGGGACGGAAACAGATTGTCAAAGGAATTATGATGACTCTGTTAGAGATCGTGGTACTGTTATTTACAGGAATGTTCTCAATTAATTATATCAAGGATCTGAATACGCTCGGTACGGTACAGTACGAGTCGAAGTTTGATCCGTTGACAATGAAAAACACTGTAAATGATTATGATAATTCTTTGCTGATCCTTCTTTACGGAATTGTTGGAATTATCGTGATCATTGCATTTATACTTTTATATATAAGCAATATGAAGGCAGTATATCGTCTTCAGCTTATGAAGGAGCAGGGGGAGCATATTAATACATTCCGTGAGGATTTAAAGGAACTCGTCAATGGAAAGTTTTATGTGACATTACTTACTCTGCCAAGCATCGGTGTCATTCTGATGAATGTCATCCCGATCATATTTATGTCATGTGTGGCATTTACCAATTATGATGAAAATCATATGCCGCCAAACTACCTGTTTACATGGGTTGGACTTAACAATTTCAAGACGATGTTTACCGGTGGTGGTGCAACGATCACATTCTCCTATGCATTCGTAAGAATTATTACATGGACTATGATCTGGGCTGTGACCGCAACGTTTACAACCTTCATCGGTGGTATTCTTCTTGCAAAGCTCATCAATCATGAGAATACATATTTCAAGAAGGTGTGGCGTTCACTGTTCGTAGTTACGATTGCGATTCCACAGTTCGTAACATTACTTCTTGTCAGCAAGATGTTTAGTAATAACGGTATCGTGAATTCATGGTGCTCATCACTTGGGTTGACCGGATTCCTTAAGGATGCGGGTGTGATCGCAACCAATTATATTCCATTCCTGTCAAAGCCGGGATGGTCACATGTGATGATCATTTTGATCAATATCTGGGTCGGTGTTCCTTACCAGATGCTGACTGCAACTGGTATCCTGATGAATATTCCGACGGATCAGCTGGAGAGTGCACGTATTGACGGTGCAAATAAGTGGCAGATTTTCTGGAAGATCACTATGCCATATGTACTGTTTATCTGTGGACCGTCACTGGTGCAGAGTGTGATCGCCAACATCAATAACTTTAATGTTATCTACCTGCTTACAAGCGGTACGGCTACGGCTAATATGGCATTTGCCAATTCCAAGGCAAAGGAGACAGACCTTCTTATTACATGGCTGTTTACCCTGACAAATGATAACTCGAACTACAAGATGGCATCCGTTATCGGTATTATTTCGTTCGTTATCTGCGCACTTCTTACACTGCTAAGCTACAGTCGAATGATCAGTGGAGATAAAGAGGAGGTGTATCAATAATGAAAAAGAAAACCTGGAATATTATTATAAGACATGTTGTTCTTGCGTTCCTTGCATTCATCTGGTTAGTTCCGATCGTATGGCTGTTTGTGACTTCGCTTTCAACGGTAAAAGGCGTAAGTGGAAAAAATTTCTTTCCAAAGCACTGGACGCTTGCAAACTACAACCAGTTGTTCTTCCATACGGATACAGCAGCGAACTTCCCGGCATGGTTTAGAAATACATTTATTGTAGCGTTTTTTTCCTGCATTGTTTCTTCTCTGTTTGTACTGATGGTATCTTATGCGTTCAGTTGTATGAGATTTAAGGCAAGAAAAAAGTTGATGAGCTTTTCCATCATCCTTGGAATGTTCCCTGGTGTGCTTTCCATGATCGCTGTCTACTTTGTGTTAAAAATGTTAGGACTTACGGATTCTCTTGCCGGACTTGTGTTTATTTATTCTGCCGGTTCCGGGCTTGGATTTCTGATATTAAAGGGCTTTTTTGATACCATTCCGGTATCGCTCCGCGAGGCAGCCCGTCTTGAGGGAGCATCGGAGGCAACAATCTTTAGCAAGATTATTATTCCATTATCAAAGCCTATGATCGTATATACGATCATTCAGTCTTTCCTGAATCCGTGGATGGACTTCGTCATGGCACGCATCATGATCAAATCCAAGGATTCCGCAGATTGGACGGTTGCAATCGGACTTTATAATCTGCTTCAGAGATCATTGATCGGCGACTATTTTGCAATATTCTGTGCCGGTGGAGTGATGATCGCAATCCCGATTTCTATCCTGTTCGTAGTAATGCAGAAATTCTATGTTGAAGGCGTTACCGGAGGAGCTGTAAAGGGTTAACGAATATTAAATTTTGAGGAGAGTATTTAAAATGGATAAATTTGTATTAAACCTTATTCATCGCCCGGAATTGGTGCCGGAGTATTCCGCGACTGTCACCGGACAGGGTAAGGAAGAGGATATCGGAGATAAGGCACTTCTGACCGAATCACTTGATATCTTTAAGACGCAGCAGAGACTGGCTCATGAGAACGGACTCAAGGTTACCATTCAGATGACCTATGCATCCCTTTTCAATGATGAGGCGGTTGAGATTGCGAAGCATGACCATGAAGTATATGGTGATGAGATCGCGTTATCATTACTTGGTCTGCCTTGCGAGGAGTTCAGAGAGAAGTATAAGACAAAAGACTTCTGTATCTGGATGTTTTCTATGGAAGACAAGAAAGCAATTGTAAACGATGTATTTGAGAAGTTCCATGACAAGTTCGGATTCTATCCGGAGTCAACAGGTTCTTATTATATGGATGCAGATCTGACCAACTACATTAAGGCAACATACCCGACAGTAAAATGTGCGGTTGCTACCTGTTGGGAGGAAGGTCCGAAGGCATATCATACCTGTAACAACTCATGGTATACATTATTTGACGGAGGCCCATGGGCACCATGGATCCCTTCTAAGCAGAATACACATGCACCGGCTGCAAATAAGGAAGAGGATAGCGGAATCGTAGCAATCCCACACCTTTCACGAGACCTGATCGCATGTTATGACGGTAACGGGTCCAACTTCGGAACCCATCCACAGAATGTACTTCGTGGAATGATCTACGATACCAAGACCTGGGAGTACCCATATCTGTACAACCTGATCGATCAGTATCGTTCTCTTGAGAAGTACAACAACGGATACGCATACAACATGATGTTCGTTGGACCAGGCTGGATGAACAAGATGGGACGTTGGGAGCAGCCTTATGAACTTCTTTACAAGTCATACAGTGACGGATGTGCTTACTACGGTAAGTTAAAGAAAGAAGGACAGCTCATCGATATGACAATGTCAGAGTTCGCTGACTACTATCGTGAGAAGAAGGGTGTCAATGACAATAACTACAACGAGCCGGAGTGTGCACTCTGGAGAGATATCTTATACGGATCGGATAAGCAGCTGTTCTGGTACTGCGATCCATACATGAGAGCCTGTGTCAACATGGATCAGGGTGGAGCGATCGTAGACCTTCGCCCATATGCAGCGAAGCTTGAGTGGCCGGTTGGAATCGGAACAAAGCATGTTCAGGATGCATCTTACCCATTCCTGATCCAGGAGAAGTACCGTGCAGGTTACTTCACACATTATGCTGGAGAGGGAACCGTCAGAAGTGCAAAGCTTTCTTACAAGGGAGAGGAAGTTGATCTGTGTCTCTGTCCGACACATGCGCATTTCTCACAGGAAGGCAAGACAAGAGTCCTGACACTGGATCCTGTAACGATCGAGTTTAACGATCTGACCGTTAAGCTTCAGACGAAGGAGTATTTCGAAGAGGGATCTTCCAACATCAAGATTGAACGTCATATTCTTGAGATGAGCAATCCGGATGCCGAAGTTACCTTAAACGAGTACATGGTAGCATGTTACGGTACCACAGAGTATTCTGAGGATATGACGAATATCAAGTTAAGAATCGACGGACCGGAGGTTAAGACCATTGATTACGCATACAAGTGCCGTGAGGAGGGCGTTGTAGGTGCAACCGAAGTCTCAGCAGTCGTTCCTGAGATCGAGACAAGAGTTTCCATGACCGCATCAGACTCCGCAGCAGAGGGTTACGTGAAAGAAGGTTATGCATTCTCGCCAATGTTCACACTTGGTTACAAGAAAACAATCTCAGACAAGGAGGTATTTGCAACATGGCTCAACTTGGCAAAGGCAAATTAAATTACAGATGCCCATCCTGCTTCCTCAGAGATCTGGACATTGATATGTTTTATAATAAGGAAACAGGTATTTATAGCTGCATTCGTTGCCAGTATAGAGGAACGGAGCAGGACGTTTTAGAAAAAAATGAGATGATCCGCTTCCGCTACAAGGCAATGCATGATCGAATTACAAAATTCGATTTCGATTAAAAACAAAGCTGCCGTACGAGAGTGCGGCAGCTTGTATTAAGTTAAGGAGAAAAGGCATGAAATTTGTAAAAGGCATGGATTTATCCACATTATTGGAACTTGAGAAATGTGGAGTCAAATATTATGTCGATGGAACCGAGATGGATATCTTAGACATCATGAAGAAGTATGACGTTGACACGATCCGTATCCGTCTGTGGAATGATCCGTACTCTGAGAGTGGAGAGTCTTACGGTGCCGGAGAGAATGATCTTAAGACAACGCTTGCGATTGCAAAGAAAGTAACCGATGCAGGTCTTGGCGTGCTCTTAAACTTTCATTACAGCGATTTCTGGGCAGATCCTGGTAAACAGATCAAACCGAAGGCATGGAAAGATTACGGTGTTGAGGAACTGGAGCAGGCAGTCTATGATTTCACGGTGGATACGATGAAGGTATTTCGTGACAATGGCATCAACACAACGATGGTACAGGTTGGAAACGAGCTCTCAAACGGTCTGCTTTGGCCGGAGGGCAAGGTTCCAAACTATGATAATATCGCAAAGTTTGTGAATGCCGGTATCCGCGGTGTGCGTGCGATTGATGAGGATGTGCCGATCATGATTCATCTGGACAACGGCGGAAACAACGCTTTGTACCGCGAGTGGTTCGACGAGTTTACAAAGCGTGGCGAGGACTTCCAGCTGATCGGATTGTCTTATTATCCGTTCTGGCATGGAACACTTGATATGCTGACCAACAATATGAACGATATTGCGGAGCGTTACGGCAAGGAGCTGATCATTGCAGAGGTTTCCATGGGATACACCATGGAGGACTACAAGGACTATGAGAAGCTTACCGATGAGCAGCGCAAGGGATATGCAACCAAGCCTGAACTTGTGGCAAAGATCGAGTATCCGATGACCGTGCAGGGACAGTATGATTTCATGGAAGATTTCTTAAACCGTATCAGCCACATCCGGGGCAACAAAGGAAAAGGCTTCTTCTACTGGGAGCCGGCATGGATTCCGGTTTCCGGTTCCGGCTGGGCAACGGAAGCGTCTCTTAAGTATATGAACGACAAGGGACCATGCGGTAATGAGTGGGCAAATCAGGCATTGTTTGATTATGACGGCAATGCACTGCCGACCTGGAATCTGATCAGAGATTTTAAGCCGGAGAATGAGTAAAGCAGATTAGCGCGGACGAAAGATAAGACGCACGATACATTGCAGAAATTCTGTGATGTATTGTGCGTTTTTTCAATTCGTCACGCGGTTGGCGAAAATTTGGTGGAAATCCGTATTCCTTCGCACTTCGATGCTTGACGTATGGGAATCTCAAACGTATAATAAATTCTGGATAATTAGAGATTACGGAGGAAAGCAGATGGCATTAAGCAAGAAGCCGGTAAACGGCATGAAAGATATATTACCAGCAGAGATGGAAATCCGCGATTATGTGACAAGCGTAATCAAGGACACTTACCGAAGCTTCGGTTTTACACCGATCGAGACCCCTTGTATGGAGAATATCGCAAATCTCTCCAATAAGCAGGGCGGCGAGAATGAGAAGCTGATCTTCAAAGTATTGAAGCGCGGCGAGAAGTTAAATTTAGAGACAGCAAAGGAAGAGGCGGATGTCGTTGATTTCGGTATGCGTTATGACTTAACCGTTCCGCTTTCCCGATTCTATGCGAACAATGCCAATGATCTGCCGAGTCCTTTTAAGGCTTTACAGATCGGAAGTGTGTGGAGAGCGGACCGTCCGCAGAGAGGACGTTACCGTCAGTTTACACAGTGTGATATCGACATCTTAGGCGAGCCAAGTAATCTGGCAGAGATCGAACTGATCACTGCTACGACAACGACGATCGGAAGACTTGGATTTAAGAACTTTGAGATCCGTATCAATGAGCGAAGAATTCTTAAGGCGATGGCTGCATACAGCGGATTTGCCGAGGTGGATTATGACAACGTATTTATCACGCTCGACAAGATGGACAAGATCGGTGTTGAGGGTGTTGCCGAGGAGCTGGCAAAGGATGGCTATGCTCAGGAGTCGATCGACAAATATTTAGGACTTTTCAAGCTGCTTGAGGAGAAGAAGGATGTCGCCGAAGGCGTTGCATTCCTCGCCGATACATTAGGCAATTTCCTTGATGAGGAAGTTGTGACGAACATGACAGAGATTGCTACTGCGGTCAATGCGACCAAGAATGCGGAGTTTACACTGGTATTCGATCCGACACTTGTAAGAGGAATGAGCTACTATACAGGTACGATTTTTGAAATCTCTATGCCGGAGCTTGGCGCAGCCTGCGGCGGCGGAGGAAGATACGATAAGATGATCGGCAAGTTTACCGGAAATGATGTTCCGGCCTGCGGATTCTCGATCGGATTCGAGCGTATTATTTTACTTCTTATGGAGAGTGGCTTTAAGATTCCGGAGAGTCCGAAGAGAGTGGCGTATCTCGTAGAGAAGAAGTATCCGGCCGAGAAGCTTGTGGATGTCATGAAGCAGGCGAAGGAAGCGCGTGAGAACGGACAGCAGGTACTTGTTGTGCGTATGAATAAGAATAAGAAATTCCAGAAAGAACAGCTTTCCAAGGAAGGATATGAGGAGTTCGTGGAGTTTTTTAACAAATAGCGTAACTATTCAGAAACAATATGGTAAAGATGCATAGGCGTTGTGCTTGCACATAAGAATATGCAGATTTATCATATTGTAACTCTGAATAGAGTTACCTTCAACCAAATGAGCAAAATGGAAAGCAGCGGAAGCTGCGGCTGACACTTTAGTGGCAGATTTTGCGAATGAGGTTGGAAGGTTTCTGTAATAGTTAATAAAGAAATTAAGGAGACAATTATGGCAGAATCAATGAAGGGCTTACACAGAAGCCACAGATGTACAGAGGTAAGCAGTTCCAATATCGGTGAGAAAGTTACCGTGATGGGCTGGGTACAGAAGAGAAGAAATTTAGGAAGTCTGATCTTTATCGACTTGCGTGATAGAAGCGGTCTGTTACAGATCGTATTTGATGAGGACAGTGTCGGAGCAGAAGGCTTCGCAAAGGCAGGAACGTTAAGAAGTGAGTATGTTGTCGCTATCGAGGGAAACGTGCAGAAGCGTTCCGCTGCAGTCAATGAGAATTTAAAGACCGGAGATATCGAAGTGATCGCAACAAGCCTTCGTATCCTTTCCGAGTCACAGACACCTCCGTTTGCAATTGAGGAGAACAGCCAGACAAAGGAGGATATTCGCCTGAAGTATCGTTATCTTGATTTGAGAAGACCGGATATCCAGCGCAACTTAATGCTCAAGAGCCGTGTGCTCGGACTGATGCGTCAGTTTATGGCAAATGAGGGGTTCTTAGAGATCGAGACTCCGATCCTTTGTAAGTCCACTCCTGAGGGAGCAAGAGACTATCTTGTACCGAGCCGTGTACATCCGGGCAATTTTTATGCGCTGCCACAGTCTCCGCAGCTTTTCAAACAGCTTCTGATGGCTTCCGGATATGACCGTTATTTCCAGATCGCAAGATGCTTCCGTGACGAGGATCTTCGTGCGGACCGTCAGCCGGAGTTTACACAGGCTGATATGGAGTTATCTTTCGTAGATATCGAGGACGTTCTTGATGTAAACGAGCGTCTCCTTAAATATGTATTTAAAGAAGCAATCGGCGCTGATATCCAGCTTCCGCTGCCACGTATGCCTTGGCAGGAAGCGATGGATCGTTTCGGTTCCGACAAGCCGGATACCCGTTTCGGCATGGAACTGGTTGACGTATCGGATGTCGTTAAAGGATGCGGATTCGGTGTATTTACCGGTGCGCTTGAGAACGGTGGATCTGTCCGCGGTATCAATGTTTGTGGACAGGGCGCTATGCCTCGTAAGAAGATCGATAAGCTTGTTGAGCATGCAAAGGGATGCGGTGCCAAGGGACTTGCTTATTTGTGCGTCAACGAGGATGGAACCTATAAGTCATCCTTCGCAAAATTCATGACGGAAGACGAACTGAAGGCGTTGGTTGAGAAGATGAATGGTAAGCCGGGCGATCTGCTTCTGTTCGCTGCTGATAAGAATAAGATTGTATGGAACGTGCTTGGAGCACTCCGTCTGCAGCTCGGCGAGGAACTTGGACTGATGGATGAGAACCAGTACAATTTCCTGTGGGTAACCGAGTTCCCGCTTCTTGAGTGGTCCGATGAGGAGAACCGTTTTATGGCAATGCATCATCCATTCACGATGCCGATGGAAGAGGATTGGGACAAAATCGATTCGGATCCGGGTGCCGTGCGTGCCAAGGCTTACGACATCGTATTAAACGGAACGGAGCTTGGTGGAGGATCTGTACGTATTCATCAGGACGATATTCAGGAGAAGATGTTCGAGGTTCTTGGATTTACCAAGGAGCGCGCGCATGAGCAGTTCGGATTCCTGTTAGACGCTTTCTCTTACGGAGTACCGCCACACGCAGGACTTGCTTATGGTGTTGACCGTATGATCATGCATATGGTACACGCAGACTCTATTCGTGATGTAATCGCATTCCCGAAGGTAAAGGATGCATCGGATCTGATGTCTGAGGCTCCGGGAACTGTAGACGAGAAGCAGCTTAAGGAGCTTGGAATCCAGATTACAGCAACCGAAGAATCTTCGGAGCAGTAGTTTTGTGAGTCAACGTTTTATATGAAGAAATGGAAATTGAATTTTAAAAAAATCATCATCATTGTCATTATAGTGTTAATTCTTGCACTGATGTACGGAATGTTCCGCAAGATTGATGCTTTGACGAATCAGCTTACCTATCTGCAGGATTCCACGAGCGTGATTTTGTCCGATATGACGAATTTGCAGTCCAATATTGAGAAGACCCTGCAGGAGGAAGCAAGCATGGTTGAGGATTATTCCATCGCAGTGGAAAGCCTCGACTTTGCGAATCGAAAGTATAAAGTGAATGTGTCCGTTGTTCCGAAGGAATATACCGATAAGACGGAAGTCAGTATCTTTTTCGGGACAAAGGAGACAACTTTAAGGCGGGGCAAGTATGCTTTTACCGGAAGTGTGGATCTACCACTCAATAAGGATTTTGACGGTAATATTACATTTTTGATTTCGAACGGAAGAAAGAAGACCACGGAAGTCTTAAATGATTATCAGGGACTCGATTTCAGTCTTGATCAGGTGCTTCTTGCGAAGCTTGATAAGGAACCTTCTTTTAAGAATGGAGCATTCCGTTTAAACAGTGACTGTGATGTTGAATTGAGCGGTCTGAATCTGTTTACGTTCCAGAGCCTGGAACTGGTTACGATGCTGGATGAGAAGCAGATTGACGAGGAGGATCTTCTGGCGAAGATGAATGGAGCAGATTCGGATACCGGAATAGCTTTGGCAGAAGGCAGCAATAACGCTGTGGATGCGACAGAAAGTTCTTCTGACAGTGCCAGTGAAGCGGATACGATTGAGGGCGTCTCTGGAATCGCAAGTTGTACATTTACTTACGAGATGCCGGAAACGAATACCGAAGAGTCGGAGAGCGAAGCAGAGATTCCGGAGCAGCAGCACATTCGTATTTGTGTGAGAGCTAAGACGACGAAAGGATACCGGTTCGAATATACGGTGTTTGAGGGTGAT
>UQRC01000026.1 GCA_900543445.1 uncultured Lachnobacterium sp. | reverse complement strand
ATCGAAGTAAAAAACGACAGACCAATCTTCACCTGATTGGGAATTCCTGTCTGTCCTAAAAGCGGCGCTACATACACAAAGCAGCTGACCCGCACCAGGATCAACAGAAAATATTCAAAATTATCCAGAGTAAATGTAAAGTTGACCATGAAACTATCCTAAACTCAGGTAATAACTGAAATTTGACCATAATCGTTCAATAAAACTCGACATATTGTTTAACATCCATGATCCACAGATCAGCATCGTCACAAATACACCGAGAATCTTCGGAACAAAGGTAAGTGTCTGTTCCTGAATGGATGTCACCGTCTGAAAGATACTGACAATCAATCCAATGATCAGCGATACTAAAAGAAGCGGCGCTGATGTAATAATGATCGTATAGATGGCATCTCTTGCAATATCAAGTACTGCACTCTCTGAAATCATATCGATACCTCCTAATAAAACGTCTGTACAAGTGAACCAATCACGAGATTCCAGCCGTCCGCAAGAATAAACAATAAAATCTTAAACGGAAGCGAAATCGTTGTCGGCGGAAGCATCATCATGCCCATTGACATAAGCACCGATGACACAACCATATCAATTACAATAAAAGGAATATAGATCAGAAAGCCCATAATAAAAGCTTTTCTTAATTCACTTAAAATAAATGCCGGAACTAAAGTTGTGAACGGCACATCCGACAATTCCGTATCATCCTCATAGGTTTCGCCGGATATCTCGGTAAACAGATTAATATCACGAATCTGAATCTTCGCATCCTTGATCATAAATTCACGGATTGGGGCTTCTGCCTTCTCTAAAAACTCTGTCTGTGTAATCTCCCCCCTGTCAAGCGGCTGGATTGCATCTGTGTTAATCTGCTGAAATGTCGGCCACATAATAAACAAGGTAAGGAACAACGCCAGACCGATCAGAATCTGGTTCGGTGGAGCCGTCTGCGTTCCGATTGCTGTACGCACAAAATGGAGCACAATGATAATTCTGGTAAATGATGTCATCATAATCAGAATCGATGGTGCCAGAGACAACACCGTAAGCACGAGAAGCATTCTGACCGGAGTAGACAGCGATCCATTCTCATTATTATAGGTAATGGACAATCCATCGGTCTGGTCATTATGGTTTGCAACCTCCGTACTTCCGGTCGTCAAGCTGCTTGAATTCGTTGAAGCAGCGTACGTCGTCGTCGGATGCGTAACGCATAATACAGTTGTAACTATCAGTACCACACATGCAAACACAAAGCTTGCCACGCAGTATATCTTTTTTCCTTTACTCATTATTAATCCTGTTTCTTTGGTAATTTGTCCTTGAGTTTTTCAAGGATTTCCGAGAAGGACTCCTGTGACTCCTTCTCTTCCACATGTTCAAACGAGAAATCCTTAAGCTGTTCTCTCGTAAGCTGCGTCAGGAGATGTACTTCGTCTTTTCCGACCGACACCACCAAATACACGGTTCCAGCCTCAACAATACTGATGTACTTATTATTTCCGACATTAATCGTCTCAATAATGTGCAAATTCTTATTGTTGCTGCGACTCTTCTGAAAGCCAACCATCCATCGCGTTGTCAGGTAAGTAATTCCAAGCACAAACGCAAATATAATGAGCGCACCGATCAGTTGTACCAGACTGTGAAAAGAACTTGATAATAATATTGTCATACGACTTTCTATGCCTGTGGCGGCTTCGAAGAGTTCACAATTTCCGTGATACGGACACCGAAACTCTCCTCAATGACCACAACCTCTCCCTTCGCAACATACTTTCCGTTAACAAGCACATCGATTGGTTCGCCGGCGATCTTGTTAAGCTCAATGATCTTTCCCGGTCCAAAATCAAGGATATCGGAAATCGACTTCTTGGTACGTCCAAGTTCTACGGTAACTTCCAGCGGAACATCCATGATCAGATCAATATTCTCCGGCTGATACGTTCCGAAATTACCACCGGAAAAAGCAGTAAACTGTGCCGGTTGTACATTGACCGGCTGCCCCATCATCGGTTGTCCCATTCCCGGATTCATCTGCATATTCATCTGTGGCTGCCCCATCATCGGCTGTCCCATTCCCGGGTTCATCTGCATATTCATCTGTGGCTGCGCATTCATCTGCGGAGCAGGTGCAGGCTGCGGAGCCGGGGCTGGTTCCGGTGCCGGAGCAGGTTCTTCCCTCATACTGCTACTATCCATCTCCATATTGTGCGTTACACCCGCACACATTTCCTTTGCAAATGAAATCGGGTAAAGCTGCATGATCTCGCTGTCCACAAGATCTCCAATCTCCATACGAAACGAAATCTTGACAAATTTTCCAGTTAAGAACTCATCAATCTCACTCTCGTCAATTTCTCCTGCCAGATCGATCAAATCTGCCCTTGGCGGGCTGATATCGATCTTCTTATTCAGCATCGAGGATAAAGAAGTCGCCGATGATCCCATCATCTGGTTCATCGCCTCACTGATCGCACTCAGATGAAGTTCTCCGAGTTCCCCTTCTGTATTTGTTCCGTCACCCCCCATCATAAGATCGGTGATGATCTTAACATCATTTTCTTTCAGTACAAGGATGTTGCTTCCGTCAAGTCCTACCGTGTAGGCAATACGGATAAACACACACGGTCTCTCATATTTTGTCACAACGTCATCCCAGGTTGCATAAGATACAACCGGAGTTGAAATCTCTACTTTACGATTCACGAGAGAAAACAACGTCGTCGCAGCCGTACCCATACTGATATTGGCGATCTCCCCGATCGCATCAATTTCAGCTTCTGAAAGTTCCGCCTCTGCAGTCGCAGCCCCCGCTCCTCCGGGATTGCTCAGCAGTGCGTTAATTTCTTCCTGCGATAAAATTCCATCCATACGTTTATTGCTCCTCTCTGATCACCGAAGTGACCCTAACTGCATAATTGTCGCCCGAAGAACCGGGTAATGCAGTAAATTTTCGAATATTGCCGACATAGACATCCAGCTCATCATCAACATTGCGATCTAGCTTAATGATGTCACCCGGCTGCAACATCGCAAAATCATTGACCGATATTGCGCTGTTGCCAAGTACCGCTTTCACAGGTACTTCCGCTCGCTGGATCAAAGATTCAATCGCATCTGCGTAACTGTTATCATCCTGATCCTGCATGTTTGAATACCAATACTTGGTATTTAATTTATCAATCACATCTTCCAACGTAATGTACGGAAGACAGATATTCATAAGTCCTTCTACATCGCCAATCTTCATATTGATCGTCACGATTGCGATCATCTCGCTTGGCGATATAATCTGTGCATACTGGGAATTTGTCTCAATCCGCTCCAGTCTCGGATGAATATCAACCACATTCTCCCACGGTTCCTTAAGAAGGTTCACACATACAATCATAATTCTCTCAATGATCAAAAGCTCGATCTCCGAGAACTCCCTCACCTTGTCAATCGGATCTCCACGGCCTCCAAGCATTCGGTCGACAATCGTATAGCCGAGCGCCGAAGCCATCTCGATAATAATATTTCCCTGAAGCGGCGCAAAATTGATAATCCCAAGAAGCACCGGATTCGACAAAGCATTGGAAAACTCCGAATACGTTACCGCCTCGGAATTCATCACCTCAACCTGAACATTTTTACGCAGATAGACTGGAAGATTTGTGGAAAGCAATCTTCCGTAATGTTCAAAAATAATCTCCAAGGTACGAAGATGCTCCTTGGAAAATTTAGAAGGACGGGCAAAATCGTATTCTTTAACCTGTTTTTCATTGCTGTCTTTAATTTCTTCTACATCCAGTTCACCGGTACTAAGCGCTGCCAGCAAACTGTCTATCTCATTCTGAGATAATACGTCACCCATCTATCTTTCACCACCTGTTACACAACCATGATAAGACTAACCGAAAAATCCGGTTAGCCTTCTTAATCTTCTCTATTCAGATGTCGATTCGGAGAAATTGACACCGACTACCAGATCCGCGCCAAACAATTCCTGCATATCGGAAAGGATTTCTCCCTTGGCCTCGTCCTTATTCGCCTCAAACTCATCGACGGTATAATTACCGATTACCTGAATGATATCATTCTTGATCGTCTCATCCTGACTTGTGAAGAAATCCTGGTTATACGTCGCATAATTGTCACTCTTCTTATTCAAGACAAGTGAAACCTTAAGCACGGCGTAATGATTCTTACCGTCAGATCCTTTTGCAAGATTCGTTGTAATCTTCTCTCCGGCATTCACCTTGTAGATATCCTGCTGATCGATCGGCACATTGGATACACCACTTGCCGCTCCACTGTTAAGATCCAGATCGATTGCGGAACATACCTTTTCAATCAGTGTATTCGCCTTCTTCGTCTCTGGAAGCACACTAAACATCAGTATCGCAGTCAGCACAAAGTTGGCAAACACCAATGCAAGTATCAGTACTGAAATCAAATTCTTCTTCATAATACTTAACTTTCCTCCTAATCCACCTTCGAATTATAAGAATTATACACCTTGATCTCTACACGCCGGTTTCGTGCACGTCCCTCCGGTGTACTGTTGTCCGCAATTGGGACATAATCGCCGCGGCCGGCAAACTTAATATATTTTGGATCCAATGAAGTGTGATCACGGATCCGCTCGGCAACCGCCAGCGCCCGGTACACGGAAAGGATCTCGTTGCTTTCAAACTTACCGTTGCTTCGTATCGGCACATTATCCGTATGTCCCTCAATCTCAATCACATTGGCATCATACTGTTCAAGTACCTTGCCAATCTTATCAACAATCGGAATCGCTCCACTTACCAGATCCGCATGACCGGAATCAAACAGAATTGCTCCGTTTAGATTCAGTTGTACATATTCCGCATTAAAATTCACATCCACTTTGGAGCCAAGTTCCGAGGCATCTAAAGCTTTCTGTATCTCCTCTGCCATCTTCTCCGACTCGGCAAGTCCCTGTTTCTCGTACTGTTCCTGTACGTTTTCTTTGCCTTCCGTCTGATTGTTACTGTCTTCCGCTGCCGAATTGGCAACTTCATTGTAGTAGGAATCCATAAACTCCAGCTGTCTCACACCGGCGGAGATCATCTCTCCATCTCCGATGCTTGCACCACCTGCCGGCAGGATACTCACACTGCTCTGCAGCGAAGCAATTACCTGCTGGAACTTGTCCGCATCAACCGTAGACATAGAGAAAAGCAATACGAAAAAGCATAACAGAAGGTTCATCAGATCGGAGAATGTCGCCATCCACGCCGGGGAACCCTTCGGCGGATCCTCAGGTCTCTTCTTCGGCATTATTCCTCACCTCCGGCATTGTCACCACCAATCTGGTTTCTGTTCGACGGAGAAAGGAAAGACTTTAACTTCTCCTCAATGACACGCGGGTTCTCACCTGCCTGAATCGACAGAAGACCCTCTATCGTAATCTGTCTGCTCACAACTTCCAGACTATTGTTGGCATTCAGTTTTCCCACAACCGGTGTACACAACCAGTTCGCGATCAAGGATCCGTAAAGTGTTGTTACAAGTGCAACGGACATCTGCGGTCCGATTGCAGACGGATCATCCAGTTTCTGTAACATGTTGATCAGTCCGATCAGTGTTCCGATCATACCCCAGGCTGGACCCATCTCCGCCCATTTCTCCCAGACAGAAATTACACTCTTATGCCGATCCTCCAGACACATCAGATCTGTCTCAAGGATCGCCCGGACAAGTTCGGGATCCGTTCCGTCTACAACAAGTAAAATACCTTTTTTCAGGAATTCATCATCCAGACCATTGGCAGCCTCCTCAAGCGCAAGCAGCCCATCCTTTCGTCCGACATTCGCCAGATCGATGATCGACTTAATGATCTCAGAAGGATCATATTTCTTCTCCTTGAATATCAGTATAAAGGATTTCAGACCATTCAAAAAGGCTGGCAGCTTAAAACACGCCAGCGTTGATCCAATCGAACCACCGATTGTGATTGCGACCGACGGAATATCAATGAAATTCCGGAACGCATCAATGCTGCCACCACTGTTTATAATACCAAATACGACCATTGCGAGTCCAAAAAGGATTCCACCCAACGATGCTATATCCATACAATGCACCTTCCAATTTTACAAATTACGGATCCGGTCAAAACGCAAAATAGACCTAATGACCCTTTTATATAATTCTACTAAACTTTTGTTTTCTTGTCTACTTCCTTTTTGGTAAAAAGGGTAAAAAAATGATGGGAAATGGCGAAAACGCATCTCCCATCGCATTTTTATGTATTTTTCTGTCAACTTATAAATTATCTCTTCAGATTGATCAGTTCCTCAAGCAGTGTATCAGATACGGTGATAACTCTTGAGTTCGCCTGGAATCCACGCTGTGTGACGATCATATCCGTAAACTGTCCGGACAGATCTACGTTGGACATCTCAAGCTCGCCGGAGTTGATTGCACTACCGTCCGCACTGACTTCCACACCGATTCCGTCAAATTCACCGGAATTTAAGGTTGTCTGGTAGCAATTGTTTCCGACTTTTTCAAGACCGGATGCATTCGCAAACTGCGCAACCGGAATCTGTCCGAGCAGAACGGTATTACCATTATCGTAAGAACCATGGATCTGACCCTGCTGGTCAATTGTAATTCCGGTTAAGGCTCCAAGCTTCTTTCCGGCTCCGTCTCCTGTCGTATCACCTTTTAACATCTTAAAGGTAGAAGTTCCACCGTTGTTGTAGTTCATACATTTCGAGAAATCAAGCTCGATATTCTGAAAATTACTGGTAACATTCTGCTGTCCATTCTGTCCGTTTGTTGTATATCCGGTTCTCAGAGCAGACAGATTTAACATCTGGCTCGTCTTATTATTTCCACCGATCGATACGAAAGTACCCTCATTCGCATCGAAATCAATATCATATCCGTTACCGAACACACTGTTGATGTTTGCCTTTTTCTCGGCATCTGTATTTCCAAGAATCGACCGACTGCTCGAATCAATAATATCCGTCAGTGTAATGTGATACTGTCCATCCACCGTGCTATTCTCACGCGGCTTGATTGCAAACTTAGCCGTATAGGAATATCCAAGATTATCGAAAAATCCCAGTGTCACCGTATATCCGTCTTCACTGGTAACGTTCGTGTCCTTCTTATCCAGCACTCCGGATACATAAGCCTTTGTCGTAGCTTCCGGAGCTGCTGTCTGGTTCTGCGGAGACATTACCTGAAGTGGAGATACGATATCTTTACGAATATCGCCTGTCGTCGGATCCACCTGCCATCCCTGCAGCGTATATCCGGTCGAACTCATACACAGATATCCGTTACCATCCACATAAAACGAACCTGCTCTTGTAAAAAAGCGATTGGTTCCATCACTTACAATAAAGAAATTGGTCGACTGGCTGTCCGTAAACTTTAAATCGAACGGATTACCTGTCGTCTCCGATGCACCCGCACCGGTGATATTCACCATTGTCGATGCAGTGGTTACACCAAGACCGATCTGCTTTGCATTCTTACCGCCGATACCGGTTGTACCGTTTCCGCCGGATGCAGAAGCTGTCGTCTGATACATAATCTCACTGAATCGTACATTGGAAGACTTGAATGCTTCCGTGTTGACGTTCGCGATATTATTACCGATAACGTCCATTCTTGTCTGATGTGTCTTAAGTCCGGACACAGCAGAGTACATTGATCTCATCATAGTACATTGACCTCCTGTGATGGCATCCTTTGGTTTCCTCTGTCAGTCAGAAACCGTAGCTTCCATAAGGTCCAGCTACATAATTACTGCGCCATCAATATTTGTAAATACATTTGATTGTGTTTCCGTCTGATCCATCGCCGTCACAACCGTTTTGTTCGGAACATTCACGATAAATGCCAGTGAATCGACAAGAACCAGTGATTCGTTAATCCCTTTTGCGCTCGCTTTCTCCACACCACTCTGCAGTCTCACATTCTGTTCATCCGACAGGCTGATGCCCCGACTTTCCAGTCGCTGCGTGGCATGCTTTGAAAACTTTAGCGTTTCACTCCCTGTTGTACTCAGGGACTGTTGTCTTCTTAAAACTTCCTCAAATGATATATCGGACTTTTTGGAAGATTGATTAACATTTTTTTGATTTAAATATTGATCACTGACCTGTTCGATCGACGAAAACTGTCCGGCTATCGGATTCATGCATTCGCCTCCGTCTCTGTTTTGCTGTCCGCATTCGTATTGTTATCCGTATTCGCATCGTTGTCAGTATCGGTCTTGTCTACAACATCGGTCGTCCCGTTCTCCGTGTTATCTGTCGTATTATCCGTGTCTGTCTTCTCGCCGCTTTCGCCCTCATGTGCCTTCTTGATTTCCGCAAGACGCTTCTCATAATTTTCCAGCTTTGTCAGATCATCACTGTCCACATATTTCTGCTGGTAAGAAGTCATTCCGTCATACACATCCCTGATCTGCTGGATCGCCTTCTCGTAGCTCTCATTAATATTCTCAATATCCGGAAGCTGACCGACCATATCACTGAATGTTTTCGCAGTTGTAACCGCCTCATAATAGCTTTCATCTGCAACCGTATCCAGCGTATCAATGTTGTACAGACGGTTATTCACGCTGAGCATAACGCTTCCGTCTTCCTGATACATGATATAATCGACTTTACCGTTGACATAATTTTCTTTGCCGGTCGTTTCATCTGCAACCTTCAGAATTACCTGTTTACCGACCAAAGCGTTTGCCATCTCATTTTCCTGTGTCTGCTGCATGGATAACGTAGCCTCGAGCTGCGAGAATGTAGCAAGCTGTGCAACATACTCTGTGTTGCTTGTTGGTTCCAGTGGATCCTGATACTGCATTTCCGCACAAAGAAGCGTTAAAAACTGGTCATACCCAAGGGATGAACCACTATTCTTATCGGCTTCTTCCGCCTTCTTCTTTGCCTGATAATCCGTTACCAACTTACCGTTATCTACCGCAGCGGTATATGTTGTTGCCATATTGTTCCTCCTTATGCAGTCAAATCAACTGAGTTTCCGTTGTCCTTCATGATCTGGGCAACTAAGGCTTCCTCTTCTGTCATCAGTGAAGACAACTCATCCAGCGAGGATAAATTAATGTTTCTTCTCTGTGACTGCTGTTCCTGTTGTCTTTGTCCTTCTTCAAACTCGCGGCTCTGTCCCTGTTCAAGATTTCGCTCAAATTCGTGTGACGCAACGGTCACTTCAATAGAATCCACCTTGATTCCCGACTGCTCGAGTGTCTCCCGAAGCTCTGCGACCTGTATTTCAAGTGCAGCCTTAACAGCTTCGTTGCTCGCCGCGATCTGTGCACGGACACTTCCCTGTTCGGAAGAAATCTGAAGATATACTTTGCCGAGATTCTCCGGGTTCAGCTGCATCTCCATCGATGAGGCATTCTCTGCCACTGTCACCTTCACATTCTCTGCAAACTGTTCGATCAGATCCATCGTATCAATCGGCAGATAAGAAGTGTCCTCCGCCTGTACCATACTTTCATTCAAAATCTGATCGGTTGTAAACACCATTTCCGGTGTCTGTTCTGTCACATGAGCATCCGTTCGATCTGAAGTGTGAACTTCATTTTCATGCTGTGCCAGATTTTCTGCATTGCTGCCATCACTGTCCGAACTGAATTGTCCGGATTGTTTTGCTTCCTCAGCGACCGGTTCTGCCACATTTGCATCCCCCGGCTGTATTGAAGCATCTGTATCCACAATTTCATCCGCCTGAGTGTTATCTGCATTCACCGTCACATCCGGTTGTGCATTCTGCTCTGCCGCCTGATTCATAACCTCTGCAAAAGAGGCATCCTCAAGCACCTGAGGTGTTTCAAGCGTATCCATCTGTGCAAGTAATTTCTGCATTTCTTCCGGCATCAGATCCAATTGATCCATCAATTCACCGGAAATGCTCTGCATATCCTGCATAAGATCAACAAACTGAGGCTGAAGTAATAAATTTTCCGGTGTCGATGCACCAGTCAGTTCTACTGTCAGTTGCGCCAGATTCTGTGGATCCATAAGACCAAAGGCTGTAATTCCAAGTATTTCCATCGCAGTCCGTACCGCTTCCTCATCCACGCCAAGATCCTCAGCGACCTTTGCGACAACCTTCTGATCAAAATCATCAAGCTGATCTGCCGCTTTACTAATCTTGTCATTCATCGTTGCCGAAGCAATCTTCGTATCTCTGCCGGAATACTGTGTGTACGAATTCTGCGCGCGGTCTGTATCATTCGTCTTAATGGATGTCTGCACAATATCTTTGGTATTTGCAGTATGATTTGTAGAGTAGTTGCCATTCATAATCGACGAAAACGCAGCCGCAGCGCCTGAATTTTCAACCTTTGTTTTGCTTGTTGCAGCATTTGCATTTAAATTCTGACCCTGACCTACAGAACCCAGATTAAATACATTTGCACTGGTCAAATATGTTCCTCCTTTCTTTGACATAGCAGATTTCTAAATGAAATCTGACAGATTCCTACTTCGTCGGTTCCATGATTTCCGTCAGCTTCGCCGCAGTCGTCGCATCCATCTTACCAAGGATCTTGCCTCGCTCCTCCGTGCCCATATTCTTCATAATATCGGCAACCAGCCCAAGATTGTCTGTCATCGTATCAAAGATGGCAGCCGCCTCCTTCGGCTTCATTTTGGAGTAAGTGTCAGCATAATCTTTAACCTCATCATCGTAGGTAATCTGTTCTACTACTTGTTTATATAAGACTTCTGCATTCTTTGGATCAATGCTCTCATAATAAGTCTTATATTCATTTATATCGGGCGCATTATCCGAAAAAACAACCTCTTCATAGAATTTTTCTTTTTCTTTTTCGAACGCCGCCTCGTCTTCTTTATAGCTTGAGAGATCGTCGATCTGTTCATTCAGATTGTCAATCGTCTCAGAATCTTTCTGTTCGTTTGCTTTCGCACCGTCCAATTCGAGTTCCAGTTCCTTGATCCGCGCAACCGCTTCATCAAGAGAACCGTACCGGTACTGTGTATTCTCCGTCGGAAGATCGGAATTATCCACCGTCGGCAATATCTTATTGATATACGGCACATCCTTTAACACCGGATATAAAATCGATGATCCAAATCCGCCAACATCCGTCTTGATCAGAATTGCGATAATACCGAGCCAAATTGCAATAATAAGGATGGTAACCAACGCAAGTACCAGCTTGCCTCCCGCCTTCTCTTCTTCCTCTTGCGGATTTTGTTCTGCTGTCATCTCAGTTTCATTCTTTTTCTTTTTAAATGGCATAAATTTTCCTCTATTTGTTATATGTGTAGCTTACCAGCTCATCGATCTCTTTTGTCTCCGCTGCAGCGAGCTCCTGCTTGAATTCTTCAAACGCTTTCTCCCGCAGCTTCTCCTGCACCTTGCGCTCCTGCATCACTTCATTTAAAGCGGCACGCGCATCTTCCATCTCTTTCTCCGCCGTATGAACATTCATCATCTGACGCCGCACGATCGTTTTCATATCATTGACATTGGCACGTGCATGCGCAACTTCCTGCAGATCAAGATTCCCCTGCACAGCCTCTTTTAACTGTTTCTCATATCCGACTCTGCGGATCAGATACTGTTGCAGTACCTTCTGCTCATCCAGATATCTCTGATTCGCGATACTGTACGCCATCTGTGCCTGCGTCTCAAGTTTCTGTTTGATATTCAAAATATTCTGCATGCGATATACAAATTTCGCCATAACTTACTCAACCACTTTCCTAATCTGCAAACACATCTGCAAGCAGCTTGATTTCCTCGTCAAAAGCAAACTTCTCATCCGTTCCCTGACAAAGAAATGTATTCACATCCTTGATCTTGCGGATTGCGTAATCAATCTCCGGATTGGAACCGCTCTTGTAGGCGCCGATGTTGATCAGATCCTCCGCCTCATTGTAGGTTGCAAGAACATTTTTTAATTTTCCCGCAAGTGCCTTATGCTCCTTTGTTACGATTGAACTCATGACACGGGAAATACTCTGTAAGATATCAATCGCAGGATAATGATTCTTATGTCCAAGTTTACGGTCAAGCATGATATGTCCGTCTAAGATACCACGCGCTGTATCAGTAATCGGCTCATTGAAGTCGTCACCATCGACCAATACCGTATACAGGCCGGTAATGGATCCCTTATCATTGGTTCCCGCACGCTCTAACAGCTTCGGCATCTCCGAATACACGCTTGGCGGATAACCTCTTGTTACCGGAGGTTCTCCTGACGCAAGTCCGATTTCTCTCTGTGCCTGCGAAAAACGCGTCATAGAATCCATCATCAACAGAACATCTTTTCCCTGATCGCGGAAATATTCTGCCACTGCTGTTGCCGTCTTTGCACACTTGTTTCGAATCAGTGCAGGCTTGTCAGAAGTTGCCACAACAACAACCGATCTTGCCATACCTTCCGGTCCCAGATCACGCTCAATAAACTCGCGCACCTCTCGGCCTCGCTCTCCGATCAGGGCGATCACATTGATATCCGCCTTTGTATTGCGGGCAAACATACCAAGAAGTGTACTTTTACCGACTCCGGAACCTGCAAATACACCGATACGCTGCCCCTTACCTACCGTGATCAGTCCATCAACCGCCTTCACACCAAGCGGCAATACCTCACTGATAATCTCACGTTCCATCGGATCCGGCGGTGTCTGTTCCAGCGGATAATATTCTCCGTGGATCTCCACATCCCCGTCACTGATTCTTCCGATACCATCCAATGTATGCCCAAGCAGTTCTTCCCCTACTAATACAGATAATGGATGTCCCGTATTCTCTACGATACATCCAACTCCAACGCCCTCCACGCTGTCAACCGGCATCAGAATAAGCTGGGAATCATGGAATCCAACCACTTCCGCGATCACATGATTCTCCCGATCCTCATCTGGATAAATCTTGCACAGATCCCCAAGACGCGCCTTCGGTCCTACGGACTCGATCGTCAGGCCGACAACCTTAACAACCTTTCCGTAACTGTTATAATATTGTCTGTCTAAAAGCTGTAAATACTTATCTGCTACACTCAACGTCAATCGTACCCCGGTTATGAAACTAATGAGCGGATATCCTTGATCAGATTTATAAGTTGCGTGTCCAGTCCGCAGTCAAACACGCCGTACGACGTCTCAAGCTGACATTGTCCGTCCTCAAATTTATTCTCCTGAACAAACTCGATTGCGACATCTCCGCCGACCTGTTTCTGGATTTCATCTAAATGATCCATCAGCATCTGATGATCCGCCTCATTGACATGAATGCGCACCTTGTTGCCCGCATCCACATCCATAAGTGTATTTTTCACAAGTGCAAGAAGCACTTCCCTCTTATCCGAAAACTGTATCTGGAATACTTTTTCAAACACCTGGGACACTGCATCTACAATGTCGCTCTCCATATGTTCCATGCGTTCATTGTATTCCGTCTGTAGTTGTTCCTTCTTCTGTTCATATTCCTGTTCCAGCTGCCCTCTTACTGCCTGCAGTTCCTGTTCACTCTGCTGTCTTCCCTCTTCATATCCGAGCTTTCTCTGTTCCTCAAATAATTGCTGCGCGCTCTGCTTGGCAGCATCTAAGATTCCGTTTGCCTCCGAATGAGCTGTCGAAGTGATCTGGTTTGCCATCGTCTGCGCATCGGCGATCATCGCCTTGCGAAGCTGTTCCAGCTTAACCTTTTCTTCCTCGTAAGTCGGAAGGCTCTCCTCTTCCGCCGCATCTGCAGAACCGGTCAGTTCTCCTTCCGGTTCTTCCGATAACGACCGGCCTTCACCCGCCATCCGCTCCTTCATATGCTGATCGGAATTGATAATTCTGTTCCCCTGCGTGGAATTCACCACAAAGCATTGTTTTAATAAATTAGACAACGATATCGTCTCCTCCGCCACGGGAAATTACGATATCTCCTGCTTCCTCGAGCTTTCGGATAACACCAACAATCTTCTGCTGTGCCTCCTCGACATCCTTCATTCGTACCGGGCCCATAAAATCCATATCCTCTTTGATCATTGCCGCAAGTCTCTTCGACAGGTTCTTGAATACTACATTCTGGACCTCTTCCGATGTATTCTTAAGGGCAAGTTCAAGATCTCCATTCTCAACATCACGCAGCACACGCTGTATTGCACGGTCGTCGAGTAGCAAAATATCCTCGAACACGAACATCTTCTTGCGGATCTCGTCGGCAAGCTCCGGCTCTTCGATTTCCAGAGACTCCATAATGTGTTTTTCCGTTCCACGGTCGACACTGTTTAAGATATTAACGATCGCATCAATACCACCAACGATCGTGTAATCCTGATTAACAAGAGAAGCAAGCTTTCTCTCCAATACCCGTTCTACTTCCTTGATGACATCCGGCGATGTGCGATCCATCAACGCAATACGCTTTGCAACATCCGCCTGTTTCTCCGGTGGCAGAGCACTAAGCACCATCGATGCCTGTGAAGGCGATAAGTATGACAGAATCATCGCAATCGTCTGCGGATGCTCATCCTGAATAAAGTTGAGCAGCTGACTCGGATCCGTTTTGCGTACAAACTCAAACGGGCGAACCTGAAGAGAAGCGGTCAGTTTGGCAATAACGCCCTGTGCCTTGTCACTTCCAAGAGCCTTCTCAAGAAGTTCCTTTGCATATCCGATACCACCTTCCGCAATATATTGCTGCGCAAGACATACCTGATAAAACTCCTCCAATACCTCTTCCTTCGTCTGCGGGGATACACTCCTCGTATTCGCAATCTCAAGTGTGAGTTCTTCAATTTCATCTTCTTTCAGGTGCTTAAAGATTGTAGCAGCCTTCTCCGGTCCCAACGTAATGAGAAGAATTGCTGCTTTCTGCACTCCTGTATAAGATTCGCTCATACCTTACTCCCAATCCTCATTTAACCAGTTGCGCAGCAACAACGCTGCCGCATCCGGATTTTCATCCACAAATTTTTCAATCAGAACACGTGTCTCTGATTTCTCCGAATAGCCGATATTCTCAAGCTCATCTCCTGTATTTGCTGTTGACTCAAGCAATGCATCCACAGAAAGTTCCGGCTCGATTTCCTCCTCGACCTGCTTTCTGGTGCTTCGGAACACCACATATCCAAGTAATGCAAAGATCAATACTGCAAGCGCGATCTGTAAGATATCCGTCAGACCGATGCCTTTGCTGCTCGATTCCACAAACTGTGGACGCTCGTAGCAGACAAAAGAAATATTATTGGTATCAAAACCGGTCGCTTTGGCGATCATATCAATATATTCCTGATCTGCCTGTACCTGTACCGGATCACTGTGTGCCGCCTTAAACGCTTCGAACGTCGTTCCGTCAAGCTGACCGCTTGCCTTAAGTTCATCCTCATCATAGACAACCCATCTGGTCGCTGATACGGCAACGGAACTCGTTGTATAATCAACCGTTCCACCATTGTTGATTGTCTCTGTTTCTTCCTTATTCGGTGCATACTGTGTATCAACATCCGACACAGAAGATTCCGTAATCTCGCCATCCTGTGTCACATAAGTTGGTGTATCATCATTGGAATCCGTTCCTGGAACCGCAGCCTGTCCGCCGGTGGCATCCGCCTGGTACTCCGAGCGGCTTGTAATCTCACCATTATCCATTCCGTCATTATGGGAATATACAACCGAATTTTTCTTCACCGAATCAAAATTCATGTCCAGATTGATTCCGACCTGCACATCCGAGAAAATACCGGACTTCACGAGGACATTCTTAACCTCATCCTTTACCATGTTCTGTGTCTTCTGCTTCGTGCTCAGGTTGGTTGAAACAACCGAGGAAGCGGAATCCTGATCCGCTCCGGAATACAGAAGCATTGAAGTCTTCTGGTCAAGAATCGTAATATTCTTCGTTGATTCGTTGCCGATCTGTGTCGCAACAAAACGTGCAATCGAATACGCCTGATCCTCATCCATATCACTCTTGAGATCAAGAGATACACTCGCAGATCCCTCCTGCATTCTGGAAATCAAAGTTCCGTCATCGGTCGGAAGATCTAAGGAAACCTTCGCAGAATTGATCAGGTCGTTTGCTGCAAGGTCCTCCTGCAGCTTCTGCTCCAGATATGCCTTATTCAGTTTCTGCTTATCTGCCTCTGTACGGGAAAAACTTCCATCCACAACAGATGAGACATCTGCCTTAGAAATATCGTATCCTGCAGTCGCAATATCATTGGATCCCAGCAGCATATTTGCTGCACTCTCATCCTTGACATTAACTTCAAAATGCGTAGAATTCGATACTTTATAATCAATCGTTCCGTCCGCATCAAGGATTTCCTTGACCTGACTGGCACTTTTCGCATTTTCGCAATCAATCAGTGTCGTATAGGTAGGTCTTGTCATCACCACGCCAAGAATCACAAGCGCCACGATCACGATGCTTGTCAGACTGATCATTAAAGCCTTCTGCTTTGTATTAAATTTCTTCCACCATTCAACCACACGGTTGATGATTTTCTGCAATTGTTCTGGCATTCTTTTGTTCCTCTCCTACCTAATCCATCCTATTATCAAAATGATTATTTAGATTGACATCTGCATAATTTCTCTGTAACCGTCAATCAGCTTATCACGCACCGCAACGGTGTACTGGAGTGCAATGTTTGCTTTCGTCTCCGCGATCAGAAGATCGTGCGTATTGTCCGCCTCTCCGAGTGCGAAACGGATTTCCTCTGATTCTGCGGTATTCTGCAAGTCATTCGTCTCATCGATCGACTGCATCGCCGCGGAAAGTACGGAACTGAAACTGTTCTTATCCGTATTCACATCCGTCGTCTTCGGCGTAAATGTATTCAAATAATTGGATGACACACTCGCAAGTGAATTAATATCCATATATTTCCTCTCTGTTTCCGGCGTAAAGCCTCATTCTATAGATTACTGTCCGATCGACAATCCTGTCTGTGCCATGCTCTTGCTCGCTTCAAAAGCTGTCGCATTCGCCTCATAAGCACGCTGTGCATCGATCAGATTCGTCATCTCTGTAACGGTATTCACATTCGGATAAGACACATATCCGTCCGCATCCGCATCCGGATTGGAAGGATCATACTCCTTGATAAAATCCGTCTCCGTATCCTCACGCACGGAAGTTACCTTGACACCATTACCGATTGCCGGATTCTTCGAAGCTGAGAAAACCTGACTAAACGGTGTAACCGCACGTTCCTGAAATGTCACAATCTTGCGTCGGTAAGGTCCGCCGCTCTCTGTTGAAGTTGTATTTACATTGGCAATATTCTCCGCAATGATATCGGTGCGGAAGCGCTCCGCGGTCATTCCCGATGCGCTGATATTAAACGATTGAAATAATCCCATTTCTTACTCTCCTTAACTGATCACAGTCTTCATGCGGTTAAACTCATTGTTAATACCTGCCGTAATTCCCTGGTAACGAATCTGCTCGGATGCGTACTCCACTTCCTCGACATCGATATCGACATTGTTTCCGTCCAGACGGTAGGAATAATTGGACAGATCCGTATATACCGAAGGATTCAGATGATCCATATGCAGATTGTCGATCTTCGTATCGAGCGACGTATGTTTACATCTGCCGAGTTCCTGCTTCAAGACACCCTCAAAGTCTAAGTCTTTCCGCTTATATCCGGGCGTATTTACATTGGCAATATTGTTGGCGAGAACCGTCTCTCTCTTCCAGCTTGCATCCGCAGCCTTGTCCAATACATTGACATAATCAAAAGCGTTTGTACTGAGCATAAGAACCCCCTTCATCTAGTATCCCTAATTATTCTATCATACTAATTATAGTATACTTCTTTCAAAATACAAGTGCTTTTCATAAAAAAGCCATATTTTGTAAGCAAAAAAGGAACCTATATCTTGTATAAGTCCCTTTAAAATCCCCATTCCTTGGTAGTTTCTTCGATTTATTTTACTGCTTATTTTGCCTTACTGCGTTTGAGCTTGTCCAATTCTTCGAACACAACATCATTGACGACCTTGATATAGGTTCCCTTCATACCGGATGATCTTGATTCGATTACGCCGGCGCTCTCAAACTTTCGAAGTGCATTCACGATCACAGATCTTGTGATTCCTACACGATCCGCAATCCGGCTCGCAACAAGGATTCCCTCGTTGCCATCAAGTTCATCGAAAATATGAGTGATCGCTTCCAGCTCCGAAAACGAAAGCGTGCTGATCGCAGATTTCACGATGGCAACTTTTCTTGCTTCCTCCGCACTCTCCTCATTGACAGAGCGCATCATCTCAAGTCCGACAACCGTCGTTCCATACTCCGTCAGAATAATATCATCAATGTCATATTCCTTCTCGCTGCGATACTCAAACAACGTACCGAGCCTCTCTCCCGCAATATCAATCGGAGTAATGATCGCACGATACCGTCTGGACTCCTCTCCGAATCCAAGCGTCTCAAGATTTACATTCTCCTTTGTGGAAAGGATTCCGAGCAGTCGCTCGTTTAACGCAGGATCAATAAATCCGCCGACCTCATCTACGATCAGTTCCTGAAGCTCGTCTACGCCTTTGCAGACGCTCGATCCAAGCACCTTTCCCTTCTTGCTGATCACAAGAATATTGGAATCCAGTATTCCGGTCAGAACTTCACAGATATCATTAAAAACTACCTTTGACGAATTATTATTGTGAAGTAATTTGTTTATTTTACGTGTTTTATCCAGAAGCTGTACACTCATGTCATCCTCCTGACTACTTTCGCATTCCGGCAAAAAGTTTCGATTTAACTATGAGTTTATCACTATTTTTCTGACAATTCAATATTTTTCATGCAATTGCATTATTTTATTTTTCGTTTTTCGCCTCTTTTGCTTCCGTGTAGCCACAATGTTCATCCGCGCAGGCAAGCTTCGCGCCTTTTTCAACCATATAACCGCCGCATCGTGGGCATTTCTTGGCAACCGGACGTCCCCAGCTCATGAAATCGCACTCCGGATTATCAATACATCCGTAGTAGCGGCGTCCCTTCTTCGTCATCTTGATCACGACATCCTTACCGCACTTCGGGCATGCAACGCCGATCTTCTCGTAATAAGGCTTCGTATTGCGGCAGTCCGGGAATCCCGGGCATGCAAGGAATTTACCGTGAGGACCATATTTGATGACCATATTGCGTCCACACACTTCGCAGACTTCTTCGGTCACTTCGTCCTCGATCGTAATCTTCTCAAGATCCTTCTCCGCAGCCTGCACTGCTGCTTCCAGGTCCGGATAGAAATTGGCGACAACCGTCTTCCAGTTGACCGCGCCCTCCGCTACACTGTCGAGAAGAGACTCCATATTCGCAGTAAAATGTTCATCCACAATTGTAGGGAAAGATTCCTTCATGATGGAATTTACCACTTCGCCGATCTCTGTCACATAAAGATTCTTATTTTCTTTGGTAATATATCTTCTTGCAATAATTGTCGTAATGGTCGGCGAGTAAGTACTCGGTCGTCCGATTCCCAGTTCCTCAAGTGTCTTTACAAGGGATGCCTCGGTAAAGTGCGCCGGTGGCTGGGTAAAATGCTGCTTCGGATCCATCTCCACTAATGAGAGTTTCGTATTCTCGTCAATGTCCTTAAGCAGAACCTGCTTCGTGTCCTTCTCATCGTCCGCCTCGGTATATGCGAGCATAAATCCATCGAAAGCAACCTTCGATGTCGATACACGGAATCCATAAGATCCGACCGCTATATTGACCGTCATCGTCTCATAGATTGCATTCGCCATACGGCTGGCAGCAAAACGCTTCCAGATCAGCTGATACAGGCGGAACTGATCTCTGCTGAGCGAATCCTTGATATCGGAAGGGATACGGTTGATATCCGTCGGACGGATTGCCTCATGCGCATCCTGTATCTTCGCACCGTTTTTTCTGCTTTCCTCACCTGCAGAAAGATACTGCTCTCCGTAATTCGTTCCGATAAACTCTCTTGCAGCAGCATCCGCTTCCTCGGAAATGCGGACAGAATCCGTACGCAGGTATGTGATAATACCGACGGTTCCCTGCCCCTTGATATCCACACCTTCGTACAGTTGCTGGGCAATACGCATCGTCTTTGAGATCGGGAAATTGAGTGCTTTTGACGCCTCCTGCTGCAACGTACTCGTTGTAAACGGAAGCGGTGCTTTCTTGGTGCGCTCGCCTCTTTTTATATCCTTCACCTGGAATGACTGCCCCTTGATTTCCTCAAGAATCGCATTCATTTCCGCTTCAGACGTAACCTCAATCTTCTTGCCGTCCTTATCCGTAAGCTTGGCAAGAATCGGCTTCTTCTCGCCCTCCGGCAGAAGACTTGCCTCAAGTGACCAGTATTCCTCCGGAATGAAAGCATCGATCTCCGCCTCACGGTCACGGACAATACGCAGCGCAACCGACTGCACACGTCCGGCACTCAAGCCTCTCTTGACCTTTGCCCACAGAAGCGGGCTGATGCGGTAACCAACCATTCGATCCAGCACTCTTCGTGCCTGCTGGGCGTCCACAAGATCCATATCGATCTCACGCGGATTCTTAAGCGATGCTTTGACGGCAGTCTTTGTAATCTCGTTAAAGCTGATACGACTGACATCCTTATCCTCAAGCTTTAACGCCTTGGTCAGATGCCAGGAAATCGCCTCTCCCTCACGGTCCGGGTCCGTTGCAAGATAGATCTTGTCCGCTTTCTTCACTTCCTTACGAAGCTTGGCAAGAATTTCCCCCTTTCCACGGATCGTAATATATTTCGGTTCAAAATTATTTTCCGGACTAAAGCCAAGCTGACTCTTCGGAAGATCTCTGACATGTCCGTTCGATGCCATAACCTCATAATTTTTACCCAGGAATTTTTTTATTGTCTTAACCTTCGCAGGCGACTCCACAATAACAAGATACTTTGCCATAAGAAAAATGCTCCTTTATTATCTATCAGATCGTTTTCACGTAGAAATTCGGAATGGTTTCCTTCACAAACCCCTTCTGCTGCAGCCGCTCAAGAATATCCAATACCTCAAGAAGCGAGTATGGGGTTTTCTCAACCAGACTCCCCAATCCAAGGGGATGAAAATCGAATAAACTATACACCAACGTTTCGTCTTTTTCAAGAAGATTTTTCCGAAAGTCCATCTGAATGTCCGTCGAAGCATCGGAAAGCTGCATTTCTTTTAAGAAGTCATCCACACTTGCGATCACTCCTGCTCCCTGCTGGATCAGGTGGTTGCATCCCTGACTCAGTTCGTCCGTAATCCGCCCCGGAAGCGCATAAACCTCTCTCGCCTGCTCCATCGCATAATCTGCCGTAATCAGCGATCCGCTTTTCATTCTTGCTTCAATTACAATCACATAGTCCGACAATCCGGAGATAATCCGGTTTCTCTGCGGAAAAAGCATGGGAAGCGGCTGTGTACCCGGAACAAATTCCGAAAGGATGCCACCCTCCTTAGGAATTTCTTCATATAAAAAATGATTGCTCTTCGGATAACAGATGTCCACACCGCATCCAAGCACAGCATAGGTTCTTCCTCCACCGTCAAGCGCTCCCATATGACCGTCCGTGTCAATGCCAAGCGCCATCCCGCTGATAATATCCACATCAAATTCCGCCAGCCGCTTTGCCAGCGCCCGCGCGACCTGACTTCCGTAGGCGCTTCGCCCTCTTGCGCCAACGATTGCAACAGATCTGTGTGATTCATCCGGAAGATGTCCTCTGTAATACAATGCATAAGGCGGTGCCACAATCCGCGCAAGCTTAGCCGGATACTCATCATCTTCCAATGTCACAAGACTGATTCCTCTCTCCTGCAGGCGCATCCATGCACCTTCGAGGTTCCAGCTTCTTTTACTCTCTGTAACTGCCAATACATCCTGATCCTCAATACCAGTCACTTTCCGGATCGTATCTTCCGGTGCATGATAAAGGATTTCCGCTTCACGGAATGTCTCATAGAGAATACGCTTTTTGACAGGTGTGAGTCCCTTTATATTATCAAACCAGTACCGATACATCACACACCTCCCCAGAACCGTTCATCCATACTCCGGTAGCAGACCGCCTCACTCAGATGACGCACATGGATCTGTCTGCTCTCCTCACAATCTGCGATTGTTCTTGCCACGCGCAGAATCTTATGGTAAGTGCGCGCAGTCAGGGACATTTTCTGATACATACGCTCCATGTAGTTCTGTTCCTTGTCCCCAAGCGGACAAAACTCCTCCATCCGTGCTGCCGGAATCCGGCTGTTGTAATGAAACGACTCCCCACGGAAGCGTTCCTGCTGGATTTCATGGCAGGCCTGCACTCTTTTCTGGATTGTTGCGGAATCCTCGTTTTTGCATTTTCCCGTCAGTTCCGAATAGGTTACCGTCGGAGCCTCCACACAGATGTCAATACGGTCAATGAGCGGCTGTGACACTTTCTGCGAATATCGGCGCAGCGTGGCAGGCGTACAATGGCACCTCTGCATGTCCGGATAATATCCACAGTTGCACGGATTCATGGACGCAAGAAGAAGGAAATCCGCCGGATAACACACACTTGTCAGCGCACGGGTCAGATGAATCTGCCTCTCTTCCAACGGCTGTCTTAAAATTTCAAGTGTTGCCTTGTCAAATTCTGTCAGTTCATCAAGAAAAAGCACTCCGTGATGCGCCAGGGAGATTTCTCCCGGTCGTGGAACGGCACCTCCGCCCGTGATTCCCGCACGCGTTACCGTGTGATGTGGACTGCGGAACGGGCGCTGCTGCAATAATGCATTATGGTTATTCAGCATTCCGCATACACTGTAAATCTTAGAAAGTTCCAGTTTCTCTTCCTCTGTCAGTGGAGGAAGAATGGTTGCAAGGCGCTCGGAGATCATGGTCTTGCCTGCCCCGGGAGGTCCGACCATAAGCAGATTATGCATTCCGCTTGCTGCCACCTCCGCTGCACGCCGCAGAAACGGCTGTCCATTCACTTCCGCAAAATCAACATTTGCTTTTCTCTCTTCCACAAAAGAGGTCTCCTTCGGCTGTTCTTTTCTTCCATCACGAAGATAACAGATTACCGATTCAAGTGATGAAAAACCATATACTTTCGCGTCCTGCACCAGTTTTCCCTCTGCCAGATTATCCATCGGGATCACAAATTCATTCTTGTTTTCTTCACAGAATCCATCCGACACAACCGGCAGAATTCCGTTAACCGGAAGTACCTGTCCATTTAAATTCAGTTCTCCGACAAATACGCGGTTGCTGTTGTCTTCCGCTTCAAGCACACCGATCGCATAGAGAAGTGCCACTGCAATCGGCAGATCAAATCCGGTTCCGGTCTTCCTTATATTTCCCGGCGAGAGATTGATCGTAATGCGTTTGGCCGGGAGTGATACTCCGCAATTGTGAAGTGCTGTGCGCACGCGCTCCTTCGCCTCACGCACCTCGGAAGACAAATAACCAACCATCTCAAATGCAGGCAGTCCTGTGCTGATATCTACTTCTACCTGTACCGGTATCGCATGAATACCACAGAGCATAGAAGTCCTAACTGTACTGTACATATTCACCTCATTCCAACGGTTGGGGAATGCACATCGACTGATGTATGAAAAAAGATGGATCTATCATAACACAAGATCCATCTTTTTTCATCTAAAATTTTTATGAACTGACCACAAATTTTTTCAGTTTATCCAACGCCTTCTTCTCAATGCGTGAAACATAAGATCTGGAGATGCCAAGCTCCGCTGAGATTTCACGCTGCGTACACTCTTTTGTTCCAAACAATCCGTACCGTTTGCGGATGATATAGTACTCTCTTTCGCTTAAAATCTGCCCAATATTTCTGCTGATTGTCTCCATCTGTTCCTTTTTCTGAACATTCTCCACGACGTTAACATCATGATATTCGAGTACATCGACCAATTGAATCTGATTGCCTTCTTTATCCACTCCGATCGGTTCAAAAAGAGAAACCTCTCCTCTTGCCTTCTTCCGGCTCCTAAAATGCATCAGCATCTCATTGTCAATGCATCGGATCGCGTAGGTTGCAAACCGGCTTCCATAGTCCGGTTTAAACGAATCCGCTGCTTTCAGAAGTCCAATCGTTCCAATTGAGATCAGATCCTCTGCGTCCTCCCCCGAACTTATATATTTTTTTGCCACATGAGCAACAAGGCGCATATTGTGCAGAATCAGTTCTTCCTTCGCCGCCCGCTCACCGCTTTGCCATCGTTTCAGGCAGTCTGCTTCCTCTTCCGGTGTCAGTGGAACCAAAAATGTTTTCACGCAGCACCTTTTCACATCGCTTTCTATATTGTATGAGAAAGCACATGATCTCGTGCTTTTCCCCACAAAAACGTACAAGGCTAAGTAAAAAAGCCGGAACACCCTCCGGCATTCCGACTTTATATGCTTAATTTTTCTTCAGATCTTCGATCCTTGGATCAAGTTGTGCCTTGTCATAAGGCACTTTGCCTTTTAACACCTCATTTTTTACGAACGCAAACGTCTCCTTCTCACCCCGGACTGCAAGCATCGTAAGCAGATACACAAGCATCGCCTCCGTGTCCTCATGAATCAGATAATGATCTTTTCCATGCTCATAATAATCGATCGGACTATGATCCGTATATTTATCCTTCTGGTAGTTTTTCGATGCACTCACGCGGTCAATAAACATCTCTGCCACGTATTTAAGCGGCATCTTCATTCCAGCCATACCACCGTGCACGCTTCCGGCTTTCTGCTCCCCTACCGCATAATCGATCCAGTACTCTAAGTGATGCTTATTTCGCCCCTTGTGATGCAGCCACGCAGACGAATAGCCTTTGTCCATGCGTTCCGCGTTATTCGGACTCATCGTTCCCTGATAATACTTACATCCGACCAGAAATTCTGTTGGAGAATACTTCGACAGATCATGAAGAAGTCCCTGCTTATACAATCCAACCTTAAAGCAGCCAGCCATAACCAGATTCTTATGTCTTGTAATTGTTTTAAAATGATTCCATACATTACCCATGTCTTAAATTCCTGCCTTACTTCCTCGTTCCTTTCTCTTCTTATGCTGCGGTACTTCCCTGCCTGCGAGCACCCTGATCGTATGCGGAGGAAGTGTGATGTTACCCTCTGCACATATCTTCGGTTCTGCAAGATACGGTGTCTTATCATCGGAACTGTCGATCTGCAGATACCACTGTCTGGTCTTACCTACACCGGGAAGCGCAAGCACCGTCTCGGAGGCCGAGAAATTATACGCAACGTATACATCCTCCTGATACGCTGCATCTACAGAATATGCCCCACAGTAGAGCATTCCAAGTGCCAGTCCGCCCCCCTGCGGACGTATCATCCAGGCATTCTCCCCGTGAAACGAGAGATCCGGACAGCCGAGCGCCTTATAATCACAGAACTGAAAAGGCATCGGATTCGCAAGAATCGGATGTTCTCTTCGAAAACGCGCCACATTCTCGAAAAACAGCTTCTGATCTCTGTGCGATCTTTCACTCTTCCAATTGATCCAGCCGATCGGATTATCCTGACAATAAGCATTATTATTTCCCGCCTGCGAGTTGCCGAACTCATCGCCACTCCACAGAAGCGGAACTCCCTGCGCCATCATGATCATCAGTATCGCATTGCGCCACTGGCGCTTGCGCAAACGGTTGATATACCGCTTCGCGGTAGGACCTTCTACGCCATAATTATTGCTGAAATTCCATGCATTTCCGTCACAATTATTCTCTCCGTTGTCCTCATTGTGACGCTCATTATACATGAACAGATCCGCAAGTGTGAATCCGTTATTGTCCGAAATATAATTGACAAAGCCAAGCACACTCCCCTGCTTGCGCTGCTGATCAATGAATTCATCCAAATCATATCCAAAATGATTGAGCATCTTGCGCGCCGGATACTGATATTCGTCCTTGTAGACATACAGATTGCGGTAACTGCGCTCCTTTTCCCCTGCATCGCCGAAATCCGTATAGAAGATCTTGGTTCTGCTCAACCGCTTGTCCTGAGCAATTGCAGTCATCGGAAGGTTCTCCCCGAGCAGATGAAAACCATCCACATGATACTCCCTCACCCAGAAACGAAGCGCCGCAAGAATCAGATTCTGATCCGTTCCTTCCGGGAAAAAGAACTCCATCACGCACTCCATCCCATGCTGATGCAGCTTTCTGATGAGAGCCTTATACTCCAGCGAAGCCTTAGCAGCATTTCTCGCATAAGAAGATTTGACAGCAAAATAATTACCCTTTGTATACCCCCAGAAATTCAGTTTTGGAAGAACTTTGGTCTCTTCCGGAGGCACAATCATATCCGCGTCTTCTGCTTCCCACTGAATATAATCCGGCAGTACCTTCTCCTCCGGGAAAATGCGTTCCTCAAATTCATACACAGGCATAAGTTCCACCGTTGTCACGCCAATTCCCTGTAAATACGGAATTTTGGCGCTGACCGCCTGAAAAGTTCCGTTTGTTGTACTCGCCTTCGCATCCATCGAAAAGCCGCGCACATGCAGCTTGTACATGATCATCTGTGAGCGGTCGATCTCCGGTGACCGGTCATCTCCCCACGCAAAACCGGATGGCACAAAAGCGCCATACACCGCATCCGGCATGCGCTTTTCATCGTTCCAGACCTCACGTCCCACAATCCTGTGCGCATAAGGATCCAGCACACGTTTACCGTTTACTTCAAACATATAAAGAAGCTCGTCTGTCTTCAGGTTCTCCACCGCAACGGATCGAAGTGATCCCATACAGTATTCCTTCGGAACCTCAATTTTTTCCACCACTTCTTTCTCATTATTCAAAAGTACAACGCGGCAATCGTCCTCCTTCTCGCCCTCAAACGTGAAGATTGTCCACTTCCCGAGCTGCTGTACTCCCTGTTTTTCGTAATTTCCCTCTTTGATCTTATAATTCATTCTTTACCGCCATATCCTATGCTGTCTTAGTCTCATTTATTGATTATACCTTTTTTTGGTGTCTTTGTATATCGCTTTATCCGATCTTTTTTTCGCCCTGCTTTCATTGACAAGCCAAATGAGACTCTATATAATGAAACAAAACAATGAATAATCGTTTCAGAAAGGGGACAATATGGCAGATAACGAGAAGGCAACACCGGTTACTCCGGACGAAGCAGATGATATCCGTGTTACATTAGAATTAGACGAAGGCGAAGTAGAATGCTCCATCCTTACGATTTATGAAGCAGGCGGACGCGATTATATCGCTTTAATGCCACTTGATAAGCAGGGAAATGAGACAGGCGATGTATATCTGTACCGCTACGCCGAAGACGAAGAAGGACTTCCGAGCATCGATCCGATCGAAGGCGATGAGGAATACGAGATCGCGGCCGATAAATTCGATGAATTCTTAGATGATGATATGTTTAATGCAATGGAAGACGACGAATAAGACAAAACGCTGGGAGCGATATGCTCCCGGCGTTTTTCTTGTTACTCTTTACTGTGATCTCTGTCATTTGATTGCGGATCAACCTGTGCCCCTGCCTCTCTTAAGAATCGTGATAGGTCCACTTCCTTATTGCGGATATTTTTGACCGCACAAAGCGTCAGTTTTTCCTTTGCACGCGTCATTCCTACATAGAAAAGTCTTCTCTCCTCCTCGATATCCGGCTCCAGCACGGCTTTCTTATACGGCGTCATTCCCTCATTGACATCAATCAGATAGACACGCTCAAATTCCAGTCCCTTCGCACTGTGAAGTGTCGCAAGTGTGACTGCATCTCCCATATCCGCCCGCTTCTTCGCAAGAAGTTCGAGTTCCTTCTTATAATCCTCAATATGCGTAAACCACGCTTCAAGCGTTTTGTATCCCTTTGCGCTACTTTGGATTTCGTCCGTCACCTCGTAGAGATCTTCCTTATTGATATTGCGATACTCTGCATAATCCGCAATATAATCATCGTACTCGATCCCCCGCCTGATGAAATTGATTGCCGCATACGGACTGAGTGAATTCAAAATTCTCGTATCATGCCACATTTTCTCAATTCGCTCCGCAATCCATGGCTGCTCATCGTACATCTTCATCCACTCATCAAATGCAACTTCCGGCTCACACAGACTGTTACGCCCGATATAGCGGTTCGGCTTGTTCATGACGGACAGAAAATCTGCTCGCTTCGTACTTCCCTGCGCGATTCTTATATACGTCAGAAAATCCTTTGCGATCCAGTGCTCATAGATATTTGGAATCCTGTCCTTCGTCGTAAATGCAAGATTTGCAGACATCATCTGCTCCATCAGAAGCCGCGGCTGCAGATTCGTCCGAAACAACACTGCAATATCAGAAAGAGGCACGCCTTCCCTCTTTGCCTTTGCAATCTCTTCAATGATAAACTGGTTCTCCTGCCTCTGATCCTCAAACTGGAAAAAGCGTACCGCCTCTCCGTTTGTTTTTTCCGCTTTGATTTTTTTATCAAATCGCTTCTTATTGTGCGAGATCAGATTTCCAGCAGCAGCCACGATTGCCGGTGTACAGCGATAATTCTGCTCCAATGTAACAATCTTCGCCGCAGGATACACCTTATCAAAAGATAACATAATCTCCGGCTTGGAACCGCGGAAACGATAGATCGACTGGTCATCATCGCCCACAACAAACAGATTATCTGCCGGCTGTGCCATCATACGCACAATGTCATACTGAATCTGATTAATATCCTGAAACTCATCGACGAGAATATACGGATAGCGTCTCTGCCAGGCAGATAGAATATCCTTTCTCTGTGAGAACAATTCGTATGTATAAGTCAGCATATCATCAAAATCGATCAGTCGGTTCTGTGAAAGTCTTCTTGTGTATGCCTGGTAAATCTTGCGAAATACATCCTCCCCACAGTGACTCGAGTAGAAATGATCCAGCGGAATCCTCTCATTTTTCACTCTGCTGATATCTGCAAACAGATCGCTGATGAACTCGTTCTCATCCTGATACTCCAGATGATGATACGATAAGATCTCACGCATAAACTGATAACGTTGCTCGTCCGTCACAATGTTGCTGCTCTCAAAATGATACGCGTATTTTAGCACCATAAAAAAGATGGCGTGGAAGGTTCCAAACGTCACCTGCGTCTTATCTGTCCCCGTTGCCGCCAGAAAGCGCTGCTTCATCTCCTGCGCCGCTGCGCGGGTAAAAGTGATCACCAGAATATTGGACGGATTCACATGATGCTGCTCGATTAAATGTATGGTTCGCTGGGTAATAACTGCGGTCTTGCCCGATCCGGGTCCCGCAAGGACAAGCATCGGGCCATCCTTGTGTCGGATGGCCTCCTGCTGTGATTTGCTATAATTCATAGTACCTCTGTCTTGCCTGAATTGTTATGCCTGTGCAGCCTGAAGAAGCTCGATACCCTTGCGGATACGATTTAAAGACTCTTCCTTACCAAGGACTTCCATCAGTTCCGTTGCACCGCCCGGTGTCATCTGCTTGCCGGATACTGCAGTACGGATTGGCCACATAACATAACCGTTCTTGCAGCCCTTCTCCTCTACATACTTAAGAAGTGTCGCATATAATGCGTCATTGCTATAATCATCCTGCTTCTCAAGAATCGGAAGAACCTCTGTCAGGACTTCAAGAGAAGTCTCGGCATTGGTCTTCATCTTCTTGTGTGTGTACATGCTTGTGTCATACTCCGGCAGTTCCTCGAAGAAATCAATGTGCTCGCGGATATCCGGAAAGATCTCGATACGCGTCTGTACCATCTTCGCAATCTTCTTGAGGTCGTAATCCTTTGTGATCACTTCCTTGATATATGGAAGTGCCTTCTCATAAAAGGCGTCAAAATCCATCTTCTTGATATACTCACCGTTCATCCACTTTAACTTTGTATAATCAAATACCGCCGGTGACTTACTCATATGGTGATAATCGAATTTCGCAACCAGTTCGTCGAGTGACATGATCTCCTGATTGTCTGCCGGGCTCCATCCAAGCAGTGCAACAAAGTTCACGATTGCTTCGGTTAAAAATCCCTGCTCCACAAGATCCTCGAACGAAGAATGTCCACATCTCTTAGAAAGCTTCTGATGATTCTCATCCGTAATCAATGGACAATGAATGTATACCGGCACCTCCCATCCAAACGCCTCATAGAGACGATTGTACTTCGGTGAGGAAGACAGATACTCGTTACCACGTACTACATGCGTGATTCCCATCAGATGATCATCCACAACGTTTGCAAAATTGTAAGTCGGATATCCGTCCGACTTGATCAGGATCATGTCGTCCAGTTCCGCATTATCTACCGTGATATCGCCATAAATTTCATCCTCAAATGTTGTTGTGCCCTCTGTCGGGTTGTTCTGACGGATAACATATGGGATTCCGGATGCAAGCTTCTCTTCTACTTCTTCCTTGGACAGGTGCAGACAATGCTTGTCATAGATGGAAATCTCTTTTCCTGCAACCGTTGTCTTTAAACTCTCAAGGCGCTCCTTATCACAGAAGCAGTAATATGCTTCGCCTTTTTCAATGAGCTTCTTGGCATACTCTAAGTAGATGCCTTTTGCCTGACGCTCACTCTGTACATACGGACCGCATCCGCCATCCTTGTCCGGTCCCTCATCATGGATGAGACCTGTCTCCGCCAGTGTACGGTAAATGATATCAACTGCGCCTTCCACGTAACGCTCCTGATCGGTATCTTCTATTCTTAAGATGAAATCGCCGCCCTCATGCTTCGTGATAAGGTACGCATATAATGCGGTACGAAGATTTCCTACATGCATTCTTCCTGTTGGACTTGGTGCAAATCTGGTTCTCACTTTACTCATTGCAATGTTCTCTCCTTTTTTGTCATAACGTGTATTATACACCATAAACAGGGTAATCGCAACGAGGAATGCACCTTAAAGGGTGTATTTTACACCCTTTAAGGTGCAAAAAGATGTAGTTTTCTTGACAAGTATTTGAAATTCATGTAATATACCAATTAAGAAATGGGTTTTCACCGCACTTAATGATGCGGCTTACTCGTTTCTTTTTTTATTGCCACAATATCATATAAGTATTTCTTACCATTATAAGAATGATTAACTAGTAATCTTGCTCCAAAAATATTATAGCGAACTAGCCTATTATTTTCGTAAATTGGGATTGCAAATTTTACATCATACCTATACCATCCATATTTTGCGATTTCATTATGTTTTTCTTTTTTGTTTTCTTGCCATTTTGGATTTAACGCGATTTGTATAAGTTCAGGAATTGCCGTAGCAGCATTTGCTTTTGCTTTTGCATTTGCTCCTTTTAATGATTTTGTAAATTCAGAACCGGTAAATTCATCTGATAAAGTTTTTCCAATGTAAACTCGCTCAGCAGATTCACTTATCTCGTAGGAATCCCCCATATATCCTTCAAGATACGCTTTCACACTCCTCCAATCAATATTCTGTTTTCCCCTAAAACGAATATCTTTGATAAGTGCTATTCTATTTCCTTCTTCATCAGTGATTATATTTACATTTCGATTATTTATCATATGAATATTTCCGTTTGTACGATAACTCAAAGAACTCTTTTTGATATGTCTAATGATAAGTTTATATGAGACAATATATTTTTTCAATAAAAGCATAGTTATTTTTGGATGGGCGGTGTATCCATCATCTCAGGTACTCCGAAAAGTGCGTCGGGAACCATTTCCGACCTCAAAAACAACTATGCTCATTACTATCATATTCTCTTTGTTTTATACAATACTATTCATCTTTACCTTTGTCAACATTCCTAATTTCTGATTCACTGATTCCTAAATGTTTCATAAGATCATCGAATGAAACAGTATTCTTTTCTCCATTTTTCTCCAAACGCTTATTAGCCTCTGACAAAAGCCAATTATCTTCTTCAAATTCTGTCAATCTTGCCATAATATGCCCTCCACCGATTTCTATACCTCACTTCAAAATATGTGTACAACCAGATACTTATGATTCTATCATGTGTTCCCACTCCTTGCACCCTTTCATATACCCAAACGTCTCCTCATCACGAAAGCCTTCCAACAGGCTCTCCCTTACTTCCTTCACATAGGTTTCATCCGGCTTCCGAAACGTCATATGTTCATACAATTCCGCTTTCGTAAAATCATACAGTGACTCCACATGATTCAGCAGTTGTTCCACAACCTGACAGGTTCCTTTTACATCCTTCTGCGCACATACGATTTCAAGCATTGGCGAGCATTGCTGATAAATCCCCATCTCAAACGCGCATGCGATCTCCCCTTGTTTCTTTGCATAATAACGCGCCTTTTCATAATCCATCTTCTCGAGTGCCATTCCGACCATATATGCCAAAGCTAACGATGATCGATTATATTCGGTAAAAATAACCTCCTCGAAGAGTTTGTAAGCGTTCTCCGCTTCTCCCTGTTCCATATGCCATCTGCCACGATTGAGTTTCTTTACCGGGTCGTAATCCGAAAAATACGCCAGATATTCTTCCGCTTTGGCATAGTCTTTCTTTCGCATCGAGAAGCCAAACAATGCGTCCGCCGCTTTGTTCCTGATATCCTCATCTTCATCCTCAAGCACCTGTTCATACCACGTGTAAATCTGCGGTTCATACAGCTCACCATCCGTCTTGTCATCAACGATCAGTCTTGCCTCCAGCACAATTGCGACATTCCAGATCAGCTTATTACAGCTTGGATACTCTTTGATCTTACGCTCCGCCCATTCATAAACCGTAGCAAAATCTTCCGTTGCAAACATATCATTGATCTTCTGAACTATCGCATTGATCTCATCGTCCGTTAATCGCTCCCGATAAGATAAAAGCGTATCAACCGATATATGGAAAAGCCTTGCGATCGGAGCCAGCAACGCTATATCCGGATTAGTGATTCCGTTCTCCCATTTGCTGACCGCCGGAGTTGTCACACCTAATCGTTTTGCCATCTCCTCCTGTGTCAATCCTGACGCTTTCCTGTATTTTCGAATGGATTCTGCTATGTTCATATTTATGCCTCCCAACTTCTTATAATGAAATCATAGCAATAAATCGCGTCCTGCACAATTGAATTGTTGTTAAACCAAAAGGCATTTTTCTTTCCTGCAAGTCAATATTCTTTCATTAACCCTGCTTGCCGTCCGCCTGACGGATCATATCTTCCACAACGATGTCATAAATCTCACCAACAGAGTTGCAATACTCCAGAATCTTCCACGGCTCGTTGGTATGGAAATGAATCTTGACAAGATCCTCATCTCCCGCAGCGATCAGGCTGTTGCCCTCAAAATGATCAGTGATGTAATCGGCGATCTCATCCTCATCGAGATCCTTGTCTCTCTTATCAATCAGAAGCTGCGTATCATAGCGATATGCGAACTGATCGTCTTCTGCATCAATTGACTGAATTGCCATCTTTTTGTCCTCCATAATAAACATCAGCCCATTGAAATTTGCCTTCGGCAAATTGCGGTACATCTCTGATGTATCGTTCGGCTGACATATTTCTTATTCTACCCAGAATACACGGTTTGGCTTGCGCTCAGCAGCTTCCGGCATCTCACCGTCGATGTATCCGACCGCACAATGTCCGATACCTTCCCACTCGCCTTCAACACCGAGTTTCTTCAAAAGCTGCTGATACTCCGGCATCTCAAATTCTTCCTTCGCTCTATGGATCCAGATGCTTCCAAGTCCGAGTGAATGTGCGGCAAGCATCATGTTGCCCATCACAAGACTTCCGTCATATACACGATTTCTCCAATCTTTCTCCGCAAGAACGATCAGGATCGCCGGTGCTCCGTAAAACGGATCAACACTCTCATCCCAGCCGCCGATCTTGCAATTGACCGCTGATAATCTATCGCGCAGTTCCTTGTTCGTGACAGCAACCGTGATCGTTGCCTGTCTTCCCATGCCGTTGGCAGCGTACAGACCGGCTTCCACGATCTGCTGCAAATCTTCTTTCTTCGGCATCTCTGGTTTAAACTTGCGGATGCTTCTACGCTCTTCCATTGCTTTAATGATTTCATTCATGTTTCCAAGCACTCCTTTCTTATCAGTATCATATCATTTTTTCCTGCTTTTTCCAAGATAAGTTTTATGAAACTAACTTTGCTTTTCTTTGTGCGGACGGCGTTGAATAAAATAGTATTTCGCTGTAAAATATGAGCAGATAAAAAGCAAAAAATATGCAAAGGAGACGTTATGCCAGATACGAAAAGTGCACAATTTATCCATGAATTTGAACACATAATGTCCGATGTGGCACTCCCGCAACGACTTACAGAAAATTATACAGTCTCAAGCATTTTCAAAGACACGGACAACAAGAAGATCTATCAGCTTTGCGACGCGTCCGGCAATCTGTTTATTCTGAAAAGTTCAAGCGGAATCCTGCGCGATTCTCTTCGTCGGGAATACGACGTGTTAAATCAGCTTGTGTCATCCCATTTCCCGGAAGCGGTGGATTTCTTCGAAGAGGACGGCGCCGCCTATCTGCTCCGCCGCTATGTCCGGGGCATTCCACTTTGTGATCACGCGGAACAATTATGTGAATCCCATCCGTTGGAAAGTGACTTTGAAAAGGCGTTACTGCCCCTTTTGACCGAGTGCTGCACGATCATTGGAGAGCTTCATGCGCTTCACCCGCCGATGATCCATCGCGACATCAAAGGGGAGAACTTTATCTATTCCACCGATACACACCATCTTATTCTCATCGACGTAGACGCCGGTCATGAATTCACACCGGAAAAATCCCGCGATACGGTTTTTGCCGGAACTTACGGCAATGCGGCACCGGAACAGTTCGGTTTCCGCCAGAGCGATGTCCGCACGGATGTGTACGGTCTTGGCAAGACCTTTCTCTCGCTGCTGAACGCTTCGGAGAATGATGATTCACAGATCTCCACCGAATTATCCGCGATCCTTCACAAAGCAACGGCCTTTGAACCGGATCAAAGATACCGCAGCGTAAAAGAATTACAGCAGGAACTGTGCGCTTTGCAGCAAAAGCAGAATAAAAAGCCGGCCGATTTCACGAAAAAACAGGGTTTCATACTGCTGTTGCTCGGACTTCTCATCGGTTCGGCAGTCGGCTCCGGAATCGGTATGATCTGCTCACAGAAGTTTCTTGTACCGATCTCTTCCCCCCAGCTTACACAGGCATCGACCGAACCGGGTGCAGATCAAGCAACCGTTGAGCAACCATCCAAAAACGCCTTATCCGATACCCAGACCAATCCTTCCGACACACCTGCTACAGATGCAGCCGTCGATTCCGATGCATCCATCGTCGACCGTGCAGGATCACAACCATTAAATCTGTTTGATTTTCAGGATGATGTCGATACCCTGCTTCTCGCCGTCTACAATAACGACGCGGATGCACTCGGCGTGGCTTTGGAAACATTGATTCCGAAGCTGTATGAGGAACCGGAACTGACACGCGATCCACCCAAGGATTACGCCAACTATGACTCTCTGCCGGATTATGTACGAAACTGCTCGGCAGTAGATCATATCCGGCAAAGTCTTGTATATCGCGATGCATGCCTAAAAAACACGATCGGTTCCTACAGTAATTATCAAAATGAAATCCTGTCACTGCTGCGCATCGTCATCTATCGCACCAGTGATGCTGACACCAGTTGTATTTATAAATACGCTCATGCCAAAAAAGATGCTGTGAATGAAATCGACTACCATTTCTGTCTGAGTGATATTCTCGATAACGTCCAGTTAGCGATCGATAATAAGGATGGTTTCGTGCGCGCCTATGAGCAGAATTAAAAAGTAGGCAGTTTTGCACACCATCATGAATTACGATTATGTTAGAATTATAGGGTAACTGTTATGCCATAATTTACTAATTTTGCATGGACTGATGTTCTAGGGGCGGAGAATCGTTTATGAAATCCACAGATGAATTATTAAAACAAATAAGAGAACTTAACATTGATGAATTCAGAAAAGAAGAAAGTTTTGACAAGATCGGAATCGGTGAATATCTCAGTCAGCTTCTTGATACACATAATCTACAGCCGAAAGATATCATTATCAATCTGAACATGGATCGTTCCTACACCTATCAGATTTTAAGCGGCCGCCGCAATCCGACGCGCAATTTTCTGCTTCGAATCGCAATCTTTTTAAAACTTCCTTTGGAAGAGACACAGAGAATGCTTTCCATTGCGCAGCGCGCACAGCTCTATCCCAGAAACCGTTTCGATGCAGCGATCATTTTTGCTTTGGAACATGAGATGACTTTAGAAGAAACGAATGCGCTTCTCGAAGAGATTGGCGAAGAATTGCTCAATTAAACAGGACAGTCACTTTTTATATGTATCCCTTAACGCACACAAAAGGCAGGTCAACACACATGACCCGCCTTTTTGTTTTTGATTGATTTTATGCTATTTTACTTTTACCTTTGTTTTTATCACTTTCTTTGTTCCGTCATTCAACACAACCGTGATTTCAATAACGGCAGTTCCCTTTTTCTTTCCGGTTGCCTTTCCATTCTTAGTTATGGTTACAACCGATTTCTTTGTTGAACGATATGTGATTTTTGCAACATTTTCCTTATCCAGCTTCTTGCTAAGCGAAATGGCTGCCTTTTTGCCTTTTATGATCGACACTGATTTTTTTGCCGGTTTTACCGTCGCAAGGATCTGCTTGCGCAAGGTCTTCATCTGGTTTTCGTTCAGAAGCTGATACTCACCCTTTGGCGCCCGAATGGTAAAGTTTCCGTTTGTGTCAACCTTTGCCGTCTTTGTAACTAGTATCTGCTTACCATCCCTAATTTCAACAAGGGTAAGTTTCCTGCCTGCCTCAAGGTTTTTCGCATCTGTTTCAACCGTATACAATGTATTACCCTTATCATCCCTTACGGTCTGTTTTATCGTAACATTCTTTGTTCCTGCCGCCTGAATCATCTGTTCTGCGGCATCCGCATTAAGCGTTGTCTTTGCCTTACCGTTCTTTCCTGCAGCGGCAACCGCTTCTATCTCGGCTTTTGCTTCTGTTACTTCGCCTGCCGCATCCTTCTTCACAACCATATTTATCGTTGTATTTGTTGCCGCATCCTTGATTTCAATCGTAGTAGTCACAGATACAACTGTTCCATCTGCGTTCTTGATCGTTGTGGTCTCTGATTTCACTTCATTTCCCTGATCGTTTTTCACCGTATCCGTCTTGGTCTCAACCCTGGTTCCATCCGGTTTCACTTCTGTCTTTGTGTCTTCTGTCTTATTATCAGGATTCACGACCGTTCCACCGCCTGCTGAGGAACCACCTCCGGATACAGAGCCGCCACCAGACGAAGAACCGCCGGATGTCTCATCGTCAACCGCAATCGCATAGACCGAGAAACGATCCGTCTCAAAGCAGAGATTTCCTGTTGTTTCATCAATCCATGCATTCAACTTTTCGGCTTTGCCATCATGATAACGGTATACCACATAGTTTTTCTTTCCCTGCAATGCTTCCTTTAATGGGAACGATAATACCATCTCTTCTTCCGCTTCGGTGATCATCTTATTGTCGGCCACCGCAGTTCCATCGCTTTTCTTAAGCGTATAATTCAAAAACGCGTTAAAGAAATCCGCTTTCTTATTTGAGCCAAGCACACTCTTAATATCCTGCTGCGCTTTCACCACATCGGCATCTGCAGAATTTTCCACGCCGGAAACCTTTAACTCAAGATCAAGAGAGGCACCATCGATCAAAGCTTCTTTCTCTGCGTTCGTCATCGGAACCAGATCCGAGATTGCTTCTTTCTCAATATCAATGGATGCGGACTTTCCACCTTCCGAATAGGTATCGTTTGTTTTGGTATTCGATTCTGCCTTTACAACATGCACCGTGACATGATTATCTTCGTTTGTCTTCTCATCCCCATTTCGTTTTAATGAAGGATCATATTCCACGGACCGGCAGGAATACGTCACTTTTTGTTCTTTTCCGATATCCTTCGGTGAAAAACTTGCTATATCCCTACCCGCGTCATCCTTACCGATATATGTGCTGACACTGTCTACACCGTCATAAAATCCGATATATAAATTCGCATCGTTCGTCCACAAGCCCAATACTCGTACCTGTGTGCTGGCATTCACATGGAGAGAAGGCCAACGATGCTGCTCCTTCTGAAATACCGCATACTGTTCTACATAATGATTCCCATCATTATCATCCGGTTTGATATCATCATCCGAGATCAGATAATAGGTGCCGGTCTGTCTCCATGAATCGGTTGATGCATCATAAATTGTTTTTTGAATGATACGTTTTGCTGAGGATTGCTGATCTGCACCCAGATTTTTATTTGCATCATTCTGCAATCTCAATAATGTTTCCAGTTTATTCCCATACCCATCCTCTTTGCTCAGATACCAATCCTGCAAAACAATACCATGTAAATACTGAATTCCATCATTGCCTGTGGAATCATATTCAACCTTACTTTCATTTCCGGCAAGATCATATTGTTTCATTGAAGACTGTGCTGCTTTCGTCAACGGAAATTCGTATACCGTATCGTAGATCGGCTTATTATCATTTCCCTTATCCTGATGAACGCTTCCATCCGGTGAAGTCAATGTAACACTGTAGGAATTGGATGCCGTATCAAGCATGACACCCTTTACACTTGCCGGTGCATACACATACTGCTCCGCCTCCACTGCAGCCTTATAGCTGTTGTCACGGTAACTCATATTCAGATAGATAAAGCCTGAATTATGAATCGTTACCTCGGTTTCCTTTTCCTCTACTGAATCCCATACGGTAACGTTCTGATCTTCCAATTCCAATAGCTTATCTACAACTTCCTGAATCGTTTTTCCATGCACCCAATAACAGATACTCTCCGGAGTTGCATCTTCAAACCAGATCGTTCCCTTTAAATAGGCTTCCTCCGTAATATAACGGCCGGAATAACCGATATAATCTTCTCCATCTTCTCCTTCATAACGCCACAGACCATTCGGAGCTTCTTCCTGTCCCTGATCCGGCTGATCACCTTGATATTGAAGACTTAAATTCCTTGCATAATTATCAAACGGCTCTTGTTGATCCGTGGGCTGATATTCACAATGTGCTTCTAAATGAAAATTTTTATTTTTCTTAATGGTAACTTTGTAAGCTTTTGCCGCATTTGCAACCTCTATTTTCTCCACATCGATAAAAAGGTTACATACCGCCTCGCTCGAATTCCCATCACAGGAAAATACCGCCTCTTTTGCCTGATTATACGCTGCATGATCATCATCTCTTGCAATCAGATAAAGAACATTGTCTCCGTTCTTTTTTCCAAACGCAACATCACCGGCAAGATAAGCATCTGCACTGATTTCCGGCCGGCTGTAAAAGCCTACGTTAGGCATCGATACCCATACATCCACCTTGTTATTATCCGGATCATCGGTATTTTTCAATTGGATGACATACACGCCTTCTTTTTTAAAGTGCAACGATACCCACTCTTCATTGTCATTTTGCGTAATAGAAGCATTTTCTGTTGGATTAGTATCAGGAATGATCGCACCTTCTGCCCCTTCATGCGCCTCATAAATTTCCAGCTGATCCGCAGTTACTTTCTTTTGACAACTACCGTTTGCATCAACGATACCAAAGCAAGCCTCTGTTCCGTTGATATCGCAACCCATGGCAACATCCCATGTTGCACCATCCACGACTCCGGTCACATTACCATACTCATCACGTTTCAGCTCGGAAATCACACGAAGTCCTGCTCCCTGAAAATGAACACAAAGCTGAATCTCCTGTTCAAACACATTCCCGGTATCCTCGCCCATATGACCCGTGATTTTAAAAGGAAACGGCTCACGCGATATCGAACCTTCCGTGCGAGTGATCTTATATTCATTCTTCTTACCGGTAAGTTCCTCAATCGATAACTTATCAGTGCCACCGAAAAAAACAAACGGCTCAGTTTTATCAATGAACTCACCCTCATTCGGTTTAATCACAACATATACTTCCGTGCACTCTGCGGAATGTCCCCCATCATCATTATCCCACAGATAGTTTCCCCACGCATCCCGGGCAAGTTCCGTCTTATGATCGGCATCCTCATAGATTTTAATTCGATTCTCCACCACATTGACATTTATCGTATATGTTTTTGTTCCATCGTTATATGTCAACGTATGCTGCCCGAGTTCCCGAAAACTGACAGTAAACAGATCCTCCGACTCGTTTCCGCTCTCGTTCGTCTGCTTTGTAATCTCTAGGCCTTCTCCTGCCGTAATCTTGCTGATATCCGTAATTTTTTCAAATTTACCCGATTCACCGATAAAGCCAAAATACAAGTCGCTTCTTGCTCCCTGTACTTCTTTGCCTAGTTCCGTCATATAATCGGGTTTCGTCGGAAAACTTGGCTCTCCATTTTCGTTCCAATCCGGATATACGGCAACAAATCCGGTAATCGTTGTGTTTTCTTCACTCTCTCCCGCCAGTGCAACCGGAAGATTCCCCGGAAGCAATCCGAAAATCATACTGATTGACAGAAATACTGCTAAGAATTTCCGGAGAAATATCTGTCGTCCTTTTTTCATATCGCTAACCTCCTGTTCTTCTCCATTTGATTTTTTATACAACAAAGGTTCTAAAATAAATGTTGGGGTAACGAATTATATTTGGTATTCGTTATTCCAAC
>UQRC01000025.1 GCA_900543445.1 uncultured Lachnobacterium sp. | reverse complement strand
TGCGCGTGATTTGTTTTATATGTATTTGAATATGCCTATCAGTGAATGTATTGAGCCCACTTCTAGACTGTGCCGGGGCGAAGAAGCGAATATTTGAATATATAGTCCGGTTCACAGGTGTAATCTGCCTATTTAATTCCTACAGTAAATTTACGCTACCTGAACAATGTTTTTTGTTGACACAACATTGTTCAAGCCATATAATAAGTATATAAAAGGTGCTACCGTATAGCAAGACGGTTGCTCTGAAATTATTTGTTACAAAAAGTAATCGTTATTCCAGTGCTAGTGGACGATTACTTTTTTGCTTTCTGTATATCTCTACCGAGCTTGTATCCAGCTCCGCAGCAAATTGCAATCAGAGCGAATAACGCCTCATATGATAAAGTTATCATTGGCAAAAGTTTCCTTTCTGAACTACGGTACAATTCACCATTTATGTAAACTGGGCTTGTACTCCCAGATCGGAGAGCAACCGTCCTACCGTTTTTAGTAGCACCGACATATATTGTAGCAAATCGCAGAAAGAAAAATAAGAACATATGTTCATACTGGCGAAAAAATGATTTCAATGAAAAAAATATTTTTAAATTAAAAAAAGTTGTTGACATTTGTTCTTGTCCAAGATATAATAACGGAGTCGGTCAGCGAAAACGACCGACATCGAATGGGATCTTAGCTCAGCTGGGAGAGCATCTGCCTTACAAGCAGAGGGTCACAGGTTCGAGCCCTGTAGGTCCCATTATCAGAGAAATCTGATTCAATTCAATATGGCGAGGTGGCTCAACTGGCTAGAGCGTCCGGTTCATACCCGGGAGGTTGAGAGTTCGAGTCTCTCCCTCGCTACTACATGAGCTTGCGAAGTATCGCAGGCTTTTTTTAAAATCATAGGAAATTTCTTCCTATGATCCCAAAACGCTCCGTGGGGATGCGCAGATGAAGTTTATGCCAATCATACCATTCGCGCATAAGGGGGAAGCGAGACTTGTTGTTTTATAAAAAGAAGCATGTTGCATGAAAGACAGGTAACGAAACTAATCAGGAAAGGAAGAAAAAAGAAAGAGATGAAAATTGCAGTAACATATGACAATGGAGAAGTGTTTCAGCATTTTGGGCATACGGAAACATTTAAGCTTTATGAGGTAGAGGATAATAAAATTGTTTCTTCGGAAATTTTGGGCTCGAATGGAAGCGGACACGGTGCGCTGGCGGGGCTTCTGGATGAGCATGCAATCGATGTATTGATCTGCGGAGGAATCGGCGGAGGAGCACAGAGTGCTTTGGAGGAGCATGGAATCGAGCTTTGCGCAGGAGCAAGCGGAGATGCAGATGCGGCAGTGGAAGCATATTTGAGGGGCGAACTGGTCAATACCGGAGCCAATTGCAATCATCATGGTGAGGGACATACCTGTGGCGGTCACGAGGACGGACATGGATGCGGCGGACATGAAGGGGGACACAGCTGTGGCGGATGTGGTGCGCATAGCACGATCGAAGGCAGGAATGTCGGCAAGACATGTAAGACACACTACAAAGGAACATTCAACGATGGAACACAGTTTGATTCCTCCTATGACAGAGGCGAACCGCTTGAGTTCGTCTGCGGAGCAGGAATGATGATCAAAGGCTTTGATGCGGCAGTTGCCAATATGGAAGTCGGCGAGAAAGTTGATGTACATCTGATGCCGGAAGAGGCATACGGAGAGGCAGATCCGGAGGCAGTCTTTACCATTGAGCTGGCACAGCTTCCGGGTTCCGAGGAACTTGAGGCAGGACAGCAGGTATATCTGCAGAATGCATACGGACAGCCGTTTCCGGTAAAAGTTGTCGAGAAAAATGACGAAACCATTACATTCGATGCCAATCATGAGATGGCCGGCAAGGAACTAAACTTCACTATTGAATTGGTTGAAGTTTCCGAATAAAATAAAATAGCAAATGGTAATGAAGAACAAATCCCAACAGAAAATCTGATCTGTTGGGATTTTAAGTCAAGAGGAAAAATTATGCTGAGACCAAAGATAGGACTTGACTGGGATGATGTGACCGCCCCATTCAACAGTATCGCCATCCGTATGGCAAACGAAAAATATAAGATAGAACCGCCGCTTACAATCGAGGAAATTACCTCGTGGGAGAATACGGGACGAGCTTCCGTGATCAGGGAGTTTTACGCGAGTGAGGAGCTTTACAAGAGGCAGGAAGTGTCGGAGAAGAACAAGCGCGCGATCCGTAAATTGATGGAGATCGCGGATGTGTACTTTATTACAGCAGCGTATCCGCAGTTTATGGGAATCCGCGCAAAGCAGATCCTTGATGCCTTCCCGGAGTTTCCGCCGGAGAATATCATCCTCGGCAATGCAAAGAATCTGGTGCAGTTTGACATCATATTGGATGATGCAATCCACAATGTATTAGAGACACCGGCAACCTATCCGGTATTGATGCGAAAGCCATGGAACTGGAAGATGACGGGATTGTTGTCAGTGAATAACCTGACCGAGTTTGTTTCTCTTGTGAAGCAGATCATCCATGCATTGCAGTCGCGCCCGGGCAGAATCGAGAATCCGTCGGTGCTCGCGTTGGTCGGACCGTCGGGATCGGGCAAAAGCCAGATCACAAAGCAATTGTGTGAGGATGAAAAGTTTGCAAGCCCAAAGACTTACTGTACGAAGCGAAGCGAGAAGCATCACTTCCTGACGGAGGAGAAATTCGAAAAACAGAATTTCTTTGAGCGCACGATGTATGCAGGAATCAAGTACGGAACCAAGAAAGAAGATATCCAGGCGGTGCTTGACGAGGAACAGTACGTAGTCATGCCGCTTGATATGTGCGGAGCGATTGCGATGAAAAGGCATTTTCCGACGGCAATCATTTATATTAACAAAGATAAGGAGTGTCTGATCCGGGATATCCTTGAAGAAGATTTTTCGGTGGAGGAGAAGACGCTTCGGATTCTGTCCGTTGATGCGGAGAAGAGGAATCGTGAGATCTGCGACTATGTGGTAGACAATTCGGATGAAAACGGGATGGAACGCATCTTAAATTTGCTATAAATATTATTTATAACCAGCTATAAAAATAATAAACTAACACTTTTCCTATGGAAATGGTATGATTTGATCAGGTTAAGGGAAGACTTATAAAAAGTCCTCCAAATTGAATCAGAAAAAGAAGAATAGGAAAAGGAGATTACGATTATGGCAAAGAAACATTACGCAGACAGAAATCTGAAATTTGAGACATTACAGTTACACGTTGGACAGGAGAGCGCAGACCCGGTTACCGATGCAAGAGCAGTACCGATCTACCTTACATCCTCTTATGTATTCCATAACAGTCAGCATGCAGCAGACCGTTTCGGATTAAGAGATGCAGGTAATATCTACGGACGTCTGACCAACCCGACAGAGGACATCTTCGAGCAGAGAATCGCAGCACTTGAGGGCGGCGTTGCAGCACTTGCAGTTGGATCCGGTGCAGCAGCATTAACTTATGCGTTCCAGGCAGTTGCTCATGCAGGAGATCACATCGTAGCAGCAAAGAATATCTATGGTGGAACCTACAACCTTTTAGCTCACACACTTCCGGATTACGGAATTGAGGCTACTTTCGTAGATCCATTTGATTATGCAGGAATCGAAGCTGCAATCAAGGAGAACACAAAGGCAATCGAGATCGAGACACTTGGTAACCCGAACTCAGAAGTTGTAGATATCGAGAGGATCGCAGGAATCGCACATGCACATGGCATTCCGCTTATCGTAGATAACACATTCGCAACACCTTATCTGGTTCGCCCGATTGAGTACGGCGCAGATATCGTTGTTCATTCCGCAACCAAGTTCATCGGTGGACACGGAACAACCATCGGTGGTGTGATCATTGACAGTGGTAAGTTTGACTGGACAGCATCTGACAAGTGGCCATGGTTAACTGAGCCAAACGTATCTTACCATGGCGTAAGCTTTGCAAAGGATTGCGCCCCGGCAGCATTCGCAACATATATCCGTGCAATCTTGCTTCGTGATACAGGTGCAACCATTTCTCCTGTACATGCATTCATCTTCTTACAGGGACTTGAGACATTATCTCTCCGCGTTGAGCGCCATGTAGAGAATGCATTAAAGGTTGTAAAATACTTGGAGAGCCAGCCACTCGTAGAGAAGGTAAATCATCCTTCCATCTCTAAGGATCCGGAGCAGCAGGCATTATACAAGAAGTACTTCCCGAATGGTGGTGGATCTATCTTCACATTCGAGATCAAAGGTGGCGCAAAGGAAGCACAGGAGTTCATCGATAACCTTGAGTTATTCTCACTCCTTGCCAATGTGGCAGATGTTAAGTCACTTGCAATCCATCCTGCAAGCACCACACATTCTGAGTGCAACGAGGCAGAGCTTCTTGATCAGGGTATCAAGCCAAACACCATCCGTCTGTCCATCGGAACAGAGAATGTGGATGATATCATCGAAGACCTTGATGAGGCTTTCAAGGCATTACAGTAATTCATGTGTTGACTTTCGAAGAAAGTTAACATATTCATCAAATTAGAATCCTTCTTCGAAAAGGCAGAGTGCGCGAGTGCTCTGCCTTTTCATTGATGATACATGTTTTCATTTTAGAACACGAAAACGCATTGAATTTCATAGGTAAGGGGTATAGAATAACTGTTAGTTAATAAAAAAATTTAATTCATATATAGATAAGGAGATTTGAAATGTTTGGATTTGGTCAACTCATTGACATCTTAAAGAAGAGTCCTAAGAAAATTGTATTTACAGAGGGTAGCGATCCTCGTATTTTAGAGGCAGCATCCCGTCTGCTTGCCAGCAACTTCCTTCATCCGATTCTTGTCGGTAATGAGGATGAGATCAATGCATCTGCAGAGGAGAGCGGATTTAACATTCGTGGTGCCGAGATCATTGATCCAAAGAAATTCGACCGTATGGATGAGATGGTTGCAATGTTCTGTGAACTTCGTAAGAGTAAGGGAGTCACAGAGGATCAGGCAAGAGGTATCCTTTCGCAGGCAAATTACTTCGGAACCATGCTCGTTAAGATGGGCATCGCTGATGCACTTTTGGGCGGAGCTACATATTCTACCGCAGACACCGTTCGTCCTGCATTACAGCTGATCAAGACAAAGCCGGGTAATTCGATCGTTTCCTCATGCTTTATTCTTGTTCGTCCGTCTGCAACCGGTGAGAACGAAGTTCTTGCGATGGCTGACTGTGCAATCAATATTCATCCGACAGAGGATGAGCTGGTTGAGATCGCAGGCGAGTCTGCAGATTGTGCGAAGATCTTCGGTGTGGATCCTAAGGTTGCATTCTTAAGCTATTCAACATTCGGCTCAGGCAAAGGCGAGGATGTTGATAAGATGCGTAACGCAGCACACAAGGCGCAGGAGAAATACCCGAATCTCCCAATTGCCGGAGAGATGCAGTTCGACGCAGCCGTATCTCCGAGAGTTGCACGTACCAAGTGTCCGGATTCGGATGTTGCAGGACATGCAAATACATTTATCTTCCCGGATATTAATGCTGGTAATATTGGATACAAGATCGCGCAGCGCCTTGGTAACTTTGAGGCATATGGCCCAATCTTACTCGGACTGAATGCACCGATCAATGATCTGTCCCGTGGATGTAATGCATCAGAGGTTTACTCTATGGCAATCATTACGGCAGCGTTAGCTTAAATTCCTGTGGTGCATCTTCTGCGGTGCATCTTTGATGCATCGCCTGTTGATATATCGCCTAATTTGTGGCGTATCAGGGATACGTTACGATAGAATTTATATACAATCGTTCATTAGCGGGGCACTTTTTGTGCCCTGCTTTTTCGCTGATTAACAAAGAAAATTTTAAATGGGCTGATGTTTTGGCTCACAAAGGAGAACTATGCAGCAACATTCATTGACAGAGGGTTCTATTTCCAAGGGGATCGTCCTGTTTGCAATCCCTCTTTTCCTTGGCAACCTATTTCAACAACTTTATAATATGGCAGATTCACTGATTGTAGGAAATTTTCTTGGCAACAGTGCTCTTGCAGCCGTTACGTCTACTGGAAGTCTGATTTTTCTTCTGGTTGGCTTTTTTAATGGTACGGCGATGGGCGCTGGTGTTGTAATTTCACGGTATTTTGGTGCGAAAGATTATGATAAAGTGCACCGGGCCATTCATACGGATCTGGCATTTGGAATTTTTGCGGGAATTCTTATGACATTCATCGGTGTGTGCTTTACACCGGCAATTCTGGTATGGATGAAGACGCCGGCAGAGGTTCTTCCGCAGGCAGTTTTGTATTTGCGCGTGTATTTCCTTGGCTCGCTGGCGGTTATACTGTATAATGTCTGCATGGGCATTTTGCAGGCGGTTGGAGACAGCCGGCACCCATTATATTATCTGATTTTTTCATCGATCGTAAATATTGTTCTGGATCTGATATTCTGTGGTGGATTCCGGCTCGGAGTGGAATTTGCGGCACTTGCGACGGTAATCTCGCAGATGCTTTCCGTTATTTTATGTCTGATCCGTCTGATCCGCACGAAGGATGTCTATCAGGTGAATGTTCGGGAAATCCATTTTGACTGGACACTCCTGAAACAGATCATTCATCAGGGACTTCCATCCGGTATGCAGAATTCCATCATCTCAATCGCGAACATGGTCGTGCAGTCGAATATCAATGCGTTTGGCAAGATGGCGATGGCGGGCTGCGGAGCGTACAGTAAGATTGAGGGATTCGGCTTTCTGCCAATCACCTGTTTCGCTATGGCGATGACGACCTTTATTGGACAGAATCTCGGTGCAAAAGAATTTGAACGTGTGAAAAAAGGCGCCCGTTTCGGCATTCTCTGCGGTGTTGGATTGGCAGAAGGGGTTGGTATTGCAATCAACCTGTTTATTCCGCAATTGATCGCTTTGTTTGATCGCACACCGGAAGTAATCCGGTTCGGAGTAACACAGGCCAAAATTGTTACGCTGTTTTACTTTCTATTATCATTTTCCCATGTGATTGCGGGAATTATGCGAGGTGCAGGAAAGTCCGTGGTGCCGATGCTTGTTATGCTGATCAGCTGGTGCCTGATAAGAATCACATATGTTACGATCACGATTCACTTTATCCCGGACATCCGTGTGGTGTTCTGGGCTTATCCGTTGACGTGGAGTATCAGTTCGGTCATCTTTATGATCTATTACAAGAAGGCGGACTGGATCCATTATTTTGACAGACAGGAGGAAAAACAATGCGCGTAGGAATGGGTTATGATGTACACAAACTGGTAGAGGGTCGCAAGCTGATCCTTGGCGGTGTGGAGATCCCACACACACTCGGACTTCTTGGACACTCGGATGCGGATGTGCTGGTGCATGCAATCATGGATGCACTGCTCGGCGCGGCGGCGCTCGGCGATATCGGAAAGCATTTTCCAGACACGGATCCACAGTATGCCGGAATCTCAAGCATGAAGCTTCTTGCACATGTGCGCGATCTGATCATGAACGAAGGGTATGTGATCGAGAATATCGATGCGACTGTGATCGCACAGAAACCGAAGCTTCGTCCTTACATTGATGAGATGGAGAAAAATATTGCAGATACACTCGGTATCGCATTAAACCAGATCAACATTAAGGCAACCACGGAGGAAGGACTTGGATTTACCGGAAACGAATCCGGAATCTCCTCCCAGGCAATCTGTTCCCTGACCGGATTCTATGAGGGATCCGTGGCAATTGGCGGATCGGATCGTTGTGCAGGATGCGGCGGATGCAGCAAGATGCAGGGATAAATTAATGCAATCAATGATCTAAGCCACATATAATTAAGGGAGATGTAGAGATTTATCCGGGATATCTGCAAAAAATTGCGTTTAGATATAGGCTTTTGGACGGAAATATTGTAAAATTACAGTAGATTGACAGAAATGAGGAAATTGAGATGGAAAACAAGTTTCGTTTTTATAACACACTGAGTCGTGAGGTTGAGACGGTGATCCCGAACGAGGATGGCAAGATTGCAATGTACACCTGCGGACCGACGGTGTATCACTTCGCACATATCGGCAATCTGCGCAGTTATATTATGGAGGATGTGCTCGAGAAGTCGCTTCGTTACATCGGATATGATGTGAAACGTGTCATGAACATCACGGATGTCGGACATCTGTCATCGGATGCCGATACCGGAGAAGACAAGATGTTAAAAGGCGCTAAGCGTGAGCACAAGACCGTTATGGAAGTGGCAAAGTTCTATACAGACGCTTTCTTTGCGGATTGTGAGAAGTTAAATATTAAGAGACCGGATGTGGTAGAACCTGCAACGAACTGTATTCCGGAATTTATTCATATGATCGAAGTTCTGCTTGAAAAGGGGTATGCTTATCAGGCGGGTGGTAATATCTACTTTGATACCAGTAAGCTGGATGATTATTTTGTTTTCTCATCCGCAGTAGAGAAGGAGCAGCTGCAGGTCGGCGTACGTGATGACGTCGAGGAAGATGAGAATAAGAAGAATAAGAATGACTTTGTGCTTTGGTTTACCAAGTCAAAGTTCGAGGATCAGGCGCTCAAGTGGGACAGTCCTTGGGGGGTCGGATATCCGGGATGGCATATTGAGTGCTCCTGCATCAGTATGAAGCATCTTGGTGAATACATGGATATTCACTGCGGTGGTGTGGACAACATTTTCCCTCATCACACGAATGAGATTGCACAGTCAGAGTCTTATCTGGGACATAAATGGTGTAATTACTGGTTCCATGTGAATCATTTAAATGACCAGTCAGGCAAGATGAGCAAGTCCAAAGGTGACTTCCTTACCGTATCACTCCTCGAGGAGAAGGGATACGATCCGGTTGCTTACCGCATGTTCTGCCTGCAGTCCCATTACCGTAAGCCACTTGTATTCTCTTATGAGAATCTTGACAATGTAGAGAGCGCATACGAGAAACTGGTCAAGAAAATTGCAACGATTCAGGATGAGGGAGAACTTGATAAGAAGTCATATGCAGAGTACAACGCAAAGTTTGAGGATGCAATCTGCAACGATTTAAACACTTCGATGGCGATCACGGTTGTCTATGATGTGGTCAAAGCCGATATATCCGGTAAGACAAAGCTTGCGTTATTGAATGCTTTTGACAAGGTACTTTCCTTAAATCTGACAACTGCCGGAGCAAAGCTGCTTGAGGCCGGAACCAGTGTGGATTCGGATCTGGAAAGTTTTATTCAGGAGAAGATCGCGGAGCGTGCTGCTGCAAAGAAGGAGAAGGATTTTGCCCGTGCGGATGCAATTCGTGACGAACTTCTTGCAAAAGGCGTGGCAATCAAGGATACCCGTGAAGGGGTTGTATGGGAGCTTGTATAATGACAACAGGCATTGATTCATATATCAGGGAACAATTTGGTGTGGCAGATGTGGATGTGCGGACGTATTCGCCTCTGACGCTTGCTTATATCGGAGATGGGATCTTTGATCTTGTGATCCGTTCGGTCGTTGTCGGCAAAGGCAACACGCGTCCAAATCAGTTACACCAGCGAACGAGCCATATTGTAAAGGCACACACACAGGCGGTCATGATCGAGTATCTGGAACCGCAGCTGACTGAGGAGGAACTGGCGGTCTATAAGAGAGGACGCAACGCCAAGTCTCCGACGATGGCGAAGAATGCGACGATGGTCGATTACCGCAAGGCGACCGGACTGGAGGCCGTCATGGGGTATCTGTACCTGACGGATCGCTTTGAGCGGATGGTCGAATTGATCAAGACTGCGGTGGACGGACTGGAACTTAGCTTGTAACAAAATAGGAGTATAGATTACGGATGGGATACGAAGAGAGCAGAATTGAGGGAAGAAATGCGGTACTTGAAGCGTTTCGTTCCGGAAAAACAATCGATAAATTATATGTGCTGGACGGATGTCAGGATGGACCGGTAAAGTCCATTACGAGAGAAGCGAGAAAGCATGATACGATCATCAATTATGTGGCAAAGGAACGCCTTGATCAGTTGTCGGAGACCGGCAAGCATCAGGGAGTGATCGCTGTGAGCGCCGCATATGAGTATGCGGAAGTGGAGGATATTCTTGCAGCAGCGGAAGAGAAGGGAGAAGCGCCTTTTATCATTATATTGGATGGCATTGAAGACCCACACAATCTTGGTGCAATCATCCGTACCGCGAATCAGGCGGGGGCACACGGAGTAATCATTCCGAAGCGTCGTGCGGTTGGTCTGACCCCGACGGTTGCAAGAACTTCTGCAGGTGCGATCAACTATATGCCGGTTGCTAAGGTGACGAACATTTCCAATACGATGAAAGAACTGAAGGACAAGGGAATGTGGTTTGTCTGCGCGGATATGGATGGTACGAGAATGTATGATCTGGATCTGACTGGACCGATCGGACTTGTGATCGGTAACGAGGGAGAAGGCGTCAGTCCGTTAGTTAAGAAGAATTGTGATATGGTCGCATCCATTCCGATGAAAGGTGACATCGATTCACTGAATGCATCGGTTGCGACCGGCGTACTTGCATATGAGATCGTGCGCCAGCGTATGATCAAAGGGTAGAATAACGATGCCATATGAAGCATTTTCTGACGAAGAACTGATCGAGAAGCTACGCCAGGGTGAGGATGACATTACGGATTACATTCTGGAGAAGTATAAGCCGTTGGTGCGTAAGAAGACGAACGCGATGTATCTGATCGGAGGAGAGACGGAGGATCTGATACAGGAAGGCATGATTGGATTGTTTAAGGCAATCCGTGACTATAAACCGGATAAGGATGCGAGCTTTTATCATTTTGCGGAGCTATGTATCAACAGACAGCTGTATTCAGCGCTGGAAGCGTCGAACCGCAAGAAGCACCAGCCGTTGAATTCGTATATTTCACTTTCTGAACAGGAACATCCGGATGCGGTTGCCGCGGAGTTGCTTGTCGATAAAGAGAGCGGACCGGAGCAGACGGTGATCGAACAGGAAGTGTGGGAAGAGTACAAGAAGCGCCTTGCGCAGAAGCTTTCCAGGATGGAGAATCAGGTCCTGCAATATTATTTGGATGGAAATCATTATATTCAGATTGCAGAGATGATGGGCAAAAGCCCGAAGTCGATCGACAATGCGTTGCAGAGAATCAGACAGAAGATCCGGCAGATGAAACCGGAATAAGAAGCAATATTATCATTTTGGAATATCGACAGATGTTCAGGAGAAAGAGGGTGAGTGCATGAAATTTTCACGAATTGGAAAACATACGATCCGATGCGTGATATCGGAAGATGAGATTACAGACCTCGGATATACGATGGAAGAGATTATGAGTAACGGTGAACGCACGCAGGAGTTTATGAATGAGATCTTTGATCTTGCGGAGCAGCGCTTCGAGACGAAATTCGAGCTTGGAGTTAAGACGGTGCGTGCCGATTTCCTTCCGGATCATACACTTTCTCTAACATTTTCCGAGCATCCGGGTTCTGAGGGAATGATGGAGCATCTGAAGGACATTGTCAATGGTTTGCTCAACTCGATTCCGCAGCAGAAGTGGGATGAGATCAATGAGGCAAAGAAGCAGCAGAAAGATGCGGATTTTGCACGTGTCTTTGTTCTACTTGTGTTTGATGATATGGATACGATTATCCGCTTTGCGAAGCAGGTTCCGTTTAAGGAGTGCCCGCCGAATGCGCTCTATAAGCTGGATGAGACCTATTATATGATCATGGATCTCTCCAATCAGCTGGAATCCGATGTGCGCAGACTGTCTGCAGTAACGGATGAGTATGTATCCGATCTGCTTGTCGGTGCCCAAAAGAAAGCGTTTGTGGAAGAACATGGGAAATTAATCTTGAGTGATGCTGCGATTGAACAGTTACGGGAATTGTAAGAAGTGTAAATACGGGTACAACAAAAACGGGGCTTTCAGAAGTCCCGCTTTATTTATGATCCGTTATGTATCGGTGCAACCAATTAGTCTAAGATCTTACGAATTGATTCTAATACACGATCGGCCTGGAATGGCTTTACGATGAAATCCTTTGCTCCTGACTGAATAGCCTCGATAACCATCGACTGCTGGCCCATAGCAGAGCACATTACACATGTTGCGTTAGGATCTGCGGCTTTAATCTCTTTGAGAGCCTGAATACCATCTTTGTTCGGCATTGTGATATCGAGCGTTACCAGATCCGGCTTAAGCTCATTGTACTTTGCAACGGCTTCCACACCATCTGCTGCCTCGCCTGCAATCTCAAAGCCTCCTTTAGTAAGGATATCTTTGAGCATCATTCGCATGAACGCTGCGTCATCCACGATTAAAATCTTTGCCATTTATACTTCCTCCTGTTTTAAAATCTGTTTAACAATACTAATTGGATATAACTGTATCAGCGAACTGTCGATCAGGTTGTCGACCGTCAGTCGAAATGTTACTTTAACAATGTCGGTTCCGTTGCATAGCTCGTCCGGAATCTCAAATGTCTTGTGATCCTTGGAGTTGATAAGCGGAAATCCAATATCGGTTGGTGCCGAGATCAGTGATGCCATCGAAGTGGCAATCGATCCACACATCTGATTCATCGCCTCCGCGACAGCAGAGAGTGTCAACTCGTCAACCTGCATATTCGATACATCCGAACCATCGCCGCCCATCATCAGGTTTGCGATAATGAGAGCATCCTTTACATCCATAACCATCAGGTTCGTTCCATCCAACCCCTTGGTGTAAGGAACCTTGACCAGAATGTAGTCATCCCGTTCCAACAACTCTTCCTTGGCGAGAACCTCGACCGTAGGAGTTGTAATATTGGTCGCACGGTTAATGATCAGACTCAGCGCAGTAGCGGCAGTACCGGTACAGATATTGGCCACTTCGCCGATCACATCAGCCTGTTCCCTCGTAATACTTTCCATATACTTCCCTCCATAGTGCCTATTCCTAACCTCGATTATACCAAAATTAGACAGATAAGGGAAGAAAATCTTTGTTTTTTTTAAAATTCATTGGTATCATACCACAGATATGATAAAATTGGAATATCGAAAGCGATATTAAGTGCATAATAAGGAGATTTATATGGGTGATCAGGAATATACAGAGGCGTTAAAGCTTGGTAAAAAAGAATATAAATCATGTGTGTCCCAGGGACGGTTTCCGTACCTGCCGGTACTCGACGACATTTTATCCAGAGAGGAAGTAAGAACAGAGCAGAATATGGGACTGATACAGATTCCGCTTGACTTTGTGGTAGGAACGTCAACCATGGGAAGAACCTATTCATTCGCAGCGAATTTTATGCCGATTCTGCGGGAGAATACCGAGTTTGCCGTCAAGTGGGCAAACCTGTCAGACGCACAGATCAACGAGGGAATCCGTGATCCGATCGTTGCATACGAATATATGAACCGCTACTATGTCGTGGAAGGTAACAAGCGAGTCAGTGTTCTTAAGTATTTTAAGGCGGATTCGATCGTTGCCAATGTCACACGAAAGATTCCAAAATACTCGGAGGATGAGGATGTTAAGATCTATTATGAATACATGAAGTTCAATGAGATCACAGGCCTTTTCAATATTGAATTCTCAAAACCGGGTATGGCGGAGCAGCTGCTGGAACTGACCGGCTGTACAACCCACTGGGATCCGGAGGTGCGCAGCGAATTTAACAGCCTGCTTTTGCATTTTACCAGGGCATATGAATTCAGGGGTGGAAGCAAGCTGCCGATCACGGTTGGAGATGCTTTGACCGCATTCATCAACGTATACGGATATAAGGAATCGCTTGCAATGTCGGATGCGGAGATGAACACGAATGTTGTAAAATGCTGGAATGAGTTTGTCGTGCTGACACATAAGCATACGGTCGGTCTGGTCATGGATCCGACATCCGTACAGGAGAAGAAGAGTCTGTTAAGTTATCTGCTTCCGACTTCGAACCGCAAGTTTACTGTGGCATTCCTCTATCCGAAGTCTCCGGAGGAGTCCGACTGGATCTATGCGCATGAGCTTGGTCGTAATTATCTCGAGGAGACCTTCCCGGATCAGATGAAGACCATCTGCTGCGTGAGCGGTGTTCATGAAGAAAACGTTGAGGATGTCTTAAGCGAAGTGATCAGGAACGGTGCAGACATTGTCTTTGAGGTGGCACCGCAGATGATGAAGCCGAGTCTTAAGATTGCGGTGGATCATCCGGATGTAAAGATTTTGAACTGCACACTCAACACGTCGCATAAGTATATCCGTACTTATTATGCGCGTATGTATGAGGCGAAATTTATTGCGGGTGTAATCGCAGGTGCGCTTGCGGACAACAACAAGATAGCGTATATTGCCGATTATCCGATCTATGGAATGATTGCAAACATTAACGCTTTTGCGCTTGGCGCGTCGTTTACGAATCCGCGTGCACAGATCTATCTGGAGTGGTCGACGAAGAAGGATTACGACAGGGAACATTTTCTGACTGAGAATGATATATCGGTTGTTTCGGATCAGGACATGATCACACCGAGTGATACCAAAAGACAGTTTGGTCTGTACCGTATTGAAGAAGGACGGACGCTTAATCTTGCGATGCCGCTTTGGAACTGGGGCATTTTCTACGAGAAGATGATTCAGAGTATCTTAGCGGGATCTTATCAGACAGAGGGCAATTCCGAGGATCGTGCGCTCAATTACTGGTGGGGCATGTCGGCAGGCGTCATTGACATGATCTGCTCAAACAATGTACCTGCAGGCGTCAGAAGACTTGCAGACCATCTGAAGCATGATATTAAAAAAGGCGATATGGTTCCGTTTTATGGGGAAATTTATTCGCAGGACGGTGAGCTTCGCAATAAGAGTAATGTGGCGATGAAACCGGAAGCGATTATGGAAATGGATTGGCTGGTTGCAAACGTAAAGGGAAGTATCCCGACGATGGATACGCTGATCGATGCAGCACAAACCGTTGTACAATTAAAGGGTGTAGAGGAAACGAAGTAGCATGAAAATACTATTTTTGGCAGATGAAGAGTGCAAAATATACTGGGATTACTTTCGAAAAGAACAGTTTGAGGGAATTGATCTGATCATTTCCTGTGGCGATCTGAAGCCGGAATACCTGTCGTTTCTTGCAACGATGGTTCCGGTGCCGCTGCTATATGTGCACGGAAATCACGATGACAAGTACAAGAGGAGACCGCCGGAAGGATGCATCTGTATTGAGAATCGGATCTATATTCATAATGGGGTTCGCATTCTGGGACTTGGCGGTTCCTACCGTTACAAAACAGGGGACAACCAGTATACCGAAGTGCAGATGGCACGCCGGATATCTAAGATGCGTTTTAAGATTAAAAGAAATCATGGGTTTGACATTCTTGTGACGCATTCGCCCGCGTATGGATTTCATGACGGCGAGGATCAGTGTCATCGTGGATTTGATTCGTTTAATCACCTGATTGAAACGTATCATCCGAAGTATTTTGTGCACGGACATGTTCATATGAATTACGGAAGACAGTTTCCGCGCGTGGATGAGATTGGGGAGACGCAGGTGATCAATGCGTTTGAACGGTATATATTGGAAGTGTAGAAGAGAACTTAATACTTAGTTATCAAGAGATAGCCGTTCCTAAACTTACCAGAGAGCAGGACGGCTATTTCTTATGTTTTTTAAAAGAATCATCTTGACAAGTTTTGTATCTTATAGTAATATGCAATAGTTGACAAAATCAACAAGTGCTGATGTGGCTCAGAGGTAGAGCACTTCCTTGGTAAGGAAGGGGTCACGGGTTCAATTCCCGTCATCAGCTCTTTTTTATTGCAATAAGGCGCTGCCGTTTGATTCTGGCAGCGCCTTATTAATTATCAAGCACTTGTGTGTATATTTTGTTTATTTAGAATAAAAGGAAAAGGCATAGCAAGTGATTACGTTGCTAAGTCCAATTGTTGCATGGTGCCGGTCTGTCCATTCTCATAGAGGAACATACCGGTTTTGCGAATAACACCATTGGTGTGATTATCGCTTAAATTGTTGAGAGAAAAATCCGTATCGCGTGATCCTAAATAGATGGCACCGACGCCAGCTTCGGACAAACTCATCAGATTATCATTGCCATCGGCATCTTTTACCCAGATACGCAGTTTGTCAAAAATCTCATCTGCCTCATCAATCCAGCCGTTACCGTCTTTGTCGTACTGTGCGAGATCCGCGAAACCATTTCCGTTCGAAGTTCCGAATAGTTCAGAACCATCATTAATGATTCCATCTCCGTTTTTATCGAGCACAAGATATCCGCTACCGGACTCTAGCATTGAAATCTCCTCTTCGTTTCCGTCTGCATCCAGATCAAACATAAATTTCTGATCCGATACATCCGCAACATTTCCGTTTAAGTTGATGACAAGCGGATCACATAAGCGCGGCTTTCCGAAATCAATGTAGTTTTCTGCCATCTGTGTGAATTCGCGTGACATTTCTACATTCATGTTAAACGGAATCTCACGTCCATCTGCGGTCTTGACCACACCTTTGGCATCAAAGCAGGTTGTTTCCTGTTCAGAATAATAGAAAAACGTATAGCTTTGTCCGCCCTCGCCAAATTCTGTCGATGCAAGGCTGGTGTCAGAACCTGTACTACCGAGTGTTGTGTCTGAATCTTCCGTTCCATCCTGTGTAAAAGTATTCGTATAGTCACTGTATTTACGCCCAAACAAAATATAGAGCAGATAGTCGATCGCCTGTTCACGAATCTTGTGAAGTGCATTCACACTTTCCTGTAAACTGGTGCGTTTCACACCTCCCGCTGATTGCAGCCGTGACATCAGATCTTCCAAAGATTCCTTTTTTGAACCCTGTTCGTTATCTTTTTCTGTGATTTCTTCCTGCTCATTTTCCGTCTGTGAAAACTGTCCCTGCCTGATTTCTTCCTGCCGAACCTGCGCGGCTTTTAAATTAAAAACCGTTGCCCCGGATGCGTTCCAGCGCGTGACGTTCACATAGTCTGCCTGCGTGGAGCGGTAACTTCTGCGGGAGTCCATACGAACCTGATCTGATTGAATAATCAATAATCCATCCTCCTAAACTCCGCCGATTATTTCTTAAATGCATCCTTTCATAAAGGAAATAAAAAAACGGATTCGCGAAAACTTCCTTTCTTTCGTGAAACCGTCCCTGGCTATCTTCTTTATTTGTGCTAACGTTATGGCCAATTTCGTTTGCAATATATGTATCGGCGTAAATCAGAATTTATTTAAGAAAATTGAGAAAAATGTTCATTTTTACACACAGAAAATTGAGAAAAAGTAAAAAGCGTGGTATAGTGAGTGTAGCGTTGCAAAAGCAAACCAGAGCGGAAAGGGTAGGAAATTATGGCAGATAACACAACAGAATCCATGAAGGATTACGAGAAGGAACTTGAGCGCTCCTTCCGTACGATCAATGAAGGAGATATCGTGAGCGGAAGTGTGATTGCGGTATCCGAAGAAGAAGTAACTTTAGATCTGAATTATTACACACAGGGAATCATCAAGGTCGAGAATCTGAGCAATGATCCGGATTTCAATCCGAAGGAGCAGCTGCAGCCGGGCGATGTCATTGAAGCAACGGTTATCAAGGTTGATGATGGCAACGGCAATATCGAATTGTCCAAGAAGGAAGCAAACGATGTGCTGGCATGGGACAAGCTGCAGGAGATGCTTGAGAATGAGACGCAGGTAACTGTCCGGATCAAGGAGAGCGTTCCAAGCGGTGTGGTAGCATTCCTGGAAGGAATCCGTGCATTTATTCCGGCTTCACAGTTATCGACTGATTATGTGGAAGATACGGACAGGTGGATCGGTAAGGATGTGACCGTGCAGGTAATTACCGTTGACAAAGAGAAGAATCGTCTGGTTCTCTCCGGCAAAGTTGTTGCAAGAAAGCAGCAGGAGGAAGAGAGAAACCATCGTATCGCGATGCTTGTTCCTGGTTCTGTTGTAGAAGGAACGGTCGAGTCGATCATGCCGTATGGTGCTTTTGTCAGCCTCGGCAACGGAATCAGCGGACTGGTTCATATCTCACAGATCAGTCAGAAACGTATCGGTTCGGTGCATGAGGTTTTAAAGGAAGGTCAGAAGGTGAAGGCAAAAATCTTGAATACCAACGATGGTAAGGTCAGCCTTAGCATGAAAGCACTTGAGGAGATTATTCCGGATGACGACGTGCAGACGGAAGATGAGGCACAGGCAGAAGAGTATATCTCCAATGAGAGTGCATCGACAAGCCTCGGTTCCCTGTTGGCAGGACTGAAATTATAAATTCATTCTTAGAGAATCAATGAAGCCGGCGGATGCTGGCGTAGACCATCATGTTTACGCATGGTGACATGATAAGCAAAGGCGCTTAGGAGTTATCCTAGGCGCCTTCGTAATATGCAAGAACTTTCTTAATATAATTCTGGGTTTCGGTAAAAGGCGGTACACCGCCATATTTTGCCACATTACCGCTGCCGGCATTATATGCGGCGAGCGCGAGCGAGATGTCTCCATTGTAATTGGCAAGATGTTCTGCGATGACTTTGGCTCCTCCCATAATGTTATCATATGCATTATAGGCATCTGTGATGCCAAGACTCTTGGCCGTTGACGGCATCAGCTGCATGACACCCATCGCGCCGGAGGAACTGGTCGCATTCGGGTTGAAATTGGATTCTGCGTGGGCAATCGCCTTCAGAAGCTTGACATCGACGTTGTATTTTTCCGAAGCTTCCTCAAAGTAAGCATCCAGACTTGTGGATGAGGACGATGAGGTATTGCCGGATGACGTAGCGTTTGTCTGCGAGCCAGATGTAACAGCTGCGGTATTTCCTGTGCTTACATTCTGCGAATCAGCGACCGGAATATTCGGAGCAGGATTGAACCCAAGCAGCTTTTGAACCGTCTCGGGTGAAATGCTGCCGGAACTCTGCGCGGCGAGAATCGCATCCACCGCCATCGCCTGCTGGGCGCGTTCTGCGGAGGCTAATACCTCGCGGAAACTGTCGTAGACCGCATCGGTCCGTGCTTCTGTCGATGTAGATTCGGTAATTGTCGAACCCGTTTTATTCACTTCGTCAATATATGGTAAAATCGTTACACTCATGTCTGTATGATAGCACATCAAATGAGAAAGTTAAAGTAAAAGCACGAAAATTGCTTGAATTTGTAATGTAGTTGTTGTAGCATAGATTTCAAAGCGAATCACGTTAGGGTGATGCAATAGTAAAGTTATATCTCCGGAATCTCGATTCTGGAATTAAGGAGAATAGAATCATGGAAAAGAAACCATTTGTAACTAAGAGTCAGGTGGAAGAAATCGTAAAGACATACCCGACACCATTTCATTTATATGACGAGAAAGGAATCCGTGAGAATGCCAAGGCAGTCAAGGAAGCATTTGCATGGAATCCGAATTTCCGCGAGTATTTTGCGGTGAAAGCAACACCAAACCCATATATCCTTAAGATTTTACAGGATTACGATATGGGATGTGACTGTTCTTCCTACACAGAACTGATGCTTGCAAAGTCCTGTGGCTTTGACGGAAAACACATCATGTTCTCATCCAACGATACACCGGCGGAAGAGTTTGCCTATGCAGATGAACTCGGCGCAATCATTAACCTGGATGATTTTACACACATTGATTTCTTAGAGCAGACGATTGGTCATATTCCGGAGACCATCAGCTGCCGTTACAATCCGGGCGGAGTGTTCGAACTGAGCAATGGAATCATGGACAACCCTGGAGATTCCAAGTATGGAATGACCAAGGATCAGATCATTGAGGCATATAAGATTCTTAAGAGTAAAGGCGCGAAGCATTTCGGAATCCACGCTTTCCTTGCAAGCAATACGGTAACCAACGAATATTATCCGAAGTTGGCAAGACAGTTATTTGAATTGGTTGTTGAGCTGCGTGACAAGACCGGATGCGACATACGTTTCGTAAACCTCTCCGGTGGTGTTGGAATTCCTTACACACCGGACAAGGAGCCGAACGATATCCGTGTGATCGGTGAGGGCGTTCATAAAGCATATGATGAAGTACTTGTTCCGGCTGGAATGGGCGATGTTGCTATCTATTCCGAGATGGGAAGATTCATGCTCGGACCTTATGGCTGTCTCGTTACGAAGGCAATCCATGAGAAGCATATCTATAAGGAATACATCGGTGTAGATGCGTGTGCAGCAAACCTGATGCGTCCGGCCATTTACGGTGCTTATCATCATATTACGGTCCTTGGTAAGGAGAATACGCCGTGCGATCATGTATATGATGTGACCGGAAGTCTCTGTGAGAACTGTGATAAATTCGCTGTTGACCGTAATCTGCCGAAGATCGATATGGGCGATTATCTTGTGATCCATGATACCGGAGCACACGGATTCTCTATGGGATACAATTATAACGGACGTCTCCGTTCTGCTGAGTTATTACTGAAGGAAGACGGCAGTGTGAAGATGATTCGTCGTGCCGAGACACCGGAAGATTACTTTGCAACGTTTGATTGTTTTGACGATCTAAAGATCACACGCTAGTTTTTGCATAGGGCTTATGGAAATTGAATACGTAAGTGTTTATTAAGGCGTCACCTTCGGGTGGTGCCTTTTTTCAAATTTAAGACAACGTTAAGAATGGAACATTGTTTGCGAAAGGCAGGTATGGTATGGTAGAGACGAAATTGGAAACATGTTGAATGTGATGAAAGAAAATTGTCTTGTCGTGTTAATACATCGATAAGAAGGGAATGAATTTCTTAATCAGGGAGGATGTTATGTTAAGTGTAAACAATGTTACGAAAAAATACGGTAAAGTGATCGCGAATGAAAATATTTCGCTTCAGATTGCCGATGGACAGATTGCAGTACTTCTCGGACCGAATGGTGCCGGAAAGTCCACAATTATCAAAAGTATTATCGGTTTTCTCAAATACCAGGGAAGTGTTACGGTCGATGGACTTCTCAACAAGTCAATCGAGGCAAAACGTATTATGGGTTATATTCCTGAGATTCCGTCACTGTACCCAAACCTTACGGTAGATGAACATATGGAATTTGTTGCCCGCGCGTATAAACTCGACAATTATAAGGAATATAAAGAAGAGTTGTTGCGTCGCTTTGAACTGGATGATAAGAAAAAGAAATTCGGTGATGAATTGTCAAAGGGAATGCAGCAGAAACTCAGTATCTGTTGTGGTCTGCTTCCAAAACCGAAGCTGATCCTCTTCGATGAGCCGATGATCGGTCTGGATCCGCATGCAATCAAAGAACTGAAATCGATGCTTTTGGAGTTGAAGCAGCAGGGTGCATCTATTCTTGTCAGCACCCATATGATCGACTCGATTGAGGAACTGTGGGATACGACCTACATTATGATGAAGGGACGTGTAGCAGCAGTTGTGGAGCGAGATAAGATTGCTCAGGGTGACAAGAGCCTGGAGGATATCTTCTTTGAGATTACGGAAGGCGGTGCCGAATGAGACTTTGGGGATATTATGCACTGCATACGTTTATCAATACAATTAAGAAGATTTTCAAAAGTAAAGTGGTTGTGGTCATATTATGCAGTATGCTGATCGGTGGTGTGATCGGAGGAAGTGTCGGTTTCATCGGTTCGTTGATTGAAGACCAGGCACAGACGGAAATTGCTACGGATGACCACGGAGATGCTGAAGCGGATTCCGTCGATTTAGAAGATGGTTTTATGGAAAAATACGCTGCCGAGATCAAAGAAAACATACCGGCAGCCACGATGATATTACTTCTAGTGGTTGTGCTTTTCGGCATCTACGGAGGCTCGAAGAAAGGAAGCGATATCTTCCTTATGGCAGACGCCAATCTGCTGTTTGCCGCGCCTATTAAGGCACAGACGGTTCTCATGTTCCGGCTTTCGTTTCAGATGCTGGCGCTTTTGTTTGTCACATTTTATATGGTGTTTCAGGTGCCGAGCCTGAAGCTTTTGCTTGGAATTGATAACTTCGCGATATTCGCGATCTTTCTCGCGTGGGGCATGCTGCTTTTTATGTCAAGGATGATGTCTGTATTCACGTATACACTGACGTCGACCCATGAGCGCTTAAAACAATACGTTGTTCCATTTGTGTTTGCCGTTGCCATCTGCGTTGTAGTTGCAACCGGTTCCGTGTATATGGCAACCGGCAATGATTATATGGCGACGCTTCGCCTGACATATGGAGCAGATTGGTCAAATTACATTCCGGTGTTCGGCTGGTACAAGGCGATGGTTATGAATGCGATCAGTGGAGATGTGATCAGATCATTGTTTTATATGGTGCTCAATCTCATATTCCTGATCGTGCTTGTCTGGGGAATCTGGCATATGAAAGCGGATTTCTATGAGGACGCACTTGCCGGAGCTCAGAAGCGTGACGATATGACAAGAGCCACAATGGAAGGGCGCAATGTCAACAAAGACAAGAAACAGTCTGCAAGACGTGCGAAGAAGCTGGAGCGAAAGGCAAAGGGGACATATGAACTGAAAGGATGGGGCGCATCGGTATTTCTTCACAAGTCGATTATGAATCGAAAGCGCTTCGCAAAGTTTGGTTTTGTGACAAATACGTTGCTTGTGTATCTTGCAATTGGTGGACTCGGATCTGCATTTATGGTCTATAAGACGGATATCCGTGAGATTTCCGTGATCGGGCTGATTATGGCTCTGACCTTATTTTTCCGCAACTTTGGGAATCCGATTGAAATTGAGTCTTCACACAATTGGCTTTTCCTGGTCCCGGAGGATCCGTACAAGAAGGTGCTGTATGCAATCCTTGCCGGAAGTGTGGACTGTGTGCTGGATCTGCTTCCGGGAATTGTGATAGCAACCGTGATCCTTCGCGGAAACCTGTTTATGGCGCTCCTTTGGTTAGTAACACTTGTGGCAATGGATTTCATGTTCTCATGCTTCGGACTTCTGATGCAGGCAATCCTGCCGTCGAATGCGATGGATGTGGTAAAATCGATGCTGCAGATGATGATCCGTTTCTTCATCATCCTTGTGATCGTGATTGCATTTGCAATCGGCGCAGCATTGCAGGGGCTGGCACTTGGCGCAGTATTTTGTATGTTTGCTTCACTTGCGGTGGGAACAGTATGCTTTGTGGTGTATCCAAGCTTACTGCATCGTGGAATTGGATAAAAAAGTAAAAGAAAATCCCAGAAGTTGATAAACTTCTGGGATTCTTTTGATTTTGCTGATCTCAGCAAAATCGCGAATGCCGGCAGCGGGACTTGAACCCGCACGTGGTTACCCACAACAGATTTTGAGTCTGCATCGTCTGCCATTCCGACACGCCGGCACGAACAAATATTATACTAACACAGCAGAATGAGGATTGCAAGAAGAACTTTCACATTTGAGAGTTTTTGGCGACAATTAATGAAGAAAATCAGCACGAAAAATCAAAAGCGGATATCGTTACATTGTTGACGAAAGTTATCATATATGATAACATAATTAAAGTGACAAGATGAGAAAAACGTGGTTAATCCAACAGAACTTGCATATGGAATGCATACGGAATGGTGAGATTGCGGAAAGCAAGAAGCATCGTTGGATGGATTTCGATTGAATGATAAAAAGGGGGAATACGATCAGAGGTATGACGAAGCGAAGTGATGCCAGCCGGGATGTCGCGAAGCAGCTTCGGGATGTGCGCAAGGCGCAGGGGATGACACAGGAGTCATTGGCGGAACTGGTTGGAACGAAGAAGTCGAATATATCGCGCCTGGAGAGCGGACGGTATAATCCGAGTCTTGATTTTCTGGTGAAAGTAGCGGGAGGACTCGGTAAGCAGATTCAGGTGAAGGTGAAATAACAGGCAACGAACAGGAGGAGAACAGGACGTGACAATGAAGTTGGGAAACTACAAGGATAATGATGTGGAATTATGCCGGACAACGAATGACCGGGTGAGCCGGCAGACGGCGGAGGCACTTCTTGAGGAACACATTCCGTTTACGAAGAACAGCAAGCGGGTTCCATTCTTCAAGAGGGAAGAGTACAAGGGAGCAGACAAGGTCTGGGTTATTACGATCAACCCACGCAGATACGGACAGGCAAGACGCGTGATCGATCGCATGGATCGTGTCTATAAGGAACGCCTTGTATTATCGAACTACTAATTCGGATACAACATGGGAGAAAGTAGATTGGAATGATTTGCAGATGGAAGGCTTCTTCTGACGGAAGCAACGAATCTGAAAAAAGTGTGAAATCCATTCAAAAAGGAACAGAGGTGTGGTAGAATTCTATGAGATGATGCCATATTTCTGTCCTTTTTTGCTTGGAAATAATTTCTAATTGATGAGATACAATGTCCCTCCAGGAGGAAAAGCTGATGAAACAGGTAAAGCAGTAGTGGCAGATGATATATTATGAAGGAAGATTGAGGTTGATATAGAGATGAAACAGAGAATTCGTTATATGATTGGCTTTGCACTCGTTCCAATCATCGGTTTTTATCTGATGGAGGCATTTGAACATAACGCTTTGGCGGAGGTAAGACAGGAAGCGCAGCTATTTAATATCCTGATCTTCGAACTGATCGCGTGGACGCTGTATCTGCTGATCGGCAGAATGGCTTTGGCACTGCGCATAGAACTTATCATTGCACTCGTGTTTGGTATTACGAATCACTATGTGATGGCGTTTCGCTCGACACCGTTTGTTCCGTGGGATCTGCTTTCCGTGAAGACGGCGGCGAGTGTTGCTGGCAATTATGATTTTACCCCCACAACGAGAATGATCGTTGTTACAGTTTTATTTTTGCTGCTGATGATTGCGGTGCGCATTTTTCGCAAAGCGCCACGCATCAAGCTGCCGATCAGGCTTGGCTCCGCGGTATTATGTGGTTTAGCATTGTGTCTTTTTGTCAATACTTTGCAACAGGAGACGTTCCAGACGAAACATTATCTGTATCCGTTCTTATTTACACCGGCGTACATGACGAAGGTTAACGGTATGGCGGTAACCTTTGCGATGGATCTTGCTTATGTTGCGGTTGACAAACCGGAAGGTTACAGTGCTGATGAGGCAGAGGCAACACTTAAGCAGTATGGGGATACATCGAACGTATATCCGGATGGAGAGAAAACGGTATCGGATCAAAGTAATAAGAATAATATGGGACAGAGTGATGATGCAAACGGAAGCAAAGCGAATGATTCCGGACAAGGCAAAGAGGGTGATCAGCTCCCGAATATCATTGTGATCATGGATGAGGCGTTCTCAGATCTTGCAGTTGTCGGAGACCTTGAGACGAACGAAGATTATATGCCTTTTATGCATAAGATGCAGCAGGGAGTGGACAATGCAATCACCGGATATGCGCAGGTATCTGTGTGCGGCGGTAATACAGCGAATTCCGAGTTTGAGTTTCTGACCGGCAATACGATGTCGTTTCTGCCGGGGGGAAGTATCCCATACCAGCAGTATATTACAAGAAATACGCCGTCGCTTGCAAGCTATCTGGCGAGCCTTGGATACGAGACTTACGCGCAGCATCCGTATTATGCATCGGGCTGGAACCGCGAGAAGGTTTATCCACTGCTGGGATTTGAACATCTGGATTTCATTGACGATTATGCAAACAAGACCTATGTGCGCAAATATGTCAGCGACGATGCGGACATGCAGCATATTATAGATACTTATGAGAATAAGGAAGAGGGTAAGCCGGCGTTCATCTTCAATGTGACGATGCAGAACCACGGTGGCTACACAGATCAATATGCGAATCTGGAGGAAAGCATTCACGCGACCAATTACAACAGCGAGGTGCTCGACCAATATCTGTCGCTGATCAAACTGACGGATCAGTCACTGGAGAAGCTGGTCAATTATTTCGAGAAAGCGGATGAGAAGACGATCATTGTGTTCTTCGGGGATCACCAGCCGAGCGATATCGTTGCGGCACAGATTCAGAAATCAATGCTTCTCCCCGGCGAAAGCATGTCTGACGAACAACTCCGTCAGCGTTATCTGGTGCCTTATCTTGTGTGGGCAAATTACGATATTGGAAGTGCAACGGGACAGGATACGAGCCTGAACTATCTGTCAGCACAGGTTTTGAAAGCGGCAGGTGTTCCAACGGATGCGTATCAGAATTTCCTGCTGGAGTTAAAGAATTCTTATCCTGTTGTTTCTGCAGCAGGACGCACGGATGGGACAAAGGCAGATGAGGATCTGTTTGCGACATACAAGAAATTACAATACTATAATTTGTTTGAAAAATAACAGACCTGTTAAGACGCGATTCAATCTTCCTTCAATGTGAATATTGTATTATGTGTTAACTTTTGGAAAAAGTTAACATGCAGCATCCGGTCTTCGCGAAGCGAAATCTCATGGCCGGATGTTCCATAGGAGTGTAACATGTTTCATAAAGTCGGTCAGAAAATTGATCAACTGACAAAAAAGAAAGCTTATCCTTATGTGATGGCATTCTTCATACCGTTTGTGATCTGCGTGATCATCTGTATCGGCAATGGGGTCTATCCGTTTGGGGACAACTGTATTCTGCACATTGACATGTATCATCAGTATTGTCCGTTTTTTACAGAGTTTTTAAACAAACTCAGAACCGGCGGAAGTTTGCAGTATTCCTGGAATCTGGGACTTGGATCGGATTTCGTATCGCTGTATGCGTACTATCTGGCGAGCCCGCTCAATTTCCTGATTGTGCTTTGCCCGAAGCGTTTTGTCATTGAATTCATGACGCTTCTGATCCTTGTGAAGATTGCGGCGAGCGGGCTGAGTTTCTTTTGGTTTCTGAAGTACCATTTTGGAATGGTTGGCAAGGACGGCAGGATGCATAAGAATCAGATGATTCCGGCGCTCGTTTTCTCGACTGGTTATGCGTTATCCGGCTTTGTTGCAGCGTACAGCTGGGATATTATGTGGATGGACTGTATTGCACTGTTCCCACTCATTATGGTTGGACTCGAAAAACTGGTGAAGGAGCAGAAGGCGTTACTCTACTATGTGACGCTGGCGCTTTGTATCTATGCTAATTATTATATTTCAATCATGATCTGCATCTTTTTGGTGTTTGCCTTCGGTCTGTATCTCTTCCAGGCAAAAGGCCATAGATTTGCGGCAATCCTGCGATTCGCATGGTATTCGCTTCTTGCGGGGGCAAGCTCGGCAATCCTGCTCCTCCCGGAGATTGCGGTACTGGGTGCGTCAGGATCAGCGGAGGGCGGATTCCCGACACAGATCGAATTCTACTTTAATATTATTGCGGAACTTGGCAGAGGCGCTGCGACTGCAGCTGCATATACAGGCAACGATCACTGGCCGAATCTGTATGCGGGCGCATTCAGTCTGCTTCTCGTCTGGCTTTATGTGTTAAATCGAAGAATTAAGATGAGAGAAAAATTGCCGCGTCTTCTAATGCTTGGCTTTTTCCTGGTAAGTTTTGCGAACAAGCAGCTGGATTACATCTGGCATGGTATGCATTTTCCGCAGGCGCTGCCGGGAAGACAGTCTTTTTTGTATATTTTTATGATTCTCGTGATGGGATTTGCGACTGTTCGCAAGTTTAAAGGCACGAAGCTTTGGCACATCGTGCTGTCCACAGTCGGAGCGATGAGTCTGCTTCTTTTGAGCGGTCTGGTGGGGGATGAGGAAGTCACCGATGTGATGTCGCTTCTGATTACCGCACTTTTCGTCAGTGTGTATGGCATCTGCCTGATTCTGATCAAACTGACGCGAAAGCAGACAAGGATGATGCTTGCGCAGTTTGCCGTATGGATTGCAATCGCGGAACTTGCGGTCAATATGGCAATCACCGGATTTGGCACAACGAGCCGCGTGGCTTATACGGATAAGCAGGACTTCTATCCAAAGCTTCTTGATATGGCAAAGGAAGATAACGAGAAGATGGGCGGTGACGCCTTTTACCGTGTGGAAGATACCGGAAGAAAGACGAAGAATGACGATGCATTGTACGGCTATCCGTCGGCGACGATTTTCTCTTCGCTGATGAATCTGGATGTCAGCCATTTGTTTCAGAAGTTATATATGGAGGGCGGCAAGAATTTCTATTGTTACAATGGGGCGACACCGCTTTCCTCCGCAATGTTTTCTGTGCGCTACATGCTCTCCGACAATCCGATGGAAGCGGATATGTTTAAGACTTACGTTGGAAGCGAGAACGGAAATTATCTGTACCGCAACAATTATTGTCTGCCACTCGGGTTCATGATGGATGAGGATGCAATTCAGGCGTGGACGGATTCGTCTGCGGGCAGAACCGGTTCGCTGAATGCTCTGGCAACTGCACTTGGATGCGAGGAGAACATGATCAGTACAGTAGACTGTAAGACAGAAGCAGTGGAGGGAGATACCTCGATCGACATCCCGGAGGATGGTTATTACTATGCAGATTACACAACATGCAATTCGGACAGTCTGAATGTCAACCGGAATGATGGATGGAATATGAATTATTCCAAGACGACGCATCGTTACCTGCTGGGACTTGGAAAATGCAAGGCGGGTGACAGGATCCACATCTCCAATACAAATATGGAAACGATTTATTTCAGCGTGTATAAGCTGAACACGGATGTGGTGGAGCAGTGTTATCATACATTGAACCGTCAGACGATGGAACTGACTTCCATGACGGATCGCTCGGTGGAGGGTACCGTTGATGTTAAGGAAGCGGGAAGACTGGTATTGTCGATACCGGCGGATGCTGGATGGACTCTGTATGTAGACGGTAAAGAGACAGAGATTACGCCACTTGCAGATGCGCTGATCGGTGTTCATCTTACTGAAGGCGCGCATACGATCCGGCTGCATTACACAACACCGGGGCTGAAAGCGGGTGCTGCAATCAGCGGTGGAGCGATTGCTCTATTTGCATTGAGTATGCTGTTGGTTCGGTGTAGAAGACGAGTTGAACGAGTGAGAGAATCAGTGGAAGAGAATACAGGCGAAGTTTAGAAGCGGAATGCAGGCGAGGAGAAGAAAATGAGCAAAATAAGTATCGTGGTGCCGATGTACAATGAACAGGAAGCATTGGACATCCTCTACAGGGAATTGAAGCGTGTGACGGAGACGATTCCGGAGCATGAATTTGAATATCTGTTTGTCAATGATGGATCGAAGGATGCAACATTGGATGAAATAAAGAAGCTGGCGGAGCAGGATGCGCGTGTGCGTTACGTCTCTTTCTCCCGCAATTTCGGCAAGGAAGCGGCGATGTATGCAGGACTGAAAAGCGCAAGCGGTGATTATGTGGCGCTCATGGATGCGGATCTGCAGGATCCGCCGGCACTTCTTCCACAGATGATCCAAATGATCGAGTCGGGGGAATGCGACAATGTGGCGACCAGACGTGTGAACCGCAAGGGGGAGCCACCGATCCGGTCCTTCTTTGCGAAATGCTTTTATAAAGTGATGCGGAAACTGACTCATATCGAGATTGCGGACGGTGCGCGTGATTACCGGCTGATGAGCAGAGCGATGGTGGATTCGATCCTTTCGGTCAGTGAGTATAACCGCTTTTCCAAAGGAATCTTTGCGTGGGTCGGCTACGAGACCAGGTGGTTGGAGTTTGAGAATGTGGAACGTGCAGCGGGAGAGACGAAGTGGAGCTTCTGGAAACTGGTGCGCTACTCGTTTGACGGAATTGTCAATTTCTCGGATACACCGCTTCGGATTTCTTCGTATCTGGGACTGCTTCTTACGGGACTTTCCTTTGTCGCTATTATTATAGAAGTAATCCGTGCGTTAGTGTTTGGTGATCCGGTTGCCGGATGGCCGTCACTTGTGTGTATCATCACGTTTATCGGTGGAATCCAGCTTTTCTGCATGGGTATCATGGGACAGTATATCGCAAAGACTTACATGGAGGTCAAACGGAGACCGCATTATATCGTGAAAGAGAGCAATATAGAAGAATTTGACGCATAAAACAAAGTTTTATATAATGATACAAAAGGTCAACAGATCATAACGCTTATCCTGCTTGCAGGATAAGCGTTATGATCTGGATTGACCTGCACACACATGAGGATGGAGCGATTTTCTGAAGAAAATCAGCGGAATCCGAATGGGTGTAGAATTGCGGGAGTTGCGAAGCAACGGAGCAATTCGTGTATCATATTAAAATACAACAGAGACAATCGTTCCCTGAGGAGATAAACAATACATGAAAATAAAGAGAAAAAGAAGGCGCATGAAGAGCGTGATCGTCAGTCTGGCGCTTTTGATTACAAGTGTGGCTGCAGTCCCTTGCATTCATGCGGTGGCAGATACGAAGGACACACAGTTCGAGTCGCAGATGAAGGCGGCGGGATTCCCGACCAGTTATCTGGACAGTCTGAGTGCATTACATAAGAAGTACCCCAACTGGCAGTTCGAGGCAGTAAGCACCGGACTGAATTGGGATGATGTCATCAAGAATGAGAGCAAGAATGGTGTTAATCTTGTCCCGAAAAGCGGCAACGATTCCACCAAGTCGACAGCCTCCGGGGCATACGACTGGACGACCAATACGTGGACAATCTACGACGGATCCTCGTGGGTGGCAGCGAGTTCAACCTATATCGCGTATTATATGGATCCGCGCAATTTCTTAAATGATACCGACATCTTTCAGTTTGAAAGTTTAAGCTACAGTAAGTCACAGACCAGGGCGGGCGTATCGGCAATCCTTGCGGGAACCTTTATGGCAAAGGGAATCGAGGATGCGGACGGCACAACATTAAATTATGCCGATGCATTTATGAAGATTGGTGAAATACGCAAGATCAGCCCCTATCACCTGGCGTCGCGTGTGCGACAGGAACAGGGAACGGGCGGAACGAGTTCGCTGATTTCCGGAACGTACAGCGGATACGAGGGTTATTATAATTACTTCAATTTTGGTGCATCCGGAGTTGGCTCGGCAGCCGTCATCAAGAACGGACTGGCATACGCAAAGTCCAAGGGGTGGGATACCCGTTATAAATCATTGGACGGAGGCGCGCAGCTTCTGGCAAAGAATTATATATCGGTCGGACAGGATACGCTGTATTTTCAGAAATTCAATGTGGTAAATGCGAGCAATCTGTACGGACATCAGTATATGAGCAACCTGACTGCTGCTTACACGGAAGGCAGGAAGCTTGGACAGGGATATACGGATAAGCAGCAGGCATTCGTGTTTCGGATTCCGGTCTACACTTCGATGCCGGATCAGGCATCGGCTTTTACGGCAACGGGTAATCCGAACAATTATCTGAATACACTTTCCGTCACCGGACAGACACTGACACCGGGATTTACCGGTGCAACGACTTCCTATTCGCTTGTCGTAGACAACAGCGTGGAGTCTATCAAAGTGAATGCGACTGCGGTTGCATCCACCTCTACGGTTTCCGGAACAGGAACCATGAGTCTGAAGGTTGGAAGTAATACGGTTTCTGTGAAATGTAAGTCACAGAGTGGATCGACGAAGACGTACAAATTGACGGTTGTTCGGCAGGAGGGCGAGGAAGCAAGCAAGGTGCCGACCTCCAAAACGTATACCGTCGGAAGCAAATATATTACCGGAATCCAGCCGGGGACGAAGGCTTCGACGGTGCTTAAGAATCTTACCGCATCCGGCGCAACTTTAAAACTCGTCGGTACAGACGGCAAGAAGAAAAGCGGTGCAGTTGTAACATCGGATGTCGTGCAGCTGTATGATGGAAGCGGTAAGAAGATTTCTTCTTACACGATCGTTATCTACGGTGACGTGAACGGAGATGGTGAAATCAATGTACTTGATATGATCAAGGTGAACCGCCACGTGCTCGGTCTTACCAAGCTGAGTGGTGCTTATCTGGAGGCAGGGGATGCAAACCGTGCGGGAGATGGTGTCAATGTACTTGATATGATCTATATCAATCGCCATTCGCTAGGACTTGCAACAATCCGGCAGTAATGTCTGCCTGTAAATGGTCTTATATGTCTGTAACGCAGCGCAGCTTATGATAAAAAGGAAAAGGATAAAGCTATGAAAGAGTTAAAGATGACACAACATAAGGATGAGGCTGGCAAAAAGCGCAGATTGCGATTCATTTCTTCACTTTTTGCAATAATTCTGATGCTTGGCTGCATCATGATCCCGGATACGAACGCCCAGGCGAGCAGCCTTTCTGTCGGCGTCAGTGCATCTTCCGTGAAGATCGGTGACACTGTTACGGTATCAATCACGGTCCCGGCTGGCGTGTCGGCAACTGTTAATGTGACATATCCGTCAGGAACATTTTCTTTCAGTTCCGCTTCGGATACTGCCAGCGCGAACGGCGGTACGGTATCAATGACGATCGGAAGCTACGGAAGCAGCAATACGAAGACGACCGGAACGATGAAGTTTAAGGCAAAGGCTGCGGGAAGTGCGACTTTTTCCGCATCGGCACCGATTGCCGGTAATCAGGATGGAGATCGTGTGAGTGTTGGTGGTGCAAGTGCTTCGGTGCGTGTCAAGAATGAGGCAAATGAGAACAATAGCAATAAATCGGATAGCAGTAACGGCTCCGATACATCCGATAACAATTCGGATGACAATAAGACAAAATCGGCGGATAATTCGCTGGCATCTCTGACCTTGTCAAGTGGATCGCTTTCTCCGGCATTCAAATATAGTGTAACCAATTATACCGCAGAGGTCGCAAACGATGTGACATCCGTTGTTGTATCTGCGAAGACGAGCAACGCCAACGCAACGGTGGAATCAGTAAAAGGCGGCGAGAATCTATCGGTCGGTGCCAACAAGATCCAGATTGTCGTGAAGGCAGAGAATGGTGTGACCGCAACTTACACCATCACGGTTACGAGAAAAGAATCCGGTGATAATACGGATGAACCGGAACCGGACAATACCGATGAGCCGCAGGAGCAGTGTTACGACATCGGCGGTGTCAAGATGTATCCGTCCGAGGATGGTGATGAGTCGCAGATTCCGGAAGAATTTGCATTAAGTGAGATTACGCTTTGGGAGAAAGCATATCCTTATTGGGTAAACGATACGATCGGTTCCGATGTCGGACTCATCTATCTGGTCGATGAGAATCAGGAGAACGGTGCGTGGTACCGCATCAGCGAGGCTTCGCCGTATGAGGCAAAACCGTTCATCTGCTTTAAGTCCGAGTATGGATATATTATTGCGACACCGGAGAAGATGAATGAGACAGCACCTGCAGGTTACACTTCTGAGACAATTAATATAGAAGGAAAAGGCGTTGCAGATGCATTCGTGAAAGCTGGGGATGAGGAAAACTGTCTCATCTATGCAGTCAACCAGGATGGTGTGTACGGATTGTATCAGTACGATCTGCAGGATCGCACCTATATGCGCTACAAAGAAGCACCGGTTGTAGAAGATACGCAGGTGACAGAAGAACCGACAATCGAGGACAGTACAAAGGTCAGTGATCTGGAGAGCCAGAACCGTCTGCTTTTCTACGCCTTCATTGTTGTCGTGGCAATCCTTCTCATTGTGATCGTTATCCTTGTCGTCAAGAGAAGACATGACGGCGATGATTATGCGGATGATGACAATTACGAGGAAGAGGACGAAGAGGAAGAAGAGGAAGAAGACACAGACAGTGCATCGAATGATGTAGGATACCACATGGATGAATTAGATCTGTCAGATGAGCGTGCAGGCGCAAGCAAGCGTTATGACCGAAGTGCGTTTCTGACCGGGGATGAAGTGACTGCGGAGGACGCAGAACCGGACGAGACAGCTGAGGAACAGACCGAGAGTGATGTCGAGGCGGAGACTGAAGAGGAACAGAACAATATTGAGGTTGAGCCGGAATCGGAGATTACAGATGAAGAGTCGATAGGCACAGAAAATCCAATTGTGTCAGAAGCAGCGGTAAATGAGACGGAAACCTCAGAGGTTACAACAAATACCGTAGATCTTGAGGCGGTACTTGCGCAGGCGGTTGCAGAAACGATGGATGAGCGTGCGGATGGCAAGGGGCAGAGCGCTGAGGAAAGCGAGGAGACCTTAAGCAGCGAAGAAGATGACGCAGCGGTACAGGAAGAAATTGAGGAGGAGAGACCGCGCAGGGATAAGCATAAGAAGAAGTCCTACCGGGAAAAAATAAGAGAATCGATGGACGACTTTGAGGATGAGGATGATTTCGACTCGGAGGAAGACGAAGAAGATTATGACGATGAGCCGAAGAAATCCAGAAAAGAAAAGAAAGAGAAACACGGCTTCTTCGGCCGTAAAAAGAAGAACGATGAAGACGAGGATGATGATATCGAATTCCTCGATCTGTAATCGCATTTTAGGAGGCAATATAGAGTGAGACCATATACAGATAAGGCAAAGAAAGCAATCAGTTACGCTAACCGCCTGTCGAAGTCTATGCAGTGCAATTATGTTGGTACGGAACATATTCTGGCAGGACTTCTGCGTGAGGGGAGCGGCGTGGCGGCAGAGGTACTTGCCGCAAACAATATTGAATTGGACAAATTACTTGAGCTGATCAATGAACTGGTCGCTCCGGGCGAGGATATCGCGGTATTGGATCGTGACGGAGAGACACCGCGCACACAGACTGTGCTTGAGCGTGCAGAGGAGATTGCGGAGCGCTTTGACTGCGATGAGATCGGAACGGAGCATCTGCTTCTTTCTATGATCAAGGAGGGAGACTGTGCTGCATGCCGTCTTCTGAATACAATGGGAGCAAACCCGCAGAAGCTGTTCGTCGACATCTTAGGCGCAATGGGCGAAGATCCGGCGCGTTACCGCGACGAAATCCAGCGAGGCAGAGCAGATAACAGTGCTTCACTGACACCTACACTTGACCAGTATTCGAGAGACCTTACCGCTTTGGCGCGTGCGGGAATGCTTGATCCTGTAATCGGACGTAAGAACGAGACGGAGCGCGTGCTTCAGATCCTCTGTCGCAGAGGCAAGAACAATCCGTGTCTGATCGGCGAGCCGGGTGTCGGCAAGACGGCAATCGTGGAAGGCATTGCACAGAATCTGGTCAATGGAACCGTTCCGGACATTGTTGCCGGTAAACGCCTGGTTTCTCTTGATATGTCCGGTCTTGTGGCAAAATCCAAGTACCGTGGAGAATTTGAGGAGCGCATTAAGAAAGTTATTAACGAAGTGGCAGCAGCCGGTAATGTCATGCTTTTTATCGACGAACTGCATACGATCATCGGAGCCGGTGGTGCGGAAGGCTCGCTTGATGCGTCCAATATTTTAAAACCGGCGCTCGCAAGGGGCGAAGTGCAGGTGATCGGTGCCACGACGATTGAAGAGTACAGAAAATATATCGAGAAGGATGCAGCGCTTGAACGCCGTTTCCAGCCGGTGCAGGTGGGAGAACCGACCGAGGAAGAGTCTATCGAGATCTTGAAGGGGCTTCGTGGCTTATACGAGAAGCATCATAATGTAGAGATTACGGATGAGGGCGTGGAGGCAGCAGTGCGTCTGTCTGCGCGTTACGTCAATGACCGTTTCCTGCCGGATAAGGCAATCGACCTCATGGATGAGGCAGCAGCCAAGAGTCGTCTCGGTGTCATGCGCGATCCACAGGATGCAATTCTGAAAAAGCAGGAGATCCGTCAGGCGGAGCTTGATTTAGAAGATGCGCTGCGCGAGGGAGATATCGAGCGTGCACGCACATTAAAATCTGCCAGAGAAGACTTAGAACTCCAGTGGGAGAAGTTAAATAAGAAGAATCAGCGCGCGGATAAGAGAAGAAAGCCGGTAGTCGGCGAGAATGAGATCGCGGAAGTGGTTGCAGGCTGGACGAAGATTCCGGTCAGCAAGCTGACAGAAAATGAAGCGGCACGTCTGCAGAAACTGGAAGAGACACTGCACAAGCGTGTGATCGGTCAGGAGGAGGCGGTATCGGCTGTGGCAAAGGCTGTACGCAGAGGCCGTGTGGGTCTTAAGGATCCGAAGCGACCGATTGGTTCCTTCTTATTCCTCGGACCGACCGGTGTCGGTAAGACGGAGGTGTCCAAGGCGCTTGCAGAGGCAGTATTTGGTAATGAAGATGCGATGATCCGTGTGGATATGTCGGAGTATATGGAGAAGCACAGTGTTTCCAAGATGATCGGATCACCGCCAGGATATGTCGGACATGAGGACGGTGGACAGCTCTCAGAGAAAGTGCGCAGAAATCCGTTTTCCGTTGTGCTTTTTGATGAAATCGAGAAGGCTCATCCGGATGTGTTCAATATCTTACTCCAGGTTCTTGACGATGGTCATATTACCGACTCGCAGGGACGTAAAGTAGATTTCAAGAACACCATTATCATCATGACCAGCAACGCCGGTGCGCAGTCGATCATCGAGCCGAAGAAGCTTGGTTTCGGTGTGCATGAGGATGAAAAGCAGGATCATGAGCGGATGAAGAACAACGTGATGGAGGAAGTGAAACGCCTTTTCAAACCGGAATTCTTAAACCGAATCGATGAGACGATCGTATTCCGCGCACTCAACAAGGATGATATGAAGCAGATTGTAACACTGATGGCATCTGAATTGCAGAAACGCTGCAGAGAGCAGCTGCAGATCGAACTTGTGATCCGTGACGCTGCCAAGGCGTATATTGTGGAGAAGGCATACGACAGAAAGTACGGTGCAAGACCGCTTCGTCGCAAGATTCAGGATGAAATCGAGGATCGGCTTGCAGAGGAGATTATCGCGGGCAAAGTGAAAGCCGGGGATCGCGTGGTTGTGACGACGAAGCATAAAGAGTTAATTGTGGAGAAGGACTAGCGCTGATCGTTGAATTTATAATGAATAAGAGTGCATACATGACGGATAAAAGATTTGTTGTGTATGCATTTCATTTTTGTGGCAATTACGACGAGAATGAAACTATGAAGAATGCTATAAATGGATGCAAAGAAAATGTGATGTTAGAATAAAAAATGCGACACTAGAAAGAAGAAAAATTGTGATGCGGAATCGGAAAAATGATTGTATCAGACTGGCAAGAGTGTTATAATTTGAGTATCAAATTTACGACTTAAGAGAGTGTGCATGCGACATTAAAATATGCGTGTGCAAAGGTGATCGATTCCGTAAGGGGATGCATTACAAGTCATATACAGGAGGAGAAAGATGGCTGCAATCAGTGAATTAATCCGTACCGAGGCCAATGGTACACTCAGCTTTGGAGATTATACATTAGGAGCGAAGGCAAAGCTGGACAATTACGACTTTAACGGTGACAAATACAAGGTTAAGACATTCAAGGAGATTACGAAGTTAGAGCGTAATGGACTTTTTGTATATGAGTCTGTTCCTGGTACAGCAGTAACCGATTTTGATCAGACAGAGAATACGGTTGCGTTTACCGTAGAGGGACCGGAAGATGCACAGATTACACTGGAACTTGAGGAGGAGACCGAGTATGAGATCTCCATCGACGGAAAATCCGCAGGAACCATGAAGACTAATCTGGGCGGCAAGCTGAGCATGAGTGTAGAACTTGAGGGCGCAGATAAAGTAGCAATCAAGGTGGAGAAGAGATAATATATGGCAAAAGCAAAAACGAGCGCGTTTTTTTGCCAGAATTGTGGATATGAGTCCGCCAAATGGATGGGACAGTGTCCGGGATGTAAAGAGTGGAATACCTTCGTTGAGGAACTGGTAGACCGGAAAGCGTTAAGCGGATCCGGGAAGAGAAAGCCAGCTTCTGAGGCGAAGCCTGTTCCACTCTCTTCTGTTGTGGCATCAAATGAGGAACGCGTCAGTACAAATATGAAAGAATTGGATCGTGTGCTCGGCGGAGGAATCGTGCGTGGTTCGCTTGTGCTCGTGGGTGGTGATCCGGGTATTGGTAAGTCGACACTTCTGCTTCAGGTGTGCAGGAATCTATCGGCGCAGGGACAGTCTGTATTGTATGTTTCGGGCGAGGAGTCGCTGCAGCAGATTAAGATCCGGGCGGAACGTATCGGAACATTTACGGATCATCTGCAACTTTTATGTGAGACGAACCTGGATCTGATCCGTGAGGTGATCGAGCGGCAGAAGCCACAGATCGTTGTGATCGACAGTGTGCAGACGATGTACAACGACAGTGTCGGATCTGCGCCGGGAAGCGTGTCGCAGGTGCGTGAGGCAACGTCTGTCCTCATGCAGATCGCCAAGGGGATGGATATCTCTATCTTTATTGTTGGCCATGTGACCAAGGAAGGTGTCGTGGCGGGACCGCGTGTGCTTGAACACATGGTGGACACCGTCTTGTATTTTGAAGGGGATCGGCACGAGAGTTACCGCATTCTGCGCGGCGTGAAGAACCGCTTCGGCTCGACGAATGAGATTGGTGTCTTTGAGATGCGTGCAGAGGGGCTTGCAGAAGTGGAGAACCCTTCGGAATATATGTTGAGCGGTAAGCCGGCAGATGCATCGGGATCTGTGGTGGCTTGTTCCGTAGAAGGCACACGCCCGATCCTGCTTGAGATTCAGGCACTTATCTGCCACAGTTATTTTAATAATCCGCGCCGTACTGCAACCGGTACGGACTTTAACCGTGTCAATCTGCTGCTTGCAGTCCTGGAGAAGCGGCTCGGCATGCAGCTTTCCGACTGTGATGCCTATGTCAATATCGCAGGTGGAATCCGCATGAATGAACCGGCGATCGATCTTGGAATCGTTCTTGCAATCATATCCAGCAAACTGGATCTCACGATCGATGAGAAAACGATCTGTTTCGGTGAGGTTGGACTTAGTGGCGAAGTCCGAGGTGTGACGATGGCGGAGCAGCGTGTCGCCGAGGCTGCCAAGCTTGGTTTCAAGAGATGCATTCTTCCAAGTGTCTGTCTGGACGCAGCGAAGGGAGTTAAAGGGATTGAATTGGTCGGTATCAGCAATGTGAGAGAGGCGTTGGAGGCAATCCAATAAGACAATGATAGAACAAGAGGAGAGGCTTCTTCGATGTGCACAAAGTGTTGTGCATACGAGGGAGCCTCTCCTTTTGTTCGTAAGTGCGGGAGTGTGGCAGGCGCGCGGAGAGGAGGCGGGGCGAAGGGGAGGGAAAGTGTGGACGCGCGAAGAAATGACGTATGATGTCGTATGATGCGCATGATGAGTGGAAAATGACGCGCGGAGAAGAATGGTTGGGGGAGGGAGAGGGAGTGAGAGCGCGCGAAGAAATGAAATGTATTATGTCGGGCGGGGCGAAGAGAAGGAGAAAGAAGGGGAAAAGTCCCGGAGAAAGAAGAGAGCGGGGCGAAGGAGAAGAAAAAGAAGTGAAAAAGCCCCGGAGGAAGAAGAAAGCGGGGCGAAGAAGAAGGAAAAGCAGGAAAAAAGCCCCGGAGGAAGAAGAAAGCGGGGCGAAGGAGAAGAAAAAGAAGTGAAAAAGCCCCAGAGGAAGAAGAAAGCGGGGCGAAGGAGAGGGAAAAGAAGGGAAGAAGCCCCGCAAAAGAAATGAAATGGTCGCGCGGAGAAAAACATGGAAGGATCTGTACCCATTTAAGGGTACAGATCTGTGCAGGGAAGTGTATCCGCGCGGGAATTAATTGTCTTTTAATGAATATGTGCAGAGAATTTGATCTAATTTTTCAAATGTGAGAGGAGCATCATTGGTTTCATATGAGGTAATAAGATTTATAGAAGGATATATTTGATTAGAAATATATTGTTGCATTTTCAAATGATATGCCTTCTGGTATTCTTTGTTATCCATTAATCCGAAATGTTCCCAATATATGATCTTCCCAGATTGAGGATGTAGAATTGTGAAATCGGGATAAAGTTTTGTACCATTTAACGATAATGCACATTCATAGCGAAAAGGAACGCGATTCGTATGTAATGCCATAGAGATCATTGCTTCTGATTTTGAACGGACTGAGAAACCGAGATTTGTTGGATGAACCAAATGCTCAGGATGAGAGGGGTTCTGTTCATAAGGCTGATTCAACCATTGATCAGCATTCATACCTCTAGGCGAAAAGTAGGGTGAAATAAGCTCTGCATAACCGTAATCGGGTTGAAACATCAAATCTGATTGGCAATCTTTAGAAGTATTATGATGTGAAAGGTAGCATTGTAACGCTTTTAATTCCGACTCGACTTCACGCAGTTTCAATGAAAGATATTTCTTACAAGCAAGCTTTTCGGCAAGTGGTCGCTCACGTTTGGGAAGGTAGTGGCGTCCGTTTTCGGAAACAATGTACCATTTGAAACGATTTTGATTTCGAGTGCAGCATAATCTCGCTGGAGGATAATCACTAATCTCTGATTGTAATTGCTTCTGTAATTCTTTTAATCTTTCGAATTCGTTTTTAATTATGTTATATAAAATAAGATAACCTCCTTTATGAACTATTGTTAATAAATCAATATGAATTTCTATAACTGTAGGGATACAAAGAGAGTTGCGTTGATATTAGATTGAAGAACTATCTAATATGAAAAGAACTAGAAAGCAACTTCTATATACATATGAGAAAAAAGATACATTCAGCATATCTTAGGAGTCAGAATAAGTCAATTGCTTTGTTGAAAAAAGAAAATGCAAAAAAATGAAATTTGTTGTTGACAATGGTTGGACTGCATGATATTATAACTAAGCTGACTCGTGAGGCACGACAAAAATCGATGCGAATCGCGATGAAAGCAAAAAAATAAATTAAAAAGTTGTTGACAAGCGATCAAACATCTGATACACTATAGAAGTTGTCGCTGATAACGACAAAACAAAGAACCTTGATAACTGAACAGTG
>UQRC01000024.1 GCA_900543445.1 uncultured Lachnobacterium sp. | reverse complement strand
AATTCACTTTCATAAAATGAAATATAACAGGATAGATGCTTGCGAAATCCCAAGACCATGGAATTGCATGATGCAGGAGGATGCCTGCCTCGAAGTTTCTGGCGCAGATGTGACATTTTACAAGATCATATTGTAAAAAAGCGGAGGTTACCGTAAAAGTAATCTCCGCTTTTGACGTTCTTTATTGTAAATTGTGATCCTGTGCGGCAAGATGTGACACATCCATATAGCTCGGTAAACCGTGATAATAGGTGACTGGAACCTCTCCCTGAATGAGTGGTGTGAGGTAGGCGAGCATCTCTTCCGTGACGTTGTTGCCGCGGGCGTTGATCCATTTACGAGGAACGGATTTCGCCTCATTGGCGATATTTTTGATCTTGGCATAGTCATATACGATTGTGTAAGGCTCGTCGGATGTCCGTTTCATAACGACCATGGATGCGGTGACACCCTGCAAAGCCAGCGTTACGGCTTTTTCTCCGGAGAAGAATGCCTCCTTTAAGTCGGTGGCGGAGGAGAGATGGGCGGCGCATCGCTGTAAGATGTTGATCTCAACAGAGCGGACTTTGACCGGAATGCTTGCTTTGATCAGAAGTTCCAGAGCCTTTCCGGCACCGCTTAACTGGCTGTGTCCGAAGGTGTCAGTAGCGCTCTCGCCGGCACTGATGTAATTGCCATCCGCGTCATGGATGCCTTCCGATACGGCAACGATTACATTGTCACGCTCCGTGAGGAGTTCACGCACATCTGCAAGAAAATCCTCTGTGTTAAAAGTACATTCCGGAAGATAGATCAGGTGTGGCGCATCGCAGTAGGTGTTGCGGGCAAGAGCGGATGCGGCGGTTAGCCAGCCGGCGTCGCGCCCCATGATCTCAACGATCGTTATGCTTTTGACCGGATAAATGATTGTATCGTGTGCGATCTCAAGGAGCGTTGATGCAATGTATTTCGCGGCGGAGCCAAAGCCCGGTGTATGATCGGTGATCATAAGGTCGTTGTCGATTGTCTTCGGGATACCGATGATCCGGATATCGCTTCCAATCGATGCGGCATAATCGGAAAGCTTTAATACTGTGTCCATCGAGTCGTTTCCTCCGATATAGAAGAAGCCCTTAATATTTAATGCGTCAAACTGCTCGAAAATCTTCTCGTAATCGGATGGATCTTCGCGGTAATCCTTTAATTTGTAACGGCACGAGCCAAGATACATGGCCGGTGTGGTTGCAAGCTGCTGCAGAGCATCTCTGCCGGATGCGGTCAGTTCCGTAAGGTTTAGGTAGTTTTGGTTCAGAATACCGAGAATTCCGTTGATCGAGCCGTAAACGGTTCCGTAATGTCCGACGGAAGCATGGATAACGCCCGCAAGGCTGGCGTTGATCGCGACGGTCGGACCTCCGGATTGTGCAACGATGCAGTTCGGTAAGTCTGTTTGTTGTGTCATGGTGAAATTCCTCCTCTTATACGATATGAAGTTTGATCCCCATATCTTTTATAATGTTTTTCCATTCATCCGAGATTCCGCTGTCTGTGACGATCTCATTGACGGAAGTAAGCGGTGCAACGAAAGCGGAGCGCACCAGCCCGAATTTGCTGGAGTCGGCGACGAGAATCGTGGAAAGTGAAGAATTCATTGCTGCTTTTTTCGTGAGAACCTCGTAGTTGTGTGCGCAGGTGATGCCAAGTGCCTCGTGCACACCGGACGCAGCGAGGAAGAACTTGCTGGCGCGGCAGCTTCGGATCAGCTCATTTGCATAAGAAGATTCAAACATCTGATCTGCCTTGTGCAGCAGGCCGCCGGCTAATGTGAGCTGGATGCCTTCCTTCGGAAAAAGCTGTGTTAATGTATAGTAGTTATAGCATGTGATGTTTAGATTAATATGTTCCGGAATGAAATATGCCATTGCCGCGATCGTAGTACCGGAATCGAGGATGATCGTGTCGTTCGGCTGGATCAGTGATGCGGCGAACTGTCCGATCGTCTGTTTTTCTTTCGCGAATTTCGTCTGCTCCGAATGCAGCGTGTATTCGCTTTCAATATTGGTGATCATCGATTTGTCGTTGATCGGCAGCTGGATGCCGTGGCTACGCACGAACAGGTTATTTTCTTTTAAATACTGCAGATCTCGCCGTATCGTCATCTCGGATACATTTAACATTTCCGAGAGATCTTTGACCGATAGGGAAGGTGATTCCTGTAAAAAGGAATAGATTTCATTTATTCGTTGGTCTTTTTTCTTCAATATGTACACCTCGCATTTGGTTGGTTCACAACTTGTTTGTATAAAGTATAACATAGTACAACTTGAAAATGTTAGAAAATGTTCAAAAAATGTTCGATTTTTGCAAAATATACAAAAAAGAAAAGCTTCGATTGTGAAAAATATTTATGTCGAAAAAATAAAAAGTATAAAGAAATACTTAAAAACCAAGAAAAATGGGGAAAGTGCGCAAAGTAACAAAAATCAGAAAAATGTTAGATATTGTTCAAAAACTAACATTTTTGGATTTGATGTGCACATAATTTCGTGGTAAAAGATAATTACAACGTATGAGGTGCACTGCAATATACAAAAGTAAAGGAGAATGATATGGTAAATTTAAGCAGAAGAAAGTATGTGAGATTGCTTGCCGTAGCACTTATCATCTGTTTGATCAGTATGATCGGCGCAAGTCTCGTCAATACGAACTTTGGTCACATCAAAGTACAGAACTTCAGTATTGAGGATGCAAACGGACACAAAATAGGTCTGATAATGTACAAACCGGAAAATGCAACGGCTGAGACGCCTGCACCGTGTGTTGTAACATTACACGGCAGCTTCGATGCAAAAGAGACACAGGATTACACTTGTCTGGAACTTGCAAAGAGAGGATTCGTTGTATTGTCCATGGATTGTGACGGACACGGAGATTCAGATAACTACAAAGACAACCCAATGGATGCTTTTTTCACAGTAACAGCGAACCCGGGTTCTTCATTTGAAGATATTTCTACATCTCCCGGATCAGGAATGTGTGATGTTGTAAATTATGCATACAACAGTCTTTCATTTGTAGACAAGGATCAGATCGGTATCACAGGACATTCCCTTGGCGGTAAGATGGCAAATGCCTGCCTTGCTTACAACAAGATTCAGGAAGCAAACGGTGGTGTAAACGAGGTAGCAGCTGTATTCCTTATGGGAAATCAGCAGTTAAATATTGATGGTGTATGGCAGGATCACTTAAATTATGATCCGGACGACACACCGGACAGCGGCGACGAGATTCCATTATATTATGATGTTGATTACGGTATCGATGCCGGACAGCTGGATGAGAACAACTACCAGACAGAAGTTGGCGGACCTCAGAACTTCTATCAGTCAGCTAACGCAAGAGTTCTGATCAACGAGCTTGACAACTATGATTTACAGGAAGGCGACGATGTAGAAGTCGGCAAGATCTACGAAGGAACCGTACAGGGCTCTGACGAGACCTATATCCGTGCTTTATATCAGCCGTATGAGACGCATATTTTAAACCATTACTCATTAGCAACAACTTCTAATTTGGTTGACTTCTTCCAGAACGCTTTTGAAGCACCAAATTACATTGATGCAGGAAGTCTTACAATCCAGTACAAGTGGTTCTTCAACACCATCGGTGTGATTGGATTCTTCCTCTCAGTATACGCATTTGCATGCATCTTATTGACAACTGGTTTCTTCGGCACATTACTTGCCAAGAAGGAAAGCGACATCTATGTTCCTGCAGCACCAAAGGGTGCCAAAGGAAATGTAATTTACTGGGTATTCTTAGCATTAGGCGGATTACTTCCGGCAACCTTCATGATCCCGTTAGAGCAGTGGATCGGTGCTCACAGAGGAGCAGATTTCGCAACACGTTCCCTTTTCGGAACCAAGATCTGGCCACAGGGCTTAACATTAGAGCAGGGTATGTGGACAGGCGCAGCAGGACTCTTAGGACTGGCATTTTTCGCAATTGGTTACTTCTTAATCAGTAAGAAGAGTGGTGTAAAACCTGCTGACTGGAACTTAAAGATGAATAAATCTGATGTAGGTAAGACCGTTTTAGTCGTACTTGCAGCAATCGGATTCGGATATGGTGTTGTAGGATTTGCGAAGTACTTCTTCGGAGTAGACTTCCGTTTCATCAGTTATGTAATCAAGTGGCCTTCAAGCGGAGCACTCCTGATCGCATTGCGATTCCTTCCACTGTTTGCAGTATTCTTCTTTGCAAACGCACTTTGCCAGAACCTCTGCAACATGGTAGCAGGAAGAAAAGAGTGGTTAAATACATTACTGATGTGCCTTGCAAATATCATTGGTCTTGCATGCATCTGGATCTACCAGTATTCAGGACTGATCAGCAAGGGAGTTGTAAGACTCGACAGCGCACGTGTCATGTTGACATGGCCATTATTCATCAACCTGACATTATGTACCATCATTTCCAGAAGATTCTACAAGAAGACTGGAAAAGTATACATTGGAGCACTTATGAATACAATCCTGTTTACAGTGATTTCTTGTGCTAACACAATGACATTGTACTGCACAAACTGGTGGTTCTAAAAAACTGGGGGAGTATCCGGGATACTCCCCCTATCTATTAAAAGATCCGGTATGGAGGTAGAAATGAGAAAGATTATAAACAATCCTGAGAACATTGTAGAGGAAATGATGGAAGGTTTCATCGCAGCTTACCATCATATGTATTACAGACATCCTGAAGTCAACAGTGTGATCAGCCGACACAGAAGAAAAAATAAAGTTTCGTTGATTATCGGCGGTGGAAGCGGTCATGAACCAATGTTTTCCGGCTTTGTAGGAGCAGGCCTTGCTGACGCAGCATGCTGTGGAAATATTTTCGCTTCACCGGACCCTAAGAATATTTACGAAACCGGAAAAAGCATTGATGAGGGCAAAGGAATCCTCTTTGTATATGGCTGCTATGCGGGCGACAATCTGAATTTTGATATGGGAGAAGAATTCCTGAATGCCAAAGGAATCAAGACCGCACATGTGCGTGTACAGGACGATGTGGCAAGCGCACCGAAGGAGCGTAAGGAAGACCGCAGAGGTATCGCAGGAGATGTCTTCGTAGTTAAGATCGCCGGAGCCGCATGCGATGCAGGTTTGAATCTGGAAGAAGTAACAAGAATTACCGAGAAGGCAAGAGACAACACTCGTACAATCGGAGTAGCGACAGCACCGGCCCAGCTTCCGGGAGCGGACAAGCCAATTTTTGAATTAGGCGAGGATGAGATTGAGTACGGAATGGGACTTCACGGTGAAAAAGGCGTAGAGAGAACCAAGTGTGAACCGGCGGATGTGCTGGTGGAGAAAATGTATCATCAGATCATGGATGATTCGGACCTGCAGCGCGGCGATAAAGTATGCGTTCTGGTCAACGGCTTAGGTTCCACAACAATTTTGGAATTATCGATCGTGTTCCGTAAATTAAACGAACTGTTAAAAGAAGACGGAATTGAGATTTACGACACGGATTTAAATAACTATTGTACCAGTCAGGAAATGGGTGGTTTTTCTATCACATTAATGAAACTGGACGATGAACTGAAAAAATATTATGACATGCCATGCTATTGCCCGTTCTATGCAAAAGGATCGGTTGAGCTTGGCGAGGAAGTGCCGGAAGTAGAAGAGGCACCGAAGAAAGAAAAGAAGGAAAAGAAAGAACACGCAGCAAGTACTTACGTGAGAAGAAAGCACTATGAGAAGCTGAATGCAGAGGACTGCAGACAGATGCTTCTCTATATCGCAGACAAGATTCTGGCGAATGAGCCGTATCTGACCGAGGTGGACAGTGCAATCGGTGATGGCGATCATGGCATCGGTATGGCAACCGGCATGAAGAATGCCAAGGAAGTACTGCGTGATATGGAAGGCGAGAAGAATGTGTATAGCATTTTTGAGGAAGCTGGAAAAGCAATGCTTCTTAGCATGGGCGGCGCTTCCGGTGTTATCTTCGGAAGCCTTTATCTAGAAGGTGCACTCGGCACAGAGAGCAAAGAGTTTCTGACTGCTGAGGATTTAAAGATGATGGAAGAGAAGAGTCTGAAAGCGATTCAGGAGCGTGGCAAGGCAAGTGTTGGTGACAAGACGATGGTCGATGCTTTGGCACCAGCCGTTGATGCAATGAAGGAACATTATACAGAAGGCCTTGAGAAGATGCTTGAAGAAGCAGAAGCAGGCGCATTGCGCGGCGTGGAAAGTACGAAAGACTGTATCGCAAAGTTTGGCAGAGCGAAGTCACTCGGCGAGCGCGCATTGGGATTTCAGGATGCGGGTGCCACCTCAACATGGTTGATTTTCCAGGGAATGAGAGAATTTGTGAAAGGAGAATAAGTAATATGAAGATAGCAATCGGATGCGATCCAAATGCACAGAAAGAAAAAGAAGAGGTTATGGCATTAATCGAGAAGAAAGGATACGGTCCGGTAGAGGACTTTGGAAGTGATGATCCGACCTACGCAAACGTAGCAATTAAAGTTGGTGAGGCAGTTGCTTCTGGTGAATACGACAGAGGAATTTTAATCTGTGGAACCGGAATTGGAATGACCATTTCTGCTAATAAAGTAAAAGGCGCATATGCGGCACTTGTTTCAGATGTATATTCCGCACAGAGAGCGCGTCTGAGCAACGATGCCAACATCATGTGCATGGGTGCTTTCACAACAGGAAGTAAAGTAAGAGAACTGTTAGTTGAGGCATTTTTCGAGAACGAATTCGTAAAAGGATGCGCTTCACAGCCGAAGGTTGATGCGTTCGTGGAGTACGACCAGAATAGATAAGCAGGTAAAGCATATGAAACGAAAGATATATTTTGGCAGCAATTTAAAAATGTATAAGACCGTGGCACAGACGGAAAGCTATCTGAAAGAACTGGCAGACAGCACAAGAGAGCTTCGCGCGCAGAATCCGGATATGGAACTGTTTATCCTGCCGTCCTACACTTCTTTGGAGGCTGCGGTAAGAGGCACGGATCAGTCGGAAATCCGTCTTGGTGCACAGAATATGTGCTGGGAGGATGAAGGACAGTTTACCGGTGAAATCTCTCCGGTTATGCTCGAGGAGCTTGACCTTCACCTTGTGATGGCCGGACATTCCGAGCGTCGGCATGTCTTCGGAGAGAGTGACATCGAGGAAAATAAAAAGATGCTCGCAGCGATGAAGCACGGTTTTACCGGACTTCTGTGTATCGGTGAAACCAGGGAAGAGAAAGAGTACGGCATTGCAGACGAGGCGTTGCGCACACAGATCAAAGTGGGATTGCACGGCATCAAGGCAGACGATCTGGATAAAGTATGGATTGCGTATGAGCCTGTCTGGGCAATCGGTGTAAACGGCACTCCGGCACCGGTTTCCTATGCACAGGAAAAGCATCATGTAATTCGCCAGACATTAAAAGAATTGTATGGAGAAGCTGCAGATCAGGTTCCAACGTTATATGGTGGCAGTGTTAATTTAGAGAATGCAACGCAACTTTTCGCGCAGCCGGATATCGATGGTCTTTATGTAGGAAGAGTTGCCTGGGATGCAAAGCGTTTTGCCAGATTGATCACAGATTGTCTGGCAAGGGGCAAGAAGCAGTAAGAAAGGAGTCAGCATGACAGAAGCAGAATTAAAGAAGACAGCGAATGAGGTGCGCAAAAATATTGTGACCGCGGTGTATCATGCACATTCCGGACACCCGGGCGGATCATTGTCCGCAGCGGACATATTGACATATCTTTATTTTGAAGAGATGAATATTGATCCGAAGAATCCAAAGAAAGCAGATCGTGACCGTTTTGTATTATCCAAAGGACATGCAGCGCCAGGATGGTATTCGGTGCTTGCGGAACGTGGTTATTTTGACAAAGAAGAATTGAAAGGTCTTCGCCATGTGGGCTGCTTTTTGCAGGGACATCCGGATATGAAACATACACCGGGTGTTGATATGTCATCCGGTTCACTTGGACAGGGAATTTCAGCTGCCGTAGGAATGGCATTGGCAGGTAAAATGGACAATGCATCATATCGTGTGTATACATTACTTGGAGATGGCGAGATTCAGGAAGGACAGGTTTGGGAAGCTGCAATGCTTGCTGCAAACCATAAATTAGACAATCTGGTTGTTATTGTGGATAACAACAATTTACAGATTGATGGAACGATAGAGGATGTCAATTCGCCGTATCCGATTGATGAAAAATTCAAAGCATTTAAATTTCATGTGATTAACATAAATGGAAATGATTTTCAGGATATTGAGAGGGCATTTCAGGAGGCGAGGGAACACAGCGGACAGCCGACTGCTATCATTGCGAAGACCGTAAAGGGCAAAGGTGTCTCTTTTATGGAAAATCAGGTGGGCTGGCATGGGAAAGCACCGAATGAGGAGGAGTACCAGATCGCAATGAGAGACTTAGAGAAAGCAGGTGAGGCATTATGTCAGAAGTAAAAAAAATAGCGACTCGCGACAGCTATGGAAATGCATTGGCTGAATTGGGTAAAGAGCATGAGAATCTGGTTGTTTTAGATGCAGATCTTGCAGCTGCGACTAAGACAGGAGTGTTCAAAAAGGCATATCCGGAGAGATTTATTGATTGTGGTATTGCAGAAGCCAACATGACAGGTGTAGCAGCTGGTCTTTCAACCTGTGGAAAAGTTCCGTTTATTAGTTCCTTTGCTATGTTTGTTGCAGGAAGAGCATTTGAACAGGTGCGTAATTCTATTGGATATCCACATCTGAATGTGAAGATTGGAGCAACCCATGCAGGAATTACCGTAGGAGAAGACGGAGCGACACATCAGTGCAATGAAGATATCGCATTAATGCGTACAATTCCTGGCATGGTGATTATTAATCCTGCAGATGACGTGGAAGCAAGGGCTGCCGTGAAAGCGGCTTATGAATATGAAGGTCCGGTTTATCTGCGTTTTGGAAGATTAGCACTTCCGATCATCCATAATGAAAGTTCTTACAAATTTGAAATCGGAAAAGGCGAAATTTTACGCGATGGAAAAGATGTAACCATTGTTGCTACGGGTGCAATGGTAAGCAATAGCTTAGAAGCAGCAGAGAAATTGGCAGCAGATGGAATTGAAGCAAAAGTTATTAATATTCATACCATCAAGCCGCTCGATGAAGAACTTGTCGTAGCTGCAGCGAAAGAAACTGGCAAGGTTGTTACCGTAGAGGAGCATTCTGTGATCGGCGGACTCGGCAGCGCGGTATGTGATGCGCTTGCAATGAAGAATCCAACTCCGGTAATGAAAATCGGAATCAACGATACCTTCGGAGAGTCAGGACCGGCAGTTGAATTGTTGAAAAAGTATCAATTGGATGCAGAAAGCATTTACGAAAAAATAAAGAATTTTGTAAAATAAAAGGTGATAAGTTTCTCATAGTAGCTTCCCCCATACCTACCCTCGGACTGATATAATCGGTCTGGGGGTAATTTTTTTATTTGAAGCAGATGTAAATTATATAGGATACATGCTATAATAAACAAAGACTTGTGAGGAGGAAGTTGTTATGTGGTTTATTTTTGCATTATTATCCGCTGTATTTGCGGCACTTACCTCAATTTTAGCCAAGGTCGGTATTGAAGGCGTGAATTCGAATCTGGCGACAGCCATCCGAACCGTTGTCGTAGTTGTGATGGCATGGGGAATGGTATTTTTGACCAATGCACAGAACGGTATCGCACAGATTGGCAAGAAAAGCTGGATTTTTCTGATTCTGTCGGGTCTGGCAACCGGAGCTTCTTGGCTTTGCTATTACCGTGCGCTGCAGCTTGGACAGGCATCGAAGGTAGTGTCAATCGATAAATTAAGCGTTGTCATTACACTGATCCTTGCATTTGTATTCCTGCATGAGGATTTCACGATGAAGTCTCTGATCGGTTGTGTGCTGATCGGCGCAGGAACACTGATCATGGTTCTGTAAAATCCAGAAGCGGTCAAAAGCAATTCGCGTAGTACAACAGATTTATGCTCGATAAATAAATAATAGGAACGGAGGAAATCATTCATTATGGAAGAATTTAAGAATAGAGAAGCATTTGACGCATATTGGAACGAGAATTATGTTCCGCTTACCTATGAAGATGTCAAGGAAGCTTATGAGGACTTCGTGAAGTCCGCAGATAAGCATATCTTCATTCCGGACTATGAGGAAGCCGGAGCCATCAGCAGGGATGATTTTATGGAGAATCTGTCACAGACTGCACAGTTTACGTTTCAGGACAGCCTGACAGAGGCATTTTACGATAAGAATCCGGATCTGTATGAGACGGCATTTGCAATCTACGAGGAAGCGCAGATGAACGGAACAAAGGATTCGAATATCGCAGCAACTTTCCATGAGGAGTATCAGCGACTGTACAATGAATTCCTGTATGCGATGTTTGATGCTGCATTCTAATTTCAGAAGGGAGATTTACCGTGGCAACACTTGGAAATCCGAAAAATACCATCGAGGTATTGCAGAAATATAATTTTAATTTTCAAAAGAAATTTGGACAGAACTTCCTGATCGATACGCGTGTGCTTGAAGAGATCATTGATGCCGCGGAAATCACGAGGGACGACTTTGTATTAGAAATCGGACCGGGAATCGGAACAATGACACAGTATCTGTGCGAAGCGGCGCGTGAAGTTGTCGCAGTAGAAATCGACACTAACCTGATTCCGATACTAAAAGACACGCTTTCCGCATATGATAATGTGGAAGTGCTCAATCAGGACATCTTAAAAGTCGATATTGCGTCTCTTGCGAAGGAGCGCAACAACGACAAGCCGATCAAGGTCGTGGCAAACCTGCCGTATTACATCACAACCCCGATCATTATGGGACTTTTTGAAAGCCGCGTACCAATTGACAGTATTACGATCATGGTACAGAAAGAAGTCGCAGACCGTATGCAGGAAGGACCGGGAAGCAAAGAATACGGTGCGTTATCACTTGCCGTCCAGTATTATGCTAAGCCGGAGATCGTCGTAAACGTACCGCCAAGCTGCTTTATGCCGCAGCCGAAAGTCGGCAGCGCCGTCATTCGCCTGACACGCCACGAGCAGCCGCCCGTACAGGCCGATAACGAAAAACTGATGTTTCAGGTCATCCGCGCATCGTTTAATCAGCGCAGAAAAACACTCGCGAACGGACTCAACAATTTCGGAAGCTTCGGTTTAAGCAAAGAAGAAATTCAATCCTGTATTGAAGAGCTCGGGGTGCCAGTCAACATCCGGGGCGAGGCACTCTCCTTGGAGCAGTTTGCCGAGCTCGCCAATATTATTAACAGGCATAGACAGCAAGCGAATTCTACAGAAGCTTAAATTCTCAATATGCCGTTGTCAGGTGAATATTTTTGGAACAACAGGATTCGGGGCAATTCAACCATTTGATTTTGCCAATCCACAGTTGCCGGAGTTATACTTATTTACGAAGAATAAATCGGCAACGTCGAATAAAAATCATTTATGGTTGACTTGCCCCGGACCCGTCAGGCAAAAATAGAACTTCGACAGCGTCAAATTGACAACATTTATGTTTGTATAAAATTCACGGGGCTGGAAATACTGTCATCATAGACAAAATGATGATGGAGGAAAGCCCTATGAAAAAACAACAGTATGTAGCCGCTGTCGCCTGTCTCGTGGCGGGAGCGATCGGATTTGCCAGTGTATATGCAACAGAAAAAGGCCAGGAGCGCAAAAACGAGATTGCGCAGGAGCAAAGCATTTCGTCAACGGAGCAGCTCTCCGCCGCGTCCAATGAGCTTGAAGCACAAAGCAGCAAGAAAGCGAAGGCACAGATCAGGAAAGCGCAGACCGCCAAGCAGGAGAAGAAAGAGAAGGTCGAGAAGAAAGCGGAAGCAGAGCCCGTAAAAGAAGAGCCTGTGACCAGGCCAACCGTAGCAGAATCCGTTCTGCATTTTGACACGGAAAAAGGCATTGCATGGCCGCTCGAAGGAGAATTACTTCTCGATTACAGCATGGATCAGACGATCTATTTCCCGACACTCGAACAATATCGCTGCAATCCGGCGCTTGTTATAGAGGGCGCAGTCAATGATAAAGTGTTTTCCGCAGCGAAAGGCAAAATTATGGATATTACGGAGAATGAGGTAACCGGATGTACGGTTAAGCAGGATCTGGGCGATGGATATACGGCAATCTACGGACAGCTGAAGGAACTGAATTTCAAGACCGGAGATACGGTGGAGGCAGGACAGGTGATCGGTTATGTCAGCGAGCCGACAAAGTATTATTCCACAGAGGGAAGCAATCTGTATTTCGAATTACAGAAGGATGGAAAACCTGTGAATCCGAAAGACTTTTTGCCGGAACTTCCGATGGATACCATGGAATAGAAGCAAATAATTGACTTTATGCGAAATTTTGATACAATAATGGTGCTTCTCCGCGCGCGGGGAAGCACTTTTGGGTGTATTTTGAAAGGAGGACGCAATGGATTTTACAGAATACAATGATGTAGTTAAGCGTTGGGTGCAGCAGATTCTGCAGAATCGCGAAAAGAATGCGGAACTTACTTTAAAATATGCGAAAGATATCATCGAATACGGACAGAAGACCGATGATTGTAAGTTGATGGGAATCGGTTATTACTATAGTGGTGAGACGTATTATGGACTCAACGATGGGGAACACTTCTTTGAGAACATGAATAAGGCGTTGTCTTATCTGAATCAGGCGGGTGAGTGGGAACTGATGGTTCGATGCTACAATTATATGGGAATTGTGGCTTTGAACCGCGGAAATATTCCGATCGCCCTGGATTATTACCTGAATGGATTAAATCACTGTGAAACCTATCATTTCACAGATTTAAGCATTATCATCAACATTAATCTTGGTGTGCTCTATTATGAGTGCGGACGTTACGCGGATTCTCAGCAGGTACTTGAGACGGCATACGATCTGATGATGAAGACTCAGGTGCCGGAACAGTACGATACATACATGATCTGCCTATACGGAAATCTTGCGCGTGCTTTGGTGCAACAGGGGCAGATGGACCGCGTGCGCGAAATCCTTGAGCGCATCCATAAGGATCATTGGGACGGTGCGATGCCGCTGGATAAGTTATCTGTCTGTTGCGTGGAGGTATTGTATTACCAGCGCATGGGCATGGAGCAGCAACGGGATGAGAAGACCCAGATGATCATGGAACTGATGCCGAAGAATCTGATCGTTTTGGATTTCTTTTTTGATTTTTACTATTGCTGTATCGCTTTGATCGAGGCGGATCAGGAAGAGGCATTCTGGCATATTATCGATATTCTTGAGCCTTTGGTTCGTAACTTTAATATTACCAATCTTCAGCTGAAGATCATTTCCCTGAAGATGAAATATTACCGCAAGAATGGGCAGAATGCGGAGTTCCTGCAGGCTGCAGGTCTTTATTATGAACTGAGCGAATTGATGGAGGCGGAGACCAACCGGATGGTCAGCAATGTAATCGTTCTGCGCAAGAGCTTAGAGACAGCGCGCAAGGCGAGACAGCTTGTGGAGCAGGAAAATATTGTACTCCACGAGAAATCAGAGATTGATCCTCTCACCGGTATGGCGAATCGATACCGCATGAATGATTATTCGGATCGCGTGTTTGCAGAGGCGATGGCGGATGAGATTCCGCTTGCCGTCGAGATTCTGGATATTGATTATTTTAAGGAATACAATGACAACTATGGTCATCAGCAGGGAGACCGCTGCTTAGAGCAGATCGCAGAGGTGATCCGTCAGCTGGCCGCAGAGAATAATGCTTTCTGCGCGCGTTACGGCGGAGATGAATTTGTCATCATTTATGAGAATGTGGAGAGAGAGCAGATGGTGGCTTTTGCAATGGAATTGAAGCAAAGAGTGATGCGTCTGCAGATGGAACATCGTTATTCGAAAGCGTTGCCGATCGTTACGGTATCACAGGGAATCTGCTGGGATATTCCGAAAAAAGGCAATAAAATGTGGGATTTCCTGCATTCGGCAGATAATATGCTCTATCGTGTAAAGAAATTCAGCAGAAACAATTTCTGCGTTGGAGACGTCAAAGAAACCGATGATATGATTTTTGGAACGCTGCAGTAAGCGCAGCAGGAGGCATAGAAACCAGCAAAGAAAAGGAAGAGAATGGAAACAGTTAGATTTGAAGAATTAAATTTATACCCGCAGCTTCTGCGGGCAATCAAAGAGATGGGATTCGAGGAGGCAACTCCGATTCAGGCGCAGGCGATTCCTGTTGTTATGAGCGGAGTGGATGTGATCGGTCAGGCACAGACCGGAACCGGTAAGACGGCTTCTTTCGGAATCCCTCTTTTAATGAAGGTAGACCCGAACAATAAGAAGACACAGGCAATCGTGCTTTCGCCGACAAGAGAGCTTGCAATCCAGAGCGCGGAGGAAATCCGCAAGCTGGCAAAATACATGCATGGAATTAAAGTCCTTCCGGTGTACGGCGGACAGGATATTACCCGCCAGATCAAGGCATTAAAGGGTGGCGCAACGATCATCATCGGAACGCCGGGACGTATCATGGATCATCTGCGCCGCAAGACGATCCGCTGCGACTATGTTGACACGTTTGTTCTCGATGAGGCAGATGAGATGCTCAACATGGGATTCCGCGAGGATATCGAGACGATCCTTTCTTATGTAGAGAATGAGAACCGGCAGACCGTGCTTTTTTCCGCAACGATGCCGAAGCCGATCTTGGAGATTACCAAGAAGTATCAGAAGAATGCAAAGACGATCAAAGTGACAAAAAAGGAACTGACGGTTCCGAGCATTGATCAGTATTATTATGACGTGCGCCGCAACGACAAGGTGGATGTGCTGACACGTCTGCTGGATTATTACAATCCGAAGCTTTCCCTTGTATTCTGCAACACGAAGCGTATGGTCGATGAGCTTGCTTCTGAGCTGCAGGGAAGAGGCTACGCAGCGGAAGGCATTCACGGAGACATGAAGCAGCAGCAGAGAGACCGCGTGATGAAGAGTTTCCGAAGCGGACGATGCGATATTCTGATCGCTACGGATGTGGCAGCGCGCGGAATCGATGTTGACGATGTCGAGGCAGTATTTAACTATGATCTGCCGCAGGATAATGAATATTATGTACACCGTATCGGCCGTACAGGTCGTGCCGGAAGAACCGGACGCGCGTTCAGTTTCGTCAAAGGCAAGGAAGTCTACAAACTCAAAGAGATCCAGCGCTACTGTAAGACGAAGATCAAGGCGCAGCCGATCCCTTCCTCCGATGATGTGGCTGAGATCAAGGCAGAGAAGATCCTGGATGAAATCGGACAGATCATCGAGGATGGACACTTGAACGACATGATCGATCTGATCGAGCGCCAGGTCAACAACAGCGATTATACAGCAATGGATATCGCAGCAGCTTTCTTGAAGCAGGCGATCGGCGGAGTGGAACTTTCTAAGGAAGATCGCGATATGGACGATGCGTTATCCGGAGATACCGGTGCAGAGGAAGGCATGGTACGCCTTTTCATCAATATCGGTAAAAGCCAGCGTATCCGTCCGGGTGACATCTTAGGCGCGGTTGCGGGAGAGGCAAAGATTCCGGGCAAACTGGTTGGTGCGATCGATATGTATGACAATTATACATTCGTGGAAGTGCCGCAGGAGTATGGTAAGGATGTTCTCCACGCTATGAAGAACGTCAAAATCAAGGGTAAGTCCGTCAATGTTGAGCCGGCAAATGCCCGATAATCGAAAAATTTTGTTTTGTATGGGATTTTGCACAAAAACTTTACACGTTTTTTATTGATTTTTACCAAAGAGGGTGTTATACTAACGCCGAAAAGAGATAAAGGAGGTGTTGAGTATGCGTACAATCGATCCAACAATGTCCTTTGTGCAGGTAGTTCAATTCTATAAAGATTATGTACAACGGACCAGACTCTGCGGACGCAAACCGGTTTCGTTTATGCGTTTTGTAACGGGCAGATACTAAAGTCGGGTGACAAGGCAGGTAGCATAGAAGCTACCGGACGTCAGCCGGCTTTTTCTTTTTCCTATCGCTTTTTCCAATCGGAATTTTAATAAAATCCATTTGTTTTTATGATTCTTGTTTTTAATTGTGCTTTTTTATATTTAATTGTGCACAAAAATATCCCCGCAAATTTAGAATAGTCTACAAAAACGAAATTGCCTACTTGTCAAACCACATCGTTGGGTATATAGTTACCTTACTGAAAACGTTACCGAGAACATTTTCGGAAACGTTTCCAAGATTGATTACTCATTAAATTTTTTAGGAGGGAAAACGAGTATGAAGAAGAAATTGGTATCAGTATTGTTAGTATCAGCAATGGCAGCAACCATGTTGGCTGGCTGCGGCGGAAACGGTGGAAGCAGTGACAGCAACGATGGAACACAGGCTGGCGATAAGACCGCAGCTACAGGTTCTGTTTACTTATTAAACTTCAAGCCTGAGACAGATGAGGCTTGGCAGAACTTAGCTCAGACTTATACAGATCAGACAGGTGTTGATGTAACAGTACTTACTGCAGCAGACGGACAGTACAATACAACATTACAGGCCGAGATGGCTAAGGCAGAGGCTCCTACAATCTTTACAGTAGGTAACTCAGCAGCAGCTAAGACTTGGGAAGACTACACAATGGATCTTTCTGACACAGCACTCTACGATCACTTAACAGATAAGTCCCTTGCACTCAAGAACGGCGACAAGGTTGTCAGTGTGGCAAACTGTTATGAGTGCTATGGACTTATTTACAACAAGACCATTCTGGAAGGCTACTGCGGAATGGATGGAGCAGTTGTTAAGTCTGTTGACGAGATTAACAATTTTGATACTTTAAAGGCAGTTGCAGATGATATCAATTCAAGAGTTGATGAGATCAACGATGCACTTGGAACCAATCTTACAGAGGCATTTGCTTCCGCTGGTCTTGATGATGGATCTTCATGGAGATTCTCAGGACATCTTGCAAATATGCCACTGTACTATGAGTTCAAGGATGACGGTGCAGATCTTACCGCTGGTGAAGAGAAGATTACAGGTAAGTATCTTGACAACTTTAAGGCTGTTTGGGATATGTACACAAGCGATTCAGCAGCAGATCCTAAGACATTGAACTCTGGTGCATTAAATGCAGAGGCAGAGCTTGGTATGGGTGAGGCAGTCTTCTATCAGAATGGTGATTGGGAGTTCGCACCACTTACAAATCCTGATAACGGTTATACAGTTACAGCCGAAGACTTATCAATGATGCCAATCTACTTTGGTGTTGATGATGAAAATCAGGGTCTTTGCGTAGGTACAGAGAACTATTGGGCAGTCAACCAGAAGGCTGATCAGGAAGATATTGATGCTTCATTAGACTTCCTTGAGTGGTGCATTACTTCTGACGAAGGTCGTGACGCTATCACAAACGCTATGGGACTTACAGCTCCATTCGATACATTTACTGGTGATTATGAGACAAAGAACGCTTTCGCACAGGCTTCTAACGCTTTAATGTCAGCTGGAAAGACTTCTGTAGCATGGAGCTTCAACGCTACTCCAAACGTAGATACATGGAGAGCTGATGTTGTATCTGCTCTTACTGCTTATACAGCAGGTGAGGGAAGCTGGGATGACGTTGTTACAGCATTCGTTGATGGATGGGCTGATCAGTGGGCACTGGCTAACGAGCAGTAATTACCAAATTTCATTAATAACTCATGAAATATTGCGACATGCTGATGCATGCGCAGGTCATCAAAACCGGTGACAAATAATAAGGGGTGTAAGTGGTGAGCCGCTTACGCCCCATTTTTAAAAAGCGAAAGGAAACTATTATGGAAAAAGCGATTAAGAGATATTTCCCAATATTTTTGATCCCGACAATGATCGCATTTACAATTGGATTTATTGTACCATTTGTATATGGAATTTTCCTTTCCTTCTGTAAGTTTACGACAGTAACGGACTGGAAATGGAAAGGCTTAGAAAATTATACAAAAATCCTGTTTGTAAACGGCAAACTCGATACGACATTTTTACATTCACTGTGGTACACGGCATTGTTTACTATTGTATCGGTACTTATTATCAACTTGGTAGCATTTGCAATCGGTATGCTTCTTACAAAGGGAATTAAGGGAACAAACCTGTTCCGTACCGTATTTTTTATGCCGAACCTGATCGGTGGTATTGTATTAAGTTACATTTGGTTAATGATTTTCAATAGCGTTTTAGCCCATTTTTCCAAGACGATCGTGTCTACACAGTGGTACGCGTTCTGGGGATTGATTATTGTAGTCTGCTGGCAGCAGATCGGATATATGATGATTATCTATATTGCAGGTATTCAGAATATTCCGGGTGAACTGATTGAGGCGGCCAAGATTGACGGAGCAAATGCATGGCAGCTTTTGAAGAATGTGACACTTCCTATGTTGATGCCGACCATTACCATTTGTTCATTCCTGACTCTGACCAATGGTTTCAAGCTGTTTGATCAGAACCTGGCTTTGACCGGTGGTAATCCGGGTAAGCTGTCCGAGTTACTTGCACTGAATATTTACAACACCATGTATGGCATGACAGGCTGGCAGGGTGTAGGTCAGGCAAAAGCGGTAATTTTCTTTATTCTGGTTGCAGTCATTTCATTGGTACAGAATAAGTTGACAACGAGCAAGGAGGTGGCAGAATAATGGCTAAGGAAAAGAAACAGTCAGAAATTAGTACTGTTCGTCGCGCAAAACACGGTGGAATCTTAACCGTAATTTTTGCCATCGTCAGTTTCCTGTGGATTTCACCGATACTGATCGTATTTTTGAACTCGTTCAAGCGTAAAGCTTACATCTTTACGCATCCATTCAGCCCGAGTGCAAACTCGCTTTTAGAGGGCTGGGATAAATTTGTCAGCGGTATTGGAAGAGCAATGTGTGGATGGCTCAACTATTCCAACGGTATTCGTAAAACGAATCTCTGGGGATGTTTTGGAAATTCACTTTTTATTACAGTTGGATCGGTTGCACTCATTATTCTGTGTTGTTCCATGACTGCATGGTACATTACAAGAGTGCATACCAAAGTGACAAAAGCGATTTATGTAATGTGCCTGTTTTCTATGATCGTACCTTTCCAGATGGTAATGTTTACACTGTCGAAATTTGCAAATATCCTGCACTTGTCGAATCCGGTTGGTATTATCATTGTGTACCTTGGTTTTGGAGCAGGACTTGCGGTATTTATGTTTACCGGTTTCGTAAAAAGTATCTCGCTGGAAATCGAGGAAGCAGCGATGATTGATGGATGCAGTCCGTTGCAGACATTCTTCAAAGTTGTTTTTCCGATTTTGAAACCAACAACCGTAACCGTTGCCATTCTTGAAGCAATGTGGGTATGGAATGATTACCTTCTGCCGAGTCTGGTACTTAACATTAACAAATACAAGACCATCCCGATCGCTGTACAGTTCTTGAAACAGAGCCATGGACAGATCGACTGGGGTGCAATGATGGCAGTCCTGGTTCTTGCTATCCTTCCGATTATTCTCTTCTACATCGCTTGTCAGAAGTATATTATCGAGGGTGTTCTTGCAGGAGCGGTCAAGGGCTAAAAGAGGAGTCTTTGAGAGGTTTACAGCATGACGATAGTTGATATAGCAAAAGAGTCTGGCTATTCAGTCAGTACCGTTTCAAGAGTGTTAAACGGACGCCGGGATGTCAGCCCGGCAGCCCGTGAGAAAATCATGGAGATTGTTGAGGCACATCAGTTTGTGCCGAACAATAATGCCAAACACTTGAAACAGACGGCTAGTAAAAGCATATTAATTTTGGTAAGAGGTACGTCAAATATGCTGTTTGCCAGTGTGATTGAAGCGTTGCAGTCAACATTGGAGCATTCGGATTATGCGCTTCGTATCCATTATCTGGATGAGGAAGCGAACGAAGTGGCAGAGGCCGTTCGGCTTTGCCGCGAGCATAAGCCGCGAGGAATTTTCTTCCTTGGCAGTAATGCACAGTATTTTAAGCAACAGTTCTCACAAGTAGATGTTCCGTGTGTTCTTGTAACTGACCGGGCAGATGAACTCGGTTTTGATAACTTATCCTCCGTCTCAACCGATGATACGGCGGCTTCCGAAGTGGCGATGGATTATCTGTTTGACCATGGTCATCGCAATATTGCGATGATCGGTGGTGATCCGGATGCATCCTCCCCGAGTGAGCACCGTTATCAGGGATGCTGCAAGAGTTATGAGAAACATGGAATGGAGTTTCAGGAGAACTATTTTGCCAAGGCACGCTATTCCTTTGAAAGTGCTTACCATGCAATGAACGAGCTTCTGTGTCGAAAGATTCCGATTACAGCTGTCTTCGCAATGGGAGATGTGATGGCAGTTGGTGCGATGCGCGCAATCTTTGACGCAGGGCTTCGGGTTCCGGATGATATCTCGATCGTTGGATTTGACGGAACTCAGCTGGCGGATTATTACAATCCGAAAATTGTAACGATTCGTCAGAAATATGAGGAGATTGCACAACGAAGTGTGGAGATTCTCCTGCAAATGATCGAACTTAAGAAATCAGCTGTTCATGAGTTAGTTCCATTCGCTTTAAAAAATACTGAGAGTGTGAGGGCGCTCGATTCAGTATAAGGTATAACATATTGATATAAATAAGAGGGGAGGCCCGGGTATCTGTCGCAGATACCCGGGTTTCATATTGTGCATTTTTATGAAACCCACGGATAAAAACGGAGATGCCTTATCTCCTGGGAGCAGGTAAGTGAAATCAAAGCTTGAAATATAGAGTGAAGATGGATAATATAAAAGAAAGCGTAAGAGACTCAAAGTACGGGATGTGCCTGTTGGATAGAGAGATTGTGCCAAGTTAAAATGGGCAGGTTCGAGCGGAAAGGAGGGAACATACATGAGAAAAGGATTAATCATGGAGGGCGGAGCGATGCGTGGCATGTTTACCGCCGGAGTTATTGATATTATGATGGAACAGGGAATGGAATTTGACGGTGCGATTGGAGTATCGGCAGGCGCGGTATTTGGTTGTAATTACAAATCAAAGCAGCCGGGGCGTGTGATCCGATATAATGCAGCGTATTGCAATAATCCGCATTATGCGGGTGTCGGCTCGCTCCTTAAGACCGGGGATATTTTTGGTGAGCAGTTCTGCTACCACGACATTCCGGATCATCTGGATCCGTTTGATTATGAAACGTACAGCAAGAATCCGATGCCGTTTTATGTGGTTGCAACGGATCTGAACACCGGGAAGGCCGTCTATAAGCAAGTGGATCGATGCGATAAAGAAGGCATGATCTGGCTGCGCGCGTCGGCATCTATGCCGCTTGTATCAAGGGTTGTCAGCGTGGATGGCTATGAGTTGCTGGACGGCGGGATCGCAGACTCGATTCCTGTGCGCTATATGGAAGAAATTGGCTATGACCGCAATGTTGTAATCCTGACGCAGCCGCTTGATTATGTGAAGACCAAAAACCAGTTAATGCCACTGATCCGGATGAGGCTTCGTAAATATCCGAAGCTGATTGAGGCAATGGAGCACCGCCATGAGATATATAATGAAACTTTAAAGTATATTCGAAAGAAGGAAGAGGAAGGTTCTTTGTATGTGATACGGCCGCCGAAGAAGATTGATGTAGGCAAAGTCGAGCGCGATCGTCAGAAGCTGCTTGTTGCTTATAAGCTGGGGCGGGAGACGATGAAGAAGCAGATGTGGAAAATTCAGCAATGGTTAAAAGAAGCATAGAAATTGTATTATGGTGAATAATAAAGGCGGTATAAGGTTTCCGGTTTGTCGGGAAACTTTATACCGCCTTTGAGGTGCTTTACAATAATCGATAAATGAGAATTGCAAGTAGAATTCCGATGATACCTGCGATGGTAATTTTGATTGTCAGTCCGAACGTAAGAACCAGAATGCCGAGGTCGAGAACCAGCGGCTTCTGAAGCCCAAAGGATTGTCCGTAAGAAAGCCAGTGCAGAAACGATATATTCGAAGTCAGTTCTCCGATAAAACCGCCTAATACAACCCCGGCTAATACGAGCAGTAATAATACCCAATAGTTTTTATTTGCAACGCCTCTTGCCATAAATACATACCTCTTTTCGTTTGTAAGAATAAGGTGTCGAAACACTCTTGCATTTTAGCATAAAATAGGCGTGGAAGCAAAAGAAAGTTGTTTTTTGAAGGAAAAGAATCCATGTACCAAAGAAGATACATAATTTTGATTGACAAAACCATAATATGAATATATAGTATTTTAGTAGGAATTAAAACGCGACTAGGAATTAATAGAATGAAACCAAAAAGGTGTGCGTTTGGCAAGTATATATAGAAAAGAGATGAAAACATGAAGATATCGACAAAAGGAAGATATGCATTGCGTCTGATGCTTGATCTTGCAATGAATGATACAGGGAGTCCGGTCAGTCTCAAAGACGTTGCGAAGCGGCAGGGGATCTCTGATAAATATTTGGAGCAGATTATTTCAGTATTGAATCGTGCGGGATATGTCAAGAGTGTGCGTGGTGCGCAGGGTGGCTATATGCTGCGGAAGGAACCGGAAGATTATACGGTCGGCATGATTCTTCGGTTGACAGAAGGATCGCTTGCACCGGTATCCTGCATCGAGGAGGATGAGGTAAACTGCGAAAGGCAGGAGAGTTGTGTGACACTGATTCTGTGGAAGAAGATCAATGATGCGGTCAGTGAGGTGGTTGACCATACGACATTACAGGATCTTGTGGACTGGCAGCGAGAGAAAAACGGAGATTATGTCATCTAACAGTGATGATTAGAAGAAGCATAAAAATTTAGAGAGGATACGATTATGAGTAAATTAATTTATATGGATAATGCAGCAACTACGCAGGTTTATCCGGAAGTAGTAAACGAAATGTTACCATATTTTACCGAGTATTACGGTAATCCATCCGCAATCTACAGCTTTGCGGGAGAGGCAAAGCGTGGTGTGGATCATGCGCGTGAGACTGTTGCAAAAGCAATCGGAGCTAAGACGGATGAAATTTATTTTACCGGCGGCGGAAGCGAATCGGATAACTGGGCGTTGAAAGCAACTGCGGAAGCTTATGCAAATAAAGGAAAGCATATTATTACAACAGCTATTGAACACCATGCAATCCTGCATACCGGACAGTGGCTTGAGAAACACGGATATGAAGTAACTTATGTCGGAGTAGACGAAGATGGAAAAGTGAAATTGGACGAGCTGGAAGCTGCCATCCGTCCGGATACTATTTTGATCTCCGTGATGGCTGCCAACAATGAGATCGGAACCATCCAGCCGCTGAAAGAAATCGGTGCGATCGCAAAGAAGCACGGTGTCTTATTCCACACGGATGCAGTACAGGCTTTCGCCCATATTCCGATCAATGTTGATGAGATGAATATCGATATGCTTTCTGCCAGCGGTCACAAGATCAATGGTCCAAAAGGAATCGGAATCATGTATATCCGCAAAGGCGTTAAGATTCTTTCCTTCATTCACGGTGGAGCACAGGAGCGTCAGCGCCGTGCGGGAACACACAACGTTCCGGGTATTGTCGGAATCGGTAAGGCAACAGAGATTTCGGTTGCTAACATGGAGAAGAACAATGAGTATGAGATCAAACTTCGTGATCACCTGATCGATCGTGTTCTGAATGAGATTCCTTACTCAAGACTGAACGGACATCGTACGGATCGCCTTCCAAACAATGCGAACTTCTGCTTCCGTTTCATTGAGGGTGAGTCGATGCTGATTCTCCTGGATCAGGCAGGCATCTGCGGCAGCAGTGGATCTGCCTGTACATCCGGATCGTTGGATCCGTCACATGTACTTCTTGCAATTGGTCTGCCGCATGAGATCGCACACGGAAGTCTGCGTCTGACCATCTCAGAGAAGACAACCATGGAAGATATTGATTATACGGTTGACACATTAAAGAAGATTATTGAGCGTCTGCGCAGCATGTCGCCACTGTACGAAGATTTTGTACGCAAGAATAAATAATATCTAGGAGAGATCGGAGGATAATTTATGTATAGCGAGAAAGTAATGGATCATTTTAATAACCCGCGTAACGTTGGTGAGATCGAGAATCCAAGCGGTGTTGGAACTGTTGGTAATGCAAAGTGTGGAGATATCATGCGTATGTACCTTGATATCGATGACAACGGCATCATTCAGGAGGCAAAATTTAAGACATTCGGATGCGGTGCCGCTGTTGCAACAAGCAGTATGGCAACCGAGCTTGTAAAAGGCAAGACCATTCAGCAGGCTTTGGAAGTAACCAATAAAGCGGTTATGGAAGCGCTCGATGGACTTCCACCAGTAAAGGTTCACTGCTCACTTCTTGCAGAGGAAGCAATCCACGCAGCATTATGGGATTATGCAGAGAAGCATCATATCAAGATCGAAGGCCTTGAGCGTCCGGTCAACGATATCAGCGAGAAGGAAGAAGCTCCGGAAGAGGAGTACTAAAAGAAAATCATATGCAATATGGTCAACCTGTGCTAGAATTAGTGCAGGTTGATTTTGTATCGGGGTGTAGAAGAACACCCGTGAGAATTATCCCGAAGGAAAAAGCGAGGCGCAGGACAAAACTCGTGGACGCGCTCATATAAGATAGATGAGGTAAGTAGAAATGAAGGAAAAAGTAGTAGTGGGAATGTCAGGAGGCGTGGATTCATCGGTGGCGGCATATCTCCTCAAGGAGCAGGGATATGATGTTATCGGAGTCACGATGCAGATCTGGCAGGACGAGGACGTATTCACACAGGCGAGAGAGGGCGGGTGCTGCGGATTGTCTGCGGTTGATGATGCCCGTCGCGTGGCGGATCGGTTGGAAATCCCATATTATGTTATGAATTTTAAAGCGGATTTCCAGAAGGCGGTCATTGATTACTTTGTGGATGAATACGAGAATGGACGCACGCCGAATCCGTGTATTGCCTGCAACCGCTACGTGAAGTGGGAGTCGTTGCTGCAGCGTTCTCTGGAGATTGGCGCGGATTATATCGCAACCGGTCACTATGCGCGTATCACGAAGCTCCCAAATGGAAGATACAGCATTCGCAATTCTGTGACGGCGGCGAAGGATCAGACCTATGCATTGTATAATCTGACGCAGCAGCAGCTTGCACATACATTAATGCCGGTCGGAGACTATGAGAAACCTCAGATTCGTAAGATTGCAGAAGATATTGGACTTCCGGTTGCAACGAAGCGTGACAGTCAGGATATCTGCTTTGTACCGGATCATGATTATGCCGGATTTATTGCAAGAGAGACCGGACGGGAGAGTCTTCCGGGCAACTTTGTGGATGAAGAAGGCAATATTATGGGACGGCACAAGGGACTGATTCATTACACGATCGGTCAGCGAAAGGGACTTGGAATTCCGAGTGCTACACCGATTTTTGTGAAGGAACTTCGCCCGGAAAACAATGAAGTCGTACTTTGTAAGTCGGAAAGCCTTTTCCGCAGAGAATGTGCGGTCGCAAATGTCAATTATATGGCGGAGGAAAGTTTAGCAGAACCGGTACATGCAATCGGAAAAGTCCGTTATTCGCATGCGGGTGCACCGTGCATGATCTATCCACAGGCGGACGGAACGCTTCGCATTGTGTTTGATGAACCGCAGCGTGCGATGACGCCGGGACAGGCGGCAGTATTTTATCGTGATGATTATGTGCTCTGTGGAGGAACGATAGAGCGGGAGGCGCGATGATTTGTTTTTGTGATGGGAACTGGATGATTCTGAGGTGGAAAACGACAGGAATTTGTAATGATATGTGGAAAATCATGAAAAACACATGGAAATGAAGGAAAAACACATGGAAATGAGGGAAGTACTTGCAATTATGGTGGAAACCGTTGTAGAATATGGTTGCGAGTTTGTTTCACGAAGGCTGGACACGATATGCTAATTTTAAAATAGTTTGCATATTTTATAGAGAGGAAGGTGGCAACAAGAAATGAAGGCAGTCAGAAATAAAATATTGAGTGGAATGATGGCGCTTGTGCTTGTTGTTTCACTCCTTGTTACAACGACGGTAGATGCCTATGCAGCGACGAAATATGTGAAGTCCTATACACAGACGTATACTTTGAAGAAATCTACAACTTATATGATTCCGTTAAAAATGAAGGAAGATGCAACATTGACAGTCCAGATAGCAGTGGTTGACGGAACTGCCGGAGACCAGATGTTTGTAGTCCCATGGTTATGGGAAGATTATGAGGCCTTACAGGGAGTCAGCTGTGATGCTGGTGAGAAATTAGGGTTAGGCTATTATGCGAAAGGTAAAAAGAGAGTCGATGAGGTAACTTTCAAAGGCACAGCAGCGAAAGGAAATAACTCTTTTATTACGATTGCAGTTGGACATACAGATGACATAAAACTGAAAGTTAAGATTACAAGTAAGAACAAGACATTTTGTCCGCAGGACATCGAAGCGTTTACAGAATAGAGATTAAGGAGCATCGGAGAAATCCGGTGCTTTTTTGCACAGATTTGTAATCTTAAAATATCCTTAAAAATGTTAGAATTGACTTAATGTGATTGTATTTGCAGATCACAAATGATATGTTGAAATAGTAAATTGTGTTATGAAAAGCAAAATTAAGGAGGATAGTTATGAAAAAAATGAAGAAGCGAGTGAAAGCGTTCGCACTGGCAGCTACGTTAATTCTGTGTACATTGGTGAATGTAGTGCCGGCTCATGCGGCAGGCGTATCTGCTGACCAGTATCTGAAAAAGATGACGAAAGCAGCAAATAAGGTGAAATCGTATGAAGCGACGACAACGACGGTTCAAAATGCGATAACAAATGGTGAGACTGCAAATGTAAAGACCGTTCAGAAGGTAATTTCTTTTAGTAAGCCGATGAAGGCGAAAGCGGTTTCGACGACATATATGAAAGTAGATGGTGAAAGTAGTAAACAAAAAACAATTATGTATTTGAAGAAAAATTCCAAAGGAAAGACGATTACTTATGTCTCTTTGGATGGAAAAAAATATTATAAAATGGATATGAGCGGTATTGAGGATAGTCTGAAATCCATTGATACAGCTATATATTCTAATACTAGAATTGTAAAGGAAAATGTGAAAGTAAATAAGGTTAATGCCATTCAAATTTCAGCAGAGATTTCCGGCAAGGATCTTGGCGATGCTATGACCGAAATTTTTTCTGGATTAGGATTAGGTGACGAATTCTCATTTGATACTTCTGCATTACAACCAATCAAAGTAAATATTTGGATTGATCAGAAAACCTATCTTCCGATTAAGTTATCCACAGATATGACAGCATTTGTGAATGATTATATGGAACTTTTGGTTCAGAGTCTAGAAATGGAAGGAGAGGAAGATACTACAGCCTTGAAAATGAACTACACAAAGGCAAGTTCAACCGTAACCTATTCAAGGTATAATAAGGCAGCCGATTTTAAGATCCCAAAGGCTTGTAAATAAATCAGATATAACGGTATACGGAGTCCTTGAATGGGGACTCCGTATTTTGTGTGGTACGTTTTCACGTGCAAAAGTGAAAAACATATTGACACTCCATCCGAATAGGTGTATATTCAATACATCAAATGAATTCCCACTAACTCAGTGGGAAAATAAGGAATTAAAAGCGGAATAAAATATAATAAAGATGGAGGTCACAAATATGGCAAATATTTATCAGGGAACATTAGGACTTATCGGTAATACACCACTCGTAGAGTTAACACATATTGAGAAGAAATACGGACTTGAGGCAAGACTGCTTGCGAAGCTTGAGTATTTCAATCCGGCCGGATCTGTGAAGGATCGTATCGCAAAAGAAATGATCGAGCAGGCAGAGAGAGATGGAAAATTGAAGGAAGGATCCACGATTATCGAGCCGACATCCGGTAATACTGGAATCGGACTCGCAGCAATTGCAGCTGCCAAGGGATACCGCCTGATCATTGTTCTTCCGGAGACGATGAGCGTTGAGCGTCGTAACATCATTAAGGCATACGGTGCAGAACTCGTTCTTTCAGATGGAAGCAAGGGAATGAAGGGAGCAATTGCTAAGGCTGAGGAACTGCATAAGGAGATTCCGGACAGCTTTATTCCGGAGCAGTTCGAGAATCCAGCAAACCCTGCAGCACACAGAAAGACAACCGGTCCGGAAATTTGGGCAGATACCGATGGAGAAGTTGATGCATTTGTAGCAGGTGTCGGAACAGGCGGAACCATCACCGGTGTCGGCGAATTCTTAAAGAGTAAGAAGGCAGATGTGAAGATTGTAGCTGTTGAGCCGGCTACCTCTGCAGTACTTTCTACCGGTAAGGCAGGCGCACATAAGATTCAGGGTATCGGAGCTGGATTCGTTCCGAACACACTGAACACAGAGATTTATGATGAAATCATTCCAGTATCCAACGAGGATTCCTTCGCATTAGGTAAGGAGATTGCAAAGGAAGAAGGCGTGCTGGTAGGTATTTCGTCCGGTGCAGCATTGTATGCAGCAATTGAGGTTGCAAAGCGCCCGGAGTTCAAGGGTAAGACAGTTGTAGCGTTACTCCCGGATAGTGGAGACCGTTACTATTCAACAGATTTGTTCAAGGATTAAATCCTTTGATTACTCATATTACTTACAGGGGGAAGTGTCGGTTTACGGCACTTCCTTTTTATATGAGCAACGTGCCAAAGTCGATGCTTTTCATGTTGTAAATCTTAAGCAAAAGTTTATGCTTTGTTCATTCCGTTTTCACAGCCCATCGTATATAATATGATTATGATAACATTTCAAGAGATAAAGGGGTAAGAAACCATGCGAAAGATAGATACCTATGTAAATGATTATATTGAACAGGCGATGACGGAATTAGTGAGAAACAGCCTGATGTCGGATGAATTCCTGGATTTTGTGCAGGAGAATACGAAGCCGATGGACAGTTTGATGGCATATTACCGGTGTGCGATCATGGAGATTGAGACGAAGTTCAAAGTATTAAACGAACAGTTCTCATTGGAATATGACAGGAATCCGATCGAGTCGATCAAGACAAGGGTGAAGTCTCTTGACAGTATCATCAAGAAGGTACGCCGCAAGAACATTCCATTGGCGCTTGAATCGATCGAGCAGAACATTAACGATATTGCCGGTGTGCGCGTTGTGTGTTCTTTTCCGGAAGATATTTATCTTCTGGCAAAATGCCTGCTTCAGCAGGATGATATCCGATTAATCGAGATGAAGGATTATATTAAGAATCCGAAGCCGAGCGGCTACCGGAGTCTGCATCTGATTGTGGCAGTGCCGATCTTCCTGCAGAACGAGAAGCGGGAGATGAAAGTAGAGGTGCAGCTTCGAACGATTGCGATGGACTTCTGGGCGAGCCTGGAGCATAAAGTCCGTTATAAGAAAAATGTTCCGCCGACCGAGGCGGAACAATTAGCGGCAGAACTTACCGAGTGCGCGGAGATCAGTGCGCAGCTCGATCAGAGGATGCAGAACATCCGTAACCGGCTTGCTCAGGCTGCCGAAGAGAACAAGCCATCCAACCGAAAGGGACTTCCGATCTTAAGCCCCCTTGGAAAACTTACGAACTTTTAGATGAACACCACGCTCATCGGCAATCTTCTGACAGGCATCGATATCTTCCTGTGGAAGAACATCCACGATGGAGAGTTGCGTGTGTTTCATCAGGCGTCCGCATTCCTCAGCGAAATCAAGCATTGCCGCATAAGCGTTTGGGAATGACGGGCGCGTTACTTTGTCATATTCCTCCGCGTTTGGCGCATTCAGACTGATGGATACGCTGTCAATGACCGTTGCAAGTTCCGGCACGATATCGCGCTTGTGGTAGAGATTTCCGAGTCCATTTGAATTCAGGCGGATCGGCAGTCCCGTTTTCTCCTTTACATATCTGGCGCTGGCAAGTAAGTGATCTAATGAGCAGGTCGGCTCGCCGTATCCGCAGAAAACAAATTCATTGTATCCGCTGAAGTCAAAGGCATCGATTGCAGCATAGATGTCCTCAAGTGTCGGATCCACCTTATGCCAAAGCGTCTCGGCATCGCCGACACCATCCTGCTGCGAACGAATGCAGAATGTACATGCACAGTCACATTTGTTTGTAATATTTGCGTATACCTGATCTTTGTATACATATAAAATGTTAGCCATAATCAAGCCTCCGATAAATCATAGATTATTTTAAGAAACGCTTCTTGAATCCCATCTTGTCAAGGAAGATTCCTAAAATTATAAATACAATAGCACTTCCACCGCTCTGAATCAAGCTTCCGGATAATGACATTAAGAAGGCGGTCTTGGTTCCGAAAAGGATTGCCTCTGCAATATAGTAGCCGGTTCCGCTTAACAGGAATGCGATCACAGTTGCAACGACATTGTGGACATTCACGATTTTCTCAGTTTTATTTGTGAATGGAATCGTGATGATCATCTTGATGATGATGGTTGCCGGTGCCCACATCGGCGAAGTCAGAAGATCCGCCATACCGCCTCCGATCGCTGCCGCTGCCAATGCGTATGGTGTTGGAAGAAGGGTGGCTGCAATGTAGATTAAGCTGTCTCCGAAGTGGATGTATCCACCGTTTGCTCCGACTGGTACGTGGCAGATGTAAGCGGTCATGACCGTGATCATGGCGGCGAAGATCGCCGTGGAAGTCAGAAGACGGATTCTCTGGTTGGAAAGGGCTTTACTTGTAGTTGCTGCTTCATTACTCATGGTTGAATTCTCCTTTTCAAGTTTTCTCTTATTTTATAAAGCGGATACATGGAGCAGATCCACCAGGTATTTCTCAAAGTTGATTCCGTCATTCGGCGGAATGTTGTCATTCATCGTATCGGCAATGCTATGGTAAAGAAATCTGCCGGCCAGATCGATGGAATCCTCGGTTGTCATTCCATTTACCCTGCAACCACATAGGACAGATGCGAACAGATCACCGGTACCGGAAAAACTCCGGTTGAACAGATGGGAGCGACTCGTGTGTACGCCGCGCTCCGTGACGGCGATGTTATAGATAAAAGGCGTTTCTTCCTTTCGGCATTTGACACCGGTGATGACAACATCCTGTGGCCGCTCGGCAAGTTCGCGAAGTTTTTCGGCCGTCTCAGAGGCAAAAGAAAGAAAACTCTCTGCGTCATGATAGTTCATCGCTTTTGCGATGTCGGTTCCGGAGAGCAGACACGCTTCTGTCAGGTTTGGTGTGATGACATCCGCCTTTCGTGACAACTCTTTCATACCATCTAAGAGATCAGCGGAGTAGATGCCGTACACGCGCCCATCGTCGCCCATTACCGGATCGACCAGAAGCAGTGTATCATCGCGCCGAAATTGTGTGATCAGATCAAGCAGATGTTCAATTTGCTTTCGCCCGGTCATATATCCACTGTAGATGGCATCAAAATGCGCATTGTTCTGTGTCCAGGCATCAATGTATTGTGGCATCATATCGGTCAGATCCGTGCAGTGAAAATACGGATAGCCGGTCTGTCCGGTCAGAACCGCTGTGGCAAGAGGGCAGCATTGCACGCCCAAAGCCGAAAGTACGGGGATCGCGGCAGTGAGTGAACATTTGCCAAATCCTGATAAGTCGTTGATAACGGCTGCTTTTTTCATGGGAAATCTCCTTGCTTAAAAATTCGGGATGATAAGTCATGCCGCGAATCATGTTAAGACTTATTATATACAGAACTGATATGATGTAAATGTTCAGAAAAAGAAAAAATTATAAGACCAGAAAATGCTTTTTGAAAATGCGTAGCAGGTATGCTATAATGATACAACAGAACACAAAACTAAGAGGTGGAGCAGTATGTTTGAGAAGAAACAGATCATATACAGTGAAACAATGGGCTTGTGCCAGGTTGATAACATTGTATCATTGTCTGCCACCCGTGGAGAAGCAGGAGTTCCCTATTATGTGCTTCGCAGCCTGACGGATAAAACCAAGGTGTCCTACATACCGGTTGAACATCATCAGGTTGTGCTGCGTGAATTGTTTAGCAGGGAGGAAGCGCAGGCGATGCTTGGAACCGAGGAACTTGAGAAGAATGAATTATTGAAAGCAGCAGTAGAATACGTGCTACGTTCAAAGAACGAGGAGGAATAGTATGGCGCAGCAGCAGGCTGTAAACAAATTTGTGCTGGGCAGCAAGGAACTTGAGGGTAAGAATGCCGAGTTCCAGTATGACAAGGGCTGGTACAGCATTACGGACATTGTGGGCGAAGAACGCAATGTTATCTATAAATCGAGAAATGCGCAGGAAGCGTACATGAAGTGGAATGTGTATATTGGACGTAAGAAGGAGCGTCCGGTTCCGGAGAACCGCAAGAATGACAATGGTGCTGACAGAGGTGAGCAGCGGGATTCGGGAAGAAATAATCAGCGGGAGAAGCGCAATAATCGTGACAACCGGGAGATCCGTGAGGAGCGCGAGAGTCAGGAAGGCTGGGACAATCGTGGAGGGCGGAGCCGGGAGAATCGCGACAACCGCAATCAGCGAGATAACCGCGATCGCAGGGACAGAGATCGGGGCCGAAACCGTGACCGCGAGGAGTTTGAGGACGGAAAGAGAGATTATCAGAATCGTCGCAGACGTCGCGATAATCGCAGAGACCGTCAGCAGGACGCACAACAGGATATGGAATAGGAACGACAAAAGCACAGGCGAAGACCTGTGCTTTTAAAGTTAACATATATAACGGAGAGCATGGGATTCGAACCCACGTTGCGTCTATTCGACGCAAACCGCATTTCGAGTGCGGCACCTTCGACCTCTCGGACAACTCTCCACTGATACTGATGAAATCAGCACTGCATTCATTATAACAAATCTGTTGCATTTTTCAAGATGCTTATCTTGTCCTTCATTTTGATTCATAGTATAATATATAATAACAAAGGTCACAAGGTGAGAGGCATTCCTGCTGGCAGGAAAAGCCTCTTGCCTTAGTGACCTGCACACACGTGAGCAAGTAGTGATTTTGTAAAACAAAATCAACGGATTGCGAATGTGTGTAGAATTGTGAGAGTTGCGTAGCAACGAAACAATTCGTAGTTATAGAATGTTTTGAACAGGCACATAATACTCAGGTAAGAGGAGGAGCACGCATGATGAGAATTGGAATGCTGACAAGCGGTGGAGATTGTCAGGCTTTAAATGCCGCAATGAGAGGTGTTGTCAAAGGACTTTCTGCGAATGTAAAGGATTTAGAAATCTATGGATTCGAAAATGGATATAAAGGATTGATCTATGGAGACTATCGTCTTTTGACATCTGCTGATTTTTCCGGAATTCTGACCAAGGGTGGAACAATTCTCGGTTCATCCCGCCAGCCGTTCAAACTGATGAGAGTGCCGGATGAGAACGGACTCGACAAGGTTGAGGCGATGAAGCAGACTTATCACAAATTAAACCTTGATTGTCTGGTTATTCTTGGCGGTAACGGAACTCAGAAGACAGCCAATCTTCTTCGTGAAGAAGGACTCAACATCATCCATCTTCCGAAGACTATTGATAATGATATTTACGGAACCGATGTGACATTCGGATTCCAGAGTGCGATCAATATTGCAACAGAAGCAATCGACTGCATTCATACGACAGCGGCATCCCATAACCGTGTGTTCATTGTAGAAGTCATGGGACACAAAGTCGGCTGGCTGACTTTGTATGCTGGTATTGCTGGTGGCGCAGATATTATCCTGCTTCCTGAGATACCGTATGATATTAATAAGGTAGTGGAAGCAATCCACAATCGCACAAAGGATGGCAAGGGCTTTACCATTCTTGCTGTTGCAGAGGGTGCAATCTCCAAAGAAGATGCTGCCTTGTCCAAGAAGGAATATAAGGCAAAGCTTGCAGAGAGCAAGTATCCGTCTGTCTCTTATGAGATTGCAGACAAGATCAAGGAAGTGTGCGGAACGGAAGTACGTGTTGCAGTTCCGGGACACACGCAGAGAGGCGGAAGCCCATGCCCTTACGACAGAATTCTGTGTACAAGACTCGGATCGGCAGCTGCCAAGGCAATCATGGACGAGGATTATGGCTGCATGATCGCGATGATCAATAATAAGACGAAGCGTGTACCGCTCGGAGAGGTTGCCGGAAAGCTGAAGATGGTAGATCCGGACAGCCAGATGATCAAAGAAGCAAAGAGAACCGGAATCAGTTTCGGTGACTAGGAGGTTATAAACCATGTCTTATACGGCGCTATACCGTAAGTTCCGCCCTCAGGAATTTGAGGACGTCAAGGGACAGGATCATATTGTAACAACATTAAAGAACCAGATTAAAGCCGATCGAATCGGACATGCCTATCTGTTTTGCGGAACGCGAGGCACAGGTAAGACAACGGTTGCCAAAATCTTTGCCAAAGCAGTAAATTGTGAACATCCAGTAGACGGAAGTCCTTGTGGTGAATGCCCTTCCTGTAAGGGCATTGCCGCCGGGACTTCTATGAATGTCATAGAGATTGATGCGGCATCAAATAACGGTGTAGACAATATCCGTCAGATCCGGGAGGAGGTCGCGTACCGCCCGACGGAAGGCAAGTATAAGGTCTATATCATTGATGAGGTACATATGCTTTCGACGGGAGCGTTCAATGCGCTGCTTAAGACACTTGAGGAACCACCGGCATACGTCATCTTTATTCTTGCGACAACGGAGGCGCACAAGATTCCGATCACAATCCTGTCGCGTTGCCAGAGATATGATTTTCATCGTATCTCGATCGACACGATTACGAACCGGCTCACGGAGCTGATGGCGGAGGAGCAGGTTGATGTGGAGGAGCGCGCGCTGCGCTATGTTGCAAAAGCGGGTGATGGCTCCATGCGAGATGCCTTAAGTCTTCTGGATCAATGCATTGCATTCCATCTCGGTGAGAAACTTACTTATGAGAATGTACTTGACGTGCTCGGAGCAGTTGATACGGAAGTATTCTCGCGCCTTTTGCGAGAAATCATTCAACGTGATGTGACCGGCGCGATCCACGTTGTCGGGGAACTGGTGGATGAAGGACGCGAACTGGGGCAGCTTGTCAATGATTTCACGTGGTACATGCGAAACCTTCTGCTTCTGCAGAGTTCGGATGAGATGGAGGAAGTTCTTGATATGTCGGCAGACAATCTGGCGGCACTCAGGGAAGAAGCACAGATGGTAGAACCGGAAGTGCTCATGCGCTATATTCGTATATTCTCGGAACTGAGCAATCAGATTAAGTATGCGGCACAGAAGAGAATTGTGCTTGAGGTTGCGATCATCAAGCTTTGCCGGCCGCAGATGGAGACCGATTATTCATCGCTTGTGGATCGGCTGGATGATCTGGAGAAGAAGCTGGCAAGTGGCGTTGTGCCGATTGCACCGAACGCGGCTGCGCAGGCAGTTACGCAAAGTGTGGCAGCCCCTGCAGAGAAGCCTCCGATGCCGAAAGCGATACCGGATGATATTAAGCAGGTCGTGCAGAACTGGAAAGCGATTCTCTCCGAGGCAGGGGGATTGTCCCGCCAGTATTTGAACAAGGCGGTACCGAGCCTTGGAAATAACGGAGATCTGATGCTTGTCTTTGATGATAAGAATGCTTTTGCCTATCTGAATGAGGATAAGGCGGAATGCATGACGCATTTTAAGCGACTGATGGAGAATCGTGTCGGAAAAGAGATTGAAGTAACGCTTCATATGAATGAGAGCGGAAGGAGCGCCGCTGATACGGTCCCTGATTTGCGTCAGGCAATCAATTTTGATATTGAGGAAGAAGATTTTTAATGATGATGATAGAATTGCGAGAGTTGGGAAGCAGCGTAGCAATTCGTGTATCATAGAACACTTTAATAAAATATATGGAGGTCACCCACATGGCAAAAAGAGGTGGATTCCCGGGTGGAATGCCGGGAAACATGAACAACATTATGAAACAGGCGCAGAAGATGCAGCGCCAGATGGAAGAAGCGCAGAAAGCGCTTGAGGAGCAGGAGATTACGGCAGCAGCAGGCGGCGGAGCAGTTGAAGTGACGGTATCCGGTAAGCATGAGGTTGTCAAAGTGAAGCTTGCGGAAGAAGTCGTTGATCCCGATGACATCGAGATGCTCGAGGATCTGATCATGGCAGCAACAAATGAGGCGCTGCGTCAGGTTGATGAAGCTTCCCAGAAGTCAATGTCACAGATCACAGGAGGACTGGGTGGAGGATTCCCATTCTAAGATGGATTATTACAGTAATGAGATTTCAAAACTGATTGAGGAACTGTCTTCGCTTCCGGGTATCGGAGCGAAGTCTGCGCAGAGGCTTGCGTTTCATATATTAAATATGCCGGAGGATCATGTGGAGGCATTGTCTTCTGCAATTCTGTCCGCAAAGCATAACGTGAAGTATTGCAAGTGCTGCTTTAACTTGACAGATCAGGAAATTTGTCCTATATGTAGTGATGAAGCACGTGACCACAAGACAATTATGGTGGTTGAGAATACACGTGATCTTGTAGCGTATGAGAAAACCGGCAAGTACGATGGTGTCTACCATGTGCTGCATGGAGCCATCTCGCCGATGCTTGGAATCGGGCCAAACGATATCAAGCTCAAGGAACTCATGGTGCGTTTGGAGGGGGATGTCAATGAGGTGATCATTGCAACCAACTCAAGCCTGGAGGGCGAGACGACCGCAATGTATATCAGCAAGCTGATCAAACCGACCGGCATCAAAGTGACAAGAATCGCCAGCGGAGTTCCGGTTGGCGGAGATCTGGAATACATTGACGAAGTAACACTGCTTCGTGCGCTGCAGGGAAGAACGGAACTTTAAAAAAGGAGAGTCTATGAATAATTTAGAACTGGAAAAGACTGCGAATGAGATTCGCAAAAGTATTGTAACTGCAGTTCACAGTGCAAAGTCCGGTCATCCGGGCGGATCATTGTCTGCTGCTGATATCTTCACTTACTTATATTTCGAAGAATTAAACGTTGATCCTAAGAATCCGAAGGATGAGAACCGCGACCGCTTTGTATTATCCAAGGGTCATGTTGCACCTGCATTGTATTCGACACTTGCAGAGAAAGGCTTTTTCCCGAAGGAAGACCTTACGACACTTCGCCACACGGGTTCCTATCTGCAGGGACATCCGGATATGAAGCATATTCCGGGCGTGGATATGTCCAGCGGATCGCTTGGACAGGGCGTGTCAGCTGCTGTTGGTATGGCAGCCGCAGGCAAATTTGATAACAAGGATTATCGTGTGTATACATTGACCGGAGACGGTGAGATTCAGGAAGGACAGATCTGGGAGGCTGCTATGTGGGCAGGACACCGCAAGCTGGACAACCTCGTTGTGATCGTCGACAACAATAACTTACAGATTGATGGAGAAATCGACAAAGTCTGCTCTCCGTATCCGATCGATAAGAAATTTGAAGCATTTAATTTCCATACGATCGTAATCGATGGAAACAATTTTGATGAAATTCGTGCCGCTTTCAAGGAGGCAAGAGAGACCAAGGGACAGCCGACGGCTATCATCGCTAAGACTATCAAGGGCAAAGGCGTATCCTACATGGAGAACCAGGCAGGATGGCACGGAAAGGCTCCAAACGATGAGGAATACAAGATCGCTATGGACGAACTTGAGAAAGCAGGTGAAGCATTATGTCAGAAGTAAAGAAGATTGCAACGCGTGACAGCTATGGTAACGCATTGGTAGAGCTTGGTAAGGAACATGAGGATCTGATCGTACTTGATGCGGATCTTGCAGGAGCAACAAAAACCGGTATTTTCCAGAAAGAATTTCCGGAGCGCCACTGGGATTGCGGTATTGCAGAGTGTAATATGACGGGCATTGCGGCAGGATTATCAACCTGCGGTAAAGTGCCATTTATCAGCTCATTTGCGATGTTTGCAGCAGGCCGTAACTATGAGCAGGTGCGTAACTCAATCGGATATCCGCATCTGAACGTGAAGATCGGTGCGACCCACGCCGGAATTTCTGTCGGTGAGGATGGAGCAACACATCAGTGTCTTGAGGATCTTGCTTTGATGCGTGAAATCCCGGGAATGGTAGTGATCAATCCTTCGGATGATGTTGAGGCGCGTGCAGCAGTGAAAGCTGCATATGAATATGTAGGACCGGTATATCTCCGTTTCGGACGTCTTGCAGTACCGGTTATCAATGATCATGCGGATTATAAGTTTGAAATCGGCAAAGGCGTTACCTTAAAAGAAGGTACAGATGTATCGATTTTTGCAACCGGACTGGAAGTCTCTGAGGCGCTTGAAGCAGCTAAGATGCTTGAGAAGGACGGAATCTCTGCAGAGGTAATCAACATTCATACCATTAAGCCACTCGATGAGGAACTGGTCATTGCATCTGCAACCAAGACAGGTAAGGTTGTAACCGTAGAGGAACATTCGATTCTCGGCGGACTTGGAAGTGCCGTTGCAGAAGTACTCTGTGAGAAGGCACCGACAAAGATGCTGCGTATCGGTGTCAACGATAAGTTCGGCGAGTCCGGACCGGCAGTTGAACTGATTCACAAGTATGAACTTGATGCAGAGGGCATCTATAAGAAAGTGAAAGCTTTCTGCAAATAAATAAGAGAAAAGATTTCAGAGCTGTCGCGAAAGCGGCAGCTTTGTTGCGTTTTGAAGGAGTTGTTGTCGGAAAACGTCATTTGATTTTTTGAAGACCTGTCAGGTTTTTCCAAATTTCTACTACGCCTGTGTGATAGCATAAGGAAACGAAAAGATAGGATTTGTTGGATAAGGAGTGGGCAAATGATTGATATCGAGACGAAGAATGAACGAGATCTGAAGAACATCCGCCAAATCGGAATGCCGACGCAGGAAGATAAAATCTACATAGAGAATGCAGTCTACGCAAGAATACATGAGGAAGATTACGCAGAGAAGAAGGTGTTTGTCTTTATGGGGCACACAGAATGCATTCAGGGGCGATATACAACCTTTATCGAGGCTGCAATTCCGGTTCTTAAGATGGAGTTTGTGCAAAATGCGCCACAATGGAACAATCGCGCGTGGTCAGATGTGTTCCGCGAGGTGAAACGGTCGTATGAGAACTCGATCATCGTCGGCTGGGCGATGGATCAGAAAGGTTATGCACCGAGTATGACGCCGGAGCTTGAAGCGATCCACAGAGAGCAGTTTGGTGGTGCGCATCAGGTGCTTTTTCTTATGGATAGTATTGAAGGTGAGGAGTCTTTCTATATCAATAAGGGAAACTGGCTTCAGAAAAAAGAAGGCTTTTACATATTTTATGCGCGGGAACTCAGACAGGTGTGCCCGCCGGAGGTTGTCGTAGAAATGCCGAAACGTGCACGGATGGGGACGGTTCCTGCATCGGAACCTAAGACAGACCGTGCACAATACCGAAAACAGATAAAAGAGAAAAAACGCGTTGGAGAAAAGGAGACAACCAGCGCAACTTCGTATGCGATGACCGCGGCGGTGGCATTGCTCGTTGTGATTGTCGGACTTGGCGTGGTGCAGGATCGCATTCACATTCCGGGATTGGAGAAGACTATGCAGACAATTGCTTCGCTGGGGAATAAGACAGACGATAAACCGCAGGTGCTCGTCGGAACGGAAATCAAAGAAACTGAAGCGACAGAGCAAGAGATGCCCGATGAGAAAAACACCTATGCGGAAACCTTGGATCTCATTCCAATCGAGTCGATTGCGGCAGGTGATATCAAGAAGATGGAAGATTCGAAAACAGATGCGGATGCAAGGGAAGAACGGGATGCCAACGTGGAGGCAGGTAAGCAGGGAACACAGGATGAAAATTCAGAGGCGGGCGTAGAGGGCTTGAAGAACGCGGATCAAACGGGAAAGGAAGCAAAAGAAACGGATGCATCCGTGGCGAAACCGGAGTATTATACCGTGAAATCGGGCGACACACTTACCTCGATCTGCAGGCAGATATACGGATCGACAGACCGACTGAAGGAATTAAAGGAATGTAACAATCTGGAAAATGCAGACGATCTTCGCGTTGATCAGAAATTGTTACTTCCGTAATGATTGGCAGAATGTTATAATTGCGATATATCATGCAATAAATACAAGGAGAGATAAAACGGTGGCAGATAAGAAAGATTTTAAAACCGTAGAGATAAACAGCGAGGCACAGGAGGAACTCGAGCAGCAGATCAGGAGGCACAGACACAAGATCGTCCGCCGGGTGATCATAGGCGTTTTTGTCATTGCATTGCTTTTTGCGGGGGCGCAATTATGGAATGCGCTGCGCAGTTACGATTCTTATGAGATTCGTAACAAGACGGAACAGCAGGATAGTGGATCGGCCAAATATGAGACGTTTCTCGGAAAAACCCTGGAGTATAACAATGATGGAATTGTTTACCGCAATTCGGATGATGAATTGATCTGGAACCAGTCATTCGAGATGAGTACACCGATGTTGTCCATCTGCGAGAATTATCTTGCAATTTATGATCAGGGTGGTACATCCATCTATATTATGACAACAACCGGACTTTCGAAAAAAATCGAGACTTCAACACCGATCAGTACCGTGTGTGTTGCCAATCAGGGAACGGTTGCGGTATTAATGAAGGAAGATAATGTCTCAACTGTCCGCATGTATGACCGCAAGGGAAATCAGCTTGCAAATGGCGAATTTTATGCAGAAAAAGGAAGCTTTCCGGTGGATATCGCATTGTCTTACGATGCGCAGAAACTGGCAGTAGATATGCTTGATGTCAAAGAGGGCAAGGTTAGTTCTACAATCAGTTTCTATAACTTTGGATCGGTCGGACAGAATGAGATTGATAATAATGTCGGAACTTATACTTATGAAGATACGTTTATTTCCGAAATCTCTTATGTGGCAGCGGATCGAATGGTGGCATTGTCGGACGCCGGATTTCTTGTATTCGAAGGGACTCAGAAGCCGGCACTGAAACGCCAGGTGGATTTTGAACAGGAAGTCCAAAGCGTTTTCTGCAATAATAAATATGTGGGAATCACCTATGCGAGCACTAAGAATGAGGGCAACTGGCATATTCAGGTATATGATCTAAACGGAAATACGGCGATGGAGAATGATACTACAATCGCATATAACAGGATAGAATTTCTTGATCATAACGAGGTGTGTGTACGCGATGATTATCATTGCGAAATTTACACGATACACAGTATCCGGAAATTTTCCTATACATTTGATCAGGAGTTATATAAGATCCTGTCAGGAACCGATGCGACAAGCTACACATTCGTGCTGAGCGGAGAGACGGATGAGGTAAGATTAAGATGAACTGGCTATTGATAATTGTAATCCTGGTGCTTGCAGGGAATATTGTCTGGGGGTTTTCCAGGGGGTTCCTGCGTGTAATCTATTCCATGCTCGCGTGGATTGCAATACTTGTATTTGTTACGTGGGCGACACCCTATGTGGCAAATGTATTGACGGAAAAAACAAATATAGATAATCGGATAGAATCGAATCTGGATGAGAAACTTCATGAACTTGTGATAGGGGATACAAACGGGCAGAAAGAAGACCGTGAGCCAGATGCACAGAATCCGGGACAGGGAAAAAAGAATTATCGTGATCTGCAGATGAAACTTCCGGATGCAGTAACTAATAAGCTTTTTGACACGAATAAGATTGCAGATCAGATTCTGGAGGGAAGCGGTGCGTATGATGTAGTGGCAGGGCGCGCGACAGACCTTGTGATGCGTGTAATCTCTTTTGTTTTAGTGTTACTGATTACAGTAATCTCGTTTCATTTATTGTCGGTTGTATTGAAAGTTGTTGAGAAACTTCCTTTAATAGGTGGAATAAACCGCTTACTTGGTTTATTTGCAGGGTTAGTGAAAGGAATTCTCATTATATGGTTGGCATTTGCGATTATTGCGATGGCAGGAACAACCGATATTGGAATTGCATTAATTTCATATATATATGAATCGCCGCTTTTGATCTGGGCGTATGAGAACAATTTTGTGCTCACATTGCTTATGACTTTCTTATAATTGCGGTTTGAAAGCATCACAGGGACAACATCTTGTGGTGCTTTTAATTTCTTTGAAAAAAATGAAATTTGTTGTTGACATAGGAAAAAACGCATGATATTATAACTAAGCTGACTCGTGAGGCACGACAGAAATCGATGCGAATCGCGATGAAAGCAAAAAAATAAATTAAAAAAGTTGTTGACAAGCGATCGAACATCTGATACAATATAGAAGTTGTCGCTGATAACGACAAAACAAAGAACCTTGATAACTGAACAGTGAAAAACCTTGAAAGATTTTGAGA
>UQRC01000023.1 GCA_900543445.1 uncultured Lachnobacterium sp. | reverse complement strand
AAAACTTGAAAAATTCTTTCAAGTCTCTATCATAACACGCTATATCAATAAAAATGCGATATGCGATCATCTGCCTCTTAGAAGACAGACAACCACATATCGCATACTAACATTCGACATATAAATTGTCAACAAAACTTTTTATATCGTGCTGAATGCCGGCCAGTAATTCAGTAACAGATAGCTGAGTACAGACATCAATACAATAACAAGGATTGTAATTTTCCATCCTTCCTTCAGCATATACTTTGGTTCCATTCCATATCCGACAGGAATTGCACGGATCGATGTTGGAAGCATGTAAGACAAATTCACGCCGATAGACGCTATGTAAACATACGGAATCGGATTCTTTCCGATTCCCTGAATAATCGAAATAACAATCGGAATTGCGACCGCTGCTGTTGCAGTATTTGATGTTACGTCCGAAAGAATCAACGTCAATGTTATGATAACGAGGATCGTTGTAAATCCACCGTTAAGATTGATTCCAGCAACCCATGTTCCGATATTTTCTGCTGCTCCGGATCCATTGATCAATGTTCCTGCTGCCAGTCCACCTGCAAAGATATAGATCAGTTCCCAAATGATACATGTCTGAACCGATTTCCACTGCATCAGGCGCTTTCCCTCTTTGTCGGTAATAAGGAAAGATAAGATTGCACAGATAATGAATGCATACGCCGGTTTTAAGCCCGGTAAAATATTCTGATACAGCTGGCGGGTAAAGGCCAATACGGTTGCAATTACAAACAAAGCCAGAGATAATTTTTCCTCGATCGACATCGGAGGCATCTTGCTATATTCCTGCTCAAAAAAATTGTTTGCGTTACCAAGCGTTTCGTCTTTTCCGACATTCCGAAGCATGAACAACAAGTTACTTATAATAAGTACAATCATGATCGGCAGGAAACGAACAACCCAAGATACATACATATATTCCTGTCCGCTAAGCTGCTGTAAATAATCAACGGTTACAAGATTCATCGCACCGCCAAGTGGAGAAGCAAGACCTCCAAGACCTGCTGCATATGCAATGGTCAGTAAAAGCTTGGATCCAACCCGACTTTCTTTAATGTTGCCCTCCCCAATATAGGTAAGCATCGATACAGCAATCGGAGTGACCGTTGCACAGACTACCGCATTTGGAAGGATCGATGAAAGCAATAAGGATAATATAAACCAGAAAATCAACTGATAGCGGAAATTATCGCCAATCATTTTTAAAAATACGGATGCGATTCGCTTATCAAGTCCGGTCTTTTCCCATGATATAGTAAGAATGGATGCTCCCAATAATAAAAGGATCGTCTCCGATGCATAATTTGCAATTACCGTACTCATATCTGTAATCTGCATGAATGCATTTACTGCAATCGGCAGAAAAGCCGTCACTGCATAGTCAACAGGTCCTGTCACCCACCACCATGCCATCCATGCAACGGTTCCGATTGCCGCACGACTTTGATAAGTTGTAAATACGCTTGCCGGAAGCAATAACGTACACAGTAACAACAATACCGGTCCGAGCAACAGGTTAATCTTCTTAGAATGTTTCATTGTTTTCGTTTCCTTTCGTAATTAGTTTAATAAAGAGTTTACATGCCTTGGAAATATATTTTTTTGAATCATATGCCAGATAAATATTACGTCCCGATACTTCATCCGGTAACGAATACAAACATACCTGATTTCCAAACTGCCGGCTCATCAGAGCTTCTTCCGAAGCCACTACGATCCCCAATCCTTTTTCTGCCAATGCAACGGCTGTTGACACCTGGTTGACTGTAATTGACGAACTAATTTTCATTTTGTTCTCCTCATAAAAGCTGTTCATTCTTTTTTGAAGAGGAAATGTAGCCGGCAAATTGATAAAATTCTCATTCTCAAATATTTTGTAATCTGCAATCTGCTTTATTTCTCCGATTCCGACCTGCTTTTCACGCAAAACTTCATTCAATTTGTAATTTGAAGGAACACATAAATATAAACGTTCTTTTCGAATCGGAAGTAAAGTAAAATCATCCGGTATGTTATTTTCATCCGTGCAGACAAAACAATCGATATTGCCTTTTAATGCATTCTGAATCAATTCATCCAGTGATTCAATTCTCATATTAATCTGACACTCCGGATACTTCTCCAACAATAACGGTATTACATTAGTCACTAAAGATTCAATATAAACAGTTGCCCCACCAATTGTCAGCACGGTTTTCTTAAAAACCCCGACATCTGAGATTTCCTTCTTCATCTGCTTGGTAAGTTCTTCTTTCTTCAGAAGATAATCAACATAAATACATCCCTCTTCTGTCAGACAAACCGGCTTATTTTTACGGTCGACCAGTGTAACACCTATTTTTTTTTCAAGATTCGTAAGCGCAAGGCTGAGTGCCGGTTGTGAAATTCCTAATTTTTTTGCGGCATTTGTCAGACTTCCCCAACGAATGATATCTAATAAATATTGTTCTGATAATTCCATTTTCCCAGCCATTATGTTTTATTTATATCACTATCAGTTTTTTATTATACATATATCTTTTCCAAAAATCAACAAAAAAATAGGGCATAGTTTCCTATGCTCTACTCATCATCCGACTTTCTTCATATTCATCTTCTTCACGATCCATGCGGTCAGCTTGGCCCAGATATATGCACCCGCAAATATAACCAGTATATTCATCCACCACGTTAAACCCAAATGAGTCTTTGCAAACTTCGTTGCCAATTCTCTGCGGATTACGATATGTGTAAGATATATTTCTAATGAAAGGATTCCCCATTTGCTCCATATATGATTGAACCACTTCGGAGTATAACTAAATAATATTGCCAAAAGAAATGCAACCGCCAAACCTCCTATCCAGTATATGTATCGCTCCGCATAATCCTGATATATGTTCCATTTATTCGTCAGGTTATATCCAGCCACAAATACCACAATTATGCCAAGCGGTATCACTGCCGATATCTTCCGTCGTTCATATACAAATTTTCCTACAATACATCCGGTTAAAAAGATAGGGACCCTTGGAAGTGCAAGGTCGATTGCATCATAAACCTTCGGATATTCTAAAGCCAATCCTATCGTAATGATCACAATTGCTCCGATCATGATTATTGCGCGAAGTACCAAACTTCTATCATCCTTTTTTTTGAACATATATTGATAGATGTACGGATACGCAAGATAAAGCAGCATGATCAAAGATATGTACCAAATCTGTCTGTCACCATCAACCCAGTATTGAATCAAAAATACCCGGTTGATAAATCCCCATACAGATATTCTGTGCATGACAAGATATCGGATCCATAATAACATACTGGTAAGACATACCGGATACATAATTCGCGCAACCCGTTTTCTGATAAATGCATAGGTATCCGGTTCCCTGGTAAACGAAAAATACAGACAGATTCCTGATAAAAACAAGAATACATCCACACCCATGTTTCCCATTCCGAGAATTATCATCAGATGGTTGTATATTGGAGCATTTTCCAACGCCGGAAAGTAATGACTTTCGCACATATGAAAAAGCATAACCCAGAATATACTCAAACCATAAATCTCATTTCGATATGTACTAATCGCCTCTAAATTAAATTTTCCATTTTGAATTGCTAATCGTTTTTCTTCCACTGTAAACACACTTTCTTGTAATATAGATCATGTTCCATCATAGCACCCTGACTTTTCCATGTCCACTACTTCCTATCAATCTCCCTTCAACTAATTCCTATCAATCTCCCTTCAACTAATCGTCAAAATGTGCTATAATCGCTTTTGTTGTAATATTTTAATGAAATAGGAAGGTTTTCAAATGTCAAAAAAAATAATTGCTGTTTTACTTATTTTTTCATTCTTTTTTACTTTTTTCCCCTCAACAAATGTATATGCAGATACATCCGATTCTGAATTAAACATCTATGCCATGTATTTACCGGGAGATGAGAAGGGCGATTCCGTTCTGCTGGAATCCAAGGGACATTATTTACTTATTGATTTAGGTTCAGCCTCGCATACTACTGCGATTATAAAGCAGCTCGTTGCTATTGGTGCTACCAACGTAGACATCATGTTCAGCCATCTTCACAAAGACCATGTCGGAGCATCATCTACCAATATGCTTGCCGGATTAAAGCAACTCGAAGCAGCCAATATCCACGTAGATACTTTATATCTGCCGGATCCTTCTCTTGCCCCTTATTCATTGAATAATCAAAGAAGATATACTAGACTGCAAAATTACATTCTAACACTGAGCAACAGCCGCATTGTATATCTGAATGTCGGTGATCATATTATGGTAGGAGATGCTTCCGGCCAAATCATCGGACCGTTAAATACCTCGTCTTTTTACCCTGAAAAATATGCAGCTACTTCAGGAAGTATATTAACGGAATCCGGTTCTTCCATATACACCTCGTATGAAAATAATTGTTCGCTCGCAGCAATTTTCACCTGCGGAACAACACGCTACTTCACCGCAGGTGATTGTATGGAAGATGAGGCAAACAATCTTTTACAACGATATGGTAATGAACTTCATTGTGATATCATGAAACTATCACACCACGGAATTGGTTCCGGAAACTCTGCAGAATTTCTCGCAGCAGTCCAGCCTACTTATTCTTTTGCCTCCAATTCCAAATTTAACGGAATAAACGACGAAACCAATCGCTGGCAGACCTACGGAGCTGTCACACGCGCAACCCGCTATGGCATGTGCTATCTGCCTGCAACGCAAAAGAAAACTTTGATCTATCATATAAAAAATGATGAAATAACACTCTATAAGGGTACAACGGTTTCATCCAAAAACAAGGTAAACAAATGGATTTCCGTTTATGGTGAAGACGGATTTTATCGTGACCATAATATGTATTACTTTGAGGATGGTGTTCCTCTCACCGGAGTTCAGTATATTGATAAGCACTATTTCTACTTTGACGAGACCGGGCGCATGGGATACGGAAAATTTTCTTCAGAAACCGGAGATTATCTGGGTTGGAGAACCTATGACGATGGTCGACGATATTATACCTTATCACCTAGTGAAAAATATGCCTATATGGCCAAAGGATTTACCAATATTAATGGAGAAAAGTATTACTTCCGTACAAGCGGGCTTCAAATGGTAAACAATACCGATGACGTTGTTATCAAACATCTTGGTTCTAATTATTATGCACTCTCTCCGGAAGGCACATTTCTCTGTAACGAATGGTGTGATATACCGCAAACACCTGATAACTCTGCTGATTCAAACGATAACAATGAGTCTTCCGATGACACAGAAGATGCGGTAGACACATACTATTTTGATGGATCAGGAAAGATGCTGAGGAACTGCATAAAAGAGCTTGACGGCGATTACTACATGTTCTCTAAAAACGGAACGCTTGTCCTTCCGGATGATGATAAAGAGTGTCAGTTTATCGATTTCAAAAATAAAACATATGCAGTCTACGAAGACGGAACACTTCTTAGAAATCAGACAGGAAAGCGAAATGGCAATAAGTACTATTTCGACTCCCACGGTATTATGCAAAAAAGTGTAATGGTTAAACTCGGCAAATATAATTATTACTTTGGCAAGTCCGGCAAATTGGTTCGCGACCACCAAATCAAATGGAAAGGTCAAAAGTACTACTGCAAACCAAGCGGTGTTGTCAAAAAGATCAAACCATCCAAGAAATAACTACAAGTTGAGGGGCTGCCTGAAAATGGCAGCCCCTCAATTTATTTTCACTATCCTTATTCATTTTTTTTCCAGACAGCATCCGCAATCATAGCCGAAATCATCTCAACCGGTACATAAGGGATATTTTCTCCTGCCCTAAACAGTGTATGTTCTCTATCCATAGATGGTCTGTGGTCCTGATCTCTTTTGACAATGCTTCCATCCTTATGAACCCAATACCATTCCCGATTCACTCTGATGCGAATGTACCACCCCTCTAAGGTATAGCCTTTCCGTTCAAATAGATCCATACGCACCATCGTCTCACCATTATTTTTAAAATTATGACGACGAAATTCTATCTTTCCATTGGAGATGGTTCGAAGTTCTTCCTTTGAAGCATCAATCTCTCCTCCTACCCAGACTGCCTCAACCGAATTAGCGTAATAAGCGAAATCCATTTCGATTTTCTTACGCACGGCATCATAATCGGTATGAGGTCTTGGATGCTGCTTTGCATAATCAATTGCAGAAAGAATAAACTCTCCTGACTTTTTTCTCTCCTGTTCAAGAATCTGATCCACTTTATGATAATTAATCTCACGGTCAAATGGTCTTTTTTCGATACCAAGCAGGATTCGGGCGCTATGATAATGTCTACGCAAACCTTTTTGTGCAGCTCTCTGCGCGAACTCATCCCGTAATGTATCAAAAGTCCGGTCAGTAAGTTGGAACGTTTCTAACAGATTACTCAACTTATCGCCGTTTCTCTTACTGTTAAAGAACTTTTTATGAAACAGTATACTAAAACAAGTCGCATGAAACGAATTGGTAAAAATACAGTCTGCATATTTCAGATAGCCCAGCCATTCTTTCGGTCCCGCAGCAAAATCCTGCACAACCTCAACATCCTCCGTCTGAACCATGCCGCCTTCAACCGGTATATGTGTCAATTCCACAATACGAACATGATGCAGCTTTGCATACCGGATTGCCATCTGGAACAACTCTTTCGGACGTTCCATCGCATAATAAACGACAATGTAATGATCAATTTCCGGCTTAATAAGGATCTTCTCATATTCTTCTACCGGCAGCAGAAGAACCGGATCAATCACCGTAGTCACCTGCTTGTCCGGCAACAGACTCTGCACATACTCTTTCAGGCTTTTTTCCCGAACTGAAACAAAATCAATGTCAGAAACTGCACGTGCAAAATATGCCTCCTCGCATTCTTCCAATTCCTTCGGGACCCCTCTGCTGGCAGCATATGAGATCTTCCATTTGTTTTCCATTGTCTTACAGTCTAGCAGAAAGCCTTTATCAAATCCCCAGTATTCATCACAAGACCATATAACATCCGTCACACAAATATAACAATCAAAGCCGCTATCAACACGATCAAGCTTAACCTCGTCATACTTCTCATCGGTTTTGTCATAGTACGTCTGTACAAAATCTTCAAATTTATCAAAACGCTCACAACGCTCGTCATGTAACGCTGCATAGCCTTCCCATTTGAATTTGTACTGTCGAAGTTTGCTCTCTCTCTCCTGAATTCCTGCCTCTGTCTGCGGATTCGCTTCCAAAAGTGCCTTATACTTTTTCTCATAATAAGGAGCTGGCTCTCTTGCTGGAAAATCATCATTATAATTAGGGGTATAATCAATAACTTTTGAATCAATTCCATGCATCTTTAAAAAACGCTGAAATGCCCAACTATGAATTGGGCATGCAAAATTCAGCGATTTCGTATGCATGTTAATAGAAATCAATCCTATCTTCATGTCAATCACCTATACTTATATCAATTACTCCATCCAACGGATCATGCGTTTATATGCATCAATCAATCCAACTTCCGGCGTCCAGCCAAGCGCACGCATCTTAGACGCATCCAACCACATTTTCACAGGTGGCGCATATCCTAAAGATGCACTGTCTTCCGGAATGTCAATCACAGCCTGTATCTTACCTCCTGCGATTTCCTTTGCAACAAGCTCTGCCATATTACGAATCGTAATATGACTCTCCTCATTGGCAATATTGTATGCTTCTCCAGCTGCACCTTTCACTAAAAGTGTTAATATTGCAGCGATTGCATCTGCTGTATATACGTAATTTCCTTCGGATTCTCCGGTCGTGTGCAGGACAATATTTTCACCATTAACCGCACTTCTTGCAAACTGCGCAAATACACGATTCTCAGTCGGAAGAATTCCTGCACCGAATGTCTGTGCCAGTCTGGCGCTGATCACATTCACTCCATACTGAGCCGCATAAGCCGTACACATACACTCACACATACGCTTTCCTTCCGGATAACAACTACGGACCGTCTCGATATCGACATATCCCAAATCCTTTTCAGCTGTCTTTCCTTCTGACTTCGGCTGTCCGTATATTTCCATAGAGGAAATATAAATAAATGCTTTTGTCTTTTTTTCGACCGCAAGTTGTAACATTTTCTCCGTTCCGTCAATAGCGGTTCGAATCGTTCCTACCGGATCAGATACCATAACCTTAGATGCCGTGACTGCAGCTGCATGAATCATGTAGTCACAATCTCCATCATAAGAAACTTTTTCTGTCGCCAGATCTGCAACAACATACGAAAGCGCATCCGTCTTCTCCTCTGCAAAAATTCGGTCCGCTTTCTCCGTATTACGCACAACTGCATAAATTTTTGCATTAAGTGATATGGTTTGATTTGCATATAGCAGGAATTTTACAAGCAACGATCCCACTAACCCCGTTGCTCCGGTAATGAAAAACGTTTTATTTCGTAGTTCATCCCACGGAATATCGCGCTCCGTAATTCGTTTAAAATCCTCTATTAATACGTCCTTCATCGCAATTACTCCTTAATTCTCAAGACCATAAATCTGTGCTTCTTCCCTTGCATCAAGAAGTGCACGCATTGTATAGAAATCATCCGGTGTCGTAATCTTAATGTTTTCCTGTGGTCCTTCAATTAAATACAATTTTTTACCATAGTACTGCATCATGGAACATGAATCAATGAAATTATATTTATTCTCTGCCATTGCTTTGCGATGCGCGCCGATAATTTCATCCAGATAAAAGCTCTGTGGCGCGCGTGCCAGACGCGTATCCTCACGATTTGGAACATCCTTGATAGAATTATCCTTTGCCACAACCAGAACGGTCTCTTTTACTTTCACACAAGTGATGGATGAACCATGTTTCTTTACAGACTCAATGTTATCCGTAATCGTCTTCTCGTTGATCAAAGGACGAACCCCGTCATGAATCAATACAATCGACTTTTCGCCATTGGCAATCTCTTCTGCTGCCTTCAGTCCATTATAAATGGATTCCTGGCCGCTTGATCCACCCGGTACAATCTTTTTCACCTTTTTGATATTGAATTTCTCCAACAATTCCTGCAAATACGGAATCCAGTCTTCCAGACATGCAACTGCAATTGCATCAATCTCCGGATGATTTTCGAACAGTTCCAATGTGTGAATAATAATTGGTTTTCCATATACATCAATAAACTGTTTTGGCTTCACACGGCTATTCATTCTTTTGCCTACGCCACCTGCAAAAATTACTCCAATGTTCATAATAACGTCTCCCTGCTTTCTAAAATTAGTTTCCACTGCTTCGCTATTTCTGACGATACGGTAAAATCTTCTTTTCCTGATATTCTGTCATTATATCATAAATACGTTTGCAATTGTTATGATCACTATAATAGAAGAAGTCGTCTGCGCGACGTACATACTCCTCTTTCATTTTACATCCGCTCGCCATATATTCACATAACAGATCAATTAATTCATCGTTATCGTGCGCGATTTCTCCGAATGCCATGGTATCGTAGAAAAATGTTCCCTCCTCATAATGCTGAGGAATATCTTTATGATGCAAATAAACAAGTGGCTTTCTCATATATGCAAAATCAAACTGAATTCCAGAGAAATCGGTTACCATCAGGCTGGATTCACGGAACATGGTCTCATAACTCATATCCCCGACCGCCGGAATAACATCCACATAATCATTTTTGTCAAAATCATCTACCTGTGCACTGACAATCGGGTGTAACACATATTTAATACGATAACCATATTTCTTAGCCGCTTCAATAAGGCGTGGGTCATTGATCAATGAATTAAACACTTTATAATAAGTGCTCTCTTTGAATAACGGATTATAATCTCTCTGTTCGCCCTCACTTGTACGCACCGGCACTGCTGCCTGCATACGCCACGTTGGGCTGATCATAATCTGTTTCTTGTCGTCATTTTTCAGTCCATCATAACGCGGTACTCCCGTAAGTTTTAACGCATCGTATCCCTCATAATCATAAATTGGTCTTGAAAGATTCTCCAATTCATACTTCGATGCGCAGAAATACAATCTCGTATTATCACGCAAACGGTTCTGTGCTACTGCAATCTTCTGCACCGACATTCCATGCTGTACACAGCAGACATGGAAATCTACAAGATCACGAACATAGCTTGAATTCGGAAGTCCATAATTATTGAAGGCAAACACCGTCGAATTTGAAATAACCATCATATCGGCCATAAGGAAAACCAGACGATGCTTGATACTACCTCGTACCAAAGGCTTATATCCGTCTCTTTTCATTCTCTTGTAGTCGGTTGCATGCTTGTCAATCAGATAATAATGCTTATTACCGTCCTTCTGCGCACAGGAATACCGATACAGATATTCCGAAGAATCTCCACCCTTATAAATCTTGTCCAGATACATCCAGATCGGTTTACGCTTCATGATTGGACGCATCATAAAATATACTTTTCGGATTGCAAGAAATACCCATGCTCTCTTCTGGAATGAAAGCAACATTTCCTTTGACAATCTGCGTTCCTGTTTCTTTTTTTCCTTCTTGGTAATTGTCCGAATGCGAATTCCCTCTTCATTCTTTACTGCCATATACATCGGATTCAAACCAAAACACCAGTAACTACTTGGAAAAGCATCACTCATACGGCTAAAATGTGACTCATAACAAAAAGTAATACGTATTATGTCGTTACCTATTTTCGCCTGGCAAAAAAGATGCGCATCCTTAACACCCTCCATTGGAAGATCGACATGGAACGAATGACCTTTATAAATGCTCACTCCAAACACTTTGTTCAATGCGTAACGTTCATTGTAATGAAGTTCATATTTCTTGCCATTAAAACTAAGGTAAATTTCAGATGCCATCGAATAAAGAATCGGATGTATCGTACCATCAATTCGCAACATTCCATCTTCGTAATTCATAAACAGGATGTTGGTCTTTAAATTAGTTATCTTATTAAATATTACATTTGAAGCGCCGTAATAAGGATTCCCGGACAGATATCGTTTTTCGAAATGATAGCCCTCTCCATGCTTCAGGATTCCATAAACCCACTTCACGGAATCCGTGACATTCACCTCTGAAATCTTATGGGCATTCAACAAAATATCATCGTCAATATAAGCAAAAGCTTCTCCGATCCGCTCTAAGCATTTTCTCTCCTGACCTTCTGGAATCACATGCTTATTTCGATTATTCAGATTACTTGTAAAACGAGATTTTACAGTAAACATAAAATGATACTGTATAAATACCGGCACGCTGCCATGCTTTTCTTTCTGCTTCCGCAAAAATGGAATCCAGAACTGCGTAAAGGATTTCTCATACCAATCCTCATCATAGATTGGCTCATAAAAAGTAAAATCGCCTTCCTGTGCACGCTCTGAATAAAACGTAAGTTGGTTTAAAAAACAAACTTTTTTATATTTTGATGCAACAGAGAGAAAATATTCTCTCTCCGCTTCAATTCCAAGTTTCTTCTGAAAAGAGTGGCTGCGAAAAGCCTCTGCCGACAAAATCGTTCCGCCAAAATAAAAAGGATAGACGTCATAGTCCTTCTTCAAACTTAAATTAACGATTTTTTTATCTGGAATTTCTCTTGCAAAAGCACCTTCTCTCTCATCCGGCATGATCTTATGCATCATAACGATAGCAAGATCAGAGTGATCCTTTAAAATCCCCTGTAACTGGGATAACGTCTGTGAAGACCATCGATCCCCGCCATAAAGATATGTCACAAAATCTCCATCTACCAGCTTTTGTGTATCTTCATATACTTCGATTTCTGATGCCCCAATCAACGAGCTGATTATAACTTCTCCATTGTTCACGATCAGTGGGGTATGATCCAGTTGTTCTTTGTTTTGTGGATAAATTAAAATCTGAACCGGGTCCTTATAATCAACTAACTCCGTTTTCAAACAATCAAGCGTTATCTGATTGTCACTATCCTTTTCCGACAAATTCCATATAACCGATAATTTCATGCTTTTGTTTCCTCACTTACATTTTTCGCAGAAATTTCTTCCGCATTTCCGGTTTCCTTTATCACCGTTTTTTTCTTTTTCTTCTTTGCCTTCGGATTTTCCAATTCATATGCCTCGATCATTTTCTCATACATTGGAGCGACCTCATCAATTGCCCCAAAGGCAACCAGTTTACCATGATCAAGAATCATCGCTTTATCACAAATACGCTTTACCTGTTCCAGAGAATGTGAGACAAAAAGCACCGTCACTCCTGAATCGAACATACTCATAACTTTTTTTTCGCTCTTCTTTCGAAACTTTGCATCTCCTACAGAAAGAACTTCATCCAGAATAAGTATTTTCGGAGACACGATTGTCGCGATAGAAAATCCAAGTCTGGATTTCATTCCAGACGAATAATTTTGTACCGGCACATCAATAAATTCACCTAATTCAGAGAATTCAACAATCTCATCATATTTTTCATCAATAAACTGCTTCGTATAACCAAGCATTGCACCATAGAGATATATATTTTCTTTTCCGGTATACTGTTTTTCAAATCCCGCTCCTAATTCAAGTAAAGGCGCAATTTTTCCATGCTTTTCCACAGAACCTTCTGTTGGTTTAAATACGCCTGCAATTACTTTCAGCAATGTACTTTTTCCGGCACCATTTAATCCAAGGATTCCTACACGATCACCTTTTTTGATCGTTAGATTAATGTCTTTCAGCGCCCAGAATTCATTATATTCAATCTGGCGACGTAAAGATTTAATCACATAATCTTTCAGACTGTCAACCTTTTCCTTGCTCAGATTAAACTTCATCCCAACATTTTTTAATACAATTGCATTTTCTTCGCTCATAGAATACTCCATTCCTAGATCTGAAGGATAAACTCATCCTGCTTTTTGATAAATAAAATCAATCCTACAACAATTGTCACAACACTAAATCCTGTTGCATACAGGAAATAATGAATATTCATCATTCTTCCAAATACTGCGGCACGGAAAATATCAATGATACAGTACAACGGGTTAAATTTCAGAACCCATGCAAATCCACTGTCAAGAATTTTCTCCGGCTGATAGAAAATTGCACACATATACATGATCAGCATTAATGCAACGCCCCAAAGATACTCCATATCCCGGAAAAACACACCAAGCGTGGCCAGAATAAAACTGCATCCAATTGAAAGCATTAATACCAAAATTAATGCAACAGGAGCCTGAATCAAATACCATGTAGGACGAACATTTAACACAGCTGCCACAACTACGAGCACGATCAATGAAATCAGGAAAATAATATAGTTAAATAAAATACTTGATAACGTATAAAGATATTTCGGTACATAAACCTTTTTGATCATAGCCGCATTACGTCGTATGGATGTCAACGCAGATTTCGTGGACGTTGAATAGAAATTATACAAAAGACGTCCGCATAGAATGTATACTGAGAATTCTTTGGTACGAGTTCCAAGAATTGTACCAAAGACCATTGTCAGTACGATCATTGTGAGCAGAGGCTCAAGCAAAGACCATATAATGCCCAAGTAAGATTTTCTGTATTTTAACTTAATTCCTTTTTTTACCAGCTCCCATAACAAGAAACGATAATTCAAAAACGAATCGATATATTTTTTCATAATTACCTCGTTAATTTTTCAAATTCAGCCTATTTTACCAAGTAATCTGCTATACGTCAATTTCATCCCATACTTTCATCTTGTGATCTATACGTTTTTCTTCCGGTGGTAGTTTCATATAGTCACCAAAAATCTGCGTCAGATATTTCTCATAGCCTCCGGGTGCATGCAGCTTATGCCCCTCAAAGACTACCTCTTGAAACTCCACCACATCATCATGCAGGCATCTCTCTCCCGGTCCATAAATTCCAAATGTCACTGCTCCAACATACTTTGACTGATCATAATCATATCTGGTCGCAATCCTGTTCATCTGATTGATCACACGTTGATAACCAATCAGGCGCATCAACAGGACAAGTGGTGTCTTAACCATAATATGACCAAACGATGTTCCCCTGCCGATCTTAGCACGCGCATTCTGTATCATATAACGCTTACGTTTCATCTGTTTCGCCAGCTTAACTGCATCCTTATCAGATTCCGGCCATCCATCCTGTGGGAAGATATCCAAAAACAGGTGTAACACTTGGCATTCTTCACGAATGAACTGTGAACTATTTCTCTCCAGATGTGTTCCTGTGTGGATCAATTCACAATATGGATTCGAAAGGGTTCCATCCTCTCCCGAGATTGCTACCAAATGATCGTTGATCGGTTCTTTCTTGACTAGCTGCAGAAACCTCTCATAATCTTTCCTCGGCATTCCGACATCTATATCATCATCCCAAGGTATAAATCCCTGATGTCTGACCGCCCCAAGCAACGTTCCTCCCACCAGATAATAGCGAAGATTGTGAACTTCACAATAATCGGCAAACGAAACCAGCATTTCTGTCAATACCTGTTGAATTTCCTTCTTATTGAGAAGTTTTGGCTCCACATACTGTCCCGGAAGCTTCAAATCATACAGGACATGGTGCTCTCTCTTCTCCTCAGGAGGAATTTCCATATAGTTTCCATAAAGCCTTGTGAGATAATTCTTATAATCATTTGTCACACAAAGCATATTTCCTTCGAATTCCATCTTTTGCAACGACATATATGTCTTGCGCTTGTACATCTCTCCGAAAAAATGATTTCTTCCGGATGGGACTGTAACATATTCGGAATGATCATCCGTGCATTGTGCCATCTTCTTTTGGACACATTGATACAATCCTTTCGGATTGAAAGCAAATAATCTTCCGATACATCGTTTCACAAACATCACACAACCGGCTTTGCGATTGCCCTCCGCCAGCTTCTTGAATTCATCTCTCCATGCATACATTCTGTAGCACGACAGAAAGAAAAGTCCTGCCTGAACACATACTCCATGCCACATCCGATGCAACGCATTATTATAAGTATTTTCTATAATAAAGATGTCAATTTTGATGCCACAATTTTTCTTATCCTGATGTAAATATTCCTGAAAAACTGTATTTTTTCTGTGTACCTGAATAAAAGAGCTCAGATATCCTTCAGTATAAAGCGGAGCTTCTATAGAATACTTGTCCGGATACCGGCTTTCTATTACTTCGATCAGACGTGGTATATCCTTTCGCGGGACATTCAGATCAATATCATCATCCCAGGGAATGAATCCCTTATGACGCACAGCACCAAGCGCCGATCCTCCGCCCAGCATATAAGGGATCTGATTCTGATCGCATATCTCTGTAATATCTAACGCAGCTTCTAAGACAATTTTCTTAATCTCGTTTGTTTCAATATCTGTCAGTCGATGTAAACCGTTTTTTCTAGACAAATTTTCTTTTAGTAATTCATTTGTCTGTAATACTGCCATATCATCTTCCAGCTTTCAGTTTTGCAAAAAGTTTTGTGTTATGTTCCTTTACCCACGTAATAATTGCAGATTCCAACCATGTAAGATACGTGTTCTTCCATCGGATTGGAACAAGCATGATCTTCATATATTTTGAACGTGGATGCGCAAGCTTCAATGTTTCATCCACACGCGGATTGTGGAGCATCTTCTTAATCTCAGCTCGTCGCTCTCTTCCCGTCAGGGTACATTTTGAACTGGTAACATTGGCAATACATCCTACCATTCGCTCAATGTAACGACGTGCAACCATCTCCTGTGCTGCCACATTATCAACGCCCCACTCGCGATACAGATCAACCATCCAGCCATGTTCTTCCTCGCGCTTCTCATACATATCTGCACGATATGCTGCAGTCTCAGACTCTGCGCGGGCACGAATGAAATGATAATATGCATTCGTCGAAATTACAACCGACTCAACATTTCGAATATAACTGATGTTGAACGGAAAATCATCCCACAAAGTCTGTGGAAAATACAACCCGTGCTCTCTCATATAATCAAGCCGATACAATTTATTCCACGGGGTGTAAAGCATATTTCGATCAAAATAACGATACGATTCTTCCCGGAATGACTTTGCATCCGTAAACACCTTGTCGTCCACACAGATTTTCTCGCTCAGATGCTTATCACCATAGTATGTATCAATGTAATATCCACATACAACAAGCTGCGCATTGTGCTGCTCCGCCATATCATACATATCCTGTAGCATCGTTTTTTCTGCCCAATCATCGGAATCAAGAAAATACACATATTTCCCCTTAGCCATATCGATTGCTGTATTTCTTGCACTTGGTGCTCCTCCATTCTCCTTGTGGACCACCTGAATGCGAGCATCCTTCTTCGCATACTCGTCACAGATTTCACCGCTACGATCCGGCGTTCCGTCATCTACAATCAAAAACTCATAATCCGTAAATGTCTGCGACAATATACTTTCAATCGCTTTACCTACATATGCTTCTACTTTATATACAGGCATAATGATGCTGATCTTTACATCACTCATACATAGCTCCTTAATTTTCCTTATCCTGTAGCTTCAAATATTGTTTTTCCCAAAAAGCCCATAAGACAACAAACTAACATCAGTATATCACAAATATGCGCAAAGGCAATCTGTTTAATTCCCAAAATACACTGAAATCACCATAGAAATTTGTGATATAATTCCAATAAATAATGGGTATGACTTGATATATTTATCAAATCACACCCATTTCTTTTATTTGTCATAATTGTTTCTTAATCCGATTCTTTTTTTATTGCAGTCGTCTGGTTCTCATCCACACCTTCCGTATTCTCCCTCACAAACAGGATCTTAAACGTCAGGAACAGGATCTTGATATCCATCCATACCGAATAGTTCTCTATATAGGTCAGATCCAGTTTCAGCTTATCGTATGGTGTTGTATTGTACTTGCCATACACCTGTGCATATCCCGTAAGACCTGCTTTAACCTTGAGACGAAGCACGAACTCCGGGATCTCTTCCGTATACTGATCCGCGATAATCTGACGCTCCGGTCTTGGTCCTACCACAGACATCTCGCCTTTTAAGATATTGAACAACTGTGGCAACTCATCAAAGTGAATTGCGCGGATCACTCGTCCAACTGGTGTCACTCTTGCATCGCCTTTGGCAGCAAGTCTTGCTCCCGCATCCTCCGAATGTACAGACATACTGCGGAACTTGTAGATCATGAATGGTTGACCATCCTTTGTCAGACGTTCCTGCTTGTATAGGATCGGTCCATGATCATACAGCTTGATTGCAAGCACGATCAGAAGCATAAATGGTGATGCGATCACAATACCGATCAGTGAAATCACAATGTCCATAAGTCTTTTTACAAACTGATCAATAATACTCAGCCCCTGATTGCGGGACAGAAGAAGCGGTGTGTCAAATAAATGAATATCATCCGCTCCCCGGAAAAGAATATCAGAGATCTTTGGTGTTACATAAGTTCTTATCGACTCCTGATAACAGTACTTCATAATCTGATTACGCGCCTCCGATGGAAGATCACATAACACGACCGCATTGTATTTCTTGATCATAGGATAAAGCTTTTCATATCCGATACGATAGCTTTCTGCGGCACAGATATTGTATTTATCTTTTCTCGTATTAATCTTGGAGATCAGATCATCCGGAGAATAGTTTCCATAGATCACAAGCATCTGTCTTGGCGGATATAAATACTGATAAAATTTCCGGATGACGATAACCCACGGTACAATAAAGATAATTTCCGTAAGCGTCATAACAATCAATGGCTCCGGACTTAAATAGTCATTTGCGACCAGACAGATTTCAAAATATGACACGATCATCGCAAGAAATACGGCAAGTATCTGTGACAGAATAATATCGGACACTCTCATATATCCGATCCGGTATCCTCCAAATACTTTTGTAAAAAAGAACACGAACAGTACATACATACCGATAACCGCCCAGTTACCTCTGCGGAAAAAAGTATTCGCCTTGTCAAGTTGCGGAACATACATCACATACCATACCCAGCCAAAGCATAATGCTTCCATCGCCAGAGTCAGCACGTTCGCAACAAAGTTTAGTAAATGTTTGTATTTTTCCTTCATATTGTTTTATCATCCTCGCAGTGCATAATTTGCGTTTACTCTCCCAATCCACTCTCAATATATGCGATCAGTGATTGTAACGCTTCCCGCTCATCCTCCCCCTCACAGATCAGGGTAATCTCATCTCCGGACTTAATGCAGGCTCCCAACACACTCAGAACACTCTTGGCATTGGCGGTATTGCCCCTGTACTCAAATGTAATTTTACTTTTATACTTCATTGCCTCTTTGCAGAGGTTTCCGGCAGGACGCAGATGAAGTCCTGTCGGATTCATGATCTTGATTGCCTGTGACAGCACAATAAATCCCTCCTAAATCATCACTTTCATAATAAGATCTGCAAGCTTTCTTGCCTCTTCATCAATGACTGCCTGATCCTTTCCTTCGATCATAACTCTTACGAGTGGTTCTGTTCCGGATGGGCGGATCAGTACTCTTCCCTCTCCGGCAAATTTATCTTCCAGTTCCTTGATTGCATCCGCAATCTCACTGTACTCCATATAGCTTTCTTTCTTATGATTCGGAACCTTGGCATTGACCAATGCCTGTGGCAGCACTTCCATCACTGTTGACAGTTCAGAAAGTTTCTTGCCGGTATCCACCATAACCTGCAACAGGTGCAACGCAGTAAGAAGACCGTCTCCTGTCGTATTGTCGTCAAGGAAGATCACATGTCCGGATTGCTCGCCACCGAGATTGTATCCGTTTTCCAGCATATTTTCAAGGACATAACGGTCTCCAACCTTCGTCTTTTCAACATGAATGCCTTCCTTTTTTCCCATGATGGAGAATCCAAGGTTTGACATTACCGTAACTACAATCGTATCCTTAGCAAGCTTTCCCTTTTTCTTTAAATAATTTCCGCAGATTGCCATAACGACATCTCCGTCAATCAGATTACCATTCTCATCAACTGCCAGCATACGATCCGCATCTCCGTCGAAAGCGATACCCACATCCGCCTTCTCTGATACAACCCGGGCACGAAGTTCATCCATATGAGTGGATCCACAGTTTGCATTAATATTCGTTCCATCCGGCGATGTATGTATTGCGATCAGATCTGCACCAAGATCCTTAAGTGTCTTAACGGACGTATAGGAACTTGCCCCTTCCGCACAATCTACTACGATTTTAAGCTTTGACAGATCTACAGGAACTGTCTTCTCCTGATAACGGATATATTCATCGACAATATCAAGGCGATATTCCACCTTACCGATTCCCGGTCCGATCGGGAAATCAACATCTTCCATGTCGTTACGGATCAGCGCCTCAATCTCATCCTCCAGATTATCAGAAAGCTTATATCCATCCCCGTTAAAGAACTTAATTCCATTAAACTCCATTGGATTATGAGATGCTGAAATTACAACACCTGCATCCACTTTATGTTTCCGTGTCAGATAAGCGATCGCCGGTGTCGGAGCCACCCCTACATAAATTGCGTTCGCGCCAACCGAACAGATTCCTGCCATCAATGCGCTTGCAAGCATGCCACCGGAAATACGGGTATCACAACCAACAATAATAGTCGGTTGATGCGACTGTTCCTTCGTGAGCACATATGCGCCAGCCTGACCAAGCTTCATTGCAAGTTCAATCGTAAGTTCGCTTCCCGCAATACCTCTTACACCATCTGTACCAAACATTCTAGCCATATTTTTACTCCTTAATTATACAATGTGTTAATTTTCCTCATTACCAGACGTATCATCTGCTCCCGATGAATCCTCCTCCGAATTATCCGGATGATTATTATCCGTTCCATTTCCCGATGATTTTCTTGTAATTTCCACCTCAACAGAAACGGTACGCACCGCATAATTGTCTTCATCGAGTTTGACTTCGAGATTTACCTGATGCAGCCCTTCTTCCAGTCCCGACACATCAATGGATGCCGCAAGATCCGATGTATTCAACCGGTTCAGATTATTCTGAAGACCACTCACGGTAACCGTCGCTGCATCTGCTTTAAAATCAAGTTCATAATCACTGCCTAATCCGTTTACCGTAATGTCATTCGTCGATATGGTATAACTCTTAGATTGATAAGCCTCGATTCGAACCGTAACCGTAACAGTAGCCTCTGCCGCATCTACAAGTTCCACACCATCCGGCAGGTACTCTGTGATATCAATAGTTGTCGTCAGATCATCACTTGCACCACTTACATTCAGCACCTCAGCCGGAATAGGAAGCGACATAATCGGGTTCAATACCGCTGCTGATCCCTTAATCTGAATATTCGCAGGATCACTTGTAATCTCAACCACACGATAATCTCCTGACGGACTACCTGTTGTAGAGAATGCTAACGGAATCTCCTTCACTCTCAGTATCTTTGCGGAGATTGTAACCGTCGTATTGTTATACTTAAGTCTGGTTGTATCAATCTCATTTCCTTCCGCATCATAGAATACCGGAAGAACATTATCTGAGAGATTCATTGACATTCCCTCGACATCAATCGTTGCAACCACACTGTCAATCTGATCGACGATTGTCGCAGGTCCCGTCACATTAAGCACGTTCGGATTCGTAACAGTCACTTCACCGAGTGCATATCCATCTGCCACCTGTCCGGTCGTGTCTGCCGTAATCATAAATCTACGGCTCACAAGATCATCCAGTGAGATCTCCATGTACTGATTCTTTCCACTATACTTAAGAGAAGAATTCGACCGGCGGCTTGTGACCTCAATCGGTACCCGTGCCGTCTTGTTATCCGAATCAACGATCATACGGTTCATATCAGCAGTTGCCGTAAAATCTGTATCCTCCAACTTATTGATCACGCTTCTCTTCGCTGTAACAGAGAACGTAACCGTATTGGTTCCGTTCAATACTTCATAACACTTGTTCATATCCGTAACTGCAGATTCATTCTCCACAGTCACATTCGTTGTAAAACGCACCGTCTTATTCGGGTCATCAATATTATATACAACCAACCACAGGATAAATGCGAAAACAACTGCTAAAATTTTATATCCGATATTATTCACCAGAGTTTTGAGAATCTTATTTGCCATTCTTAAGCCTCCTTCTGATGAGTTCCAGTCCGGTAACTTCACGACTGTGATTCTGCAGATAACGAAGTTTCTCGCGAAGGAAATCCGCATCCACACCGTGATAAATCTGACCACGCATTGCAACAGATACCTTACCTGTCTCCTCCGATACAACAATCGTCAGGGAATCACTCACTTCACTGATTCCGACAGCCGCACGATGTCTTGTTCCAAGATCCTTGCTTAAAGACAGACTATCCGACAATGGGAGATAACAGGTTGCGGAAACAACCCGGTCACCCCGAACAATTACAGCACCATCATGAAGCGGTGTATTCTTTTCAAAGATATTGATCAGGAGCTGACTGCTGATGATTGCATCCACATCGATTCCTGTACGAACATATTCATTGAGAAGAATCTCATCCTCCACAACAATGAGTGCTCCTGTACGAACCTTTCCCATCGCATAACTTGCTTTAATCAATTCCTCGATGGTGCGATCGGAAAACCGGTCATTCTCCGTCTTACCAAAGTTAAACCAACGTCCAAACAGATTCTTACCGCCCAAATTTTCAAGTGCCTTGCGAAGCTCCGGCTGAAAAATAATAACCAGCGCAAGAAGACCTACACTGAGAAGGTTTTCCGCCAGCCAGAGAATCGTATTCATATGGAAGATCAGTGCAATCAGAATAAAGATCAAAATAATCATAATTCCCTTGAACAGATTCCATGCACGTGTATTTTTGATCCAAAGCAGTACATAATAGAACAGGAAAGAAATAATGAGAATCTCCACAATATCCACAGGTGACATCGAGATATCCGGGAAATCAAGTGCTCCCAATGTACGATCATATAAATCCGTTATGGTTGTTATCGAATTCTGCATATTTCCTCCTTTCTAAAACAAACTGCATCAATAAGTTCCTATTTTAATAAATCTTCATCAATGTCCAATTCCTTAGCAATCACCTTGCGGCTCGTCTCCTCCTCTTCCGGGGTAAGGGTTCTCTTCGAACGATCAATGCGTTTTCCCATGCTGGCTGTATTGCCGAAATGTTTAACCGTCACTTCCTTGACCGCAACCATCTTCTTCGGCACTGCCTTCACATAATAGTAATAATCATCGTCCTCAAACTGAACGCGCTCCGTCCTCGCATAATCGAGATTCATAAACAGGAACTGGATCACAAAACTAATCAACAAGGAAAGTATATTGCCAATAAGCAGTCCTAATGTCTTCCCTGACACATTTAATACAAGATATCCTACAAACAGTCCGACCACCTCAATCAGTACACCTGAGATGATGGCAAGCGTCCATGCATGCTCCACTTCCAATCGACGCACGAGATATACAACAATTGCTGTAATCGTAAAGATTGCAATCACAAGATACATTTCCTTATTACTGAGAAGCTGACCGACCGAAATATCAAACTTGGAAGTTGTCGCTGCAGTTTCTCCATCTGCAACAACATTCTTAAGTGTTCCGGAATTCTGATGAATTCCATCCAGAAAATAGTAGATTACGGTACCACAGATAATTGCTACAACCGAATAAGCATCCCTCAGAAGGGAGCATCCGATCGGCATCACATACGGAATATTCAGTTTAAAGCAGACCGGTGTGAGTACTGCTGCAAAACCATCTTTGGGTGCAAACCGAAAATATAAGAAAAACAATGCTGCAAAAAGCACCAGTGTTGTTACCGCAACTTCCATCGACAAGGCATACATATCTGCAAGAACAACAAATGCAGCCAGCCAAATTGTCGCATTTACCGGCAGAATTGCACATACCAATGCCAAAATCAGAGCAATCGGAAACCGACTGATTTTCTCCATAAAGCCGATATTCATATTGATAACCGTAAAAAGCACGATTGCTACTATAAACTTGACAACCGGAAACAAATACGTTTCATATTTACTATAAAAGCGGATCAGGCGATCCTTAATTTCCAATAAATTTGTCATAAAGCCTCCCCTTATGCCTTAAGTTTGTCTTCCCTGTGGTACATTCTGCGTACTTTCTTCAGATGTCCAACATACTTCCGAAGCTGCTTTCTGCCTTCCGCATACCGAATACTATAGATGAACACAGTCACCAAAAGGTAGATTGCCATAAATCCTACATAAACCAGGATAAACCGAATCACTAGATTCATCAGATCCGCAGAATTGACAAACGTAATTGCTGCCGTCATATCCCCGATGATCCAAAGTGCTATAAGAAGCCCAAATGCGATCGTTCCACAGAAAAAGCTTTTGACGATTTCTTTTCCAACGTAATCCCATATATAATATTCTCCCATCGGATGGCATTTCTTATCCTCAGTCTCGTCATATACAGCCATCTGATACAGTTCTCTGACTCGTTCCTCGTTAATCATCTCGTCCTCCCATTTACATTTGGACACAATTACACATTATTTTGTATTATACCACATCTGCTTATGATTTCAAAGAACGAATTGCTTAACACAATTTAAAAAACCCCAGATTCATTCATCCGGGGCATTTGGGCTCAGCTTTTCAAAAATCTCATTCTCTCGCGATCCCGTTCCGCTCTCTCAACCTTCTCCGCATCAAACTGTGGTGACATTGCGCTACGGAGCCGCATTGCCATCGTATTCTTACACTCATCACAATACTTACCTGTGCGGATCATTCTGCCGCAGCACTCACAGGTAATACCTGCTTCCGATGCGTCCGACAGGATCAGACGTTCCTCCCGCACCCACTGCTTGATCTGTTTGACAGACACTTCCATCTCTCTGGACACTGTCTCCATCGAAGAATGCGGGTTCTCTTCCAGATACTTCTTCACAGCCTGAAATTTATCCTCCAGCTTCTTGCGACATTCCGGACAGATTCTCTCATTACTCAATACATTAAATAAACGTCCGCAACTTCTACAATTCGTAACATTCATGATCGTAGCGCCTCCTTCATATCCCCATTTTGCCGGAATACAAACATAATACCGGCTTCTTACATAACAATACCCTCTCCAGTACAAAGCGTCAGGAAAAACACCTGTTCCACTCCACATCGCATGAGTTCATGCGCAACCGCCTCAACCGTACTTCCGGTTGTGTAGATATCATCAACGAGTAATATTTTCTTATATTTTACTATAAACTTCCTAGCCTGAAAAGCCTTTTTCAGGTTGTTTTTGCGTTCTTCATCACTTAAAAGCTTCTGAGGCTTCGTATTTCGAACGCGTTTTACCGCAGCATTCTCCATCGGTAATCCCAAGATGCGCGCCAGTTCCCTTGCAATAATTTCTGCCTGGTTGTATCCCCGCCTCCGCTTCTTTCGTCCATACATTGGAACAGGTACAATCGCTTCAACACCAGCCCGTTTGCACCAGTCACTATAATATTTTGCAGTCTCCTCTGCAAAAAAGCGTGCGTACTCTCTCCTATTTGAATATTTGAGTCGGTATACCGACTTGCGAATTTCGCCTTTGTACACATAAACAGACCTTCCCTGTCTGCAGTACAATGCATTTCTTCCTGCAAGCTTCTTTTTACAGTCAAAACAATATTCCTGTTCCACCGCTGCAAGCGGCTTTCCACATCGGAAACACACATTGTCTCCAACCGGATAAAGCTTCCTTCCACAATCCGGATGAATCCACCTCCCGCCCCGTATCAGTTCTGCCTCAAGAATTTCGTCACACACCACGCATCGTGGCGGGAATAGAATCTGCAATAATCCTTCTTTGATTATGAATCCTCCCTCGCCCAGCCGAACGCATAATGGACTGCCTTGTTCCATTCTTTGCGCTTCTTTTCTCTTGCAACCTGCTGCATCTGCGGTGTAAACACATGATCCAGTTTCTGGTTTTTGATCACTTCATCCTTATTCTTCCAATATCCAACCGCAAGTCCTGCCAGATATGCGGCTCCAATTGCTGTGGATTCCACACATGCCGGTCGGTTGACTGGGACACCTAAAATATCCGACTGAAACTGCATCAGGAAATTGTTCGAGCTTGCGCCTCCATCCACTTTAAGCGAGCGCACTTCAATTCCCGAATCCGCACGCATCGCATCAATGACATCACAAACCTGTAACGCAATTGATTCAAGCGTTGCTCGAATCACATGATTCTTATTCGTACCTCTTGTAATTCCAACAATCGTGCCTCTCGCATATTGATCCCAATGTGGCGCACCAAGTCCTGTAAAAGCCGGCACCACATAACAACCGTTCGTGTCTTCCACCTTGGATGCCATATATTCCGAGTCCGCTGCCGAATCAATCAGCCGGAGTTCATCGCGAAGCCACTGGATCGCTGCTCCCGCAACAAAAATGGATCCTTCAAGCGCATAATTTACCTCACCGTCCAGTCCCCACGCAATCGTAGTAACCAGACCGTTTTCAGAGAATACCGGCTTGTTTCCGGTGTTCATAAGCAAGAAGCAGCCGGTACCATAGGTATTCTTTGCCTCTCCTTCATGAAAGCATGTCTGTCCAAAAAGTGCCGCCTGCTGGTCACCCGCCGCTCCGCTGATTGGAATCTCTCCGCCAAAAAACGATGCATCCGTGTGTCCATATACACAGCTTGATGGCATTGGTTTCGGGAGCATGCTTCGCGGGATATCCAGTTCCTTTAAGATATCCTCATCCCAGTCCAACGTATTAATATTAAAAAGCATTGTTCTGCTCGCATTGGAATAATCCGTGATATGAACGCGTCCCTTCGTCAGCTTCCAGATCAGCCACGTCTCCACCGTTCCGAAAAGCAGCTTTCCTTCCTCCGCAAGTACACGCGCACCCTCTACATGATCTAAGATCCATTTAATCTTGGTTGCCGAAAAATAGGCATCAATAATAAGACCTGTCTTCTCCCGGTAGGTCTCTTCCAAGCCTTTTGATTTCAGTTCATCCGCAATATCCGATGTCCTGCGGCACTGCCAGACGATCGCGTTATACACCGGTTCCCCGGTCTCCCTGTTCCAGACGATTGCAGTCTCTCTCTGATTCGTAATACCGATGGCAGCGATATCCTCTGCCTTGGCATTGATCATACTCATTGCCTCCACTGCAACGCCGAGCTGGGTAGACCAGATCTCATTTGCATCATGTTCTACCCAGCCCGGATTTGGAAATATCTGGCGAAACTCTTTCTGTGCCATGGAGCAGATATTGCCCGAATGATCGAACAGGATACAACGATTGCTCGTTGTCCCCGCATCTAACGCCATAACGTATTTTGCCATAAAAACCCCTTATTTGCTGTATCTTTTATTATCCGAGACGGATGCGATTGATCAGTTCAATCTTAGCCGCACTCTCTTCAAACTCACTCTCGCTCATCTCGCCTGTTGTGAATCCGATCTCTCCATCGATTCCTGCACTCACGTAAGTCACCTTACCAAATGCAGCTTCAACTGCTGCCTGATCCGAAGATGTACGTACAAAGAAGCTGTTGCGGCTGTCTTTGTAATCCACAAGTTCAATCTTCTCCGGCTTCCAGTCGATGTAAATATTTGTATTCTTATGCTTTACCATATCAACGACATCGGCTACGACAGCACTGGCAGTCGGGAGCTTTCCTGCTCCACTTCCGTAGAACATTGCATCTCCAAGTACATTACCGTGTACGAAAATGCCATTGAACACACCATTTACCCCACAAAGCGGATGCTCTGCAGCAAGCATAAACGGTGCTACCATACAACTGTAGCTTCCGCCAACCTTGCGGCTGGATGCAAGAAGCTTGATCGAACGGTTCATAACCTCTGCATATTTGAAATCGGTCGCAGTAATCTTGGTAATTCCCTCGCAATGGATATCCTCGAAATCCACCTGCTGTCCGCACACAAGAGAAGTCAGGATTGCAATTTTACGGCAAGGATCGTGTCCCTCGATGTCTGCGGTCGGATCTTTCTCTGCATATCCCTTATCCTGCGCATCCTTTAATACTTCATCAAAATCAGCACCTTCCTGTGCCATCTTGGTCAGCATATAGTTGGTGGTTCCGTTTAAGATACCGGTAATCTCCTCGATCTCATCTGCAGTCAGGCACTTATTCAGTGGACGGATGATCGGGATACCACCTCCGACGCTGGCCTCGAACTGGAAATTGACATTGTGGTCACGCGCGATCTTAATCAATTCCGCGCCCTTGGCAGCAACCAGATTCTTATTAGAAGTTGCTACCTGCTTACCAGCCTCAAGCATTGCTTTCACAAATGTATACGCCGGCTCAACGCCTCCCATCGTCTCGACAACAACACCGATCTCCGGATCATTGACAATCACCTGATAATCATGCACGATCGCGTTTTCCATCGGATCTCCCGGGAAATCACGAAGGTCAAGGATATACTTAACCTCAATTTCTTCGCCCGCTCTCTCTGTGATCTTATCCTCATTAATTCTTAATACATCTACAACACCGGATCCGATGGTGCCGTAACCCATAACTGCTATCTTCATCTTTTTCACTCCCTGGCTAAAATTTTTGCGTAATGAATGCCTTGCACGGATTCAATACTGTTCTTCATCACTTCCACATCTCCAGTTGCCGGAAAGACATCAATACTGAGCGAAAGCGATGCGATTCCATTGACCGGAATACTCTGATGAATCGTCAGAACATTCGCATGGAAATCAGCGATCGTCTTAAGCACGAGCGACAGGATTCCCGGCTCGTCATCGAGCTGAATTACCATCGTAACCGTCTTTCCCTTCGCATTCTCATGAAATGGAAATATATCATCTTTGTATTTGTAGAAGGAACTTCTGCTGATTCCTACCACCTCGGTGGCATCCTGAACCGATGTCATCTTGCCCGAGTCAAGCAGGCGCTTGGCTTCTACAACTTTGAGCAGTACCTCCGGCACAGCTTTTTCCTTTAAGACGAAGAAAGATGTTTTCTCTGACATCCCTTACCTCCTCTGCATTGTCTTTCTATGACCGACACTTGTGCTCACTCGAAAGATTTTAACACAGTAAAGCAGGGAACGCAAGACCCAGTCCTCTTATGCTCTTGGTTTCCCACAATTACTGCAGAAATTTCCTGTATTTACCTGTCCGCAGGAACACGTCCAGTCGGCGGACGGTGCCGGCTTACCACAATTGCTGCAGAACTTACCGCTGTTCACCTGTCCGCAGGAACACGTCCAGCCTGCTGCCTGCTGCGGCTGTGGCTGTACCCCCATGTTCGACTGATTCATCTGCCCCATACCCATGTTCATCTGGTTCATATTATTCTGTGCCTGCTGATTCATCTGCATCTGTGCCATATTCACTGAGGATGCATTTCCAACAATGGATCCTCCAATATTGCCAGCCATGCCCATCCCCATAAATCCGGCCATCGCACCGTTGGCATTGCTTCCGGCTGCCTCGAGACCTCTTGCGGCCGCTGCCTGTACATACCCCTCACGGATGGTAGGATCAGAAAGCATTGCACCCTCATTTCTGAGGTTGATGAGTTTCTGCGACTCCTCATTGTATGAGATGCTGATACCGACAGCCTGAACTTCCATGCCTCGCATCTGGTTCCACTCTTCATCAAGAATGCCGGCCATATATTTACCGAGTTCTCTTGCCTTACTTGAGACAAATGAAATGCGGATTCCGTCCGCAGACATCTGGTTGATCGCAGACTGCAATGCCTCTAAGAATTCAGACAGATACTGCTCATTGATCTCATCGATTTCCACATGATCTGTATTTTTCGGAATCGCCTCCGCATAGAACTGCAGAGGATTCGTAATCTTGATGGAATAAGTTCCATGTGCGCGAAGAAACAGTTCCGCATTATAAAACGAATCAAAATAGTTCACCGGCTGTCTTGTGCCAAATTTGATTCCCTTGATCTCCTGTAAATTGATGAAATAAACCTTCTGCTTTGTCGGTGTCTGTCCGCCGTATTTAAAACGCTTAAACGCCTCCGACAGAGAATCTCCGAACTGTCCGTTTAACATAGAAGGAAGTGCCGAATTGTTGATCGTATAATATCCAGGCTCCGCCGTATAATCAACGATCTTGCCGCCATCCACAAGAATCATAAACTGATTGTCATAGACATGCACAACAGAACCGTTTGATACCGTATTGTCGGTTCCCTTGGTGTTCTGTCCGCGACGGATCTGCACACCTCTCGTAAAAACAGTCTGATCCCCCATATTTTCTGCTTCGTAGACCTCAAGCCACTGATCGCCAAGGTTTCCCTTTACCAGATCTGCTGCTGCTTTAATAATTCCCATAATTTTTCTCCTTTTTCTTCACTATACCCGTTGAAAACCAACTTCATATATCTTATGTAGTGACCATACCTTCGTGTTGACCGGTGTCACCTTGGTACCACAGTATTCACAGCGCATCTCGCCAAGCCCCTTGATCGGCGCACCACAATTCGGGCAACTGACTCCGATCGCATTATCAAACTCCGCGAGATCACTATCCTGTATATAAATAAGTTCCGTATTATACTTTGTCTGTGTCTTTCGCTCCTTCGATCCGGCAATCAGCTCGTCTCCCCGCATCTTACTGTAAAAATACTCGACCGAACTCTGGATCGTAATCACGCAAGTTCCCTTTTCCTTGTGATAATTCGAAATCTCTGTCTGATGTATTTTGATCTGTTCAAAATTTTCCTTCACCCCAGAGGCCTCATTATCACCGATGCGGTTCCGGATCTGTTCTTTCAGCGTATCCGATGCATCCACAATCGTTGTCACATCCCCACTTGTGATAGCAAGCAGCGCAGATATCAGCATATTTTCTGCACGATGCTTGAACTCTTCCCATGAAAAATCCGGAAAATCCCGCATGATCTGTGGTTCCATCAACCTCGTCATACCGGACACGGACTTCGGTGTCTCCGCTGCCAGATCCGCCTGTCGGTTGATTCCCTCCGCAAGGTTCTCCGTGCCAAACACGTCCCGCGAGAATTTCTTCACTCTGTTCGTGATTGCCCATACGCCAAGCGTGATCACGATCACGACACATAACAGAATCACTACTACGACCATTCCTGCCGTCATTACGTTTCATCCTCCATCGACTTCGGGCAGCCTAAACTCAGCCACTTGAGATAACCGTTGATAAACGGATCCAGTCCGCCGTCCATAACCGCATCCACATTGCCACTCTCCACACCGGTTCTATGGTCCTTGACCATCGTGTACGGTTGCATAACATAAGAACGAATCTGATTGCCCCAGCCAATCTCCGTCACTTCACCGCGGATTCCAGCCGCCTTGGCAGCATTCTCCTCCTGTTTCAGCAGATACAGTTTCGCCTTCAGCATCTGCATCGCCTTATCCTTGTTCATATGCTGCGAGCGCTCGTTCTGGCACTGCACAACAATTCCGGTCGGATAGTGTGTGATTCGGATTGCCGATGATGTCTTATTAATATGCTGTCCACCGGCACCACTCGAACGGTAAGTATCAATACGGATATCTTCATCCTTGATTTCAATATCCACATCCTCCTCAATATCCGGCATCACATCGCAGGATACGAACGACGTCTGTCTCTTACCGGCCGCGTTAAAAGGCGATATACGCACAAGACGGTGTACGCCTTTTTCGGACTTCAAATATCCGTAAGCATTCTCTCCGTTTACCTGGAATGTGATCGACTTAATGCCTGCCTCATCGCCATCCAGCGAATCGAGTACCTCGAGCTGAAAGCCCTTCTTATCCGCCCAGCGGGAATACATACGAAAAAGCATCGCTGCCCAATCGCACGATTCGGTGCCTCCTGCTCCTGCATGAAGAGAAAGAATCGCATTATTTCTGTCATATTCACCGGATAAAAGTGTCTTCATACGAATGTTCTCATACGTTGAAACAAATTCATCCATCATCTCAGCAATCTCCGGAATCAGTTCCGGATCTTCTTCCTCGTATCCCATCTCGATCATTGTCTCGATATCGTCATACTGACCGGAAAGCGTTGCATACGTCTGCACGTCATCCTTGAGACTTTTGAGTTCCTTCATCTTCTCCTGGGACACGACCGGATCATTCCAGAAGTCCGGTGCTTCCATCTCGCGCTCCAGTTCCTGGATGCGCTGCTCCTTGCCCGCTAAGTCAAAGTGAATCCCTCACTTCCTGCAGCGGAGCCTTATAGCCGAGAAGCTGGCTCTTAAAATTATCCAATTCTACCACAGAATCACCCCTTTTCGTTTATCCTATATCTGTTGTCTATTGTAGCGGATTCCTACAATGAAAGCAATCTCTTTGTGCGTTCTACTTTGCTTCGTCCTGCAATACTTCAATCGCTTTTTGTAACTGGTTATCATATTTCTTATCGTATTTTTCATCCTTCGGTCCGGAATAATTGTACTCCACCTCAATATCCGGTGTGATGCCGACCTTGTGAATGTAATTTCCATTCGGTGTATAATATTTCGCCGTCGTAATCTTGATTGCATCGCCGTCTTCAAGAGGATAAACCGTCTGCACAATGCCTTTTCCGAAGGTCTTTACACCGATGAGCGTTCCGTAATTATAATCCTTGATTGCTCCGGCAAAAATCTCAGAAGCACTCGCACTGTTCTCATTGACAAGGACAGCGATCGGAAGCTTAAGACAATTGCTGTCCGAAGTATAGTTCTCGCGCTTGCCATACTTATCTTCCGTATAAACAACCGTGCCCTCCGGCAGAATCTGATCCAGGATATCTACAACCGAAGTGATCAGTCCACCCGGATTGCTGCGTACATCAACGATCATACTCTTCATATCCTGACTCTGCAGATCCTTGACTGCCGCCTTGAACTGATTTGCGGTATTACTTTGGAATTCACTGATCTGTATGTAACCGATGCTGCCATCCAGCATCTCGTAACTGACACTCGGGAGATCTACGTTCGCACGTTTCACATCCACTTCAAGGGTCTCTCCACTCGACTCCCGGTAAATCTGAAGATGCACCGTTGTGCCTTCCTCCCCACGAATCTTCTTTACAAGGTTGGACAATTCCATGCTCGTCGCTTCAACATCATCGACTTTTAAGATCTGATCTCCATCCTCAAGTCCCGCATCTTCCGCCGGCGTTCCTTCATATACCTTTGAAACCGTCACTTCCATAGTCTTGGCATTCTGCATCAATCCCGCTCCGATACCATAATAGTTTCCGGATGTGGAAATCTGAAGATCCTTATAGTCATCCGCCGTATAGTAGACCGAATACGGATCCCCAAGTCCGCTTAAGGTTCCCTCATAGATTGCATCACGGACATCATCCGCATCATATTCATCATTATAATATAAATCAATGTAAGCCAGAAGCTCCTCGATCTTGCCTATCGTCTTGCGGTTCAGGACTTTATTATCCGATGTCTGCGTTACACCTTTTGGACTGATAATCAGATAATTGCCGGTCGTATTGGCATAGATTCCCATTCCTGCCACACCACCGATGCCAAGAACAAGGCATCCGATCACAATTCCCAGTATCAGCCCAAAACCGAAGCTTTTCCGCTTGTGCGGCTTCTTTTGCTTTCCAGTCTCTTCAAACTGTACGGTCGGTGTTGTATCCAGTTGTTTGTTTTCCTCGTTGTAATCCATGTTATCCTCCAAATCGGTTTATTTTCCCTGTTAACAAACTTTCATAACATTTGTCGTATCTATCCGGTAAAATTGCCTGCCGAATGTTCTGTATATAAGGGAAAAGCCATGCCTCATCAGCATGGCTGTATATCCTTATACTTTCAGATGCTTGCGTATCGTCAGGCGGCTTCCGAGGAATCCAATTCCTACACCGAGAATGACAGCAACAGGAATCAAAGTCTTAAACACCGTGTGTACCGATACGAAATCGATCATCGAACCAATGAAATTAAACTTATCTGCTATATATACGATAATCTTCTGGTACATAAAATATAACAGAATAAGTGGTATCGCCGCGCCGATCAGCCCGATCGCCATACCTTCCACAATAAACGGTGCACGCACCAGATAATCGGTCGCACCAATGAGTTTCATGATCGCGATCTCTTCCTTGCGAACAGAGATACCGACCGTGACGGTATTGCTGATCAAAAAGACCGCAACGCATAAAAGAATGATAATAATACCACCCGACACATAACCGAGCAGTTTATTAAAATCCGTAAGTGTGTTTGCTACCTTTGCAGATTCCTTTACATCACGCACTCCATCAATGGACTGCAGATAGGTAACAAGCGAATTCTGCATTGACACATCATTCAGGTAAATCTGATAGTGCGCACTGTTTGCAAGCGGGTTGTCACCGGCAAATCCCTGCGCCAGACTCTCTCTTCCCTTGAAATAGACCCCCTGGAAATCCTTCCATGCTTCATCAGCAGATACATACTCTATCTTGCCGACTTCCACACGTTTGGAAATCTCATCTCCAATATTTTGTATTTCATCTTCTGACAGCCCTTTATCAAAAAAGACTGTGACCGATACTCCCTTTTCTATGGTATGCACGGTCGAGGTAAAATTTGCAATAATAATATAGAACAGTCCGAACATAAAAATGCACGCTGCCATCGTTGCGATCGACGCCAGAGAGAACATTTTATTGCGGAAAATGTTTTTCAGCCCCTGCTTAATCGAATAAAAAAAGGTATTAATCTTCATCGTCAAATTCACCCTGCTTACTATCACTGACGATAGTACCTTTCTTTACGGTTATAACGCGCTTCTTCATAACCTTGACAATCTCAAGGTTATGGGTTACAACGAGAACCGTCGTTCCCTTGGCATTGATTTCCTCAAGAAGTTTCATGATCTCCCACGCATTATTGTTATCCAGATTACCGGTCGGTTCATCCGCAAGCAGTATATCCGGTTCATTGATCAAAGCTCGTGCAATCGCCACTCTCTGCTGCTCACCACCGGAAAGCTGTCTTGGGAAAGAGCGATACTTTGCAGCCAGTCCGACCATAGAAAGCATAAGCGGTACCTTCTTGCGGATATGACTGTTCGGTTCTCCGACCACCTTCTGAGCAAATGCGACATTATCATAGACATTCCGATCCTTTAACAATCGGAAATCCTGAAAGACAACGCCGACATTTCTCCGGTATTTCGGAACCTGTTTGCGCCTGATTTTACTTAATACTTTTCCATCGACCGTAATCACACCTTCGGTCGGTTCCAACTCCTTTAATAATAATTTGATCAGTGTTGATTTGCCGGATCCGCTGTCTCCGACGATAAACACAAATTCTCCGTCTTCTATTTCCAGATTCACATCATTTAAGGCAGGAATTCCTGCAGAATACGACTTACTGACATGTTCCAGTTTAATCATTTTTTCTCCTTAATTAGTAGTCCAATGTCTCCATATACTTCATGTACTTGACTACCATGAGCGCAATCTTAAAGGTAATTGCGTCCTCGAAGACTCTTAGATCCAGACCTGTACTCTTCTGAAGCTTGTCCAGACGATACACCAGCGTATTGCGGTGAATATACAGTTGTCTGGAAGTCTCTGACACATTGAGGTTGTTCTCAAAGAACTTATTGATCGTTGTCAGGATTTCATCATCAAACTCATCCGGTGACTTTCCGTCAAAGATTTCCTTGATAAACATCTTACACAAAGGAATCGGGAGCTGATAGATCAGACGACCGATGCCAAGCTGTGAATACGCAATCACATCCTGATCCTCAAAGAAAATTTTACCAACATCGAGTGCCATCCTTGCTTCTTTATAAGAACGCGATACTTCTTTTAACTCATTGACAATCGTTCCATAGGCAATATGGACGTTACAGTTTGCATCTGAACGAAACAGGTTGATGATCACATCCGCCGTCTTCTTCAGATCGTCATATGTCTCATTTTCGCCCAGTTCCTTGACAACAATGATGTTCTTCTCATCCACCGCCGTAACAAAATCCTTCGACTTGCCGCCAAAGAGCCCGCGAATCTTCTCCAACTCATTACCATCCTTCTCACGGTTCGTCTCTACAAGAAAGACAACCCTGCGCATCTCCGTCTCAATATGAAGCTTCTTTGCGCGATTGTAGATATCTACCAAAAGCAAATTGTCCAGAATCAGATTCTTGATAAAGTTATCCTTATCAAAGCGCTCCTTATAAGCGACAAGAAGATTCTGGATCTGGAAACTGGCAATCTTTCCGATCATATACACATCCTCGCTGTCCCCATAAGCGAGTAAAATATATTCTAACTGGTGATCATCAAACACCTTAAAGAACTGACATCCGTTCACAACCTGACTGTCTGCCGGAGATCCGACAAACGACTGTGCAGAAGCGATAAACTGTTCCGCATCCGGGAACGTTGCTGCGAGGATCTTGCCCTCCACATCAATCACACAGAGATCCGTTCTGGTAATGTTCTTGAGACCATCAATTGTATTCTGAAGTATCTGATTGGAAATCATAACCCTTTCTCCTTATCCCCATATTTGCTTATGAATTAGCATCTTTTACTATTTTAATATAATTCTACAAAAAAATAAAGAGGAAATGCGTTATTTTTTATGCATTTCCTCTTTTTGGATGAAATCTTATTAGTAATTTTGTACTAGGCATTATGCCGAAATCCTGTATTTTAGAAGTCCTGCGAGGAATATTCCATAAAACCTTCCCCGAGCACTTCACGCACATCCGATACGATTACAAACGCTTCCGGATCCACATCATTGACAATTTCCTTCAGCCGCACAATTTCCTTGCGCGACACAACACAGTACAACACACATTTATAATTTTGTGTGTACATACCTTTTGCATCCATTCCGGTTACGCCGCGATCCAGTTCATCCATCAGTCGCTGCGCTACTTCCTCGTGATGATTGGTGATGATCAGCGCCGCCTTGGAATTTTTAAAGCCTTCCAGAAAGGCATCCGAGACCTTCGTCATGACAAAAATCGATACAACTGCATATAGCGTCGAGCGAAGCCCGAACACATAAAGTCCGGCAATCACGATTGCCGCATCCATTACCTGCATAATCTGCACAACCGAGTAATGTCGCATCCGGGACTGAATCAAAGCCGCTACCATATCCGTTCCTCCGGTCGTTGCACCTGCTCTAAGTACCAGTCCCATTCCGACTCCGGTAAACACGCCACCAAACAACGCCGCCAGCAGATAATCATCTCCCGAGAGATCCACTCCCGGAATGATATACAGCCACACAGACAGCATCAATGTTGCAATAAGCGTTCTTCCAACAAATTTCCTGCCAAATTTGATATACGAATAAAGGAACACCGGAATGTTCAACACAATATTGGTAAACCACAGTGGAATACCGCCCTCAATCACAGACTTTGTCAGGCTACGGATCACAATCGTAAGACCGGTAAATCCTCCCGTCACAAGTCCGACTCTGTCATAGATACACTGAATCGCTAAAGCCATCACCGCAGTTCCTACCAGAATCAATACATAATTTCCGGCAACCTGTCTGACCTTCTTTGACATATTATTCATTTTCCTGTTTCTCACTATAATGATTTAAATGCTTCTCTAATTTATGTGCACGGAACATCTTACGGATTCCATTTGCGAATCCCCCCTTCGGCGCTTCCAATTCCATCGTCCCCATACCATACCACAATCCGGCAGATAACTTCTCACGATTCTCCACAAGAAAATGTTCCTGCAGCGGACTCGGAATCACACTGATGATCACATCCGGTGTCTGCGAATTAATTTCATTAATCAATGCATCCAGATTACCGGAACACTCCTCAATCGCCTCTGCACCGATCACCTCGCATTTTGGATACAGTTCCATGATCCGCTCACACATTTGCTCTGTCTGCTCCATCTTTTCGCCAACAACAAAGATGGTCTTACGGTTGCGTTCGATTCTTTTCATCATTTCATAAAAGAAATCATGATGATCGATCTCATGCTTTCTCTGGTAAGAATCCGCGCCGACGGCTTCTAAGATTCCTCTCTCTGCAATCACCGTGTGTTCCACGGATGTCAAAGCCTCCCGGATTACCTCATCCGACTCTGCCTGGAGCAGCATCTCCATATTTACTTCTTCTATCGTATGGAATCCATTATCAGACATATTTTTCTCCACATTCATGATCGTCTCACGAACAGAATAATTGTCCAACTCGATCCCTGCCACATCAATTGTTTTTATCATAGTGTCTCTAGTATAACAAAATTGGATTCTTTTGGCAACGTACACATTTTGCTCTGTTTTTATCGATTATTTATTTTGTCCGACAATTTCCAACATTTTTCCATGTTTATTTGACATTTGAAATGTCAATATCTTTTCTGCATTTTGACTCGTTTCGACAAAATTTATGATTTCTTAACAAAACAATCGTTTGTTCCTACAAAAAAAATGCGCAAAAAAATTGCTTTCATTTTGTGGATAACGTGAATAACTTCGTGTATAACTCCATTTTAAGGCATTCTCCGCAGCAAAATTGTGGATAACTTTTCTGCGAATCCACGCCCCATTTTCCTCCAAAATGTTTTTTCTGCAATTTTTTTGTGCATTTTGTATATTTATCGTTTTTGACGTTCCTTCATAATGCAATTCATTCCGTAAAAATATTGCATTTTCAATACAATTTTAAAGAAGATCCCGCCATCAGGAGTTTATTTCAAAAAGACTGCCTCTGAATATTCTCCCTCATCATCATATTTGTTATCTTCATGGTAAGAACAGATTGCATAAACTGCGCCATCCTCAATATCTTTCTCATTCAACTCATATGAAGTTGTCTCGGCACCTGCAATACTTGCAATCTCCTCGTACTCTTCCGCACCGGCAGATTTACGTTCAATACGGTATCCACTTACACCATCCATATCAGAATTACTCCAGGTAAGTTTCCACTTTCCGTTTGCAGACTGTTCTGCCTTCAGTGCTTGCGGAACCGGCAGTTCGTATATCGCATCGATTTCATTCGACAATGCCGTATAGGTTGTCGCATTCTTTGCGGTGTGATATCCACAGACTGCATACTCATAGCTTACCCCACGAACAATGGTATTATCCACATAAGTAAGTATTTGTTCACCCTTGATTTTCTTGATCAACTGATATGTGCTTTGATTTTCATCCATGCGATAGATACAATAACCATCTACACCTGCCGCTTGATTCCATTGAAGCGCAACCTCTCCGTTCTCTGTCACATCTGCAGACGATAAACCGACTGTTGTTTTCGGAATCAATCCATAATAAGAAGCAATCCCTAACGCATCCGCCTCGCCAAGCTTTGTAAGCATATCGTTTGTTCCAAGAAACTTTGTACAATCACTTGCATTGCTAATGTAGGCATGTTCCACTATCAGTCCTGCAAATCCGGAAGTCTTGCTGTTTTTGATTACGTTGTAATAATCCGCCAGTGATTTATCCGGATACTTTGTTTTACTCTCCGAATTACGGATCAACACTCCATTGTTTTTGAGTCCCAAAGCCACAAGCCGGTTCTGAATGCTCTGTGCAACCGCTTTTCCTTTCGCACCGATCTTGGCATTATAATGTGCATTCGGATAATAGACGCATGCTCCCTTAACGTTCGTTCTTGTGGACGCATTATTATGAAGTGCCACAAACAGATCGGCACCATTTTTCTTGGCATACGCTACACGACCGGTCAACGATACAAAATAATCACTGGAACGTGTCATATAGACTTTCACTCCCATGTATGTCTCCAGTTTCTTTTTACAAGCCTTAGCAATCGCAAGATTTACATCCTTCTCACGATACATCTTACCATTCCATTTGTGCATAGCTCCACCGTCATACCCGCCGTGTCCCGGATCCAGTACAATCACGATCGGTTTTGCCGGCGATACAGTCTGTGCCGATACCTGTAGCACAGGCAGACCAGCAACAAGTATCGCTGCCGCCATCACGCCTGCAAGTAACTTTTTTATCATCTTCTTTTGCTTTGTTTTCATAAACTCCTATCCTCTTCCCATTATCCTGTCGCTTTTCGCTTTGGTTGGTCCAATCACAATACTTACTTCACTTTAATCTTCGCAACCGCTGAGTAACCACCGAAATAATCAGTGTCTTCAACTGTCATATACGCGCGTACTTTGTAACTGTAAGTACTGCCCTTCTTCAACTTCTTATTCTTATAAGAAATCTTTCCCTCTCCCTTTACCGTTGCAATCTTTTCATACTTCTTCGTCTTGGTATTCAGTCGATAAATCTGGTAACCAGTCACGCCGTCCGCTTTGCTCCACTTAATCGTAACCGCCGAAGATTTCGTTGTAAGTTTTACCTTCTTCACTTTTCCCGGCTTGGTCACACCTACAATCTCGTCCGAAGCTTCACCAAAGCTTGTCTGTGTATCGATCGTCTTATACGCCTGAACTTTAAACTGATAAACACTTGCCGGAATCAGCTTCGTCACATCCAGATTCGTGGCATCCGCCCCCACAGATGCAACCTCCTCATAGTCATCCGAATCACTATTATACTGCAAAATGCGATATCCACTGACTCCACTCACAGAATCCCATGACAATGTAATTTTCGTACTGCTTTGTCCGTCAACACTTACATTTTCCACTTTTGCCGGAGGTGTCGCAGCACCCACAACCGATGAGTAGGTTCCAAAATAATTGTTCCCACCGATTGTCCACATGCAGCGAACCTTATACCTGTACTCGGTTCCTGCCTGCAAATTCTTATCCGTATAAGTCGTATCAGATACCGTTCCAAGATATCCATACTTTCCGGTCTCACTATTGTAGCGATAAACACGATATCTCTCGGCGTCTCCCGCGTCATCCCACGTCAACGTAATAGAATCCGCCGAAATCTTACTCGTCTTTAAATTTTCCGTCTGAACATTTGTATCCTTGTACCAAAAATTCTTGTCTAAGGTTCCGGTATATCCTGTCGAAGCAGATGGTTTAGAGCTGGAATACTGCCAAAATTCGTAATCACACAGGACGTCCTCATACGGAACCGGAGTTACCATGACATAATTTCCATCCTCGTCTTTTACATAACTTCCTTTACTGTCCTTTTTCTTAACCTGCTTTACATTGGACGTTGTTGTATTGTTATATCTCGCGATCCAGATTGCGCAATCGCTGAGATCTCCCGCATTCATCTTGGTATTGTACCATGAATAACTTGCATACACTCCCGCTTTATATCCGGCAGCCGTAATTTCATCCGCAAAAGCCTGCACAACTGAAGTTTCTTTCGCTTTCGATAACTTTGCATTTGTCAGGCGTTTGGTCTGACGTCCAGCCTCACGATCAATAACAATCGGCATATCAATATTCCAGCCATACTGATCAATCAGATTTAACACATAATCCGCTTCTTCGACTGCTTCATCCTCATTTATCGCTTGCGAGAAGATATATAAACCAACATTCATCTTATTGGCCTGTGCTCCATCGATATGGGCACTGGCAGTTGTATCTTCATAAATAGATGCATCGGACGTATCCCTGGATGCCGCTCTCACAAACACAAAATCCGTGCCTGCATCATGCATTTTCTGCCAATTTATTTTACTCGTTGTGCTACCTCTGCCTCCGCCCTGCCACCAGGATACATCGATACCATTAATAAGCTCATAATCTGCATATGTATTATTATGATAATAAGTACTGCCGTTAAGATCACTGACCGTTGTAAATGAACTCGCCAAGAACAAGTCCGTATAGCTGCTTGCCCTAAAAAGAGGCATCGCATCTACATCAAATGCTGCAGGAGCCTCCATTCCCGCTGAAAGCCACACATAATCCTCTGCTGGATCTGATTGCATCTCATCCGTAATACTTTGTCCCATCACACCATCTGGTTCTATCACAGTATCTGCCTTTACAGTCTGTGGCACAATCGCACATGCAGCTACCAGCAGCCCAATACTTATCCATCTTTTGTAACTTTGAAAATTCAACTTTTTTCCTCCCACATTTGTCTCTATCATCAAATAATTTGCACTATACAAAATGTATTATAGGAACCGTCTTATGCTCAGACAGTCTGTATCTTCTATACTACATTTTGACAGACCAACGTGTCAACGTATATCCCAGAATCTTTAAAATTTCTTAAAAGAAAAAAGTTTCGATTCTGTAAACATAAATTCATCAGAATCGAAACCCTTAAAAGTCAATCTATTCGGTATTGAATTTAGAAAATTCTTCTTACCGCAAGAATTGTTCTGTAGTTTGCCGGGGATGTAAGTTTAATTCCACTCGACGGATTGCTTGCATGAACAATTGTATTATTGCCAACATAGATACCAACATGTCCACTGTAGCAGACGATATCACCAGGCTGCATATCCGATGTACTTACACCATATCCAACGCTTCTTAATGCAGATGAGCTATGTGGAAGGCTGACACCAAATGCTGCATATACCGACATTACAAATCCAGAACAATCAGTTCCATTTGTAAGACTGGATCCTCCATATACATATGGATTACCGATAAACTGGCATGCATAATTTGCAACCGAAGATCCTGAGGATCCGCTCGGAGCACTGTATGATTTCTCGCTAGAGCTTGATGAACTACTACTTGAACCGCTGCTTGAAGACGAACTGCTTGAACTTGATGCAGCTGCCTGTGCCTCTTCTTTCTTGCGGGCTGCTTCCTCTGCTGCCTTGCGCTCCTCTTCTTCCTTCTTCAGACGAGCTTTCTCCTCTGCACGTGACTCCGCATAAGTGTACTCAGTAGATAATTCTACATAATCGGAAGATACATATCCGTCCCCCTCGGAAACCGATACTCCAACCCATCCGTCAACGGACTCATCAATAACCGTAAGGTCTTCTCCCTCCGGAACAAGGGTCATTACCTCGTCCTTACCGGATGCACCTTTACGAACCTTTAATGTCTCTGTTGTAACAACCGCAACTCTTCTTCCTGCTTTCTTGGCAAGCTTCTCATTATCGACCGCCACATAATCACTCTTTACATATCCTGTAACATTGCCAGACTTGATCTTGTACCAATCTCCCTTGGTTGCAAGTACAGTTCCTACATTGTTCTTATATAACTTACCAACAACTTTACTGTCAGTTGATGGTTTCTTACGTACATTTACATAATCATCAACGGTTGCTACCGCAAGATCTGCATACTCTGATGCAACAACCGGCGTATCATTCTCTGTAACTTCCGGCTGGGCACTTGCAACAGTTGCCTCATCCTCAACAGCGGCTACACACTGAGACATTGCCAATGAAAATCCAGCAGTCGGAATAATCGAAGATGTAACAATGTTTGATGTATATGTGGAAAGTCCGGCAGTCGGTGTAGCGTCTACACTGCTTACGGCCACTCCGCCAACTGCAAGTGTTGCTGCCAAACTACATGCTGTCATCTTAATTAATACGTTACGTTTCATATTGCCCTCCAATATTGTTTCGTAAAGTTTATTACAGATTTATTACAAATGTTACGTTGCTATTATAGCAAAGGGACATGCATGTGTCAACCCCAAATGCACCTTGATCCATACTTCTTTTCCTTGATTTTTCGCGCTTTTTGTGCCATAATATGGCTATCTATAAAAGAGTGAATTTGTAACAGGAGGTGACTGATTATGAATATAGGAAATGTAAACTCTGCCCTTAGTGCTATCAATGCTTCCGAGCCTTCTTCCCTCATGGAATCGGTTGGAATGAAGATGCTTGATAAGACTTTGGATACCAGCGCTTCCATGAATGACAGCATAATTCGTATGATGGAGAACTCTGTAACACCATATCTTGGTGGTAACATCGATGTCTCCGTTTAAATTCTCCACAAATTTATTTCACATTTATTACATTTTACGCAAATTCGGGTTTGCCTCGCTCAGATTTAATCTCAAACGGACGATACTGGATTATATATAATCTACGAAAATTAGCAGTGGTTTGTTTATAATTGACGGAAGTGGGATTTTCTATGACGTAAGATATTGGAAGCATGACACTATCCGTGACATACATTAATTTTCAGGAAAATCAGCAAGTCAACTTCGAGCTTGATTTCAGATAGAAAGCTACAATTCGTTTCTATAACGCTATTAGCCAACAGAATGGAACCTCGAAGCAGTTGCCGATTTGTCCTGAAAATTAAGTATTGTCCCGGATTGTTGTATGTTGGAAGAATACGTCATAAAAATCTCGCTTCCTGTTGATTAGACAAATTACTGCTAATTTTCTTTTTTATTTTCTTATCCGGTATCTGCGTATTGGATAAATCTGAATCTGATTCGCGTCAAAAATTTGCGCAGTAGTAGAGGT
>UQRC01000022.1 GCA_900543445.1 uncultured Lachnobacterium sp. | reverse complement strand
ACTCCTGAAAAATCTTGTCATTGAAATCGTTCAAAGTCCGTCGTTTATAGACAAACTTACTGCTAATTTTCATAGATTATTTTATATCCGGTATCGTCTGTTTTAAAAATCAAATCTGAGCGCGGCAAACCCGAATTTTGCAAACCTTAAGTTGCTGCACCGCCGCTGCGGCGAGCGACTCCGGTTCATTTCCACACACATCGCATTGTGCAAGGTGCTCTCCGTCCGCATCCCCGAAGAGTGCTTGCAGGCGGATCTGCCCATCCGCAAGGATCGATGCATAAGCCCCGATCGGCAGATGACAATCCCCGCCGATTCGCTGTAAGAACTCACGCTCCGTCTGCGCAATTCTCTGTGCCTTTTCATCGGAAAAAGCATTCACCATAGATAACAATTCACGATCTTCCCTGCGAAGTTCAATCGCAAGCGTTCCCTGCGCGGCCGCCGGAATCATCTCCTCCGTGGAGAGATACTGCGTAATTACGGATTCCATATGAAGCCGCTTCAGTCCCGCTGCTGCAAGCACGATTCCGTCCAGTTTCTGCTCATGCATCTTGTTCAGGCGCGTATCTACATTGCCTCTGATATCGACAATCTTTAAGTCTGGGCGAAGTGCAAGAAGCTGGAAGGCACGCCTCTTGCTGCCGGTTCCGATTGTTGCGCCCTCCGGTAGTTCTGCCAGAGATTTTGCCTCTCGAAGAATCAGTACATCCCTTGGATCTTCCCGCTCCCAAGCATCCGCGAAGCCCAGTTCATCCGGGATCTCACCCGGCATATCCTTCATGCTGTGTACCGCAAGCTGAATCTCGCCATCCAACAATTCGCGCTCGATCTCCTTGACAAACAATCCCTTGTCGCCGATTGCCGCAAGGGATTTGTTCTGGATCTTATCTCCTTTGGTCTTAATGATCCTGAGTTCAAATTCATGCTCCGGATAACGATTCTGTAATTTCTGTTGTACATATTCTGCCTGTGCCAGGGCAAGCCTGGAGCCACGGGTTCCGATCACAAACCGCATATATTTCCTCCATTATATATGTTCATTCTCAATTTGGAACAATTGCCGCACAACCTTCTGATACTCGTCCTGCTGCTCCTTGGATTCCACCTGCTTCATCTCAAGGATCGGCTCACGGAGCAGTCTCCGCAGCGACGCCTTCAGAATCTTCTTAACGATCTTCTGTTCTCTCGGTGAGAGATCCAGCTTCCGGTTCAAATACTCGTAACTGTCCGACACGATCTCGTCGCATTTCTGCTGCAACGATTCGATCGTTGCGTCCACACCAGTAGAAGAAAGCCACACTTTTACCTCTGCAAGCGACTCATCGATCATCGCCTGCCCCTGCTGCAATAAAGCCTCACGTTCCTTATAATTGTGCTCGACAATCTGATTCAAAGAATCCAGATTCAACAGAAGCGAAGTCCCTGCAAGCGCCGGATCAATGTCACGCGGCGAAGCCAGATCGAGCAACGCCATAGGATGCGTAATCTCTGCATTTTCCGCCTTCACGACCAGATGTGGGGCTGCTGTTGCAGACACAACAATATCGCATTCCTTCATCTTCTCGTAACGCTTCTCATATGGCACGATCTCGATTCCCGGAAACTCTGCCAGAAGTTCCTTCGCATGCGCAAAATTCCTGCTGCACACGATCACGCCCACAATCTCATACTCATAGAGATAGCGCAAAGCAAGCACTGCAGTCTTGCCGCTTCCGATGACAAGCGCCTTCTTCCCCTGAATGCCGAACGCATCCCGAAGCTGCTGGATTCCGACATAACTGACGGAAAGCGGTCTCTCACTGATTTTGAGTTCTGTCTTCATCTTCTTGGCGCAAGTGATCGCTTCTCTTACAATCTTGTTCAGTTCCTTGCCGGTATGCCCAAGCGTCTGCGCCAGTTCGAACGCATCCTTCACCTGCCCTAAAATCTGGTCCTCACCGAGAACCATGGATTCCAGCCCCGCAGTCACGCGGTAGAGATAGCTTAACGCCTCATCGCCACTCCGGCAGTCCAGATAATCGGCGATCTCTGTCTCCGGAAAACTCTCTCTATATAATTTTCGAACCACCTCTGTCTGTTCCGCCCAGAAGAATACCTCGCTACGGTTGCAGGTGGAAAGCACCATACATTGCTCCACACCAAGTTCTGACGCTTTCTGCATGAAGTCTATCTTCTGGTTATCCGTAAATGATACTTTGTCGCGAACATCCTGATTCGCATTCTTGTAATTGATTCCTACGTATCCAAATTCCATGTTGTATCTTCTGCCTTATCTTCTATGCAAAATACTCCCGCATCACTTCGATCGTGCACTCTACGTCTTCCTTCGAATGTGCATCCGAAAGGAACATCGCCTCAAACTGGGACGGTGCCACATAGATGCCGCGGTCAAGCAGATATCCGAAATAATCCGCATACTGCTTCGTATCGGAATGCGTCGCACTCTCGTAATCCGTGACAGCATCTCCCGTAAAGAAAATACTCATCAGGGAACCAATCTGGTTGACACTCACGCGCTCTCCTGCAGCTTCACGTACCGCATCGGCAAGCTCCTTTGCCCGCGCCTCAAGTCGGTCATAGATTCCGGTATCTTCTTTCAAAATGCGCAGTGTTGCAAGTCCCGCAGCTGTGGCGATCGGATTGCCGGAAAGTGTTCCCGCCTGATAGACCGGACCATCCGGTGATACCATGCGCATGATGTCTTCCCGTCCGCCGTACGCGCCGACCGGCATACCTCCACCGATGATCTTGCCGAAGGTGGAGAGATCCGGTGTCACATGAAAATACTGCTGCGCTCCGCCCAAAGCGAGACGAAATCCCGTAATTACCTCATCGAAGATAAGCAATGCGCCATACTCACTTGTAATCTCTCGCAAAAACGCGAGGAATCCGTCCTGTGGGAGCACAACACCCATATTCGCAGCAACCGGTTCCACGATGATTGCAGCGATCGAATCCGGGTTTGCCTCAAAAAGTTCTCGGACGCTTTCTCTATTATTATATTCCGCAACCAAAGTGTTTTTCGTATAATCCGCAGGGACTCCCGCACTGTCCGGAACCGATGTTGTTAAAGCGGCCGATCCCGCTTTCACGAGAAGACCATCCGAATGACCGTGATAACATCCACGGAATTTAATGATCTTGTCTCTTCTTGTATAGCCGCGCGCCACACGGATCGCGCTCATCGTAGCTTCCGTTCCGGAGCTGACCAGTCGGCTCACTTCCATCGACGGAACAAGTTCAGCAAGAAGCTCCGCCATCTCAACCTCACGCTCCGTCGGTGCACCATAGGTTAGGCCCTCATCACACGCCTTTTTCACCTGCTCTACCACACGCGGGTCTGCGTGTCCCAAAATGCCCGGTCCCCAGGAACATACATAATCGATCATCTCATTTCCATCCACATCCGTGATGTGTGCGCCCTTCGCACTCTGGATAAAACGCGGTGTGCGTCCCACAGCCTGATACGCGCGCACCGGACTGTTGACACCTCCTGGCAGGCGTTTTATGGCTCTATCATATAAATGCTTGGAATTGCTGTCTGACATTTTCTTCCTCCGAAATCTCTCTTGTTATACTATCGCTTTTCTTCTTCCCTGATCCATCTTGCGACATCAAGCGCATGGTAGGTGATGATCATCTTCGCACCTGCACGCTTCATGCCGATCATATTCTCCATCACAATCTTCTTCTCATCGATCCAGCCGTTCGCTGCGGCAGCCTTGACCATCGCATATTCGCCACTGACATTGTAAGCCACGATCGGCACATTGTAATTCTCGTGAATGGCACGGATGATATCCATATAAGCCATCGCCGGTTTTGCGATGATCAGATCTGCGCCCTCCGCAAGATCCTCTTCCACCTCACGAAGCGCCTCCTGCCCGTTCGCCGGATCCATCTGATACGTCTTACGATCTCCGAATCCCGGTGCCGAATGCGCCGCATCGCGGAACGGTCCATAGTAACCGGATGCAAACTTCGCAGAATACGCCATAATCGGTGTATAAGTAAAGCCCGCTTCGTCCAAAGCCTTACGGATCGCGCCAACACGCTTGTCCATCATATCACTCGGTGCAACGATATCTGCTCCCGCCTCTGCGTAGCTGACTGCCGACTTTGCAAGCAGAGGAAGGGTCTCATCATTTAAGATGATTCCATCCCTGATCAGTCCGCAATGTCCATGCGAGGTGTACTCACACAGGCACACATCTGCGATCACGATCAGATCCGGATAATCCTTCTTGATTCTTCGGATTGCCTCCTGCACGATTCCATGCTCATCATAAGCGCCGCTTCCGACCTCATCCTTATGTGCCGGAATGCCAAAGATTAAGATCGCAGGAATGCCCGCTTCCTTCACACGGTCCAGTTCCTCATTCATACGATCCAGCGAATACTGGCAGATGCCCGGCATCGACTCGACCGGCTCCGCTAAGTTCTCCCCTTCCATAACAAAAAGCGGATAGATCAGCTCATCCACTCTCACATGGTTTTCTCTTACCATGTCGCGCATTGCAACCGTTTGTCTTAATCTTCTTGTTCGATCCATTTATAACTTCCTTCTTTCTATTTCCATGCCGCACTTTCATTTCTATAAAAGCATAGCAGCATTCATTTCTATTTGTTCCGTGACACGTATCAAAGCCTTCTGTCACCAGTCATTGAAGAACATTCCCCTACTGTGACTTTACACCATCAAGTATCTCTTGCCATTCACGCTCCGAAAGATCAATATCTTCCCCCGCTTCCTTTCGTTCCAGAAGTGTCTGAAGTACCTTCCGATATACAATCTTCCTCTCTCGTTCCGTATCAAGTGATGCCTTCACCGTACTTCTTATACTTCCCATATATTCGTTGATCTCACCGAGCTCATCCGTCAATATCTCCTGCATCTGCTTTTTCAGATACTGCGTCAGCACCGGACTGTTGCCCGCGCTCGAGAAAGCACCGACCACGTTTTTCTTTCTGATATAAGATGGAAAAATAAAGGTGCAGTCCTTGGGCTGGTCTACCGCATTCACCGGTATGTTTCGCTTTCTTGCGTCTTCCGCAATCTCATGATTGACCGCCGCATTATCGGTTGCTGCTACAGCAAAAACTTTGTCCTGCAAATCTTCCTCTGTGTATGCACGCTCATAGATTGTAACCTGACCATAACTTTCGCTTCTCTCCTGCGATCGTGGAAATCCCATTGACGATATTTCGTCCTCTTTCCTTTGCGTTTGTTCTGCAATGTCTTTTATTTCTTTTTCTATCTGCTGCGCCACCACGGTCACATGCGCACCAAAATCAAGAAGCACCTGCACCTTGCGCAACGCGACTTTGCCGCCGCCGACAACAAGACAGTGCTTCCCCTCTATATCCAGAAACATTGGAAAATATGCCATCATCCAATCCTCTCTTCATTACTATTGTACTTTGAGTCTTCACGAATGCATCATCGATCCGCATGCAAGCATGCATTGATAATCCCTTGTGACCCTTGTATCATATAATTCTCCGCTTAATTTTTCAAGTATATCTAACGGATTCGTGGACATACTGTATATACATAAAGGAGATGACATGAACTGGAAGAAATTTGTACTCTGCGGACTGACAGGCTGGTGCATGGAAATACTGTTCACATCCTTCGGTGCCCTCTTGCGCGGAGATACAAGACTTCTCGGCAGAACCTCCGTCTGGATGTTTCCGATCTATGGGATGGCCGCCCTGATCAGTCCTGTCTACGACAAAATCAGACACTGGCCCATTCTGCTGCGTGGTCTTCTATATGGCGCAGCAATCATGGTCGGTGAATTTCTAAGCGGCAGCGTGCTACGCTTTTTTCACGTATGTCCATGGGATTACAGTGACAGCTTTCTGAACATCAAAGGACTTGTGCGCCTCGACTACTATCCCTTATGGGTACTTGCAGGCCTTGCCTTCGAACGGATTCTTTGTCGGCAAGGCAACAAGCGGCGGTTGTAATGCGCGTTAGAGACAGTCTTTCATAAGACTGCCTCTACGCGGCTTAACAATCATCCGGAATGAAAAAGGACTGACATCTTCATGTCAGCCCTACATATTTTCTAGACTCTGCGGCGATTCGGATTAATGTATTTCTCCTCGCAGTATTTGCAACGGTAGACTTCCTTCTCCTCGTCCGTCAGAAGGAAAATCTGATCCAGTTCCTGCTCGATCGATGTCACACAACGCGGATTCTTGCATTTGATCACGTTCTTGACCTGCTTCGGTAATTTCAATTCCTTCTTGTCAACGATCTTGTCACCCTGAATGACATTGACCGTAATATTGTGATCGATGAATCCGAGAATATCTAAGTCCAGTGCCTCGATCGGGCACTCCACCTTGATGATATCCTTCTTGCCCATCTTGTTACTCTTGGCGTTCTTGATGATTGCCACGGTACAGTCAAGCTTGTCCAGCTTGAGATCGTGGTAGATACGCAGGCTCATTCCTGCCTGAATATGGTCTAAAACAAATCCCTCATGGATTCCACTGATATTTAACATGCCGCTCCTCCTATACCGTAATTCCCAAAAGTGTCAGGATCAGTGCCATACGCACATACACACCGTTCTGTACCTGCGTAAAGTACGCCGCACGCGGATCATCATCCACCTCAACCGAGATCTCATTTACACGAGGCAGCGGATGAAGCACGATCATATCATCCTTGGCAAGTTCCATCTTCTCTTTGGTCAGGATGTAGAAATCTTTCAGACGAACATAGTCTTCTTCGTTAAAAAAGCGTTCTCTCTGCACTCTTGTCATGTACAGCACATCCAGCTGTCCCATCGCATCCTCAAGGCGCTCGACTTCCTCAAACTCTACATTGTTGGCTTTCAACACATCGTCTCTGATGTAATCCGGGATCTTAAGTTCCTCCGGAGAGATCAATACAAACTTCACATTCTCATAACGGATCAAAGCGTTGATCAGAGAATGAACGGTACGTCCGAATTTCAAGTCTCCACACAGACCGATCGTAAGATTGCCCAGTCTTCCCTTAAGAGAACGAATGGTAAGTAAATCAGTTAATGTCTGAGTTGGATGCTGGTGTCCACCATCACCGGCATTGATCACCGGAATACGGGACTTCTGTGATGCTACGAGTGCTGCACCTTCCTTCGGATGACGCATAGCACATATATCTGCATAGCAGGAAATAACACGAATTGTATCAGAAATGCTTTCGCCCTTCGACGCTGATGATGAATCAGCACTGGCAAAACCTAAAACGGAACCTCCTAAATTCAGCATCGCTGCCTCGAAACTTAAGCGGGTTCTTGTACTCGGCTCATAGAAACAGGTTGCAAGTTTTTTACCGTCACATGCATGGGCGTATTTGTCTGGATGTTTCTCAATGTCGGTCGCCAGATCAAGAAGCTGATCCAGTTCCTCGACGGAGAAATCCAAAGGACTCATTAAATGGCGCATTTTGTTCCTCCTTTTTTACGCATTTTTACTATCATATAATAATAATTTTCATATTTCAAGACAAAATACATTGCATTTCAAAGTTTTTTCGTTACAATATAATTGATGTAGTTTTTTCACAAAAGGAGAATGGAATATGGCGGATAATGTAAATACAACAATGGGAAACGAAGATACCGTAATGTTCAAGGAGCGCAAGCGCTGGCTTTTCTTAGGACTTCCGTGGACATTCACCAAATACACGATTACACCAAGCCTTCTGACGGTGGATCGCGGCTTCTTAAGCACGACAGAGGATGACTGCTACATGTACAAGATTCAGGATGTGAAGCTCACAACGACTCTCTTGGAGCGCATCGTCGGACTCGGCACCATCACCTGCTACACCGGTGATGTCACAGATGCAGAGTTAAAGCTGATCCACGTTAAGCATGCCACGGAGATCAAGACTTATCTGTTAAAGGCATCCGAGGCAGCCCGCCTGAAACGCCGTACCTTAAGCACCATGGATATCGGTGCTCACAGTATTGATCTGGATCACAACGGAATTCCGGATGACATGGAGTAAAACAATCCGATACATAACTTACGGAAGCAGGATCGTTATAAATCGATCCTGCTTCTTTTAATCCGGTATCGTCGGTTTTAATCAAATCTGAGCGCAGCAAACCCGAATTTTACGCTTAATTTAAAATGGTCGGCAACAACATGTGCACATCGCCTGCATACAAAGCAGACTCATACAGAAATTACTGTATCCGCTATACGGACGGTCATATCCGCTTCCCATATTTGTATACCATGTTCCGCCATACTCCAGATGTTGCTGGAACTGACGATACTCCATATTGCTTGGTTCAAGATCGAGCGCACGGCGGATATGTTCTAAAGCAGTTGCCGTATTGCCTGCTCCATCATTGGCTACAGCGCTGTAATAATACCAGCGTCCGGTTCTCTCGGAGAATGGAATCTCCCCAAGTACGTTGAGGGCTTCCGTATAACACTGGTTTCGGATATAGTTAAGTGCCGCCTGCATCTTCGGCGAAAATTCTCTTCGCTGCGAAGTGTTGTTACTTCCGTAATAATAAGTTCCGCTAAAGCCTCCGAACGGTCCCTGTCCGGTAGAGTAGCCACCTCCCGGCTGTCCCTGCGAACTCTGTCCGCCGTAACCGCTGAAACCTCCGTAATTACCGCTTGGTCCCTGCTGCTTCTCCTTCATGATCTGGTCATAGGCCTGCTGCACCTGCTTGAAGCGTTCCTCCGCCTGATCTTTATTTGGATTATTGACATTGGCATCCGGGTGATACTTGCGGCTTAAGGTTCGGTAAGCTTTCTTGATTTCTTCATCCGAAGCGCCTCTCGTAACGCCCAGCACCTGATATGGATCTGTCATTATTTCTTCCTCTTTTTCTTCTTTAACTGAATATACTCGTACTTCGACCAGACACCGGAATAAATAATATTGCGCAGGATATCTGCATGTAACAGAATCGGCAGACGTTCAAACGACTTCGCACACTCAGAGAGCATACTCGTCATCATCAGCCTGCAAAGCGTCTCATATTCCTGCTCATCATCCGTCTGTAGATAGCGGAGTGGATTATAGGAATCCTTCTTCTCATCCTTCTCCAGATCCTCATAAGCATCCATCAGATAAATGAATTTTCCCAGATAAAAGCCGAGCGTTTTCAGTTCATCATACCACTCGTCCTGCTTCCATGCAAATATTTCTCCAAGCATCTCACCAGTCAGTCCTGCAACAAGATCGATATTCGTCTCCTTATTCTGCTCATAGACGGCGAGTTTTGCGATATAATCCTCAACTGCCTTCACCTGTCTTGGATACTGATCGGCAACGCGCCCATAGTCCTTCTCAAACATAGATGCGATCGTCTTCTTCGTGTAACTCTTCTCGTCTTTCCAGTCGTCCACCAGATTATAATAAGCAAGCAGCACATTCATCTGCGCCGCATAATGCTCGATCTCATTGGAACGCGCCTTGCGCTTCTTGATTGGATGAAGCATACAGGTGAACTCTTTCTCGTCCGTGTCCGGCTCATAGAGACCTGTCAGCAACACCACCAGAAATGTCATATCATAGTTGAGCAGTGCCGGTCCCTTCGTTCCACAGAACTCACGAAGATTTCTGCACAGTCCGCAGTAATAGGACTGGTATATATTTTTGTTCTCTTCCGACAACTCTTTGCCGTTTACATTGATATAGCCAAACATAATTCCTCCGGCTTATGATCTTCGAATAAACTGCTCTCTGCACTTCGGGCAGGTGATTTCAATCTTGCCGTGTCCCTTCGGAACTCTCACTTCCTGCTTGCACATCGGGCATTTATAAAAGCGATAATCACGTCTCTGTGCCATACGCTTCTTGAAACGATTCCAGCTAACGGTACGGTTATACTTAAAGTTCAGATATTTCTGATTTTCCTCGTAACGTTTGGATGTATTGCGGGAAAAAACGCGAAAATACATATAAACCAAAAGCACCAATGCAAGCAGACTGAAAATGCCAAGTCTTGTAAAAATTCCAAGGATCAAAAGGATCAGCACCAGCCAGGAGTGCATTCTTGCAAGGTCATCGACTCCATTTCTTCCCATCATAAACTGATAAAATTTTTCTCTCATATCGGTCGCCTCTTTCTTACTGACATCGGTTCCCCCATCATCAGAACCGCTATCCATTGTTTCCATCATTCAGAATCTGATCTTCGTTAGCACTCACCACATCTAAGTGCTACAATATGAATCTTACGCTTGTGTTCCTTAAGCGTCAAGGGAAGTACGATCTTTTAACAAACAATTTAGAATCTGTTTATTTTTATCATGGCAGTCGTCAAACTCTCGTGTAAGCACGGATTTTGATTCATTACTCACGGATATAGAAAAACCGATGTGAATTCTCACATCGGTCCGATTTCTTACTAAGCATTACGCAGAACGATAAGCCGGGTTATGTCGTTGGGTGATCATCTATCTAGGACGACTGTCGCCAATCGCCTCAAGCGACCTACCTAAAGCTGGCGGGCCACGTCATCGCTTTGTTTCGGTCTTGCTTCGAATGGGGTTTACATGTGCCCTCTCTGTTACCAGCGAGGCGGTAGTCTCTTACACTGCCATTCCACCCTTACTACATGCCGTCAGATCCAAATGAACCCACGGAGCAAATTCCATTCCAAAACGCTTCGCGTAGGAATTTGCGCAGGTCGTCAGTTCCCTTGGAACTGACGACATATAGCGGTATATTTCTGTTGCACTTTCCTTAGAGTTTCCTCCACCGGCCGTTAACCGGCATCCTGCCCTGTGAAGCCCGGACTTTCCTCACCTGCGGTCTTTCGACACTTGCAGCCGCGATCACCTGTCCTGCATAATGCATTCCTAACTATAGCACATATATTTATCATTTGTAAAGTGTTCAAATTTGTGGATTTCCCCACACCAAATTTGAGCATTCCTCCACAACATTTGCAAATAGACACTCTTATTTTATACGTTAAAGCAACTTCCTCCAACAAATTCCCTGACAAGGGAGCTTTGCATAATCCCCTCTGTCGGAAGCGGAAGGAAATAATCAAGAAGCTTAAGAAGTCGCTTTGCCTCAAAATACTCCTCACTCTCACGCGGAATCTGGAATAAAAGCGGCTCCGCATATACCTTAAGTACCGCGAGTTCATAGATCAAAGCAGAATTGAACATCACATCCGCACTCTCCTGGTACGGGAAGATATTCTTCTCCTCGCCTCTTCGCACGGAACTCCACATCGCGATCGTCTCCTGCGCGTTGGTTCCGCGGGTTCTCGCATCTCTCACGATACGTCTTAACAGTCTGCAGTCCGTTGTCGGAAGCGGATTGTGTTCATCGATATTCAACTGCGTTAAAGCGGAGATATAAATCTTAAACTTACTCTCTGCCGGTAACGTATACGACAGTTTATCATTGAGTCCATGGATTCCCTCAATCACAAGAATATCATCCGCTCCAAGCTGCAGCACATTGCCGCGATACTCTCTCTGCCCGGTCTTGAAATTAAAGGAAGGCATCTCAACCGCCTCCCCGTTTAAGAGGCGCGTCATATCTTTGTTGAACTGTTCAACATCCAATGCGCCCAGACACTCAAAATCCAGATTGCCATCCTCGTCCTTCGGACATAAGCGACGATCCAGATAATAGTCGTCAAGTCCGACCGGATGTGGTTTTAAGCCTTTTGCCAGAAGCTGGATCGACAAACGGTTGGAAAACGATGTCTTGCCGGATGACGAAGGTCCCGCGATCATGACAAACTTCACATTGCCTCGTTCCGCAATCTGTGCGGCAAGCGCTCCGATTCGCTCCTCCATGAGTGCTTCCTGAAGCAGTACGATCTGTTCGCCTTTACCGGCCGCGATTGCATCATTTAACGCACCGATTGTGCCTACGCCAAGCATCTGGCTCCATTCTCTGGACTGCTTTAATGTATGATACAGCTTATTGGATGTGTTGAGTGGCTCCACCTTGCTTCCGTTCTTGTTCGGGAACAAAAGCACGAAGCCGTCCTCGTACAGTTGCAGATCAAAGACGCTCAGATATCCTGTAGACGGAACCATATAACCGTAGAAATAATCTTCCATTCCGTCCAGCGAATAAAGATTCACACGCGAACTCCTACGATAATGAAGAAGCCGCTCCTTATCCTTCATTCCTCTGTCACGGAAGCGGTGCTCCGCCTCTTCGGTCTTCACACTGTTCTTCTCGATCGGCAGATTCAGCTCCACAAGCCGTTGCATCTCGCTTTTGATCGCGGCAAGCTTCTCGTCATCGATCGAATCATTTTCCAATTCGCAGTAATATCCCTCGCCGAGAGAATAGAACACGCGCACATGAACAGAATCTCCCCACAGATTATCAACCGCTTTCTGAAGAAGCAGTGTCACACTGCGCCTGTAGGTTCGCTTTCCGTCCCGCTCTGTCATGTTAAGGAACGACACGGTCGCACCGTCTGTCACTTTCTTATTTAATTCCCGCAGACGCCCGTTTACATTGGCAAGAACAATCCTGTCCCTGTAATTTTCCTGACATTCCTCTGCCAGCTGCTGCAGCGTCATGTCGTCCGTCGCCAGCACCTCCTCAAAGGTTCCCGGCTTCGTCTCAACCACTACATTATATTCCTGCATTCTTAATCGCCCCCAATATTGTGTACGCGGATTCGTTGTACTGCAGTTCCTCCAACACTTCGGCAATCCTTGTCTCAATCTTCTCGGACATTGTCTGTGCCTGAAGCGTCTGCAGAATTTGCGTCAGCTGTCTGTGCTGTCTCACGAGGAAACGCCTGAGAACAGGATTTCCGTTGCGGAGCAAAAGCGGTCCGTAGATATCACAGGCAACACGCGTCTGCTCATCCATCTTCATCCACGCATTATCCAATTCCACGTTGATCACACGCATCATCGGATAATATTTGCCATCCTCACAGATCATGTCTTCGTCCACGATCTTGTAATGATGTAATCTTAAATATTCCCTTACTTTGCGAATATCGGACTGCGGCTGCAGGATCAGTTCGCTTGCCGCCTTACACACCTTCTCCCCTTCCGATAGGATGTGTATCACAAGCTCACCGCCCATACCAGCGATCAATATCGAGTCTGCCTCTCCTTCTCCCAAAGCTGCGACTCCGTCAGACAGTCTGGTCTGTATGTAGTCCCCCAACCGGGCAGATGCAATATTGTCCTGTGCGCGGGCAAGCGGTCCTTTATTGATGTCCATCGCGATCGCACTTTTGATCTTCTGTCTCTGGATCAAAGCGATCGGAATATATCCATGGTCGGTTCCCACATCGGCGAGCACGCCACCGGATGTCACCATCGCCGCCACAGCCTTCATTCGCTTGGATAGTTTTATCATATTACTCTAAGTAGTCCTTCAGCTTGCGGCTTCTGCTTGGATGACGAAGCTTGCGAAGGGCTTTGGCCTCGATCTGACGAATACGCTCACGCGTAACGTTGAATTCCTTTCCGACTTCTTCAAGGGTTCTTGCGCGGCCATCTTCCAGTCCGAAACGCAGGGTAAGTACCTTCTGCTCACGCTCAGTCAAGGTGCCAAGCACTTCCTCAAGCTGCTCCTTGAGCAAAGTGAACGCAGCGGCATCTGCCGGAACCGGTACATTGTCATCTTTGATAAAATCGCCAAGGTGGGAATCTTCCTCCTCACCGATTGGCGTCTCTAAAGATACTGGCTCCTGCGAGATCTTAAGGATCTCACGTACACGGTCTACCGGCATATTCATCTCTGCTGCAATCTCCTCCGGAGACGGCTCTCTTCCGAGTTCCTGAAGAAGCTGTCTGCTGACACGGATCAGCTTGTTGATTGTCTCAACCATATGCACCGGAATACGGATAGTTCTCGCCTGATCGGCGATCGCACGGGTGATTGCCTGACGAATCCACCATGTTGCATAAGTAGAAAACTTATATCCCTTGCGGTAATCAAACTTCTCAACCGCCTTGATCAGACCGAGGTTACCTTCCTGGATCAGATCGAGAAACAGCATTCCACGACCGACATAACGCTTTGCAATACTTACAACAAGACGTAAGTTTGCCTCAGCCAGACGCTTCTTGGCGTCATCGCCCCAATCTACTTCCTTCTGCAATTCCTTGATTTCTGCCTTGATCTCTTCTTTTTCCGCATCGTCTTCGCTCTCCTGCATACGTGTCTTAAGAAGAGAAATTTTTTCCTCTGCGACCGCACCGGCCTCCATCTTCTTGGCAAGCTCGATTTCTTCCTCTGCACTCAGAAGCGGTACCTTACCGATCTCCTTTAAGTACATGCGAACCGGATCCTCAACACTGACACCGTCCGGAACCGACAGGTCGATCTTCTCAACTTCTACTTCTTCTTCGTCATCGAGAATGATCTCATCATCATCGTCGTCATCATCGCTGATACGGAGTACATCCACATTGTTGTGCTCCAGGAAATCCAATACGGACTCCAACTGCTCCGCATCCAGATTCATATCTTTAAAGAAATCACTGATCTCCTGATACTCTAAGATATTACGCTTTTTCTTACCAAGTTCCAGTAACTGGGCAAGTTTCTCGCGGAACTTTGCCTTCATCTCTTCTGTTTCTACTGCTGCTGCATTCTCTTCTTTTTTCTTTGCCATGTCGCTTCGTCCTCTCAGGTTACTTTCTATTTTGTCCTTAATCAATGGAAATATGCAATCTTTCAAGCTTCTCCAATGATCGTTTGTCCTCAACCACCTTCATTAATGCATTCAGATCCGTCGGATCGGCATGCTTCGTCCGGTAGTCGATGCTGTTCTGTTTGATGCGGATGATCGTCTCTTTGAGTGCCTTCTCCATGTCGTTTTTCGTCTCGACTTCATGGATTCTGGCATTAAACAATCCCGCAACTTCTTTTTGTTCTTCCTCTTCTTGAAAAAGGCTGATGATCTGGGCCGGATTAACATTCTTATCCCGGTCGTACTGCGCAAATAATTCCTGCGCTACACGATGATACAGTTCCTCCGTAAAATCGTCCGCTGTAATCAGCTTCTCCACCTTGCCAAACAGACGCGGATCCTCGATGAGCCATGTCAGAAGCAGCTTCTGTGACTGCTTCATTCCATCTTCCTTCTTCTTGTTCTCATGGATTCCCGTCTTCAGCGGAGTGTGTTCTCTTGCCAGACCATCCTTCATCGCCAGCTGGTTGACAAGCTTTCTCAAATTGTCAAAACCAATCTGGTATTTATCGGCCACAGCTTCGATATAATTGTTTCTCTCCAGTTCCTCCGAGAAACCAAGAAGCTTCTTCGCCACTTCATTATAAAATGCCGTCTTTGACTCCGGATCGTTCATATCATGCTGGCTTTCCATAATACGGATCTCAAACAGAAAGCTGTTCTCCGCTTCATCGATCCGCTTCTGGTACTCCTCGGCGCCGAGCGCCTTAATGAATTCATCCGGGTCCTTATAAGGCCGCATATTAATGACTTTCGTTACGATTCCCACTTCCTTGAGAATCGGGATTGCGCGCAGCGCCGCTTTCACGCCCGCACCATCACTGTCATAGGTCAGATATACTTCCTTTGTATAACGCTTGAGCAGATTCGCATGTCCACTCGTCAGCGCCGTACCAAGCGATGCGACCGCATTGTCAAAGCCTGCCTGATGCAGCGCGATCACATCCATATATCCCTCACACAGGAGAAGCTGGTTCTTCCTCGTGCTTCTTGCAATATTCAGTCCGTAAAGATTACGGCTTTTGTCAAAAATCTTTGTCTCCGGGGAGTTTAAGTATTTCGGCTCTCCGTCACCCATGACACGTCCTCCGAAACCGATCACCCGGTTATGTACATCCATAATCGGAAACATCGCCCGGTTCCAGAACTTATCATGACCGCCCCGCACCTCATCGATGGTGACAAGTCCGGTCTCTTTCAATATCTGATCATCGTACCCCTTACTCCTTAGATAACGGTACAGATCATCACTGTACTGATTCGAATAGCCGAGCCCGAACCGCTGCATCGTCTCATCGGATAGTTCTCTCTTCTTAAAATACTGATACGCGTTCTGTCCGCGCGGACTGCGAAGCAGTCTGTAAAAATACATTGCGGCTTCCTTGTTGATCTCAAGGAGTCTTGCACGCTTGTCCGCTTCCCTCTTCTGCGCGCTCGTCATCTCCTGCTGCGGAAGTTCGATTCCGACACGATCCGCAAGTTGCTGCATTGCCTCGCCGAACGTAAAGTTCTCATACTGCATCAGGAAGGTAAACACATTGCCTCCCGCGCCACAGCCAAAGCAGTAATACATTTGCTTTCCAGGCGATACCGAGAATGATCCCGTCTTCTCATTATGAAACGGACAGAGACCAAAATACGTGCTTCCCTTCTTCTGAAGCCGCACGTAGCCGCCGATGACATCCACAATGTCATTGCGGGAGCGCACCTCCTCAATCAGTTCATCTGAATAATATGGCATTTTTTCACCTTAGTTCTATTTAATATCCATCTACCTGCCAGGCCTGTGGCATAAAGTTCTCCTTGAACTTCGTGATCGCATACTGATCCGTCATTCCGGAGATATAATCACAGACAATCCGCCCGCGATCCTCGCCCTCATCAAGCATCTCTAAAAACTTCGCCGGAAGCTGCTCAATATGATCCATATAGAAATAGAACATCTGCTCCAGCATCGTTTTTGCTTTGACTTCCTCGCCTTTGGCAACCGGGTTCTTATATACATTGTCAAACATGAAAAGGCGCAGGTCGCGAAGTGCCTCCGCGGTCTCATCCGACATAATGATGTCATCCTTGCCCATACTATGGATGATGATATCATGAATCAGATGATCCAGACGCGTTCTCGTGTCAAAGCCGAGCGTCTTGCGAAGCTCGAGCGGGATATCATCCTCGCTGAGTATCTGCGCACGGATTGCGTCATCAATGTCCGAATTCACGTACGCAATCTTATCCGACAGGCGCACAATCTTGCCCTCTAGCGTATGCGGGATCGTCTTCGTCTGGTGATTTAAGATGCCGTCACGCACTTCCCATGTCAGGTTTAAGCCCGCTCCATCCTTCTCCAGTTTCTCCACGATACGCACACTCTGTTCATTGTGCTTGAATCCACCTTCATAGATCTGGTCCAGAATAAATTCGCCCGCATGACCAAAGGGCGTATGCCCCAGATCATGTCCCAAAGCGATGGCTTCCACCAGATCCTCGTTCATACGAAGCGCCTTCGCGATCGTGCGCGCATTCTGCGACACTTCCAACGTATGAGACATCCGGGTTCTGTAATGATCGCCCATCGGTGTCAGGAATACCTGTGTCTTGTTTTTCAATCTGCGAAAGGATTTGCTATGTAAGATACGATCACGGTCTCTCTGGAAGACCGGACGAATATCGCATTGTGCTTCCTCCCTGTCTCTGCCTCTTGAGTTGACACTGTGGCAGGCGTAGGGACTCAGCGTTTCATTTTCCATCTGCTCAATCTGTTCTCGAATTGTCATGTTTGCCCCTTTTATTCCTTTTGAACGCAAAAATTGTCGTAATACAAAACTAGCCTACATTTTTATAATTCTAGGTTCTTTGTGATTTTCCTTTTTTATTTTTTATTTTTTTTTAGAAAGTTGATTACAAAGCCTGCTTCTGCTTTATCCGTTCCTGATAATTTCCATGATTTCTCCATCTTCACACGTATCCTACTCAACTTCCCCCGAGAATATCGAGAAGCTGCTGCAGACTGATTCCCGTAATCTGGTTCTCGTAACTGTCATAATAGAATTTATTGTTCTTCACAAGAATACAGCCAACCCAGTTGCCAGGTGACATTCCATCCTCGAGCGCCGTCTCCATATCCGGATAGGCGCTGATCGTAAAATACGCATCGTAATCATCGAAATCCGAAACCTTATAATAAGTCTGCGGGAATTGCATCTCCAACCCCTCAATAAAATCTCTGTTGCAGGCGGTATAACCGGTCGGTTCATGTGTATATGCGGACTCCGATACCCAGTCCTCGTCCCAAAGCAGAAAGACTTCATCCTGCTTCCATGCCTGCCGCTCTTCCACTTCCTCCATCGGTGCATAGACGCCGCTGCTCGCTCCCTGCATCTGCAGACGGCTGCTTCGTCCGGACATATCCTCATATAAGAGATTTGCAACCGCAAGCTGATAGAAACGCGTGCTGCAATCCTGATCTCTCTCCGCAAGATATCCAAGCGGCTTTCCCACTTCATCCAGATTCAGATTCTCATTGACCGGCACATAAAGCTCATTCTGATACAGCATCGGTCCAAGTGTCGAATCCTCCGTCAGGAACTCTGCCACCTTGCGATATCTCTGGTCGGAATCCTCCGGCATAAACAAAATGATGACAAGCACGACCAATACCGCTGCCACACTGACTGCCCCAACGACAAACGTATGCTTTCTGCGGGGACCGGCTCCCACGCCTTTTGCCGCCTGAATTTCCACCTCACAGATGGTCTTCGCATCCGTCTTTCCACGACGAGGTCCGTAGCATTTTCCTGCATACCATCCCGAGAATCCGATGATCACAATCGTCAACGCGATCATTCCTATCATAAACACAAGTTCCTGCGTGCCGTTCATCTCACAGAGAAGCAGATGATCGATCAGACAGCTCGCACGCTTATGCGTCCCTGCATCCGAAAACAGATCACAGATTCTGCCCATTCCGGTGCACAGAAGTGCAAACGCCGCTCCATCCACAAGCGCATAGAGGATCCAGCTCATACGCTCCCTGATCACAACCAGTGGAAAAAGCGATACAACAAACGCAAACATCCATACGCCTGCAAGCAGATATGCCCACTTCTCCAGCATCGAGGTACCAAGGAGATTCTGCAGATACGTGATCACGCTGCCGCCATTGATATTCCCCCAGCCGGTCACGCGCGAGATCAGATATCCGAGACGAAGAATTCCCCAAAGCACAAGATATCCAATCGAATACGTTGTCAGAAGGTGCAGTACCTCCCTGCGGCTTGTCATCGCAATCTGATGTGTGATCTGATTGCCGTCCCCGATCAGCGTCCGCTGCCAGAAGAACAGGACCGCAAACGCGATAAACGTCGGGAATCCTCCCATACCTCCGATAAATCCATTCACGAACACCATCACAATGAATGCAAGCACGATCGATACGATCAGACGTGACGGCTTACTTTCTGCATTTCTCGTAATTTTATAGAACTGTTTCATGTTTCTTACCTCGCCAAAGTTCAACCTCAGCCTCTGTGATATGTTGAACTACTTTGTCACAAAACACTCGGCTCAATTCTGCCATTCTCAACCTGCCAGATGCGATCCGCCACATACAATTCTTCCTCATGATGCGTCGTAAAAAGCACACTAAGCGGATTCTTCTGCCGGTAATCCACGATCAGCTTCCACATCGCCGCCCGCGAGGCACGATCCATACCGCTTGTTGCCTCATCCATCACAAGAAGTTCCGGCTTCCTGCATAACGCAAGAATGAGCATCAGCTTTCTCTTCTGTCCCTCGGAATAAAGCTTGACCTTGATCTGCCGGTTCAGCTCCATCTCACTCATCATCTGCACATATCGCGGCTGATCGAACCACGGCTCGAATTTACACATTTCCCTCACCAGTCCGTCCGGCTTCAGTTCGATGTTAAAATTCGGAGAATCGTAGACAACTGACATCCTTTTTCGGATTTCTCTCTCGTTCTCGTACATCTCCTTGCCGAAATACCGGATACATCCGGCCTCCGGTCGCACCGCCCCTCCGACGGCACGAATCAATGTCGATTTTCCGGAACCACTCTTGCCCGTGACTGCGTGAATCTTCTCTTCTTCGATCACAAGGTTCACATCCTTCAGCCAGAACGATCCTCTCCTGACATATAACTTTTCAATCTCTAATGCATTCTTCATAGAAATTGTTTACCCCTTTGATTGCAGTTCTTTGTCTGTATGTAGTGATAACAAAAAAGGTTCATCCGTTTGGATGAACCTTTTATTTTCAATGCGGAAGATGGGACTTGAACCCACACGATCGCAATGATCACAAGATCCTTAGTCTTGCTCGTCTGCCAGTTCCGACACTTCCGCGTGTCTGTCGCATGTCTGTCAGCGACTCTGTTATAATAGCAAACGATACAACAATTGTCAACAGTTATTTTCAATTTTTTTAATTTTTTAAAATTGTTTTTTCTATTGACATATTTACGAAAATTCGATACAATATCATTTGTTCGCAGGAGTGGCGGAATTGGCAGACGCGCAGGCTTCAGGTGCCTGTGGTAGCAATATCGTGTGGGTTCAAGTCCCATCTCCTGCATTAACAAAAAGGGATCATCCGTTTGGATGATCCCTTCAGACTTTAGACAAAGACCTCGGCATTCCGCCGAGGATTTTTCTTTGAAAGAGGCTAAAAGTCAGTATTTTCAAGACTTTTAAGCCTCTTTTTGGTATAAGGAAATACAAGAAAAAGCCGCCTCTTATGAGACGGCTCTACGTACCTTTTGCTTCGTGCAGCATACAAATGATTTTATAACTGAGGCACTTACAAATATTTCTCTTCAAATTCCGCAATCTTCATCGGCTTACCAAAATAGTATCCCTGAATCATGCTGACTCTCATATCACAAGCCACATCCAGCTGCTGCTTCGTCTCCACGCCTTCGACACAGACCTTGACGCCGATCGTATTGGCAAGCTCATTCACCATCTTGACGAAAGCATCCGAGAAATCATCCTCTCCAAGATGCTCGATAAAGCAACGGTCGATCTTGATGACATCGATTGGCATCTCTCTGATATGATTCAGAGAGGAATATCCGGTTCCGAAATCGTCCAAAGCAACCTTGACGCCGAGCGACTTGATTTCGCTCAAGATCCGCTTCATATGCTCCATATCATTGATGGCAAGGCTCTCCGTCACTTCAAGGGTCAGATTGCGCGGATTGATTCTGGTCTCATCCAACACCTTCTTAATCTTCTTGATGATATCATTCTGCAGAAGCTGTACCACCGACAGATTGACATTGACCTTATAATTCGGATGTCCCATGTCATTCCAGTACTTGCATCGTTTCGCCGCTTGTTCTAACACAAACTCTCCGATCGGGTTGATCAGTCCAAGATATTCTGCAAGTGGAATAAAGTCCTCCGGACTGACAAAGCCAAGCACACTTGAATTCCAGCGCACCAGCGCCTCTGCACCGCAGCAAGGCGTTCCGTCCTCCTGCACCGCAACGATTGGCTGATAATATACTTCAAATTCCTTACAGGCATTCATCGCCGCCGTACGCATATTCTTCTCCATATCAAGCCTGCGATACGTCGATGCCTGATCCTTGTCGTTATAATACTCCACACAGTTCTTACCGCGGCGCTTCGCAGTCATGAGCGCCATATCCGCCTTACGGATCAGATCATCCACCGAATTGCCATCCGACGGGAAACAGGTGATTCCCATACTCATCGTGCAGTAGTAATCTTCGCCTTTTAAGAACCATGGCTTACTGAAAATGGAATCGATGTCGCGAAGGATCCGCTCCATCTGTGGATAGACCGCCTCACTGATAATGACGATAAATTCATCACCGCCCATGCGGTAACAGCTCTTCTCAATGCCTTCAATGCGCTGCAGACTGTGCGAGATAGCCTTCAGCAACACATCTCCGTATGGATGACCAAGTCCATCGTTAATGTGTTTGAAATCGTCCAGATCAATATAAAGAAGCGCGCCCTCACAGTTGACCGCCTGCGCCTTGGCAATATAACGCCCGAGATCCTGCTCGCAGCGCATACGGTTATAGAGACCTGTCAGGAAATCATTGTTTGCCTGATTCTCAATCTTCTTCTGGTACAGTTTCTTATCCGTGATGTCGTAAAGAGTGCAAAGTCCGACTCTGCGTCCGTCCACCCAGTCAATCTCCGTCTTGTGGACATCCAGCCAGCGCTCCTCCTCTACATAATAGACCTCATCATAATAATGTGTCTTCTTCTCTTCCTCTTCACCAAATACAAGTTCTTCCAGATTCCCCGCTGCGATCGTATGCGAGAAGAGATCCTTCAGCTTTTGGTTCGTATATAAAATTGATCGGGTGTTGTAATCAACGACCAGAATGCCACAACCGGTATTCTCAAGAATCGCTTCCAGCGATGCGTAGGAACTTGCAAGCGAATTCTTCGCAATTCGTTTAATCAGAATACTCTGGATAACACGCTTCACTCCACTGATGAACTTGATATCTTCCGATTCCCATTCACGTTGATTTCCTTTTTCAAAAAAGCCAAGATACATCAGAGGTCCGTTGTCATTGACCTCCATCGGCTGAAACACGGCTGCTGACAGTCCGTTTTCTTTAAAAAATCGTTCAAACGGCTCCGGCATCATGGAGCTGGAGGAAATCATATATGGTTTTCCATTAAAAAAGGGCAGTTCGTCTTTGTCGATATGCTGAAAATGCCGGATCAGCGAATCCTCACTCCGTTCGACAAACTCGCCGATCATATCGGTTGTCCGCCGGTCAATATTCTCCCGGATCAAAAATCCTCCGGCAATCTGCAGACTCTCACAGGTCTCCTTTAAGATACGCTGCGTCAGTTCCGTAAATCCTTCATCCGACTCGAGCATACCAATCACTTCCGCCATCGCCTGCGTGCGGTCAAGCTGCTGCTTGATCTCAAGTTCCGAATCCAGACTCTTCTTCATCGCATCCTGCGCGATCATCTGGTTGATCTTCACTTCAAACAGCTGCGTCGACAAACTTGCAAGGAACTCTGCCGATGCATAGAAGCCCTTCTCCGTTGTCGTCATCATATATTCCGGAAGTTCAATGCCTTCCGGCATTGCATCGCGCAGAAGTCCGATCACAACCCAGATAACTTCGACCTTCTTCTCGATGCGCGTTGCGATACTGCACATCTTAATGCACGCCTGCGAGACCTGCTGCTCCAGCATCGTCTCCACCCAGTCGTGTTCCGCACGCATGATCAGATTCATATACGCCTGCTTGTCCACAAGCGAATGCAAAAAAGAAAGTTCCTCCCTGCTTCCATACGCCTTCGTGATCACGCCCTCTTCGCGCCCCAGACACACGAGATAAAGATTATTGGCGTGACAAAACTGATCCTGCAGTTGCTGTAACATTGCAGAATCAATTAAACCGTTGTCATACTTGATTGCTCCCCATTGATTGTCCTGTGCAGGTGTTGCCCCCGAATTCACCATTACCCTCTTACTCCTATTATCAACAAACTAAATCCCGTCTTCTCCTGCATGCAATACTCCTGCAGCAGCATATACTCCCTATGTAAACGAAGCTGCTTCTTTACAAAGCCAGTCTCCTGCGTATACATCACAATGACTGCATTTTTCTTCAATATCTCCGTTGCCTTGTCGAAGAAACGTGCATACAGCCGGTCCAACTCTTCCTTCGTCATCTTGCCGCGCACCGGCATATTCGTAACGATCTCATCAAACAGATAGTCATGATGAAAATCAAAGAAATCTCTATGGATATAATGAATCTCTTCTCCTGCAAGAGACGCATTCTCTCGCGCCTTCTCGATTGCCTCACCAAACGTGTCCGTTCCGTACATATCCCCCGCCGGAACCCGGATATCACGCTCGATCAGCATCGTTCCGACACCGCAGAACGGATCCATCACCTGCGCGCCTTCCTTCAGATACGGTGCTGCCAGCTCCATCATAAGTGCCGCCTGTGACGGATGAATGGATGCCGAAATCGAATTCTTGCGATAACGGAATCTGTGATCCTTCAGTGTATAGAACTTCACACATGGGAAAAAGCGTCCTTCCCGATTCGCGATCAGCCGGAGTTCCACCTCATAATCACTGGTGGAATTGATCAGTTTTCCATTCGACAAGCGCTCCAGTTCCGCGCCCATACGCTTCGTGAAATTGCTCTTCTGCTCAAGCGTCATCGGTGCCTTACACTCAATACGAAAGTAGAACGGCATCTCTTCCTTATGGTACTTCTCACATAAAGTGATCAGCGAAGCACACACTTCACTCGCAGCCGTCTTCGGTTCCGAATCGATCAGCTTTCCCCCACCAAGAGGGAAAAGCATCTCTCTGTATGTCCGCACCTGCATCAAAGGAATCAGATCATCGGTCTCCACCAGGACACCAAGCGGATGAACTCTGCCACCGGTCATACGGCGCACCGTCTCCCGCCCATTCTTATTGCAGAATAACAACACCTGATTCTTCTGCTGCTTCCGGTCAAATTTATGCTTTGCGATACCCTCGTATCGGATCACAATCCTGCGAAGTGCACGAAGTTCCTCGTCCGCATGCTTCCGATTCTCCTCTGACACTTTCTGTGTAGAGAGTTCTGCAAGACGCTGCTTGATCTCCGGCAGCTTACCGCTGACATCCATCTGTGAGAGTGCGTCCAGATACGCGCTCCGGACAAAAAGCGTATTCTCTTTCACAAATGCATTATACAGTGCATCCGACGCATTCTGATACTTTAAGTCTCCAAGCAGAAGTGCTGCGTTCTTACGCGTCTTCGCATCCTCTGCTGCTAAAAGCCCAAGAACAAACGCCTCATGCTCCTGTACAAATGTCTCTACGCTTTCTCTGTCATATGCAGCATCAATGCCTTCGCGAAGCTTTGCGCGAAGCGCACTCAAATTACTGCGGATTTCTTTCTTCTCCAATAACTCTAAATAGATGGTATCCAAGCACTGACTCCTTCAACATTGATATCTATATTTTACGTGATTCACGCATCTTTTGCAATTCCATATTTTGCGATATAATCCACTAAATCCGTCTTAAACAGCTCCCACGCATCCGGATTCTCAACGAAATATTTCGGACAGTTCTTACCAGTCACATCATAATGCCGGATCACATCGTCCGTTCCGAGGTTATATCGTCCCATCAGCCATGTCACAAGCTTGATCAGCGACTGATACGTCGCATCGTTAAATTTACCGCTCTCATCCTCAATACAGCATTCGATCGAGATCGTATCCTTATTCCGGTTATTCGACGCATAGGAAATCTCATTACAAGGAATACACTGTACAATCTCACCCTCAAGTCCGATCACAAAGTGGCTGCTCGCGGAAGTCTCATGTGACTCAGCAAGTCCCGCAAAATAGTCACGGTTCTGTCTGGCGGACGATCCCGGATTGGCCGTATAGTGAACAACAATGCCTTTTACCTCCGTCAGCTCCGTTCCCGGGCGGGAATATTGATTGACAGGAAGAAGCTCTACATCAAGCTCGGGGCGGTCTGCAATATATTTCGTGGCGACAATGTCCTGGGCATTGGCAAGGGTTGTCTGTCCGGTTCGTTTATGCATTCTTTGATACAGACTGAACACCGCGACCAGAACAACGATCAGAACAACAACTGCTACAACACGACGATAAATCTGCATGGTTCGTTCTGCTTTATTTAATGATTTGCGCCGATGCGCCCTATAACTTCGCACAATGTTTTCTCCTTTGTATCTTATTTCACTGCATATAGCATACCACATATTTAAACATAAAAAAAGAGCAGCCCCAAGTGCCACTCATGAATTTCGCTACTTCCTCATACGGGTTGCGAGTTAAAAAGAAAGTCGCGCATCTTCCTGCAAGCAGGATATGCACGACTTTCTTTTTCCTCTTGTATTACATAATTTTATGAACCCATCCCTCAGGTCCTTCGATCTCACCCATCTGAATTCCAGTCAGTGTCTCGCGAAGCTTCTTGGTATATGGTCCCATCTCTTCCATTCCACTTGGGAAGCAGATTTCCTTACCATGATCAACAATCTTGCCGATTGGAGAGATAACTGCTGCTGTACCGCAGAGACCACACTCTGCGAAATCAGGTACCTCAGAGAATTTCACCTGTCTGTGCTCTACCGGCATATTCAGGTACTTCTCAGCAACAACCATCAGAGATCTTCTTGTGATAGAAGGTAAGATACTGTCTGACTTCGGTGTTACGAACTTGCCATCCTTAGTAATGAAGAGGAAGTTAGCTCCACCAGTCTCCTCAACATAAGTTCTTGTTGCAGGATCCAGATACAAATTCTCAGCATATCCCTGCTTATGTGCATCTACGATTGCATGTAAGCTCATTGCATAGTTCAGACCAGCCTTAATGTGACCGGTTCCGTGTGGTGCTGCACGGTCGAAATCCGATACACGGATTGTAATTGGCTTAGCGCCACCCTTGAAGTAAGGTCCTACAGGTGTAACTAAGATACGGAACTGATACTCATCAGCCGGCTTAACACCGATGACTGCATTTGTTGCGATCATATATGGACGAATGTAAAGTGTTGCTCCTGATCCAAAAGGTGGAACCCATGCTGCATTTGCCTTAACAACCTGCTCCACTGCCTCTACGAAACGATCCTCCGGGAATACCGGCATCTCAAGTCTCTCACAGGAATCTTTCATTCTTGCTGCGTTTAAGTCAGGGCGGAAACATACAATATGTCCATCCTCTGTTGTGTAAGCCTTAAGTCCTTCGAAGCAGGACTGTGAGTACTGGAATACTCCGGCACACTCGTTTAATGTAACATTGGCATCGGTAACAATTGCTCCGTCATCCCATTTGCCGTCTTTGTAATTGGATACGTAACGGTAATCTGTCTGCATGTAGCCAAATCCTAAGTTGGCCCAATCAAGATTTTTCTTTTCCATTTTAATTTTCCTCCGTTTCTTTGGAACATCAGCATTCAAATTGCCTGCCGGCAATAGCTGATGCTACATGCTAAGTTTTCAGAGAAAACTTAACACAAATTACGAATCCAGCAATCTATAACTTAGTGTTATGAAACACTGGGTTGGCTATTAATTGCAATCATTTTAGTACAATAAAAATCATTTGTCTATAGCTTGCAAAAATTTTTACTATTGAAATAAATTATAGTATTTATAACCTTTAAAGCATAACCTTGGATTTTTCCTTGCTGCGCTCGATCACTTTGTTGAGTCTGCGAAGCGGGATTGCCACGATCAGTCCGACCAAAAGCGATATCAGAACATACACACTAAGCGCGCTCAGATCCATCCAGTAATCATTCTGATACAATCCTCCGACACACTCACGCATCGCATTCATACAGTAAGTAAAAGGCAGATACTTGTAGATCATCTGGTACACTTCCGGCAGCACCTCAATTGGGAATGTGCCTCCGGCACCTGCCACCTGTATGACCATAATAATGACAGCAATTGCCTCTCCTACATTGCCCATCGCAACCGTCAGCGAGTAAATCAGAAGCGTAAATACAAAGCTGCTCGCAGCTGCCGCCAGCCAGAACAAAAACGGATGCGGACACTGGATATCAACATAGAAGAGATCTCCAAGCACTGTGATTGCCGTCTGCGCCTGCCCGATCAGGAAAAACGTAATGTATCTTCCGAAGAACGCCTGCCACGGTCTCACCTTAAAATTCTCGATCGGAGCCACCTTCACATGGATCAAAGCAACAAGAATGAGTGCTCCCACCCAGATGGCAAGAACCGTATAGAATGGAGCCATCGCCGATCCGTATGTTGCAATCGGATAAACCTTCTCCGTTTTGAGCGATACCGGAGAAGCTACAAACTCTGCCATAAGCGTTGGATCATTTTTCAGCAGATTCATCATCTCATTGTACTGTTCATCCCCGGATAACGCTTTTAAGCTTTTGCTCAGCTTGCGCAGATCCATTTGCAGAGAGACAATATAATCCTTTGTTGCCGTAATATCATCCGCACCCGACTCAAGTGTCGTCTGGTATGCTTCCAGCGCACGGTCGATTGTTCCGAAGCTGCTCTCAATATTATTGAGCATCTTCCCTGTCTGGATTAACGCCTGCTCCATCCGAAGCACTGAAGCGCTCACATCCGGTTGCACCTGATACTGATAGGTATTGCGGATGGAGCGGATGTTATTCCTACACTCCTTAATATCCGCCTTAATCGTTCTTCTCAGATGTTTTAGCGATTGCGCCGTCACCTTGGCATCCTTCTTGAATGTTGTCAGATCCTTGTCCAGCTGTTCAAAACTTTTATTGACCGCAGTCACTTTCTGATCACCTTCTTTTAACAGATCCTTAAGTACTGCTATCACATTTTTTCCTATCGCCGTAGTCTTATCCACCTGATTCTTGATGTCATCATACGTTGAGCCTACCGTCAGCGTATCTAACTGATCCGATAGAAGTCCCAGATCCTGATCCACCGAATCCAGGCTGATACTTATCAACGAGGAAACAGTATCCGCGGTCTGTGCCCCCGAAAGCACACTTGACTGCATATTGGAAACGGAATCCTGACTACTGTCAAAAAGCCCCTGTGTGTTGATCAGCAAAGACTGTGCCGACTCTGCCAGATCGGATGCCGACCCCGTCACAAGTGAAAAAGTATTTAATATGTTCACATAGGTCTGCAGACTGCTGTCCATCTCATCAAGCTGTGCCGCTGTGGATGCAACAATATCCACACCGTTTTCATCATTGTCTGCCAAGATTTTTCCAGACTCGGTCAGTACCTCCGTCAGCGTACTGATAAATTTCTGATTGACCTGCTCCTGTACCGCGGTCTTTGCCTTGCCGGTAATTTTCGTTGCAATCGCATTCTTCTTACTGTTCTCATAGTATCCGATCATCGGATTTTTCGGATCTCCGCCGAGGAAGCTGATGAAATCCGCAGTAAAGGTATCCGGCACGACGAGCGCTGCATAATAATCGCCGCTGTTAACCCCTTCTAAAGCATCCTCCTTTGAATCGGAAAATACCCAGCCGATTGTTGTATTCTCCTTAAGGCCTGTGATTACCTCATCCCCAATATTGAGGGAAAGACTTCCAAGCTCAACACCAGCATCCTGTGAACATACCGCCACCTTCATCTGTGAAGTTGCAGACGGACCGTACGGATCCCAGTTCGACATAATGTTAAACCATGCATATAGTGCAGGGATGATCGACAGACCCATAATGATAACGATCGCAACAACATTCGAACGCAGCCTCTTGGCATCGGAGAGAAAAACTCTGAAAATTGTAATCATTCGCCTTTTCCTCCCTCATTTGTATTTGCCGCATCGGTATGAGAATCATCGCTTTCCGCCGGATCTCCCAGCAGCTTTGCTGCCAGTTCCTCCGGGCGAAGCAGTTCCTTGGCTGAGCTTGTCACCTTGTCCACGGTCGATTCCAGCTTGTCGACCTTCGCCTCAAAACGATTGACTGATTCATTAAAACGATCCATCTCGATCAATCCGTCTACCGGTGCATTCTTGCGTCCTTCCAGCTTGTTCATCTGATTCTGCAGATTGTAGTCCATGTATTCCACCGTGATCAGATAGATGGCAAGTGCAAAGAGACTTACGATCCAAAGCACTAAAAAGATGATCTTCGAGCTGTCCGTCACAAGCAGCAGGAACAAAAACACTGCCGGTATAATATAGAGACAACGCAGACCGATCTTGATGCGCTTCTGATTCTTTTCGTGGCTCTTCTGTTGAAAACGGACCACCATATTATAGAGATTTTCCATCTTCTCTAATTTATCTTTTTCTGTTTCCATATTACATCATCCTCGTGTCTTCCATACGCTTTTCGATAAAGTGATTCAGTCCCATAAACGGAATGCGGATCCAAAGGCCGATTGCCAGCGATGCCGCGCAGAAGATCAAAAGCTTTAGCAGATCCAGCACCAGATCCTGATGGTACATGCCTCCGATACATTCACGCATCGCATTGATCGCATACGGGAACGGGAAGAAGATATACACATTCCGGAAGAATGCCGGCAAAGCTTCAATCGGATAAGTTCCGCCCGATCCCGCAATCTGGATTACCATGACAACAACAGCAAGTGCCTTACCGATGTCTCCGAAAGAAATGGTCAGCGAGTAGATCAGAAGCGAGAACGTCAGGCTTGTCACTGCTGCGACAAGGAACAATTCCGCCGGATACTTACATTGCACACCAAAGATATAGAGATCTCCGATCACAATGACCATTGCCTGTATCTCAGATAACAGTAAAAATAACAGATATCTTCCAAAATAATATTCGTACGGCTTCGCATGCGGGAAATCCTTCTTATCCACATGCACCTTTAAGATGGAAACCAGAATCGTCATTCCCACCCAGATTGCAAGAACCGTGTAAAAAGGCGCCACACCCGAGCCATAATTGGCGATCTCATAGACATAATGTTCTTCCACCTTCACTGGCTGCGAGAAGAAATCCCCATACATATCCGGGTTGCCCGCAAGCAGATTCATAATAATGGAAAGCTGCTCACTGTCCGATGCTTCCCTGATCTGGTCAAGTACATCGGTAATCTTCGTATTTGCCTGCGCAAGCACACCCTGCAGTTGTGTCAGGCTGACATTGACCGTTCCAAGTGTTGTATCCACGCCGTCAAAAATATCCTTCATTCCATCCAGCGTGCCACTTAGATTATCCAGAATTTTCTCTGTGGAATCGAGCACCGACTCCATGTTAGAAAGCAGCTCCTCCACCTGCGGTGTGATCTGTCTCGTGAACATCGAGCTGATATTCGCAATCGTCTCGGAATAGTTTTTTAATGTCTGCTGCATCAATGCGATTGCTCGTTTCGTGTCGGTTGCATCCTGCTCAACGTCCCCGGACTCAGCAACCAAATCTGCAAGGGATTGCATTTTCTGTACTGCTGCAATCGTGTTGCTTAAAGAATTCGAATTTCCCTGTACCTTCTTCAGATAATTCTCAAGGTCTTCCAATTTGGCGGACAGATCCGTCGCATCCGTCTTGATCGTCGCAACATCTTTCGTCAGCGTATCAATCTGTTTTTCCAGCTTCGCATTCGTAATATCATCAGAGATCGAATTGATTGAATTGCTGATCTCGCCAAGCGTTTTCTCTACTTTTACCGAAAACGTTGCAAAGGTCCCCTCCGTTGTCGTAAGGCTCCTCTTACCGCGCTCCATGCTCGCCTGACCGGACGCGATCATATCCTGACTTGCTTCCAGATTCTCATTCGTCTCACCGGAAGCCTCCGTCAACAGGTCATTTCCTTTCATAAACGAAGTGATCATCTTATCGTAATCATTCAGATATCCCTGCACCGTCGTCAGTTTCTGCACAAAAGCATCCACCGCATCTTCCTTTGCGAGTTCTCCCTGCAGATTATTCGTTTCCGTGAAAATCTTCTCGGTGACCACTTTGACAAACGACTGGTTGATCGTCGACTGCAGCGTCGATACTGCAGTATCTGTAATCTTCGTCGCTACCGCGTTCTTCTTCTCATTCTCATAGTAGGTAATCTTAGGATTTTCAATATTATCCGCCAAAGCGTGATACATACTGTAAGAGAAATCCTTTCCGATCACAACTGCAGCGTAGCAGTCTCCGGACTTCACGCGTTCTACCGCATCCTTCTTCGATTCGGTGAATACCCATCCGATATTATCCTTCTGCTTCAGCTGCTCCACAATTTCATCGCCCATGTTCGCCTGGTTACCATCCAGATCCGCACAACCATCATCAAGATTGCTGACCGCTATACGAATGTTGCCGGTATTTGCATACGGATCCCAGTTTGCATAGATATTAAACCATGCATAGAAAGCCGGAAGAAGACATAGTCCCACGGCAATTACCAGCGCAAAAAAATTACGAAACAGACCTTGCAGGTCCGCTTTAAAGATTCGTCGAATATTTTTCATATACTTTCTCCAAGATAACGATTCCAAGCCTGTTTTCTTTGTTTTAGTATACCCTACCTCAATCATCCAAGGCAAGAAGTTCCATCACTTCCTGCGTCAGTTCCTCGCTGCGGTCCTTCAGCAGAAGCAGACGATTGTACTTGTAATATTCCTCATTGCCACACTCGCTGACAAACTTTAAACTGTAATAACCTGCAGACAGTTCGGATAAGAAAATGACCAGTTCCTGTCCCTCACCAAACACACGGCTCAAGAAATCAAACGCATTGGACAGATGTCTTCCGGCATCAACGATCTGCTTTTGTCTTGCCTCTTCCCGCTCATCAAAATACTGCTTCACTAGACCAAAATCTGTGCGCGCATCGCCACTTCCCTTCTCCGCAACAAGTGAAATGCACGCATCAAGCATCAACTCTAAGTCATGTGCGCTGCGAAGTTCCTCGCGTGATAACAATCCAGCCTTCTTCTTGTGCAATGTCAGTGTCTTGTGAGAATCACACTGACGTTCTAAAAGCGCCTTTGCATCGCCTCTTCCTTCTTTCAGATCCATTCTCAGATAACCAAGCTGCGTCAGCAATTCTTTCTGCGCAGCCTCGCTTCTTGCATAGGTCACAAACTCCTGACCAAGTGCATCGAGAAGCAGACCGATCAAACTTAACTTCTCGTCAAACGGCGCATTCTGTATGGAAAGTACATTCTCCGGATATGTGCCCTCTAAGAGTTCCGGCACACGATAAATCTGGTTATATTTACGGTACAGTTCATAGTAGACCGCAAAGTCACGTGCAATCTCCGGATCCTGCAGATACTGCACGATAAAGTCATAATCAATCGGCATCCCCTGCTTTTCGTACACTTTCATCACAACCGATAAATCTTCCCAGCCTCGTGCTGTCACGAAACGTTTGCCGTCCACATCCGATACGATCGAATAGAAATTCTTTTTCTTAATCTCAAGGTAAGCAAGGATTGCACCGTGAATTTGCGCATGATACGCATATTCCTTCCACGCCGCGAAATCCTCTTCGATATAAATACGTTTCACTCTGTCATACGTTACGATATCAAAATCGCGCACGGACTTATTGTACTCCGGCGGATTTCCAGCAGTCACGATAATAAATCCATCCGGAACTCTGTGATTTCCGAACGTCTTATACTGTAAGAACTGCAGCATCGTCGGTGCCAGTGTCTCCGAAACGCAGTTGATCTCATCAAGAAAGAGAATGCCTTCCTTAATGCCGCTCTCCTCGATCCGGTCATAGATCGAAGCGATAATCTCACTCATCGTATATTCCGTCACAGAGACTTCCTCATCTCCATACTTCTTATTGGAGATAAAAGGCAGACCGATCGCACTCTGTCTCGTATGATGTGTGATCGTGTAAGATACCAGATTGATGCCACACTCGTGTGCCGCCTGCTCCATGATTGCCGTCTTACCGATTCCCGGCGGTCCGATCAGAAGAAGCGGACGTTGTCTCTCAACCGGAATCACATATTCGCCGGTCTCATCCTTCGCCAGATATGCATGAACTGTGTTCACAATCTCCTGTTTTGCCTGTTTGATGTTCATTGTTGTACTCCTTGTTTTCTTCTAAATCCGTCTTGCCTGTATGATCGTAAGACGCTGTTTCTCCTATTTTTCCTAATTGTATCTCTCGTGATTTTCATCAGTTTGGCGTTGCTTCAAGATACAGCTTTACCGCCCAGTCTGGCACTTTTTTCTCCTCACGCTCTTCGTCTCCATAGAAGACAAACACCGTCTCATAGTCCGTCGGCTTCTTAGGATATTCACCGAATCCATCCGTAAAATACATCAGTCCTTTGAGATTTCTTAGCTCTCCACTTCTGCGAAGTGTCTCCACATAATCAAAGACCGGGCGAAAATCCGTTCCGTATCCGCCCTGTACATGAAATCCGTCCGCATACGCTTTCATCTCATCCAGATTCGTGATATGTACATCCCTCTGAATCTGATTGTCGCATTCGATAATGCGGATATTCACCTTGTGGAAAAACGATTCCTGTGTCTTAAGAATTGCACCGGTCTCATTGACGAACTGCTGCACCAGCTTATCCTTGCACGATGCAGAAGTATCGATTGCAATCACAAGCTCCTCAACCTTCTTCGCCTCGCGGTATTCGTTCTCCTCGATCAGCGGCATATTTCCATACATCGAGAGACCATACATATAAAATCCGTAATCGAACGAATCCATATCCACCGAGACTTCTTCCCTGAGCACTGCAAATTTCTTTAAATATTCCTTGTAGCTTTTGCGCTCTCTGTTCTGGAGTTTTAGCATCCAGGCAAGCTTTCCGGCATCCTCAGCCGCATCCTTGGCATACGTCTCCATATCGCTTTCGATGCGCTTCGCATTCTCTTTCCACTCCTCTTCCTTCGGATCCATCGATCCCATCGGAGTGGTGTCCTGCTGCTTCTCTCCTGTCGGTGGCTGCTCGCTTTCCGACTCGCTGCTCTCATTCTCCATCGGAGCCTTCGGATTATTATCATCGCCATCCTCCGGTGGCTGCATCCTCTCCCAGAAACTATGGTCACACATCGCAAATTCCTGCCGGAGTGACTCTTCCAGATATGGATCACGTTTTCTTAAGATGAAATAATGGTACAGTTTCTCCGCCGTCAACACCTTCAACTCTGCTGTAAGTTTCTCGTACCACTGCTGCCTGAAATCCGATGTCACACGTAAAATGCTCGGATACTCCATGGAGTCCACCACCGACTCCACCACAATATCGCAGCACAGATCCCAAAGTTCGGTGTCCTCATGTTCCTTCGCCGAGAACATATGCCGGAACAGACAATGCATCAGCATATGCATATACGCACGGTTCAACATCTCTGGACGCTCGATATAAGTGTGTAACAGATAGGTTGGATTAAACCGGATGAACGCCGCATCCGTGCCGAGTGTCCGCGTCGAGAGATCCATCTTGAATCCAAGACTGCCAAGCGCCGGTCCCATAAAGCGCATCGACAGATACAGTTCGGTTCGAACGCTGTTCAATATTTTATTTCCTGTTGTTTCGAGTTCTATTCTAGTCTTCATGATTGATTACCACTCATCAAGTGTCAACTTTGTTTGTTGCTGGTGGGCGCTGAAATTCAGCCTCTGATACTCCATCAATATCGCCGTAATCTCGCTCAGTTTCTTCTCTGCCGCCTCATACAGACCTTCTTCCAAAGCATCTTTTGGGACCAGACATTCATCGCACAGATACCGGAGTTCCGCAACCGGACTGTCATCTCTTTCTACCCGATCTGCCGCTTGTCCTTCCTTCCGATTGCCCGTATTCGATGCGCTGCTTCTCCATCCGGCTGCATGCCCGATCAGCTTCTGTAACACGATCCGTGCATTCTGCTCCAGATACTGCTCATACTGCTCCTTTGCAGCTGTCTCCAGTTCCACCGGATAGCGCAGCCTGTTTAATGCCACCATGATCGCCGCCTCATAATCATCACTGATCACATGGTCAAAAAGCTTATCATACGCTAGCAGATCCACGCCTTTTCTCGTAACACACTCACGGTACGGATAGCCACTGCCTTCAATCTTATGATGCAGCACACGCGCCTCCACATCCTCCACAAAATCGTAGACATACGCCGGGAACGTCAGCCGCAGCCCAGCCGGCTCAATGGTAAAGGTAAGCCGCCTGTCATTGTCAGCAAGCAGTTCCTTCATCACCGAGTAACTGTCCCTCTTCTGGTACAACGCAATCTCCGACAGACTCTGACACTGTTTGATCACGCCGTCATAATAGTCCTCCACCCCATCATACAGACACATGGTCCGCAGATTCTTACAATTGTAGAACGCGTAGCGCCCCAGAATCTCGATTGTCTCCGGAAGTTCCACACTGATTAGATCATCCCTGCCGGAGAAGGCACTCTTACCGATACTTCGCACCGGAAGTTCTTCAATCGCCTCCGGTATCACCAGATGGCGCACTCCACCTTCATATCCGGTGATTTCTATGTATTCGGTACCTTTTCTATCTTTTTTATGTTCATATAAATATGACATTCGTATCTTTCTTGCTTTCTTCTTAATTTTGTCAAATCAAATTCAATTATGCTTTTCATGTATTATCGAAAAGTCCAACCATTTTACCTGTTACATTACTTGATTTTATGTTTTTGTAATTCAAGTGTCACCGTAATATATTGCTTCCAGTTCCCCGATAAAGTAAAGTGATCCAAGCGCGATCGTCTTCTCTCCCACTCGCGGCAATGTCAGCACGTCCGCAACAGATGCAATACTTCGTGCAGGAATCCCCTGACTTCTGATCTTCTCTGCCAGACTCTCCGCCTGCAGTGCACGGCTGCTCTCCGGTGTCACAGTCACAAAATCGATGGCAAGAGGAAGTAATTCCTCGATCATCTTCTCATAATCCTTATCCGCCATCACGCCCATCACAAAATGGAATTTTTCATCCGGATAAAGTTTCATTAAACTCGTTTTCAAAGCATGGATTCCGTTGCTGTTGTGCGCGCCATCCACCATAAGATATGGCTCTCTGCTTAAGATTTCCATGCGTCCCTTCCAGATTGCCGTATGAATGCCCGCTTCGATTGCAGCATCTGCCCTCTCTTCGTCAAAACCGATCTGGCTGAGGAATTTCTGTGCCGCAAGCATCGCTGCCGCACCATTTTCCAATTGATATGCCCCCATAAGTCCCGGTTTCATGAAAGCGACCTTCTCCATATCTTCGCTGCTCACAAGCGTTCCCGGATGTTTTCGCAATACCGCAAGTGCTTCCTCATCCTGTGGTGCAAAGATTGCCGGGACATTTTCTTTTAAAATGCCTGCTTTTTCCGATGCGATCTTGGTGAGCGTGTTGCCAAGAATTGCCATATGATCATAACCGATTCTTGTGATGACTGCAACCATCGGATTTCCGAGTGCATTCGTCGAGTCAAGCCTTCCGCCAAGTCCGGTCTCCATGACTGCGACATTGCAGCCGCACTCCTTGAAGTAAAGTACCGCCATCACCAGGCAGTAATCAAACATCGTCGGTGTCACTCCAAAATCGATCGAAAGCAATTCATTCCCAAGTCTTGTCACAACCTCTTTCGGGATCATCTGCTGGTCAACGGTAATCCGCTCCTCAAAATGAATCAGGTGCGGAGAAGTAAAGCATCCGCATTTCAGTCCTGCCTTCGCCAATATATTTGTTAAAAACGCACATGTAGAACCTTTGCCATTCGTTCCTGCAACATGGATAAATGCAAGCCCGTCCTGCGGATTTCCAAGTGTCGCAAGCATTCGCTTCGTCACTTCCACGCCGGGCAGATTGCCGAATCTTCTGCTGTTCTCGATTTTATCTATCACTTCTTGGTAATTATACAAAATTTCGCCTCATTCATTCTTTTGTCATTTTCCTGCCGTTCAAGTATACCATATAATGATATGATTATGTATTGTCACTTCCATAATAATATAACACAGTCGATTCAGTACAAAAAAATAGGGCACACTGTATATTCCATAATACAGTGTGCCTTATTCAATCCTACACAGCCATAATCAGTCCGCCATCATTTGCGTACATACTGGATACTCCGGCAGTGTTGACGATTACGATTTTCTTAAACTTGGCAACCTTCTCAACCGCCTCCTTAACGAACTGCGCGCGCTCCGGGCAGTTGCAGTGTGCAATTGCAAGAACCTTGTTCTCACAGTTCTTGGTTACCTTAAGCATATCTTCCACCATCTTGTTTAACGCTTTCTTCATTCCACGCGCCTGACCAAGCTGCTGGATCATGCCTTCCTTCGTAGATCCCATAACCGGCTTAATGTTGAGCGTATTTGCAACAAGCGCCTTTAGGTTGCTCAGACGTCCTGCCTTACGAAGTGTCTCAAGTGTCTCTAACACGAAGAATGTGTTCATCGAAGAGATATAATCTTCAACCTGTGTTACCACTTCTTCGAAAGACAATCCGCTTTCTTCCATTTCCTGAATTTTGAGTCCGATCAGCGTCTCTCCAATTGATGCAGACTTAGAATTAAATACATGAATCTGCTTATTGTCCTCATGCTCCTCATTGTACAACTGGGATGCCAGTACCGCACTGTTATAGGAACCGCTTAATTTACCGGAAAGCGTAACCACATATACATGCTCCGCATCTCCCTCGTATGCTGCCATATAACGATCCGGTGAAGGGCAGGCCGACTTTGGACTGTGGATGCAGTTCTTCACACGCTGCAAGAAATCCTTCTGATCAAACGTCTCATCATCCATAATCTGATATCCGTCCACTTCAATTTCAAGCGGTACATTGCAAAAATGCATATCATCTTTTAATTCTTCCGGTAATTCTCCACAACTGTCAATTACAATCTTGTACATAAGTCATCCTCTTCTCTCTTAACCCAGCTATATCAACAAGTTTCCAAAAACTTTATAAAATGTTTTCTTTTTCCATTATAAGTAGTTTTTAATACTACGTTGATATACTATCATCATTTTCAGCATTTGAAAAGAGGAAATTCAATATTTTTATATATTTTACAATTTTTTTATAGAAAACGCGTTGTGAAAACAAAAGAGGAATCCTCTGTTTCCAGCGGATTCCCCTTCCGTCAATTTCCTTATATGCACATAAAAGTCGTCACAGCCTTTGCAAGCGCACGCATGTCCGCTGCTCCCATCAGCTCCCTTGCGGAATGCATCGCAAGCAGCGGAATTCCAATATCAACCGTCTTCACTGGAAGAAGTGTCGATGCAACAGAACCAAGTGTACCGCCGCCGCGCACATCGGAACGGTTCACGAAGATCTGATACGGGATTTCATTTGCATCACAGATCTGTCTTAAGATGGATACTGCCTCAGCATCTGTTGCATAGGACTGTGAGCAGGCTTCCTTGATGCAGAATCCTTTGCCCATCACCGGCTGATTTGTGATATCCATCTTGTTCTTGTGATTCGGATGCATCGCATGTGCCACATCTACCGACAAAAGCATCGCATCATAAAGCATGCAATCCGTCTGTTCCTCATTCAAGCCGAGACCTCTTGCAATTCTTCGCGCCATATCGTGAAGCAGAATCGACGCCGCCCCCTGCTTGCTCGTATTTCCGATCTCTTCATGATCAAAAAGCGCAATCAGATTGATTCCGTTCTTACGATCCGCGCTCATAATAGCTTCCAGAAGCGCCGCTACTGAAGTCTGGTTATCCAATCGCGGAGCGGAAAGCATCGTCTCCTCGATTCCAATATATGCAGGCTCCTCGATACAATACGTTCCAAGTTCGAAGTCCAGAATATCTTCCTTTGCAACCTGCAGTTCGCGCGCAAGAAACTCTGCGAAATATGCACTTTTCTGCTGCTCCTCAGGCAACATATCCACAATCGGCATAAGGTCTACCTGATTGTTGATCTCTACCCCCTTGTTTACCTCGCGGTTCATATGGATTGCAAGATTCGGGATCGTAAGAACCGGTCTGTCGGAACGATAGAGGATCGTGCGCGGCGCAAAGACATCCTCGCTTCTTACAACCACGCGCCCTGCAACGCCTAATGGACGATCAAACCATGTATTGAGAATCGGTCCACCGTACACTTCCACATTGATCTGTGCATACGCATTCGTCGTAAAATCCGCATTTGGCTTAATGCGCAGACACGGATAATCCGTGTGGGCGGCAGCCATACGAAGCATGCCTTTTGCATCAAAATCCTGTCCTACGGTAAATGCATAAAGTGTCGTTCCGTGATGGTTCAACACATATCTTCCTCCCGCCTGAAGATTCCAGATCTGATCATAGCGGATTTTCTCAAATCCGGCATCCTCGAGTATCTGCTGGGAATGTTCCACACAATGAAACGGTGACACCCCAGCCTGCAATACATCTATCAAAAATTGTTCTCTCATTTATTGTTTCCTCACTTTCTTTAGCCACTTGCAGCTGCTTTCACAATTTGCTCCACTTTACAGCCACATTTCATTCCTATTATAACAGATTTACGTCAAATAACATCGCATAATTCAAATGGTTATGGTACAATTTTTATAATATTTGTCAATAGTGGCAGATATCAAGATGGGGTTATGAATGTATATATGGAGGGAAAATACTATGAATCACGATCATCGTTCCGACAAGCACCGATTGAATGCAATCACAATGCTAAGCTACACTGTTTTAGTAACAATTCTGGCACTCAGCTATCTGGTGGAGATTTTGAAACAAAGTAGAACCGTTCCCTACTTTATTGTATTTTTAATACTTCTTCTGGTTCCTTATATCTTATGCAGGATACTATATGCCAGAAATAAAGAATCTGATCTGATTCGTAAAATTTTTGCGTTCGGATTCCTTATTTTTAGTATGTTTGTTATTTTTACGACAATTTCACCGGTGGCTTACATCTATTCCATTATAGCTGCAGTCATTTTAGTCGGTTATAGCGATAACAAACTTATTACTCTTTATATGATTGCTACAACAATCGGTAATGTGATCCATGTGGCTTACCTTGGTGTAACCCGACAGATCACTTCTGATACGCTTCCTACAATCGAGATCCGTATTGCATCATTAATTCTGTTTACCTTGTTTTTGTCAATCAGTACAAAATCTGTCGAAAAAACGAATACCAACCGGATGGCGCTTGTAAACAAAGAAAAAGAGAAAATTTCCAATCTGATGTCCCAGATTATGCGGGTATCCGGTCAGATGTCAGAGAATATCGGAATGGTTTCAGAGAAAATGGAATTATTGAACAGTACCGCAAACCAGACCAAACTTTCCATGAAAGAAGTCAGCCAGGGAACTACGGAGACCGTAGATTCCATTCAGATGCAGATGGAAAAGACCGAGGAAATTCACCATGTGATCGACGAAGTAAATCAGTCGACCGAAGCCATCTCCAATGATATCAGCGCTACCACAAGACAAATCGAATTGTCCAAAGCCAATATGAACGAACTGATCCATCATGTGGAATTATCCAATCAGTCGAACCAGAATGTATCGGATGAAATCGAAAAGCTCAACAGCTATGCGCAGGAAATGCAGTCCATCATTTCACTGATCAATGATGTCGCTTCCCAGACAAGTTTGCTCGCGTTAAACGCAAGTATCGAAGCAGCCAGAGCCGGAGATGCCGGCAGAGGCTTTGCAGTCGTGGCTACAGAGATTTCCAATCTCGCTTCCAAAACACAGGAGGCTACCGTCAATATAACGAAGATGATTGAAAATGTCTCTACCGAATTATCGAATATGGTTCAGGTTATTGAAAATATGCTGAGCAACTCCAATGAACAAAATCAGGTAGTTAACGATACCGCAAAGAACTTTGAAGAAATCACAGCAAAAGTTGCTTCCGTTTCCGAGGCTTCAACAAAGCTTCAGGAGTTGGTAAACAATTTAAATATTGCGAACCAGCAAGTTATTTCAGGTATCGAAACCATCTCCGCTGTCACAGAAGAAGTTACCGCACATTCGAACGAGACCGTAGAAATCAGTGAAAAGAACAGCGATATTGCCGACGAAGTAGAAGCAATCGTAACCACATTGAATCAGCTGGCAGAAGAATTGTCTGATGCAAAATAATTCCTCGGTGGAAATATTTGCTTTTTATCTGCAAATTGTATAATATTAAATTCATGACACAAGAAAGCATGCCAATGCGTGCGCAAATCATATGAAAGTATTACATTTAGAGGAGTAAACACAGATGGAATTATGGGATATTTACGATAAAAACAAAGTCCGCACAGGACGCACAATGGAGCGCAACCACTTCAATCTTGCGGATGATGAATATCACCTGACGGTACTCGGTGTCATTATGAGACCGGACAAAAGCTTTCTGATCACCAAGCGCGTCAAGACCAAAGCCTGGGCACCAGGATGTTGGGAAGTTTCCGGCGGTGCCGCACAGGCCGGCGAAGAATCTGCCGACGCTGTAAGACGTGAAGTACTCGAAGAAACCGGACTTGATGTGAACAATGCCATAAGCGGCGGCTATATATTCTCTTACAAGAGAGAGAATCCGGGTGAAGGCGATAACTACTTTGTGGATATCTACCGTTACGAGATGGACATCGACGAAAGTGATATCCACCTTCAGGAAGAAGAGACAGACGGATTCAAATTTGCATCGCTTAGTGAGATCAAAGAACTCGCATCCCAGGGAATCTTCCTTCATTACGACAGTATTGCCAGGGTATTTGAAGCGTAATACGTTTCCCGATTCCGATTTAGCGATCACATATCGGATCTGATTTACATCTTTTACACCAAAAAAGACAACCGAATCATCGGTTGTCTTTTTCGAATCGTTGAATCCAATATCTTAATCTAAAACAAAGTAACATCCGTCCACGATAGTCTGCTTCGCGCTACGGTACATCTTTGATGTATCGCCCAGTCGGACGCTGCATATTAACCTTATCAAAAGTTAATACATTGAAAGAAAAAGGTACATAGAAACTAGATTGTTCGGCAATTATTTTACAACTACTACGTTAACTGCCTGTGGACCCTTAGCACCATCAGCGATCTCAAATTCAACTGCTGCGCCCTCTTCGAGAGACTTAAATCCCTCCATGTTCAGTCCTGAGTAATGTACGAATACATCCTTACCATCTTCAGCGGTAATGAATCCGTAACCCTTCTGGTTGTTGAACCACTTTACTGTACCTTTGTTCATCGAAAGTACCTCCAATATATTTGTGTTGCCCTGCAACTATGCTTAGAATAGCATAACAGTTTAGAAAAGTAAAGCGACAAATTAAAGTTCTTCAAAAGCAATCTCATGCTTCTTTAAGAACTGGCGAACCAGCCTGTCCCACTCATTGTCAAGCGTCTTGTCTACGGAAAAAATATTATACGAAATGCCCGTTGTCAGAGACAATAGCTGATTCTGATACCGAATGTTCATAAACACTCCTGTAATATCATTCCCCGTAAAGCTGCTTTGTATACTCGAAAGTGTTCTCGCAAGATTCTTCGGAGACAGCATAAGCACAAATTTGAAAGACGAAGGTGTCTTCTTTCCTTTGATCAGATCAAAGCACTGTGTACGAAGCATCGAATACGGCAGACAGGTACAATCCGCAAGTCCGAGTTCTTCTAGTTCCTCTGCCGAATAAAATCCCTTGTTGATATGTCCATCGATCACATATGAAGCAGCAGAAGTGATCACACCTTCCTGTAACAGAAAGTGGTCAAAAATCTCACTTCGCAGCAGCTTATTCATAAAATCCCTGATATCCGTAAGTTCTAATGCGAGCATGTAAATCCCCCAGTATCTCATACATCGGTCTGACATCATCATACAATAATTCCCACTTATTGCTTGGCTGTCAATACACGAAACCACCGATTGATTACATACATCTTATCATATACACCTCAGCAAAGTAAACCCACCGGTTGCTTCTATATATGCTTTATCTTGCTTCTCTGATCAACTGCCTCATCATTCATTTTCGTCCACCTTATCCATCATTTGACATTCCACAATCCTAATCTTGCATCTCCGGCATATGCTTTCTGTACCACTTCGGCATCAGCGTATTCTGACAGCGCTCATTGTGTCGTGGCTTAATCTCCATCGTATGAAAATACTGCTTCCATAACTCGGTAAAATAATCCGACTGCCGATCCGGGATATCAAGTTCCTGCCCCTCCACAAGCACACAGGATTTATACTTCTCATGGACCGCTGCCAGCCTTCTGTTGTTATCATAAATAATAAAATTCTCATTCGGAAACCGATCCGCAAAATGCTCCATCATCAGAGGCACAAGATTGCATTTCGGCTCCACCTGTGCTAAAAGCACTTCACCATATCCCTGCCCTTGCAAATTTTCCTCGTTTTCCATTATTGCATCCATCTGTTCGTACCCCATATTGGGTATCGCTTCAAATCTCAGAAACCCATTAAATTTATCGATCTCATTATTAACCTTGCGTGCAAGCTCCATCACCCTCATCACATAAGGGTCCGACAGATGCCCTTCGATACTGTGTCCGCTTCCAAATGCACGCACCAGATACCCCAGCACCACACTGGCACGCTCCTCATCGTAGTGACATAATGCCTCCAGCAGCGTCTCATACACAGAATATCCAAGCCGCTTCTGTATTGTCTGCACAGTTTTCTCCACCTTGATCGGATCCGTTGCCACCGTAAGGTCCGTCGAAAAAAGTGTAAGATTTCCCTCACCGATTGCAATCTTTATACTGTCCGTATAAGGACGTTCCATCTGATTCTTATATACAAACGCATCGTAAATTGCAGTAAAAATTCCATCCAGAGAATCCTCACACCGCAGTGTCAGTTCTCGGCTCATTCTATTCTCCCTCCTTCCTCTGATCCATATAATCCTGCAGCGTCATCTGCTCATATCCCACACTGGATCCATCCGCAAGCAGCATCTGTTCCGGTTTCTCATTATAGATCAGATGTCTTGTAATATAGCCTTCCTCTATCTTCGTCGGATACATCATTCTTCCCTTGCAGGTAATAAAGTAGATTGCTCTCTTTAACACAACTCCCATCTTCTTGATATCTGTAAAGTCGAGAGCCGCAAATCTCCTCGCCGCAAGAATCCTCTTCGCACTCTTCGTTCCGATTCCAGGCACACGAAGAAGCGTGTAGTAATCTGCCCGATTAATTTCCACTGGAAACTGTTCCAAATGATGCACCGCCCAGTCACACTTCGGATCGATCAGTTCGTTGAAGTTCGGATGCTTCTCCGACAACAGTTCGTCCGTCTGAAACCCATAGAACCGAAGCAGAAAATCCGCCTGATATAAACGATGCTCACGCAAAAGCGGCGGTCCATCCACAGTCTCCGGAAGTGCAGAATCCTGATTAACATTGATAAAAGCCGAGTAAAATACGCGCTTCATTGCGAAACGTTGATACAAAGCCTCCGATACCGCCATAATCTGATAATCTGTCTCGCCAGTCGCCCCAATGATCATCTGTGTACTCTGTCCCGCAGGAACAAAATAACGATCCGGGTGCGCTAACCCCGGTCTCTTCTCTGATTGTGGCACCGACTGCAGAGACCAATTCTTTTCCGCAACTTCTGCAGCCTTCTTCTGTCCAATTGCCGCAACGCCCTTCTGATAATCAAGGAGTCTGTCATAACTGTCTCTAATCTCTGCCATCTGATTATAATAAGACTTCTCATCAATATAGACACGACTCTTCATGGTCGTCACACCATGATGACGTCTGCTCTCCTCAATCCCATTCTGAATCTGGCGCATCGGAGACAAGATGTTGCGCCGCACTTTATTCGGAGCAATCTGACGCAACCCTTCCGAAGTCGGCAGCTCCAGATTCACACTCATACGATCCGCAAGATAACCGATCATCTCCACAATATCCTGCGAAGCACCCGGAATCCCCTTCACATGTACATATCCATTGAAATGATACTTTGTCCGAAGCAGATAAAGTGTCTCGTATAAAAGTCCCATCGTGTAATTCGGAGACTGTATGATTCCAGAACTCAAAAACAACCCTTCAATATAATTTCTCCGATAAAATTCCACTGTCAGTCTACACACCTCATCCGGCGTAAACGTTGCCCGCTTCACATCATTCGAGACACGGTTCACACAATATTTGCAATCATAGATACACTCATTCGTAAATAATATCTTCAGCAGCGAGATGCATCTTCCATCCCCAGTGAAAGCATGACAGATTCCGCTCGCATGCGCATTGCCCATGCCTTTGCCGTCTCCGCCTCTCTGTACCCCACTGGAGGTACAGGCCACGTCATACTTCGCCGCATCCGATAAAATTGTCAGCTTCTCCATCACGGAATCCATCTGCATCACATTCGCCACTCGTATCCCCCTCCCATCGCAAGAACATATGTTTGCTCTCATTATAATTGCAGAACATATGTTTGTCAACATGGTAGTTACTTTCTTATTTCAACCAGTCGAATTACAATATAATGCACAAATTCGGGTTTGCCGCGCTCAGATTTAATCTCAAGCGGACGATACCGGATAT
>UQRC01000021.1 GCA_900543445.1 uncultured Lachnobacterium sp. | reverse complement strand
ATCGTTCAAAGTCCGTCGTTTATAGACAAACTTACTGCTAATTTTCATAGATTATATATAATCCGTATCGTCCGCTTGAGATTAAATCTGAGCGCGGCAAACCCGAATTTGGTATGTAATTGTAAGGATGGGTGTGGTATGATTGATAAAAAGTGACATAAGGAGGATATTGTAATGCCATTTATTGATTCAAAAATTACAGTAAAATTAACAGATGAGAAGAAGGAGAGCATCAAAGCTCGCCTTGGACAGGTAGTAAGTCTACTGCATAAATCAGAAACCTATCTGATGGTTGGTTTTGATGACGGGTATGATTTGTATATGGGAGGCAATAAGCTGGAGAAAGGTGCTTATGTATCCGTAAGTTTGTTCGGAAGTGCTTCTCCTTCGGATTATGAGAAGATGACCGGCGCAATCTGTAATATCATGCAGGAAGAACTTGGAATCCCTGGAGATAAGGTTTATGTGACGTATCACGGAGTGAATGACTGGGGATGGAACGGAAGTAACTTCTAATTTGAGTGTGGAGGAGAATGGTATGAAACTGTTGATCAAACAGAGAGTGTTTTCATGGACGGATACGTATGATGTGTACGATGAAGCTGGAAATCCGAAGTATTTTGTAAAAGCGGAATTCTTTACACTTGGACATCAGATTCATGTCTATGACATGAATAATAATGAAATTGGTGCTGTAAAGGAAAGGGTGTTTCATCTGCTTCCGGTTTTTGATATTGAAATTGGCGGAAGAGATTTCGGAACGGTACAGAAGGAATTTACTTTCTTTAAGCCAAAGTATGACATTAATTATAACGGCTGGCGATGCGAGGGAGATTTTCTCGCATGGGATTATGATGTATATTCCGGTTGTAGCGTCGCTGTGCATATTTCGAAAGAAGTGCTGCATTGGGGCGATACGTATGTGATTGACATTGTTGATCCGGCAGATGAAATTATGGCACTGATGCTTACAATTGCAATCGATGCTGCAAATTGTTCCAATTCAAATTGATTGTGGAATGATTGCTGTTTGATTGTATAAAGGAGAAAAAGGCAGACATGAAACAATTATTTGAGATTGATTTACATGATTACGATGAAAGTGATACGGTCTTTCGCCGTCCATCAGCACGTGCAATCATTTTTGACGATGTGGGAAAGATTGCACTTGTTTACAGTAAGAAAGAGAATTATTATAAATTCCCTGGTGGCGGAATTCATGATGATGAAGATCGGGTTTCGGCTTTGATCCGTGAGGTGAAGGAAGAAGTAGGTCTGACTGTGATTCCGGAAACAATAGAAGAATTTGGAAGTGTGTTGCGCAGACAGAAAAGCAATGTTAGTGAACATACGATTTTTGAACAGGAGAACTTTTATTATACCTGCCAGACGAAAAGGAAGATAGGAGATCAGAACTTAGATGCATATGAAGCGGAAGCAGGATTTGTCCTTCGGTATGTCACGTTAGATGAGGCAATTCAAACAAATTTGCAGTATACGAGTGACGATTATTTTAATGTGATTATGATACAGCGAGAGGCAAAAGTACTGCAGATGATTCGTGATTGTTACTGAATAAAATGATATAAATTCCCATAGTGGATATGCAAAAATGTGATATGCAATGAAGCAAAAGCCCCATCTCGGTTGAGATGGGGCTTATTATAAATTTGCTACAAATCAGTGAGTCGCTTTATTGATATAGTTGGTTTTGTACTTGGAATATACAATTTTCTGGCTGCGATACAATCCGAAGTAACCGGAGAGCATATAACTGAGTGCGGTCGCAAGCAGGAAGTATGGCATTCCGTCATATCCGAACAGTTCGAAGCTGATCAGAAGGGATGTGATCGGACAATTCGTTACGCCACAGAAGACTGCGGTCATACCGACAGCGGTACACAGTGTTGGCGAGAAGCCGAGTAGGTTTCCGAACAGGCATCCAAAAGCCGCTCCGGTAAAGAACGATGGTACAATTTCACCGCCTTTGTATCCGGCACCGAGGGTTAATGCAGTGAAGATCATCTTGAGCAGAAATGCTTCCGGCCGGACGGTTCCGTTGATACAGTGTTCGATGATATTGATTCCGGTTCCGTTGTAATCCTGATTGCCGACAAGAAGGGTAAGAACGATGATAATACATCCACCGGCAATCACACGGATATACGGATTGGTAAAAAATCGCTTATACAGATCCTCACTCTTATGGAGCAGTACGCAGAACAGAATACTTACCAAAGCACAGAGAATCGCAAGTACAGAAATCTCAATTGAGGTAATGATTCCGAATTTTGGAATGGAACGAATGATAAACATCTCATTGGATACACCAAACGAATACGCAATGCCATGTGCGACCAAAGAACTGATGACGCAAGGAACCAAAGCAATGTAGTACATGACACCGACGCTTACCATTTCCATCGGAAGGATTGCAGCTGCCATCGGGGTTCCGAATAAGGCAGAGAATGCAGCGCTCATTCCACACATGATCATGACATGCTTGTCCTTATCGTCGAAACGGAACAGCTTTCCCAAAGCGTTTCCAATACTTCCCCCCATCTGTAGCGCAGCGCCTTCTCGTCCGGCGGAACCACCAAACAGGTGCGTGATCAACGTTGATACGAAGATCAGAGGCGCCATACGAAGTGGTAACTCGTCGTCCGAATGGATGGCAGAGATGACAAGATTTGTTCCGGTGTCTTTCTCGTTATGCAAAAAGCGGTACATTGCAACAATTCCAAGACCGCCGAGCGGCAACAGGAAGATCAGCCAGGTATTCTGTGTGCGTAAAACGGTGACTAATGATAATGCAAAATAGAACGCCGTACCACACAGACCGACGATCGCGCCGACGATAATCGCAAAAATGATCCATTTTAAAGAGACAAGTGCGCGGTGCGCATTGTGTTTGATCTTGTGCCTGATAACATCATTCATAACATTTCACCTCGTGATTTATTATTTTTATACTATCATTCGAGAAAGTTTTTTACAAGAGGACAAAAAAGTGTTATAGTATTAAAGAAGCAAATAAAGCAGGAGGTATAGCTTATGAGAACAAGTGGCGTACTTATGCCTATTTCATCCCTTCCGTCGCCGTATGGAATCGGAACTATGGGAAAGCAGGCTAGGAAGTTCGTCGATTTTCTGGTCAGGGGAGGTCAGAAATATTGGCAGATTCTTCCAATATGTCCAACCAGTTACGGAGATTCTCCGTACCAGTCATTCTCAAGCTTCGCCGGTAATCCATATTTTATTGATCTGGAATATCTGTGCAAGGACAAATTACTGACGAAGAAAGAATGTGAGTCCTTCAAGTGGGGCTCAAATCCAAAATACGTTGATTACGGAATTATGTACGAATCACGTTATGCACTTTTGCGTAAAGCGTATGTGCGCTTTATGAAGAAGAAACCACAGGATTTCGAAGAATTCTGTGAGAAGGAGAAACAATGGCTCGATGATTATGCGCTGTTTATGGCGTTAAAGGATGCCAATGACGGTCAGGCATGGTCAAAGTGGGACAAAGATCTTCGCCTTCGCAAAAAGGAAGCGATGGAAGCAGCTAAGGAACAATATGCGGAAGAAATCCGCTTCTACAAGATGCTTCAGTATCTGTTTTACAAGCAGTGGAATGAGCTGAAGGCTTATGCCAATGAGGAAGGCATTGAGATTATCGGAGATGTCCCAATCTATGTCGCAGGAGATTCTGCGGATGTATGGGCCAATCCGGATCAGTTCTATCTGGATGAGAATCTTGAGCCGATCGAGGTCGCAGGATGTCCACCTGACGCTTTTTCCGATGATGGACAGTTGTGGGGCAACCCGTTATTCCGTTGGGATGTGATGAAGAAGGATGGATATACCTGGTGGACACGTCGTATTAAGGCGATGTCTGAACTGTATGATATCATCCGTATTGACCATTTCCGTGGATTTGATTCATATTATGCGATTCCGGCCAAGGATGACACTGCCAAGAACGGTCAGTGGAAGGAAGGTCCGGGTATGGATCTGTTTACTGAGCTTGAGAAGAAGTTAGGAAAGCTTCCAATCATCGTTGAGGATCTTGGTTTCCTGACACCATCGGTACATAAACTTCTCAAGGATTCCGGATTCCCGGGAATGAAGGTAATCCAGTTCGCATTTGACAGCAGAGAGGAGAGCGATTATCTTCCTCATACTTATACCAATCATTGTGTTGTCTACACAGGAACACACGATAATGATACGGTTATGGGCTGGATGAAGACAGCACCGAAGGCATCCGTTAAATATGCCAAGGAATACCTGAATCTGACCAAGGAGGAAGGATACAACTGGGGTATGATGCGTGCGGCATGGTCGTCTGTTGCAGATATGGCAATCGTTCCGATGCAGGATATTCTCGGACTTGGATCCGAAGCTCGTATCAATACACCATCAACACTTGGCGAGAACTGGAAGTGGCGTGCCACACCGGAGCAGATTGATACGAAGATTGCAAAGAAGCTTCATCATTACATGCAGATGTATGGCCGTGTAAATAAAGAACTCAGGGTCGAAAAGGAAGCTGAGGCTAAGAAAGCGGCAGAAGCATCCACTGAAAAATAAAACGAATAAGCATATTTGAGTCCTCTTTCCCATATATTTAGGAATATATGAGAAAGGGGATTTTTTTATGGAAAGCAGAGAAAACCGAGACTTTGATTTATATAAAGATATCCAGGGACGGACGAACGGAGAAATTTATATCGGAGTTGTAGGACCGGTCCGTACCGGAAAATCTACATTTATTAAGCGATTTATGGATTTGTTCGTGTTGCCGAATATGGAAGACGAGAATGCAAGAAGGCGTGCGGAGGACGAACTGCCACAGTCAGCTGCGGGCAAAACGATTATGACGACGGAACCGAAATTCATCCCGCAGGAGGCTGCAAGCATTATGCTGGCGGATCAAAGCGAGATCAAGGTTCGGCTGATCGACTGCGTCGGATTTATGGTGCAGGGTGCAAGCGGACATATGGAGGGCGATGAGAACCGTATGGTCAAGACACCGTGGATGGAGGAGGAGATTCCGTTTGTTGATGCAGCGCGCATCGGGACGGAGAAGGTGATCCGTGATCATGCAACCATCGGGATCGTTGTTGTGACGGACGGTTCGATCGGAGAACTGGAACGCGATGCATATACAGAAGCAGAAAAGACGACAATCACGAAGCTTGAAGAGATTGGAAAGCCATATGTTGTTGTATTAAATTCGATGCGTCCGTACAGCGAGGAGACAAGGCAACTGAAAGACTTTCTCGAGAAGCAGTATGAGACCAGGGTAGTGCCGGTCAACTGTCAGCAGATGCACCGCGAGGACATCTTACATATTATGAGTGCCATTCTGATGGAGTTTCCGGTTACAAGAATTGATTATTTTATCCCAAAGTGGACGGAAATGCTGCCAATCGAACATCCGGTCAAAGCAGCACTGCTTCATGCAGCCGGAGATTTTTTAAAACGGATCGATAAGATTTCGGATGCCGGTGCGCTTGGCGCAGAAAAGAATCTTGCGGAACAGATGAATGCACATGGGGATGACGCTTTTTTCAAGGATATCCAGCTGCAAAGCATGAATCTGTCGGATGGAACTGTCGCAATCCGGATGGATATTGATGACAAATTTTATTTTTCCTATATTAGTGAGATGACAGGCGTGGAGATTGACGGGGAATACCAGATGATCTCGATGCTGCAGTCTCTGGCTCAGATGAAGAAGGAGTATGAGCGTGTCAAGGATGCGATGGATGCAGTGGAGCAGAAAGGCTATGGTGTGGTGATGCCGGGGCTTTCCGATATCCGTATGGAAAATCCGGTTCTGATCCAGCACGGTGGCAAGTTCGGCGTCAAAATGCGTGCACTCTCACCGTCCATTCATATGATCAAGGCGAACATCGAGACGGAGATTGCACCAATCGTCGGCAGTGAGGAGCAGGCAAATGATCTGATCGAATATATAAAGGCAGGAGAGGAGAGCGGCGAGGGAATCTGGACGACGAATATCTTCGGCAAATCTGTGGGTGAGTTGATGGAGGACGGAATCCGCAGCAAGATCATGCAGATGGACGATGAGTGTCAGATGAAACTGCAGGATACGATGAACAAAATTGTCAATGACAGCAAAGGCGGAATGGTCTGTATCATTATCTGATAAAATACACTTGCATATTAACGCTTTGGTGTGCTAAAATGAAAAAGTAATTTTATATACATATACTTAATATGTGGAGGATATAGAGTATGAAAAACATGAGAAAAATGATGGCTGTTGCGCTATCAGCAGCAATGGTACTGGCACTTGGAGCTTGTGGAGGAGAATCTACTTCATCCAATTCTTCAACACAGTCAGGAAGTACATCGACAGACGGAAAGGTATATAATATCGGAATCTGCCAGCAGCTGGAACATCCGGCACTGGATGCTGCTACGGAAGGATTTGAGGCTGCATTAAAGGATAAACTTGGTGATAATGTAAAGTTTGATCTGCAGAACGCACAGAACGAGCAGGCAAACGCTTCTACAATCGCAAACAATTTCGTATCTGGCAATGTTGATCTCATCCTTGCCAATGCAACACTTGCATTACAGGCATGTGCCGCTGCAACAACCGATATTCCGATTCTTGGAACATCCGTAACGGATTATGCAACGGCTCTTGAGATGTCTGACTGGAGCGGTGCTACCGGAAGAAATATTTCCGGAACCAGTGATCTTGCTCCACTTGATGAGCAGGAGAATATGCTTGTTGAGTTATTCCCGGATGCAAAGGATGTCGCAATTCTTTACTGTTCTGCAGAGGCAAACTCCAAGTATCAGGCAACTGAGTTCGAGAAGTATCTCGACGAGGATTCCATCAGCTACAAAGAGTTTACGGCATCCGATTCTAACGATATCGGTTCTGTTGTTCAGAGCGCAATCGAGTATGCTGATGTTATCTACATTCCAACCGATAACACAATGGCACAGAATACAGAAGCAATCAACAATATTGCACTTCCGGCAGGTGTTCCGATTATCGCCGGAGAAGAAGGAATCTGTAGCGGTTGTGGTGTTGCAACACTTTCCATCAGCTACTATGATATCGGATACAAAGCAGGAGAGATGGCTTATGACATCCTTGTCAACGGTGCAGATATTTCAACTATGAATGTTGAGTCTGCTCCTCAGGTAACAAAAGAGTACAACAAAGACATCTGTGATCAGCTTGGAATTACAATTCCGGATGATTATGCAGCAATTGAAACGAATTAATTAAGGGGGGATGGGTAAGGTGTTATTATCTGCTTATTTTGCTTCCCTGAGTCCGCTCGCACTGTTACGTGCGATACCGGGCTCCATCGCACAGGGATTGATCTGGGGACTTCTTGCTTTGGGAGTCTATATTACATATAAATTGCTTGATTTTGCGGATCTGTCGGTCGACGGATCGTTTGCGACCGGTGGCGCAGTAGCAGTTATGCTGATCCGTGGCAATATGAATCCGTGGCTTTCCTTATTGTTTGCATTTGCTGCAGGCATGATCGCCGGACTGATCACGGGTCTGTTACATACAAAGCTTGGTATTCCGCCAATCCTTGCGGGAATTTTAACGCAGATTGCACTGTATTCCATCAACCTGAATATTATGGGCAAATCCAATCAGGCGGTCAGCGTAGACAATTATAATCTTCCGGTTTCTCTGCGTTATGTATCCGGTGATACAGGTACGAGAATCCGCGTATTTGCAACCTGTATTTTATTCTGCGTGGTTGTGGTTGCTTTACTTTACTGGTATTTTGGCACGGAGCAGGGACATGCCATCCGTGCTACCGGATGTAATGCCCAGATGGCACGTGCACAGGGAATCAATACGAATTTCTGTAAGGTGCTTGCACTGATGCTTTCCAATGGACTCGTTGGTCTGTCGGGCGCTTTGTATGCACAGTATCAGGGTGCTGCCGATGTCAATATGGGACGTGGTGCGATCGTTATCGGTCTTGCAGCTGTTATCATCGGAGATGTTTTGTTCGGCAAAATCTGTGCAGGAAAGAAGCTTGCTTTTGCATACACGCTGTTTTCCGTAATCGCAGGAGCAATTCTGTACTATTTGGTACTGAGCATTATCCTGTGGCTGAAATTCCCTTCCGACGATCTGAAACTGTTCTCAGCAATCGTGGTAGCAATCTTCCTTGCTATTCCGTATCTGAAGGATAAGAAGAAAGCGACAAGGGGGCTGTAAACGATGAGTGAAATGTTAAAAATCGATAATATCAGAAAAGTATTTAATCCTGGAACCATCAACGAAAAAGTCGCTTTGGACGGTGTAAACCTGACATTGGAAGAGGGCGAATTCGTTACGGTGATCGGTGGTAACGGAGCCGGCAAATCCACAACACTCAATGCAGTAGCTGGTGTGTGGCCGGTCGATTCCGGCAAAATATTCATTGGCGGAGATGATGTGACGAAGCTTTCGGAACATCGCAGGGCACAGTATCTTGGTCGTGTTTTTCAGGATCCGATGACCGGTACAGCGACAACAATGTCCATCGAGGAGAATATGGCAATCGCCGCAAGAAGAGGAAGATCCAGGGGATTAAGCTGGGGCATTACCAAGGCAGAACGTGAAAAATACCGCGAGATGCTTGCAACCTTAAACCTCGGTTTGGAAGATCGTCTGACAAGCAAGGTTGGTCTGTTGTCCGGCGGACAGAGACAGGCAATCACACTTCTGATGGCGTCCATCCAGAAACCGAAGCTTTTACTGCTGGACGAGCATACTGCAGCACTTGACCCGAAGACAGCTGCCAAGGTGCTTGAAATCTCGGACAAGATCATCTCGGAGAATCATCTGACGGCTATGATGGTCACACATAATATGCGTGATGCAATCGCACATGGTAACCGACTGATCATGATGCATGAGGGTAAGGTGATTTTAAACATCGCAGGTGAGGAAAAGAAGAAACTGACAGTGCAGGATCTGCTCTCTCAGTTTGAGAAAGTCAGCGGAGAAGAATTTGCAAACGATAAGGCATTATTGTCTTAATTAAACGTAGAAAGCGTATGATGTTATGCTTTGTTCTCAACAAAGAATAATGTCATGCGCTTTTTTCTGTATTATGTAAATTTTTTGAATAAAAGATGCAAAATTCGTCGAATGAGACTAGGAATACAGACAACAATATGGTAGGATAGAAGTAAAGATTGAACTTGTACGAAAGGGGACAAAAATATGGCAAAAGAACTTGTAGCGATGCTACTTGCCGGGGGTCAGGGCTCCAGACTTTATGCTTTGACACAGAAGCTTGCGAAGCCTGCGGTTCCGTTTGGCGGAAAGTATCGAATTATTGATTTTCCTTTATCAAATTGTGTGAATTCCGGCATTGACACGGTTGGTATTCTGACGCAGTATCAGCCATTCGTGTTGAACGAATACATTGGAAACGGTCAGCCTTGGGATCTTGACCGTTTATACGGAGGAGTCCATGTATTACCTCCTTATCAGAAGGCATCGGGATCCGATTGGTATAAGGGTACCGCGAATGCAATCTATCAGAATATTGCGTTTATCGAGCGTTATGATCCACAGTATGTGATCATTTTATCTGGAGATCAGATCTGCAAGCAGGATTACAGTGATTTCCTTGAATTCCATAAGAAGAAGGGGGCGGAATTCTCGGTTGCAGTTATGGAAGTGCCGTGGGAGGATGCTTCCAGATTTGGACTGATGGTTGCAGATGAAGATGACCGTATTACGGAGTTCCAGGAGAAGCCGAAGAATCCGAAGTCGAACCTTGCATCTATGGGAATTTATATTTTTAACTGGAATATCTTGAAGAAATATCTCATCGAGGATGAGGAGGATCCGAAGTCAGAGAACGATTTCGGTAAGAATATCATTCCGAATCTGCTTCGCGATGATCGTAAGATGTACGCTTATCATTTTAATGGATACTGGAAGGATGTTGGAACAATTCCAGCTCTGTGGGAAGCGAATATGGAGGTCCTTGATCCGGAACACAGTGGAATCAACCTCTTTGATGAAAACTGGAAAATCTTTAGCCGGAACAGTGGTCTGACCGGACACCGTATTGGATCGGAAGCAACTGTGGAAGAGTCTATGATCACAGACGGATGTAATATTCAGGGTACAGTAAAACACTCTGTATTATTCTCCGGTGTTACGGTGGAGAAAGGTGCGATTGTTGAAGATGCAGTAGTAATGGGGCATACAAAGATCTGTGCAGGTGCGGTAGTCCGCCATTGTATCATTGCTGAGAATGTCGTGATCAAAGAAGGTGCAGTGGTAGGCGAGAAGCCTAAGAAGGGCGGCGTCGGTGATGTCGCAACGATCGCATCAAATGTAACGATTGGAGAAGGCGTGATAATTCCGGCGAATGCGATGATCTACGAGGATGTCTTTACCATCGAGGAGAAGGAGGATGAGGAACAATGATTAATTCAAAAGCAGAGGCATTGGGAATCATTTTCCCGAACAGCTATGATTCACTTGTACCGGAGCTGGTAACGGAGCGACTGATGGCTTCTATTCCGTTTGCAAGCAGATATCGTATGTGTGATTTTATGATCTCAAGCATGGTGCATTGTGGTATCGACAATATTTCCATTCTTGTACGCAAGAATTATCATTCACTTATGGATCATCTTGGAAGCGGCCGTGAGTGGGATCTGACAAGAAAGAACGGAGGACTTAATATTGTTCCTCCTTATGCACAGAAGCAGGTTAAGGTGTATGAGGGACGCATCGAGGCTTTGGAGAGTATCCGCGGATATTTAAAGAAGCAGACAGAGAAATATGTCATCATGACAGATTCCAATATTGCTGTCAACTTTGATTTTAATGATCTCTTGCATGCGCACATTGAGAGCGGAGCGGATGCAACGGTTGTATATCGTAAGCAGGAGATTCCTAAGCCTCTCATTAAACAGAGTACTGAGGCTCTTGATCTGTATTACGCTTTGGGCGTGAATGGGGATCATGTCAGCAAAATTTATATCAATCCGACAGAGAAGGGCGAGATGAACTTCTGCCTGAATATCTATGTTGTGGAACGTGAGCTTCTGATCCGCATGATCGATGACGCTTTTGTACATGGATATACAAGCTTTGTCCGTGATATTTTAGAGAGACAGATCGAGCATCTTGATGTCAGAGGTTACTGTTACGATGGATATGTGGCAGAGATTCATGATATGAAGAGCTATTTTGAGGAGAATATGAAGCTTCTGGAAGAAGAAAACCTGAATGCTTTGTTCTCCGGAAATCAGATTTATACCAAGATTCGTGACGATAACCCGACACGCTACATCAACGGTTCCAAGGCCAAGAACGTGATGGTTGCGGATGGTTGTGTCATCGAGGGAGAAGTTGAAAACAGTATTTTATTCCGTGGCGTTCACATCGGCAAAGGCGCGAAGGTTAAGAACTGTGTCCTGATGCAGGATACCGTTGTTGAGGACAACGCCAGCGTAGAGTATGTGATCACGGATAAGGATGTAACGATCACGGAGGGAAAATCCCTGACCGGTAATGACTCTTTCCAGGTATTTGTCGCAAAAGGACAGACCGTTTAATCAGCAGATGCTATCCGGTAAATAAAATTTATGACTTTGCAAATAGTATAGAGTCTGTTATAATATATTGAGAAAATTACTGAGGAGGCATTGTAAGATGGCTGATAACAGAAAAACGTTTAAGATAAAATCAGACCAGGTTGGCGATGTGCGTGTTGCAGATGAAGTCGTTGCTATTATTGCCGGTCTTGCCACAACAGAAGTAGAAGGTGTCAGCTCTATGGCGGGCAACATTACGAATGAGATCGTCAGCAAGCTTGGGATGAAGAATCTTTCCAAGGGAATCCTTGTTGAGGTAATGGAGAACGAAGTCAAAGTAGATGTCGCTATCAATATTGCATATGGCTATAGTATTCCGGATGTGTCTGCCAAGGTACAGGACAAGGTTAAGTCAGCAATTGAGAATATGACAGGATTAACGGTTGCCGTTGTCAATGTTCGTATCGCCAGCGTAGATATGGCAGATGGTGAATAGAACGGTATTTAAAGAACAATAATGATACCACTAGCGGCGATGATGATCGTGGGCGATGCTTACGGCGATAGAAAGGATGTCCAGATGTGGACATCCTTTCTTGAATCATAGGAAATTCCTTCCTATGATTCAAAAACACTTCGCCGGAGATGCGCAGCATGTGGTTTGGGAGAGAGAATGACAAGAAGAGAATTAAGAGAAAACACGTTTAAGATGCTATTTCGCGTGGAGTTTCATAAGGCAGAAGAGATTCCGGAGCAGTTTACTTTATTTGAAGAAGAGATTGCCGGATTAAGTGATGAGGATCGCGCATATCTGACAGACAAGTGCAATGATATTTTTGCAAAAGTCGAAGAATTGGATGCAGCGATCAACGAAGTGTCGGAAAGCTGGAAGACGAGTCGTATGGGCAAGGTGGATCTTACTTTGATCCGTCTCGCAGTATATGAGATTCGTTATGAGGAGAGCATTCCTACCAAGGTTTCCATCAATGAGGCAGTAGAACTTGCCAAGAAATACGGCAATGACGGAACACCGGCATTTGTCAATGGAGTGTTAGCGAAGTTCGCATGACGAAGAATGTTTATTCGGTAGGACAGGTTAATAATTATATAAAAAATATGTTTGCACAGGATTTTATGCTTCACCATATCAGCATTCGCGGTGAGGTGTCGAATTGCAAGTATCATTCCAGCGGACACATTTATTTTACGATCAAGGATGATACGGGAACCATGAATGCCATCATGTTTGCCGGTAATCGAAGAGGCCTTACTTTCCCAATGAAGGAGGGCGATAAGGTTGTTGTAACCGGATCCGTAGAGGTCTATGAGCGAGATGGTCGTTATCAGGTGTATGCCAGAACGATTGAACTTGACGGAGCTGGAAACCTCTATCTTAAGTTCGAAGCATTAAAAAAGGAACTTGAAGAGATGGGGATGTTTGCACCGGAGTATAAGCAGCCGATTCCAAAGTATGCAAGGACAATTGGAATCGTGACCGCTCCGACCGGGGCCGCGATACAGGATATTCGTAATATTGCTGGAAGAAGAAATCCGTATGTGCAGTTAATTTTATATCCTTCACTGGTACAGGGAGAGGGAGCAGCAAGTTCCATTGTCAATGGAATCCATGCTATGGAGCGTCTTGGCGTTGATGTCATTATTGTCGGAAGAGGCGGAGGATCCATCGAAGATCTTTGGGCATTTAATGAGGAAATCGTTGCCAGGGCCATTTTTGATTGCCCGATTCCGGTTATTTCGGCGGTTGGACATCAGACGGACTGGACGATTGCTGATTATGTAGCGGATCTGCGTGCACCGACGCCTTCGGCAGCTGCAGAACTTGCAGTATACGATTTCAGACAGACGAAGGAACAGCTTCATGCACTAAGAAATCAGTTTGCACGTGAACTTGACCGGAAGATGTCTGCGACAAGAACACGCCTGGAACACGATAAAATGCGTCTGAAATACTTAAGCCCGATGAACCGGCTGAATGAGAACAGACGCAGGGCGATGGACTATGAGGAGAAACTGAACCTACAGATGCAGAACTTGATCCGGGAGAGACGACACACGCTTACACTTCTTGCGGGCAGTCTGGATGCACATTCGCCTGCGAAAAAATTAAGCGGAGGTTATGCATTTGTTTCTGCATCGAGTGGAAAAGGTTTAAGGAGTGTTCATGAGGTGTCAGAAGGCAGTGATGTTGCAATCCATCTGCTGGATGGCGAGATTACGGCGAAAGTGAGCAGGATTACGGAATATGGAACAGGAAAATAATAAGAAAGAAATGGGACTTGAGGAGCGGTTCGCGGCTATCGAATTGATTCTGGATCAGATGGAAGACGAGAATGTTACGCTCGATGAGTCGTTTGAATTATATAAGAAAGGCATGGAGCAGATGAAGGCTGCCAATCAGGCTTTGGATCAGATTGAGAAGGCCATGCTTGTGATGAATGAATCCGGAGAGTTGGAGGAGTTTTGATGAATATTTCGGAGGAGATTACAAAGAGAGCCTCGGATATTGAGACAAGGATCAAAGGCTTTTTGCCTGAACAGTATGAATATCAGAAGACAATTGTTGATGCAATGTCATACAGTGTGCTTGCCGGTGGCAAGCGACTTCGTCCGATGCTTATGGAAGCGTCGTATCAGATGTTTGGCGGAGAAGGAGAAGAACTTGACGCTTTTATGGCTGCAATTGAGATGATTCACACCTATTCTCTGGTGCATGACGATCTTCCGGCGATGGATAATGATCTGTATCGCAGAGGTAAGAAGACAACACATGCAGTATATGGAGAAGCCATGGGTGTACTTGCGGGTGACGCGCTTCTGAACTTTGCATTTGAGACGGTTGCGGATGCTATGGTGCGAAGTGCCGGTGATATGCGTGTCGCAAAAGCGTTTGCAGTTTTGGCGAAGAAAGCCGGAATCTATGGAATGATCGGCGGTCAGGTTGTGGATGTGGAGAGTGAAAAGAAGGGTCAGCAGATTGACAGAGACTGTCTTGATTTTATATACCGGTTGAAGACAGGAGCTTTGATCGAGGCTTCACTTATGATTGGCGCAATCCTTGCAGGGGCGTCGGAGGAAGAGGTCTCGCTTATGGAAGAAGCCGGAACGAAGCTTGGACTTGCTTTTCAGATTCAGGATGATATATTAGATGTTACAAGTTCTCTTGAAGTGCTGGGCAAACCGATTGGAAGCGATGCACGCAATGAGAAGGCTACTTATGTAGCTTTCGAGGGGCTTGAAAAGGCGGGGGCAGAGGTGGAACGTCTGTCACGGGAAGCCGTCGCCATATTGGACGGATTCAAAAGAGAGCATACGTTTCTGCGTGAATTATTTATGTATTTGATACATAGAGACCGCTAAAAGTTACGAGGTTGGAATGGTTTTAGATCAGATAAACGATGTCAACGACATAAAAAAACTGAATGAAGAAGAACTGGAAGCCTTGCGTGCGGAGATCCGGCAGTTTCTGGTGGAAAGCATTGCAAGAACCGGAGGACATCTTGCCTCGAATCTGGGTGTTGTGGAACTTACGATGGCACTGCACTTGTCCTTTGACCCGACGGTAGATAAGATTGTCTGGGATGTCGGACATCAGTCTTATACACACAAGATTCTTACCGGACGCAAGGGCGGATTTGTGAATCTGCGGGAATATGGTGGAATGAGTGGTTTCCCGAATACGGGGGAAAGTGATACCGATAGTTTTAATACAGGACATAGCTCAACATCCATTTCCGTGGGACTTGGACTTGCTGAGGCAAGAGAGATTACGGGTGAGAATTATCATGTAATCTCTGTGATCGGGGATGGAGCATTGACCGGAGGGATGGCGTTTGAGGCATTGAACAATGCTTCACATCTGAAGAGCAATTTTATTATTGTGTTGAATGATAACCAGATGTCAATTTCGGAGAATGTCGGAGGTATGAACCGGTATCTCAGTAATTTCCGTACCGCGGATGCATATCTGGACCTGAAGGATGGTGTGATCCAGTCACTCAGCAAGATTCCAATTTATGGAGAGCGGATGGTTAAGAAGATCCGTAATGCCAAAAGGGGTATCAAGCAGCTTTTTGTCCCGGGAATGTTTTTTGAAGAGATGGGACTGACCTATTTAGGCCCGGTAGACGGAAACAATATCAAGCAGATGCGTAAAATGTTTGGTGAGGCGAAGCGTGTGCGCGGCCCGGTGATCGTCCATGTACTCACGCACAAAGGGGAAGGTTACGGTCCTGCGGAGCGGCATCCGGCTCGTTTCCACGGGACAGCACCGTTTGATATTAATACGGGAGTTCCACTCAGCAAGCAGAGCAAGGCACATTATACGGATGTGTTCTCAACTGTTATGAAGAAGATGGGGGAGCGGGAACCGAAGCTGGTTGCGATTACGGCAGCGATGGAGGATGGAACCGGATTGAAGCGATTCCATAATTTATATCCGGAGCGTTTTTTTGACGTCGGAATCGCGGAGGAACATGCGGTAACCTTTGCGGCAGGTATGGCTAAGGCTGGTTTAAAACCTGTGTTTGCAGTATATTCATCTTTCCTGCAGAGAGCGTACGATCAGATTCTGCACGATGTTTGTCTGCAGAAGCTTCCGGTTGTGTTTGCGATTGATCGTGCCGGAATTGTAGGCAAGGATGGTGCAACGCATCAGGGAATCTTTGATCTGTCCTATCTGTCTTCGATTCCGAATCTTACGATTATGGCGCCGAAGAATAAGTGGGAGCTTTCCGATATGCTTAAATTTGCGATTGCTGCGGATTATCCGGTCGCAATCCGTTATCCAAGAGGCGATGCGTGTGATCTGTGGAAGGAAATGCGTGCACCGATTGTGCAAGGCAGGTCGGAGGTGTTGTGCGAAGGCACGGATGTAGCGCTTTTTGCAATCGGAACTATGGTAGAGACTGCATGGAAGGTTAAGGAACAACTTGTGGAGCGAGAAATTACGGCAACGGTTGTGAATGCTCGCTTTATGGCACCGCTCGATGAGAAAGCAATCCTTTCGGCGGCAGAAAAGTATCCTTTGATCGTGACAATGGAAGAAAATGTGGTAAGTGGTGGATTCGGAGAACATATCGCAGCTCTGCTGAAGGAGCATGAGGCGAAAGTGAAGGTGCTTCCGGTAGCGATTGAGAACCGTTTTGTAGAACATGGCGATGTTGAGACGCTTCGCAGAGTGCTCGGCATCGATGAGAAGACAATAACCGATAGAATTTGTGAGGAATTATGAAGGAACGTTTAGATGTTTTGCTGGTAAGTCGTGGTCTTGCACCTTCGAGGGAGAAGGCGAAGACGATGATCATGGAAGGCAATGTATTTGTGAATAATAATCGTGAGGATAAGGCTGGAAGCACATTTCCGGATGACTGTCAGATTGAGATTCATGGAAATACGTTGAAATATGTAAGTCGTGGTGGTCTTAAGCTGGAAAAGGCAATGACGCATTTTGGAATCGTACTGGATGGAAAAGTGTGTATGGATATCGGTGCATCGACCGGTGGATTTACGGACTGTATGCTGCAGAATGGCGCCAGTAAAGTATATTCGGTCGATGTCGGATACGGACAGTTTGCATGGAAGCTGCGCCAGGATCCACGTGTGGTCTGCATGGAGAAGACGAATATCCGCTATGTGACGCCAGAAGATATTGATGACGCGCTTGATTTTGCTTCGGTGGATGTCTCATTTATCTCTTTGACAAAGGTTCTTGGACCGGCATATCAGCTTTTGAAGGCACATGGACAGATGGTCTGCCTGATCAAGCCTCAGTTTGAGGCCGGACGTGAGAAGGTCGGAAAGAAAGGTGTTGTCCGTGACAAGAGTGTACATGAAGAAGTGATAGAGAAAGTCATTGCATTTGCGTTGGAGACAGGATTTTCAGTGCATAATCTGGAATATTCGCCAATCAAGGGACCGGAAGGCAATATCGAATATCTTGTCTATATTGAAAAAAGTGAGGACGCTTCCGTGGATCCAATCGTGGATGTTCATGCGGTTGTGGAAGCAGCACATGGGGAGTTGGATAAGTAGATGCGCAATTTTCGATTGATTACGAATGCTTTTAAAGACAAAGATCTGCATCTGTCGCGTCGGATTGTTTCCTATATTGAGGACAAGGGCGGCAGAGCCGGAATCAGTGTCAGCAATATTGAAGGTGTTGTGGCAGAGGATTTTCCTCTTACGGACATTCCGGATGATACAGAATGCATTATTGTGCTTGGTGGAGATGGAACACTGATTCGTGCTGCAACAAAAGTGGAATCACTTGGTATCCCTCTTATTGGTGTAAATCTTGGAACACTTGGTTATCTGTGTGAACTTGAAGAAACCAGTGTGTTTGCCGCAATTGACCGGCTGATGTCCGATCAGTTTACCATTGAAGAACGCATTATGTTGAGTGCACAGATTGACGGAAGTGCGCGTACACAGTTTGCACTCAATGATGTTGTCATACATTGGACAGGAGATCTGTCGATGCTGCAGCTTCAGGTGTATGTTAATGGTAATTTCCTGACCACCTATCATGCAGATGGAATTATTGTTGCAACACCAACGGGATCGACCGGATATAATCTGTCAGCAGGAGGTCCAATCGTTGATCCAAAGTCCAAGATGCTTCTTCTGACACCGATCAACGCACATGATCTGAACGGACAAAGTATTGTTCTGAGTGCGGATGATGTTGTAGAAATTGAGATGGGAAGCAGACGTTTTCAGAAAGACGAGAAAGCATGTGTCAGCTTTGATGGGGATACAACGATTCATATGAAGGTTGGCGACAGGCTTAAGGTTGCGAGAGGCAACAGTGTTATACAGATCTGCAAGTTGAACAATCAAAGCTTTCTTGAGATACTTCGCAAGAAGATGCAAAGATAGGAGAAGGATTATGAAGACAAGACGACAGGCGAAAATACTTGAATTGATCCAGCAGAATAATGTGGAGACACAGGAGGAATTATCGGCGTATCTTGAACGTGAAGGATATCAGGTTACACAGGCAACGGTATCACGCGATATTCGCGAATTAAAGCTGACCAAGATTGCAACGGACAATGGAAGACAGAAATACGCTGTAATTGCGGATGCAGACACGGGAATGCTTGAAAAATACGCGCGTGTTCTCAGAGAAGGCTATGTGTCTATGGATATCGCACAGAATATCCTCGTGATCAAGACAGTATCTGGTATGGCAAGTGCGGTTTGTGCAGCGATTGATGCGATGAAGATGAACGAAGTGGTTGGTTCGATTGCAGGCGATGATACCTTGATCTGCATTATCCGAACGAACGATGATGCGGTCAAAACTATGAAGAAGCTTCGCAAGATTGTAGAGTAAGGAAAAAGACATATACATACTTTGGGAGAGTAGAAGGAGAATATATGTTACAAAATCTGCATGTGAAGAATCTGGCTCTTATTAAGGAAACAGAGGTAGAATTTAAAGAAGGACTTAATATTTTGTCAGGAGAGACGGGCGCCGGAAAATCGATTATTATCGGCTCCATCAATCTGGCTCTTGGCGAAAAAGTACAAAAGGAAATGTTGCGAGACAATGCTGACACGGCTTTGGTTGAACTCGTATTTTTCGTGGACAATCCGGCTACACTTGAAGCCGTTCGGGCGCTGGGGATTGAAGTGGAAGATGAGACGATCATTTTAAGCCGGAAGATTACGGCGGGACGTGCGATCGCCAGAATCAATGGGGAAGCGGTATCTGCGTCCAAGATGAGAGAAGCTGCGGCGCTGCTGATCGATATTCATGGTCAGCATGAGCATCAGTCACTCCTTTCGAAACGCAAGCATCTGGAAATATTGGATCTGTTTGCGAAGGATCTGCTAAGGGAGCAAAAACAGAAGCTTTCCGTTTGTTATCGCGAGTATCGGAAACTTCTGGATGAACTGGAACAGTCGGATTCTGACACGGAGGAACGTGTAAGAGAATTGTCGTTTCTTGAATATGAAGTGAAAGAAATCGAGGATGCAAATCTGACACCGGGGGAAGACGTTGAACTGGAGGAACAGTTTCGAAAATATTCAAATGGAAAGAAGATCCTCGATGCGATTCATGCGGTACAGGCGGCAACCGCGGAAGAGGACGAGAGTGCTTCGGAGCGTATCAGCCGTGCGGTAAGAGAATTGGCTGGTGTGTCCGGATATGACAAACGAGTCGAAGAATTAGAAAAACAGCTGACGGAAATTGACAATCTGCTTGGAGATTTCAACCATGAGGTAGCGTCTTATCTTTCTGAAGAAGAGTTTGATGACGAGACCTATTTTGAGATTGAAAAGAGACTTGATTCCATCAATCATCTGAAATCCAAATATGGAAACACCATAGAACAAATATTAGAGTCTTACAATAGTAAGCGCGAACGCATAGCAGTATTAAAGGATTATGATGAATATTTAAATCAACTTTTAAGTAAAATCAACCATAAAAAGCAAGAACTCACACAACTTTCGGATGAGGTGTCTGCAATTCGACAGAAAGAGAGCATTATGCTCACGAAAGCAATCTGCCAGGCTTTGATGGATCTGAATTTTCTGGATGTCAGTTTTACGATGGAATTTCGTAAAATTGATTTTACCGAAAACGGAACCGATGAAGTTGAATTTATGATATCGACCAATCCGGGCGAGCCTTTAAAACCACTTGGCAAAGTTGCTTCCGGAGGAGAACTTTCGCGTATTATGCTTGCAATCAAGACGGTTCTTGCGGAGAATGATCACATTGAAACGTTGATATTTGATGAGATTGATAGCGGAATCAGTGGGCGTACAGCACAGATGGTTTCCGAGAAGATGAATGAACTCGGCAGATCACATCAGATTATATGTATCACACATCTTCCGCAGATCGCAGCCATGGCAGATACGCATTTTCTGATTGAAAAATCGGTTGAGAACGATACAACCGTATCGCATATTCATGAGCTGTCGGATGAGGAAAGTGTACAGGAGCTTGCCCGTATGCTTGGTGGGGTTGAAATTACAGACAAGGTTGTCGAAAATGCCCGCGAAATGAAGAAAATGGCTTACATGAAAAAGTAATATTGATCGCATACTATTCTTAGTTTGGGAAACGGAGATATAGTATGCGATCTTTTTCGGTAAAGTTGTTTAAAAATATAATTTTGATTTATTTATGTGCTCTTATCTGTTTTATTTATATGTCGATGATGGATGCAATACCGGAACATGTTTATATGGAAGAGGGAAGTACCTTGTCCCTGTCACGTAAAATTCCGGTTGAAGTGGCTGCATGTGAGAATCATAGCATCTACTCATCGAAAGATATTGGAAGTAGTACCTATGAGAGCTTGCTTGCAAGAAAAAAGGCGGATGGGAATGAAACGCTTACAATTGGTCAGCATAAGATGATTTGTTACCTGTTCGGTATATTTCCAATCAAGGAAGTCGAAGTTTCGGTGATTAAAAGTACGAATTTAAGACCATCCGGACATGTGGTTGGAATCTATGGCATTACAAACGGTGTCTTTGTACTTGGGAGCAGTCCGGTTGAACTTGCTGACGGAACCTTCCGTCAGCCGGCAGAACATGTCCTTTTTCCGGGGGATTATATTCTGGCAGTAAATCATCATGCTGTCACGTCCAAAGAAGATCTGACAGTGTTGATTCAGAAAAACGAAACAGTATCCATGGTTCTTACGATTCTGCGCGGAAATGAACAGATTGACGTATCTGTGACACCTGTTCTTGCAAAAACAGGTGAGAATAACAAATTAAACTATATGCTTGGAATCTGGGTCAGAGATGATATGGCAGGCATCGGAACGATGACATATTATGATGATAACGGAAATTATGGTGCACTGGGACATGGAATCGGAGACGGAGAGACCGGAGAGTTGTTAAAGCTGGATAAGGGGTATCTGTATGAGGCGGATATTCTCGGAATTAAGAGAGGGCAAAGAGGCGATCCGGGAGAACTGGAGGGCGTCATAAGTTATCGTAAGACAAGCATGCTTGGAACCGTAAGACAAAATAGCGATATCGGAATATATGGGAAATTAAATGATGAATATATAAATGAAATAAAGGGCAAGAATAAACCATATTTGCTGGGATTCAAACAGGACTTAAAGACAGGGGAAGCCTATATTATATCCGATGTATCCGGTGAGAGGCAGGCCTATCATATTATGATGGATTCATTTGATTATTCCCCTTCTGACCGGAATAAGGGAATTCATTTTTATGTGGATGACGAAAGACTTCTCAGTCTGACCGGGGGAATCGTGCAGGGAATGAGCGGAAGCCCCATCATCCAGGATGGACGCATTGTTGGGGCTGTCACTCATGTATTGATTCAGGATAGTTCAAGAGGATATGGTATCTTTATAGATGAAATGTTAAGTCAAAAATAAATTAACGAATATATTGTGATAGAACCGATAGATCTTCGTATGTGTCGATGTCTTTCAATTCCTCTGCGACTTCTGTCTGAACTGTTCTGCAAAGCTGTATGTGTTGTGATACGACCATGCTTCCACCGGATTTTGGAGGGAGAGATTTCAATTCATGGAAGAAACGGGCAGGAAATAGCACCGGAGAACCGGTGCGATTCCCGAAATATGTTCTCCAGATGAAAGAAGGCTCATTTTGAGAACAAAGAAGAAGCGCGGCAATGGAATCCGGCCTTATCAGAGGTTGATCGGCAGGTAAGAAGGCGCATCGGTCAATTCCGAGTTCGATGGATTGTAATCCCTTCCTTATCATATCATTGCGAAGAGGAGATTGATGGAGCAGAACCGGAATATTTTGTTTGTGGCACAAATCTTCAATTTCCGGATGAATGGTAACAACAAGCTGTTTACAGAACAACCCTTTACTTGCATCGATTGCCCATTGGATCAGTGGCTTGCCTCCAAAATCAATCAGAAGTTTATTACTGCCAAAACGTTTTCCCTGTCCGGAAGCCATAATGATGCAGCCGCTTTTTCCATATGGCTGATCCAGATCAATGACTAAGGTATCGCTTCTTTGGCGAAGCTTCCGTATAAAAGCAAGATTCTGCTTCCGGACTACCATAAGAAGATGTTTCTGTTCCATAAGTTCATATAAGGTATTTAGATATTCCGGAACCGCGTCTTCGAGATAACCGATCTCATCAATGCTGATCCACTCGGATGCCACTTCCTTAAGAGCGTTCAGAAAAGAAATTCCTTTTGAGAGAAAAGCTTCTTTTATCGGTTTCATAAGATTTTCGGTTCTAGATGGATCCGGCTCATATTTTCCAATCATAGTTGTTTCACCGGTCCGGTTATTCTTCAAATAGACACCTTGTTGTGGAACCGCATAAGTAGTGATTCCGGGGATAGGAAAAGAGAAAAGTCCTGAGAGCAGTGTTGTTTTCCCGCAGCCCCTGCTTCCGGTTAAGATGATATGTCTGCATCCGCTATTCTGAAAAGATCTCCATATACAGTCTGTTGTTAGCCTGGATACAGGCATTCCTATAGGTTTCATATTTTTTCAGCCATTCCTTTCCTTCTGGTGTCAGTGTACTGCCTCCACCGGATCGCCCGCCGACACTTCGTGTAGTAAGTGAAAATCCAAGCGCCTCCTCTGCATGCCGTATCATTCGCAGCGCCTTGGTATATGCAAGCCCCATAGAAATAGAAGCAGCGCGCAGCGAACCTGTTTCTTCAATGGCGTGTAAGAGAAGACAGGGACCTTCGCCAAAAAATTTTTCTCCATGTTCATCAAAAAAAGTGATCTTTGTGGCTGCCCTCAAAAATATCATCCTCCTTTAACATTACAAGCCGTTTTTGCCCATTGTGGGTTGTTAACTCTTTGATACTGATTGTACCATAAATTTCCGAAAGAAGCTGCTCCGTTTTTGGGATGGGAGTATGGAACGGACGGATTTCACCAATCAGTTTTTTTTCGGATAAAACAAGAAGCAGGTCGCAGTAATTGAGCGCAAGAGAACTGTCGTGCAGTGTGATCAATGCAATCCCCTGATTCTTTTGAATTTTTTGACGCAAAAGACCGATTGCCTGATAACGGAATCGAAAGTCCAGAGCACTTTCCGGTTCGTCTAAAAGAAAAAGTCTGCGATCACAGGCGAATGTGCGTGCCAGAAGAACAAGCTGTTTTTGTCCTGCGCTCAGATTCATGAAATGATCATGGATACGTCCATCCAGACCCACAAGTTCAAGTGCATCAGCGGCTTTTTGTTTCATTTGTTTCGTGGGGGACTGCAAAAGTTTTAAATCCGGATTAAATCCCATTAAAACCACTTCCATGACCGACAGATCTATGGAAATACTGTTTTGCTGTGGAATATATCCGCAGCAAAGAGCACGTTCCCTTGCGGTAAGTAATTCGAGAATCTGATCGTTAAATTGACATTCTCCCTTGTGCGGAAGAAGACCGGCGATTGCTTTCAGTAAAGTCGTTTTACCACATCCGTTGCAACCGAGGATTCCGACGATGGTTTTGCCGGGTACGGAAAAACAGATATCATTCAGAACGGTTTTCTTTTGATATCCGCATATGATGTTTTTCACAGTCAGTTCGTTCATGAGGATTTCCTCCTTAAACAAAGATAAATCAGCACGGGTGCTCCAATCAGACTTGTAAAAATACTTACCGGCAATTCTGTGGAAGCGATGCTTCGAGCCAGAATATCGCCAAGTGTGAGCAGACACCCGCCGATGAGTCCGCTGGTCAGCATGGTAGAGATTCGATTGCTTTTGAGCAGCATTCGTGCACCATGGGGGGCTAATAGAGCGATAAAACTGATCAGTCCGGTCATGCTGATGACGCTGGCGGTTGCAAGAGTGGCAATGATCAGAACAAGAAGGCGCATTCGCCGGACGTCGACGCCGAGCATGCGTCCTTCATGATCGTCCAGGGATAGTAAAATAATCTGACGATATAACAAAAACAGGCAGATCATGCAAATGATGCATAAAACGATATTAAAGCGAATGGAATAAAGACTGATTCCGTTCAGGCTTCCCATAATCCAGTATTCGATGGAAGCAAGCTGCTTTTCAGGATCTGCAAGTAATTTCAGGACGATCAGAATCGTCTGTGCGAGACTGTGTACAGCAATACCTGCAAGCACAATGCTTTTGCCGTCTTTATCTTCCGTCAATGAGGAGAGAGAAAGGGCAAGAATTACACAACAAACAGCCCCCGCAAAAGCAGAGGCTGTAATAGCAAATGTCCCGGATAAAAACAGGATACCAAATGCGGCACCCGCGCTGGCACCGGAAGATACACCGATGATATCCGGAGAAGCAAGCGGATTCCTGAAAATTGTCTGATAGACAAAGCCTGCAACTCCAAGAACAAAGCCACCGGAAGCACCGATTACGGCACGGCTTGCGCGCAATGTGAGAAAAACGTTCCATTGCATCGGATCCCCGGAAAGAATTCCCGAAAGTGTCAGGGGATATTTACCGATGAAAAGGGAAGCGATGGTAAGGAGCAGTAACAGAATGCTTCCGATGATTATATAGAGATTAGTTTTGACTTTCGATATCATAGAACGTTCCATAATAGTTGTCGGATTCCGTGGTGTAGGTATCGGCAGAAATCTGATCCGGATGAAGGATTCCGGCAAGCCATATACTTGCAAGAATACTAGCTGGAACCGGACTGTCTAATGCCTCAATCTCTCCGGGAACGGCATAAACCTGCTTGTTTTTTACCGCAGTACAGTTCTTCAGATTCGGATCATTTAAAACATCTTCCACGGTATATTCTGCATCGGATGCAAGAATGATATAGGATGGATCCCATGACAGAAGCTGCTCGTAACTGATATTTGCCCAATAGGTATCCGTAATTTCTTCCGCTGCATTTACGGCACCGGCCAGTTCGATCATTTGGGACTGGTACATGGATGGTCCGGCTGTGGAAAGAAGAGAAGAATTGCCGGCCAGATATACGGTAGGTTTATCAACGGAAGCAAGTTTTGAAGCGAGCATATCACTTTGTTCATTGATATATGAAATAAGATCATCCGCCTTTGCCTTTGTGTTTGTTACAGTAGAAAGCAATGTGATCATTTCCTCCAGCTGTTCCTGATTTTCAGGATTGACAAGCAATACAGGAATATTGAGGTCGGAAAGACTCTGGGCGGCATCTTTTAATTTTAAAGGAAGAATAACAAGATCCGGGTTTAAAGATGCACATGTTTCCAGATTGAATTCTTTTGCAGTGCCGACGTTCGGCAGCTCAAGAAATTCCGGAGCAGCCATCTTATAGATCGGACGCGTATCGGCCTTTGCTTCAATACCTACTACTTTGTCACTCAGCCCAAGAGCAATCAGAAGACTTGAAGGAATGTAGTAGCCGCTGACAATTTTTTCCGGTTCTTTTGTAAAAGTAACCTCACGTCCGGCCTGATCCGTTACCGTGACAGGATAAGCTGTCTCAGACAGATCGGTGGATGTCGCCTCCTGTGTTGACGGAGTTGTGTCTTCCACGGATGTTGTTTCGGTATTGTTTTGAATCGGCATTGTGGAAGAAGTCCCGCAGCCGCTGTTTACAAACAGAAGTAAAACAGCGAGCAGGAGTGATGCATATCGGGTTAATTGTTTTTGGATTTTTGTTTTCATAGTTCACCTCTCGTTGTGTTTTTAATAATACAACGGTATTGTAGCAAAGCATCTTTTCATACGCAAGTATTTTTATTATAATGTTGAATAAGTGATGGCTAAAATGATATAAGAAGGAGCGCTTATGATAACTATTCAAAATTATGTCCGTCCAAAGAGCCTTGAAGAAGCATATGAGCTGAACCAGAAGAAAAGCAGCCATATTATTGGAGGTATGCTCTGGATGAAAATGCAGAATCGTCTGATCCCGACAGCAATCGATTTGTGTGAGCTTGGATTAGATACGATTGAAGAGACCGAGGATGAGTTTTTGATCGGTGCCATGGTGCCGCTTCGCAAATTGGAAATGCATAAAGGTTTAAACCATGCTACGCAGGGAGCTGTCCGGAATGCATTAAAGGACATTGTTGGTGTACAATTCCGTAATGTCGCGACCATTGGAGGCAGTATCTGGGGCAGATTCGGATTCTCGGATGTATTGACTGTTTTTCTTGTTATGGACGCTGAGGTCGAGTTGTTTCATTCTGGACGTATTCCCCTTCGTGATTTTGTGGAAATGATGCCGGATCGTGATATTCTGGTTCGCCTGATCGTCAGGAAAAGCCGGGGGACATTTGCTTATGCCTCGGTTCGTAACCAGAGTACGGATTTCCCTGTAATCGCATGTGCAGCTTCTGTGGTGGATGGAGAGTATCGTTTTGCTGCAGGTGCAAGACCCCAAAAAGCGATGCTTCTAACGGATGAAGCGCATCTGTTTTCCGGTGGATTGTCGGATGATTCGATTGCGGCCTTTGCAAAATATGCGGCAGAACGGATTCCTACCGGCAGCAATATCCGTGCCCATGCAGATTACCGGTCCCGTCTGATCGGAGTACTTTGTAAACGATTGTTTGATACCATAAAGGAGGCACAGTGATGGAAGTCTGTATTCATGTTAATAACAAAGCGATTAAGCAACAGATTGAACCGGATCTTCTTTTGATCGATTTTTTGAGGCAGCATGGCTGCTATAGTGTAAAACGCGGCTGCGAGTCTGCCAACTGCGGACTGTGCACGGTTCTGATGGATGAAGTGCCGGTTCTGTCCTGTTCTATTCTTGCAGCAAGAGCAGATGGACATGCTGTACAAACGCTGGAAGGTCTGCAGGAGGAAGCAGCGGAATTTGTTACTTATATTGCAGCGCAGGGTGCGGATCAATGTGGATTTTGCAATCCGGGGTTTGTCATGAATACGATTGCGCTGCTGCGCGAGAATCCGGATCCGACCGACGATGAAATCCGGGCATTTCTTGCAGGGAATCTGTGCAGATGCACGGGATATGAAGGACAACTCCGTGGCATCCGCAACTATCTGGACAGCAGGAAACAGAAGAATAAAGGAGGCAGTCATGGAGCATAAGGAATATCAGGCAGTTCACAAGGCGATTCCCAAAAAAGATGCGATGCAGCTTCTTTTAGGGAAACCGGTTTATGTGGATGATATCACGGGTGACGCGCTGACCGTTAAACTTCTCAGAAGTACGAAGGCAAACGCAATTGTCGAAGATGTCCAGACCTCTGTTGCGCAAAAGGTACCTGGGATTGTAGCAATCTACACCTGGAAAGATGTTCCGAAGCATCGTTTTGCGATCGCCGGGCAGACGTATCCGGAACCCTCCCCATATGACCGTCTGATCATAGACCGTCACGTGCGGTTTGTCGGGGATGTGGTTGCAATTATTGCAGCGGAAGATGAGAAAGCTGCTTTAAAGGCGCTGAAACTGATCAAGGTAACCTATCGTGAATTGGAGCCGGTTTTGGATTTCCATAAGGCAAAAGATAATGAAGTACTCGTTCATCCGGAAGAGGACTGGTTTCCGCCTGTCGAGGTGGGAGGTGATCCCAAACGGAATCTGGTTGCCTCCGGAATCGATGGAAACGGAGACATTGATGCCGTTCTGGCTGATTGTGACGCGGTGCTTGATCACACATACCATATGCGCGCATTCAGTCAGGCGATGATGGAAACTTTCCGCACCTATACGAGCCTTGACCGGTATGGCAGACTGCATGTGATCTCATCAACCCAGATCGTCTTTCACGTAAGACGAATCTTATCGAATGCATTGGGAATTAAAAAAAGCATGATACGTGTTGAAAAGCCGCGTATCGGCGGTGGATTTGGAGCAAAACAGACAGCGGTCAGTGAAGTATATCCTGCGTTTGTCACCATGAAAACAGGCAGACCGGCAAAACTTATTTTTACCAGAGAAGAGGCTATGATTGCAGGATCTCCACGACATGAGATGGAAGTACGCGTACGCCTTGGCGCCAACCGGGACGGACATATCCGTGGACTTGATCTGTATACTCTTTCCAATACCGGTGCTTATGGTGAACATGGACCGACAACCGTAGGATTGAGCGGACATAAATCGATTCCGCTTTATACCGGAGGGCTTGAAGCACATCGTTTTGCGTATGATGTGGTTTATACAAATAAGTTGCCTGCCGGAGCCTATCGCGGATATGGGGCGACGCAGGGAATTTTTGCTGTGGAAACCAGCGTGAATGAACTGGCGGAACAACTTGGAATAGACCCTACGGTTATCCGTGAACAGAATATGGTCCGCGAAGGCATGAAGATGCCGGCCTATTTTGGCGAGACTGCAAATTCCTGTGCCCTTGACCGGTGCATGAAGAAATGTAAAGAATTGTTTCATTGGGATGAGAAATATCCGGTACGGGATATGGGAAACGGAAAAGTCAGATCTGCCGGTGTTGCGATGGCAATGCAGGGATCGGGCATTTCGAATGTGGATGTCGGATCGGCAACGATCAAACTTGCGGATGACGGAACCTTTAACCTGATCATCGGGGCTGCAGACATGGGAACCGGGTGCGATACAATTCTTGCACAGATGGTTGCGGAATGCATGGAATGTCCGGTTGAGGATGTTGCAGTATTCGGCGCCGATACGGATGCGTCGCCTTATGATTCCGGTTCTTATGCATCTTCCACAACCTATGTTACAGGCAAAGCAGTAGAAATTGCCTGTGCGGAATTGAAAGAGAAGCTTTGTGCGATCGCAGCCGGAATGCTTGACTGCAATCCGGATGAAATGATATATGAGAACAGGCAGGCGTGCAATGTGCATACGGGGCAGACGGTCTCACTTGAAAAAATCAGTGTGAAGGATCAGGTCTCAAACAATATTGCGGCAGTTGCCACAGCAACGCATTCCTCTCCGGTATCGCCGCCTCCATATATGGTCGGAATGGTAGAAATCGAACTGGATCTTTTTACCGGTGAAACAAAAATTTTAAATTATACGGCAGTTGCCGACTGTGGTATTGCAATCAATCCGGCTTTGGCAAGGGTTCAGGTAGAGGGTGGAATTGTACAGGGCATCGGCCACACCTTGTTTGAAAATGTAACTTATGACAGAAACGGCCGGCTGAATGAGACTAATTTCATGCAGTATAAGATACCGACCCGACTGGATATGGGACAACTTCATGTAGAATTTGAGAACAGTTACGAAGAGACGGGACCGTTTGGTGCAAAATCACTCGGAGAAATTGTAATTAATACTCCGGCACCGGCAATTGCTCATGCAATTTATCGTGCAACCGGCGTATGGCACAGGGAACTTCCGATTACTCCGGAAAAGATTCTTATGTCTATGCCTGAAAATAAACAGCTATGAGGAGAACACATATGAAAAAGATTTTAAAGTTATCGGATACTGCCTTTCAGATGGAGGGAAAAATGCCTTTGTCACAGGCTATTCCACTCGGACTTCAGCATGTGCTGGCCATGTTCGTCGGAAACCTGACACCGCTTCTTATTATTACAGGAACCTGCGGACTGGCGGGCGGAGAGTTTGCCGATTTACAGCTTTCCCTGCTTCAGAATGCAATGCTGATTGCCGGCATTGTTACACTTGTACAGCTTTTTACCATTGGACCGGTAGGAGGTCGCGTGCCGATCATCATGGGCACATCTTCCGGATTTATCGGTGTGTTCAACAGTGTTGCGACATCGATGGGAGGAGGAGTCCTTGCCTATGGAGCCATCATGGGAGCATCGATTATCGGCGGATTGTTTGAGACCGTTTTAGGATTTTTCTTAAAACCGCTGCGCCGGTTTTTCCCCGCAGTTGTAACCGGTACGGTTGTTATGTCGATCGGACTCAGCCTGATTTCCGTTGGAATCAATTCATTTGGCGGTGGAAATAGTGCGGCGGATTTCGGCTCGATGGAAAATCTGTTATTGGCGTTGTTTGTACTTGCTGTTATTTTATTCTTTAAACATTTTACAAAGGGATTTTTCAGTTCCTCATCCATTTTATTGGGCATTGTTTTCGGATACATAGCGGCATTTATTATGGGGATGGTTTTACCTACAACAGGGATTAATGCAGATGGTGTGGAATATACGAAAGCGTGGGTTCTAAACTGGGACAAGGTTGCAGATGCTTCCTGGTTCGAAATCCCCAAATTTATGCCGGTGAAACCTGTTTTTGATCTGAGAGCCATACTTCCGGTTCTTATTATGTTTATTGTGACTGCTGTTGAAACGGTAGGAGATATTTCCGGCGTGATGGAAGGCGGACTCGGAAGAGAGGCAACGGATAAGGAGCTTTCCGGTGGAGTTATGTGTGACGGACTTGGATCTTCGTTCGCTGCATTATTCGGTGTACTGCCAAATACTTCGTTCAGCCAGAATGTCGGTCTTGTAACGATGACGAAGGTCGTCAATCTGTTCGCATTGTCAACGGGAGCAATCTTTTTGATTCTGTGCGGACTGTGTCCGAAGCTTGCAGCATTGATCTCCATTATGCCACAATCGGTTCTTGGCGGAGCCGCGGTCATGATGTTTTCTTCGATTGTTATCAGTGGTATTCAGCTGATTACCAAAAATCCGTTAAATGCCAGAAATCTATCCATCGTTTCTGTGGCACTCGGTGTTGGATACGGAATGGGATCAAATCCTGGTATTCTTGCCAATGCACCGCAACTTGTCCAGCTTGTATTCGGCGGATCCGGAATTGTGCCGGCGGCGCTTGTTGCGATCCTTTTGAATATCATTCTTCCAAAAGAAAAAGAAACGTAAAAAGGAAAGCCTCCCATATATTGATATATGGGAGGGCTGATTTTTATACTAGTGGAATGCTTTCTTGCCCTGTTTCTGACAATTCTCAACATATACTTTGATATCGTAATTATCTTCCGGTAGCTGGCATCCAACCAGATAGGTGCCATTATTGCTGGAACAGCGGATGATGCGTCCGTCCAGTGTGGAATGTTGCGGAAGTGCAAAATCCTCAATCTGGATCGTAATATCCTTTCCTTTGTTATCCATGAAGGAAGAATCATAGGTGATCAAGGCGAAACCGTTTGCACTGATATTATCCAGGCGTCCGGAATATTTCTGTCCGGAATCTTTTAATGTAATGGTACATGGATTACTCATATCAAGGCGCGGATATTTTCGACGGTTGCGAATGATCGGACGTGAATTAATGCGCACTGCAAATGCATCCGTACGACCGACGCGGGTAGGCGTAAGTGTTGTTTTCTCCCAACAATAGAGTACGTTTCCAACCGTTGCCTGAATGTCACAATTGGAAAGCGTTTCTCTTGTTGAGGTCTCTGGAAGAACCACTGTAAATCCGGTATCTTCGCAGGAAACAATTTCTCCGTGAAAATAATCATATCCCATAGGTTTGTTGACCGTTACCTTTACTTTCATTCCGGCTTCGATATCTTCAAGTCCCATGAAGCCGCCGATTCCAAGCTCACACATCAGCGATGCGATCGTATCCTCAATCTGATTGATATTAGTAGCACTTTCATTGTATTTGCCAAGCATTCTGCGGCTGATCTCATCTGAATCAGCGATGCAGCCTGTCATGGTTTCTACAATCTGGGATACATGCTCCATATTGCTGACTAACTGAATATTTGAAGATTCAACTTCTTTCATAGCGGAGTCGATAACATGAATATGTTCACCAAGCTGAGAGGAATCCTCGTTGATCTTGCTGACATTTTTACCAGTCTGTGTAACTTTTTCAAGTGTGAGCTGAATTAACTGTAAGGTCTGTTCGATAGAGGAAGTCATCTTGGCAGTTGTCTCATCAAGACGCATGAGAGCTTCCTGAATCTGACCGGAAGAAGACTGCGTCTCTGCACTTAGTTTGCGAATCTGCTCGGCAACGACTGCAAAACCTTTGCCGGCTTCTCCTGCACGTGCTGCCTCAATGGAGGCATTGAGAGCTAGAAGATTCGTCTGATCATTGATATCTTCAATTGTGCTCGTCTGATTCTTTACGGTTTCAAATTCCTCCTTGAATGCAACGAGTACCTGCTCTACCTCGGAAGAGAGTTTGACCATCGTTCCGGTTGTTGTGACAAGGGAGTCGAGATCTCCGGAACTTGTCTGTGCGTGTTTGACGGATTCCGCGGTAAGTTCCACCATCTCATTGATCATCGCTGCCACATGCTGTACCTGAGCACTGATATCCGTTGTCATATCCTTTGAAGATTCTGTCTGGTCAAATAATTCACCATTGTGTTCTGTCAGTTCATTCATTCCGTGTACGACAACATCGGAACCGTGTTTGTTCTCGGTTGCAATCTCGCGGACAACGGTAATTCCGTCCATGATCGTGTTACTTGCAGTCTTTACCGTTTCAACGGTTGTGACAACGCGTTTTAAATCCGCTTTGATACTGTCTGTCAAAGCTCCGTCTGATTCGACAAGATGGCGGATGGACATGACGTAGCATACATAGCAGAGAATCAGACAGGCAATCTGTAACTGATAATTCTTCATGTCGGAAGCACTTGTCTGACCGAGTACCAGTCCGTGATAGAGGGCACTTGCAAGAACACTGATGATGTTGGCGATTCCACAATTGATCATAAAGCGTCTGTTCTTATATAATACAAGAAGACTGGTCACTGGAAGAATATAGGTGAATGCGATCGGTGAATCTGTTGTGAAAATCAGGAAGGTATAAAAGATTCCATAACCGATAAACAGATCATGACGATAAAGATCGGTATCTTTTCCTTTGACTTTTAACAAAATATCTCCGGCAATAAAAGGAATCCAGCACAGAAGTATAAAAATGATATACTCATTGACCGGATAAAGTCCGTTGCTGACATCTGCACCGTAGTTTGCGGTCAGAAGCAGACCGAAGATCAGCCAGATACGACGTGCTTTCTGGTTTGCCTTGGCTTTAAATAGTGTCTCATCATAGTTCATAGAAGTTTCCTCGTTTCTTGTGTATCTTAGTAAGTATCTTACAATTTTTTTGAATAATCTGCTTTAATTTTATATGATTTTTCGCTGGCTTTCAAGGGAGTAACTTAACATTACGAAAAACATCGGTCTTAAGTTGTATTTTTATGCAATTTTTTGCATAATAATAGTTTCAATAATTGATGAAATATTGTAAAATAGAAAGTAATTTGGCGGATTATAGGATTCCAGAAAGAAATCGATGATCCAGAAAGGAATATATTATGAGAAAAATGCAAACAAGGAAACGCACCCTTGCAGTGATCCTTCTTACAGCTTTGATGCTGCTGACACTGACTGCATGCGGACAAAAGAATGCGGATCAGACGCCGGATAAGGTGATTTCCGGGGTGGATGATCTCGAAGGTGCGAAGATCGGTGTACAGATCGGTACGGTCGGAGATACCTACGCATCCGACTATGAAGGTGATGACGCAGGAACGGAAGTCGCCCGTTATAACAAGGGTGCAGATGCAGTACAGGCGTTAAAGCAGAATAAGATTGACTGTGTGATCATTGACGAGCAGCCGGCATTGGCATTCGTGGATAAGAATCCGGAACTTAAGATTCTTGACGAGGAATTTACGAATGAGGATTATGCCATCTGTGTGGCAAAAGGAAATGATGAACTGCTTGACAAGATCAATGGTGCATTGGATGAGCTTAAGCAGGATGGAACACTCGAATCAATTATCAATAATTATATTGGAGTGGATGCCGGAAAGACTCCATATGTATCCTCGGACGATGTGATAAGAGACAATGGAACGCTTACGATGGCTACCAACGCTGCGTTCCCTCCTTATGAATATTATGAGAATGGAACCATTGTCGGAATCGATGCGGATATGGCGCAGGCAATCGCAGATAAGCTTGGCATGAACTTAGTGATCTCGGATATGGAGTTTGATTCGATCATTGCTGCGGTACAGTCCGGAAAAGCCGATTTTGGTGCGGCAGGACTGACGGTAACGGAAGACCGCTTGAAAAATATTAACTTCTCGGAATCCTATACGACAGCAAAGCAGGTCATTATCGTAAATACCGGCGAGGGTGCTAACCAGCAGAGCCTGGTTGAGAAATTCAAGCAGGTATTTATTGAAAAAGACAGATGGCAGTATATACCAAAGGGCCTTCGTAATACGTTGATCATTACGTTTTTTGCAGGTGTGATCGGTATTATTCTTGGATTCCTGTTTGCAATCATTCGTGTCGCAAACGACAGAAATGATGAGAAAAAGCTTGGCATTCGGGTTTTAAATGCTATCGTAAAGGTGTATCTGACAATATTCCGTGGAACGCCAATGATGGTTCAGCTTCTTATTATGTATTATGTCATTTTTGCCTCGGTGAAGGCGAATCCGATTATGACAGCAGTTCTTGCGTTTGGATTAAATTCCGGTGCATATGTGGCAGAAGCAATCCGTGCCGGTATTATTGTCAGTTGAAATCGGACAGTTTGAGGCTGGTCGAAGCCTTGGATTTACCTATGGACAGACGATGATTCATATTATCCTGCCACAGGCGGTCAAGAATGCACTTCCTGCAATGTGTAATGAATTTATCGCTTTGTTAAAGGAAAGTTCCATTGTCGGATATATCGGACTGATCGATTTGACCAAAGCTGGCGATATCATCCGAAGCAATACCTACGAGGCGTTTATGCCACTGATTGCGGTTGCACTTGTATACCTTGTGATCGTTATGTTCCTGACATTTCTTGTCGGACGCCTGGAAAGGAGACTGAAGAAAGATGCTAGATAGAGAATTATTAATAGAAGTAAAGGACTTGTGCAAATCGTACGGAGATCATGTTGTTCTTGAGAATCTGAGCACGAATATTTACAGAGGCGAGGTTATTGCAATTGTCGGTCCGTCTGGATGCGGTAAGTCGACATTCCTTCGTTCCTTGAATTTATTGGAGCGTCCGGAGCATGGACAGATTATTTTTGAGGGAACAGATCTTCTTGATAAGAAAACAAATATCAACCATGTTCGTCAGAAGATTGGAATGGTATTCCAGCAGTTTAATCTGTTTCCGAATATGACCGTGAAAGAAAATATCATGCTTGCTCCGATGAAGCTTAAGAATGTGCCAAAAGGCGACGCCGAGAGAGAGGCACTTCGATTACTTACAAGAGTCGGTCTGGCTGAGAAAGCGGAGGCTTATCCGAATACATTGTCCGGAGGTCAGAAGCAGCGTATCGCGATCGCCCGTACGATGGCGATGAACCCGGATGTGATTCTTTTTGATGAGCCGACATCGGCGCTTGATCCGGAGATGGTCGGTGAGGTTCTTGAAATTATGAAGGAACTTGCGGAAGACGGAATGACGATGATCGTGGTAACGCATGAGATGGGATTCGCGAGAGAAGTTGCGAACCGTGTGCTTTTTATTGACGAAAGGAATATTCAGGAGGATGAGGATCCTGAAACCTTCTTTGATCATCCGAGCAATGCGAGACTTCAGGAGTTCCTTTCGAAAGTAAGATAATCTCAGAAAATTATAAAGTAAATATAAAATTAAAATGAACACCGGCAAATTACTTGACGCAGTAATTTGCCGGTGTTATTATTTAACGCATGCAAATACATAACAGTGTTAACAAATGAGACAAAAAGAGGATGAGTAAGTATGGGAACCACATATGAAGATCTGTTTCATGTGATGAATCAGTTTCGTAAATTAAAGTTCAATGATCTGTTTCCGCAGATCAGCAGGATGGATTTCTTCACGATGAGTATGATCATGGATAAAGGGAAAGAAGGACAGATGACGATTTCTGAGCTCGCTGCAAAGGCCGGGGTGCTTCCACCTGCAGTATCGCGGACGCTTAGAGGGTTGGAAGAAAAAGGATATATTGAGCGTAATGTCAACAAAAAGGATCGCAGAAATACTTATGTTGAACTGACACCGGAAGGTGAGAAGATTACACTTGAAGTCAGAGAGACGATGCGCGAATACGGACGCGCGGTCATGGAGCAGGTTGATGAAGACGAAATCAGACGTCTGGTTACTTATTTGAATCACATATATGAGATTGCAGATCAGGAACTGAAGGCTAGAAAGGTAAAAGGCAGAAAGGAGCAGGAGAATGAAGAGCATATTTAAAAACATGCTTCCGTATTGGAAGACGATTGTGATTGTGATCGCTTTGCTTTTTGTGCAGGCGTGGTGTGATCTGTCTCTTCCGGCATATACATCGGATATTATTGATGTTGGAATCCAGAATAATGGTGTAGAACGTGTGGTGCCGGAGTCACTTACAGAAGATGAATTTAAGATGGCACAGTTTATTATGACGGAGGATGAGTGTAAAACATGGGAGAGCCTTTACACGCTTAAAGACGGCATCTATGAGCTTTCTGAGAAATCCGAAAAGAAGCTGGATAAAGTTGATGAACAGATGGTACTTCCTCTGATTATGAACTATCAGATGAGTGCGATGGAGGAGGATACCTTTAAGGGTCTTATCGCAAAACAGATGGGCAAAGACGAATCGGAGCTTGCAGATCTTACCGTTGAGCAGATTGGTCAGATGCTCGGCACAGACCTGAAATCGTTTCAACAGGAAAAAGAGGACGATGACGGAAATAAGTATGAAGCTACCTGTGTGGATGTACGCCCGATTTTTGCAACGATGCTGGAAAACAAGATGATGGATAAAGATTCGATTCTTTCGATGCGTGACAGCATGGAAGATACGATAGACACAATGGGAAGTTCTCTTGTGAAGGCGATGGGAGTTGCCTATGCGGTATCCTGTGATAAGGCAGTCGGACTTGATGTGGATCATATTCAGAAAAGCTATCTGCTATCTGCCGGACTTAAGATGGTAGGTATGGCATTTTTGATGGGAATAGTTACAGTGCTGGTCGGACTGTTTGCTTCAAGAGTCGGTGCCGGAATCGGTATGACACTTCGAGGAAAAGTATTCAAGCAGGTCGTTGGATTTTCAAATGCGGAGATGGATAAGTTCTCGACCGCTTCTTTAATCACAAGAAGTACGAACGATATCCAGCAGATACAGATGGTTTCTGTTATGCTGCTTCGAATGATCGCATATGCGCCGATCCTTGGAATCGGTGGTGTGTTAAAAGTAATGCAGACCGGTGCTGGAATGGGTTGGATCATTGTCCTTGCAATTGTTGTTATCTTAGGCTATGTTATGGTTCTTATGTCTGTGACAATGCCGAAGTTTAAGCTGATGCAGAAACTTGTGGATAACGTGAACCTTGTATCGCGTGAGATTTTGACAGGTCTTTCTGTCATTCGTGCTTTCGGGCGTGAGAAGAAGGAAGAGGAGCGCTTCGATGATGCCAATAAGGATCTGACGAAGACGATGCTTTTTACCAACCGTGTTATGACCTTTATGATGCCTGGTATGATGATGATCATGAATGTACTGACGGTTGGAATCGTCTGGGTTGGAGCGCATAAGATTGATGCGGGAACGATGCAGGTTGGTGCGATGACGGCATTTATTACTTATGCGATGATGATTGTTATGTCATTTTTAATGTTGACGATGATGTCGATTATGCTTCCACGAGCTGCGGTAGCAGCAGATCGTATTGATGAAGTGATTCATACGCAGTCATCTATCCGTGACGATGAGAATCCCCAAAATCTGGCTGTACACGATGGTGTTGTCCGATTTGATCATGTGAATTTCAAGTATCCTGGGGCTGAGGAGGATGTGCTTCACGACATCGATTTTGTGGCAGAACCGGGAAAGACAACCGCGATCATTGGAAGTACGGGATGCGGTAAGTCGACACTGGTGAATCTGATTCCGCGTCTGTATGATGTTTCGGAAGGAAGCATTACACTTGACGGTCAGGATATCCGCAAAATCCGCATGTCGGATCTGCGTGAAGAAATTGGATTTGTTCCGCAAAAAGGCGTGCTTTTCTCAGGAACGATCGCATCCAATCTGAGATTCGGCAGAGACGATGCAACGGATGAAGAGATTCGACTTGCGGCAGAGATTGCGCAGGCGAGCGAATTTATTGATGCCAAGGATGATAAATATGATAGTGCGATCGCACAGGGGGGAAGCAACGTATCCGGTGGACAGAAGCAGCGTCTGTCGATTGCCCGGGCGATTGCCAAGAATCCAAAGATATTTATTTTTGATGACAGTTTCTCGGCATTGGACCTTAAGACAGATGCCGCATTGCGTAAAGCACTGTCTGATAACGTAAAGGATTGTACAGTGATCATTGTTGCGCAGCGTATCAGCACGATTCTTCATGCAGATCAGATTCTGGTGCTGGATGACGGAAGAATCGTCGGAAAGGGAACGCATGAGGAACTGATGAAGTCCTGTGAAGTATACCAGCAGATTGCAAAATCACAGTTGTCTGCAAAAGAACTTGGACTTGAGGAAAGTGAGGTGGCATCCAATGAGTGATCAGGAATTGAAACGTACGCCTCAAAGAAGAAGAGGACCGATGGGGCATGGTCGTATGCAACCAGGTGAGAAACCTAAGAATTTCAAGAAGTCAATCAAGAAATTAATTCAGTATATAGCAAAATATAAGGTGGGAATCTTCGCAGTTATGCTTTTTGCAGCCTGCTCGACGGTCTTTACTGTAATCGGACCCAAAATTCTCGGTAAAGCAACGACTGCGTTGACCGAAGGTCTGATGGCGAAGATTCAGGGAACCGGAAGCATTGATTTTGGCAGAATCGGAAGGATTCTCTTATTTGTTTTAGTATTGTATCTGCTCAGTGCAGTCTTTTCATTTATGCAGGGATGGATCATGACCGGTATTACGCAGAAGGTGTGTTACCAGCTCCGTAAGGAGATTTCGGAGAAGATCAACCGTATGCCGATGAAGTATTTTGAGAGTCGTACCTATGGTGAAGTACTTTCTCGTATTACAAATGATGTCGATACACTGGGACAGGGATTAAATCAGAGTATAACAACGATTATTACATCTGTCGCTACGCTGATCGGTGTACTTATCATGATGCTTAGTATTTCTCCACTCATGACGTTGATCGCATTAGTGATCCTTCCAATCTCGATGGCTTTGATCGGACTGGTAACGAAGAAATCACAGAAGTTCTTCCGTGCACAGCAGGAATACTTAGGTCATATCAATGGTCAGGTGGAAGAGGTGTACGGTGGTCATCTTGTTATTAAGGCATTCAACCGTGAGAAAGATACGATTGAGGAATTTGATCGTACGAATAAGATCCTTTATGATTCTGCCTGGAAATCACAGTTTTTATCCGGTATGATGCAGCCGATTATGATGTTTGTAGGAAATCTTGGATATGCGTCGGTTGCATTAACGGGAGGACTTCTTGCAATCCGCAGTATTATTACGATCGGAGATATTCAGGCGTTCATTCAGTACGTAAAGAATTTTACACAGCCGATCCAGCAGATCGCACAGGTCATCAATATGGTACAGTCAATGTCTGCAGCTTCCGAGAGAGTATTTGAATTTCTTGATGAAGAGGAAGAAGTGCAGATCGTAGAGAATCCGGCAGACATTGCCAAAATCACAGGAGAGGTTACCTTTGATCATGTTCATTTTGGATATGATGAAAACCAGACGATCATCAATGATTTCAGTGCGCATGTGAAGCCGGGACAAAAGATTGCAATTGTCGGACCGACCGGAGCCGGTAAGACAACGATGGTTAAGCTTTTAATGCGTTTCTATGATGTGAACAGCGGAGAGATCCTTTTAGATGACAGTAACATCAAAGACTTTAACCGTAGAGAACTGCGGGATGCGTTCGGAATGGTGTTACAGGACACCTGGCTTTTCAAGGGAACCATTATGGAGAATATCCGGTATGGACGACTGGATGCAACGGATGAGGAAGTAATTGCGGCCGCGAAGGCTGCGAGAGCCCATCACTTTATCCAGACGCTTCCTGGTGGCTATCAGATGGAGCTAAATGAGGACGCCAGCAATGTATCACAGGGACAAAAGCAGCTCCTTACGATTGCAAGAGCGATTCTTGCAGACAACAAAATCCTGATTCTGGATGAAGCAACTTCGTCTGTTGATACCAGAACTGAGATTGAGATTCAGAAAGCAATGGATAATCTGATGAAGGGAAGAACCAGTTTCGTAATCGCCCACCGTTTGTCAACGATTCGTGACGCTGATTTAATTCTTGTCATGAAGGATGGAGATATCATTGAACAGGGAACCCATGATGCATTACTGAAACAAAATGGATTTTATGCAGAATTATATAATTCACAATTTGAGGAAGCCAGCTGATGCTGGCTTCTTTGCCGTATATAATATGTGTGATTATGATAATTTTCTTAATAAATTACGCATATTTTATTGTAAAAAAAATCGCATTGTAATATATTATTTTATATACTATTTGCAAAATTTGACAAAAATGTACTTGAATTGCGCGTATAGTATATATGACTGAATTTGACCTTCGAATAGGAGGGCATTATGGGAAAACTTAATGTCGCAATTGCGGATGACAATCAGATGACACTTGAACTATTAGGTGATATTGTGTCTAGCGACAACGAACTTCAGGTAATTGGAACTGCAAAAGATGGAGAAGAAGCGTACCATTTGATAAAGGAAAAAGAACCGGATGTTGTTTTGTTGGATATTGTCATGCCGAAATTGGACGGACTCGGAGTACTTGAGAAAATCCGCTCCGACGGGACGATGAAGAACCGACCGACATTTCTGATGATCAGTGCGGTTGGTAATGAATGTATTACGGAGGATGCATTTGCAAAAGGCGCCGACTATTATATTATGAAGCCTTTTGATTATACGCAGATCCTCGATCGAATTAAGTCGGTGCGCAATCGTAGAAATGTAAAGGATGTAAGAAATAACACATCATTGGAGAATCATAATCAGCAGTATCTGAATCAATCTTTAGAGGAGGACGTGACGGAGATGATCCATGAGGTTGGCGTTCCGGCTCATATCAAGGGATATCAGTATCTTCGTGAGGCGATCATTATGTCGGTACATAATATGGATATGCTCAATTCGGTTACCAAAGTGTTATATCCGGGAATTGCCAAGAAGTACCAGACGACACCAAGCCGTGTGGAACGGGCAATCCGTCATGCAATCGAGGTTGCGTGGAGCAGAGGTAAAATGGATACATTGGATGAATTGTTTGGGTATACGATCAGCAATGGTAAGGGGAAGCCGACCAATTCCGAGTTTATTGCGCTAATTACAGATAAGATACGATTACAAATGAAGAACCGATAGGGGAGAAGAGAAGGGTTCTTTCTCATTATGGAGGTGGTTTTTAATGAAGAAGATTCTGTTTGTTTCATCTGAGGCAGTGCCTTATATTAAGACCGGAGGACTTGCAGATGTTGTTGGCTCGTTGCCGAAATATTTTGACCGGAATGAATATGATGTGCGTGTTATGCTTCCGAAGTATGCGTGCATGGACGCGGCCTTTCTGCCGAATCTTCGTTTCGTCTGCCACTTCTATGTGAATTTGAACTGGCGCAAACAGTATGTTGGTATCTTAGAATCTGAATACCGGGGTATTCATTATTATTTTGTTGATAATGAATTTTATTTTGCAGGATCATCTCCATATAATAATATATATGAGGACGTAGAGAAATTTGCATATTTTTCTAAGGCGGTACTTGCATCTCTGCCATATATCGACTACGCTCCGGATGTGATTCATTGTCACGACTGGCAGACAGGTCTGGTTCCGGTATATCTTCATACGGCGTTTGGCGATGATAATTTCTATGCCGGCATCAAGACGGTATTTTCGATTCATAATTTGAAATTTCAGGGACGCTGGCGCATACGTGAGGTTATTGATATTACCGGATTGCCGGAACAGATATTCAATGACAAAGAACTGGAATCCTATGGTGAAGCAAACTATTTAAAGGGTGGAGTTGTCTATGCGGATGCTGTCACAACTGTCAGCCCGAGCTATGCGAATGAGATTACGACACAGGAGGGCGGCGAAGGTCTTCACGGACTGATGAATGCCAGAAGAAACGTACTCTATGGTATCTTAAACGGTATTGATTATGACGAGTTTAATCCACAGACGGATCCGTATATTGAGTCGAATTTTTCAAGCAAGTCGGTTTTAAGCGGGAAGAAAGCGAATAAAGCGGCTTTGCAGAAGGAACTGGGACTTTCGGTGCGTGAGAGCGCGTTTGTCATTGGAATTGTCTCAAGGTTGACAGAACAGAAAGGTTTTGACCTTGTTTCTTATATTATGGATGACCTGGTAAGCCAGCTGGATGTACAGATTGTGATCTTAGGAACTGGTGAGAGTAAGTTTGAGAATGTGTTTCATCATTTTCATTCGCAGTATCCGGACAAGGTATCCGCATACATCGGTTATTCGGAAGAGAAAGCACACAAGATCTATGCATCTGCAGACGCTTTCTTAATGCCATCTCTATTTGAGCCATGCGGACTCAGCCAGATGATGTCTATGCGATACGGAACGATTCCAATCGTGCGTGAGACGGGGGGACTTAAGGATACGGTACAAGCCTATAATGAATATGAAAATACAGGAACTGGTTTCTCGTTCTGCAATTTTAACGCAGATGATATGAAGTATGTTGTTGAGTATGCATATCATGTCTTCCGTGATGAGAGGAAAGCATGGGAAGATATGATGCAGCGTGCGATGGCACAGGATTTCTCCTGGAATAAATCGGCAGGAGAATATGAGAAACTGTACGATTCTTTGTGTGATATGAAATAGTGAAGATCCGGTGCTTTTTATGGCACCGGATCTTTTTTAGGTGTTGCTGATAAATTGGTGAGTCTTGCGATTGTAGAAGTATGCATGATCTGACAGTACTTCGTCATCTGCAACCTGGTTTTCGTTTACTTCCTGGACAACCTGAGTATAATATTGTAATTCCTCTGGATCAAAGTTTTCTACTGGCATAAGAATTAATTCATGGATACTGCTTGGAAGAATAATCAGATCCATATGAAAATATTCTCCAAGTGCTTCAATCATGCCTTCATATAGAAGCACGGTGGCACCATTGGTCTTATATTTGTTTGTGAGAATATACATCGAAACTTCTTCGAGGTCGAGCGCATGCACCAATGGGTGTGATTTGAGGAGATCTGCCATCGGAATCAGTTTGTAAGGAAGAAGACTGGGCGTATTCTGTTTGGCGAGCAAATGTAGTTCATCAACAGATGTATTCCACATGTGCATATGTGAATTGTGAATAAGAATACTTCCCTGATTATCCGAATCTGCATAGACCAGACAATAGAAGATAACTGCAAGATCACAGTAATCGATGTAAGGAATGTCGGATAGCAGATCTTTATTGTATTTTTTACTGACAAGGCGCATAACAATGTGGGATCGCGCTCGTTTAAAGTCGGTAAACATTTCGATGTCAAAATCCGATTCCGGGAGGTGTTTCTTGTAAGTTACCAGAATATCGTTATAGATATCTTCCAGCGGAACACCTTCAAGATAGCGGTGATAGTATGGGGTTAAATAGATGGTCGGGGCTATGTTAGAACCCGGTTGTAATATGATAAGTCCATCATAGTGCGTGCCGTTGTTCTTGGTGATCGTCTGAATCTTTAATGTTGCACCTGGGGTAATGCGATCAGACAGTTCCGTCCTCATTGAGGATATGAATTCCTGATAGTTCATAATTCTCCTTCTGGTGAATCGTAACTATGTCGGGGAAATCTGTACGAATTGTACATAGAATAAAGACCACGATACGGTGAATATCGTGGTCTTACTTTAGCATGATTTATTTCAAAAAGCAATACTTTTCGCTAAAATTAGTTGGATAATAATTCCTGCCATAAGTTACTGTAAAGTTTGGTGGATTCATCGTCCAAAGCGGTGTAGATTTCGCAGTGCTTGATCGATTCACTGCTTGGATTAATTGCCTCGTTTGCCTTGATGTCGGCATCCTGATTCTCAACAACAGAAGTAATAGGAGAAGCATACTGAACATATTCAAAGTTTGCCTCTGCAATATCATCGCGGCAGATGAAGTTTAAGAACTGCATTGCAGCATCCTGGTTCTTACAGGTTTTAGGTACAAACCAGGAATCAATCCAGAGGTTGGAGCCTTCTTCCGGTACGGAATAATCCAGATTTTCGTTCTCATTTATGGCAAGTGCGGCTTCTCCGGAATAGCAGAGTGCAATCAATGCTTCCTCGCCAATCATGGCATCAGCAGTCTCGTCGACATAGTAGCCGTATACGATTTTATCGTCTTTCTGTTTCTTTAATACATCAAGAGCTTCGCGAAGGTGACTTTCATCCGTCTCATTTAAAGAATAACCAAGGTCAATAAGTGCAGGCGCGAAGGTATCACGCACGGAATTCTCCATGATGATTTCATCCTCATAGGTCGGATCCCATAAGCAATCCCAGCTTTTTACAACTGAAGGATCTACTTCGGTTTTGTTATAAAGAAGACCGAGTGTTCCGTAGAAATATGGGAGAGAGTAGGTGTGATCCTTATCGTAAGAAGATGTCATATCAACGATTGTGGAATCGAGATTTTTGTAATTCTCCATTCCGGCATAATCCATCTCTAATACTTCGCCTTCTTTGATCAGCTTCTCAACCATATATTCAGAAGAGCAGATGACATCATAATCGATAGAACCTGCTTTATACTTTGTGTACATTTCCTCAGGACTTTCGTATTCCTCGTATTTTACGTTGATTCCGGTTTCTTTCTCAAACTGTTTTACGGCGTCTTCTTCAATGTATTTTCCATAATTTAATACAGTGATAGTTTCGCCGCTTCCGGCGCTGTCGGAACTTCCTCCGCAGCCTGCGAGACATCCGGCAGCAAGGGCAAGAACGAGTGTCATACTTAATAATCTTTTTTTCATTTATAAACTCCTTTCAAATTAGATACAGTTGTATCATGTGTTTTTAATTTTTGTCGGTTGCAGCTTTCTTGCCAGGATGTACATTTCCGAGCAGAAGAATGATCAGAACCGCAAAGAACAGAATTGTGGACAGAGCATACAATTCAGGTTTGATTCCTTTACGAAGCTCTGTGTAAAGCATGGTGGAGAGGGTATTGACACCGGCTCCCTTCGTGAAATACGTAATGCTGAAATCATCGAGCGACATCGTGACAGCCATCATAAATCCACTAAACACACCGGAACGGATTTCCGGCCAGGTTACCTTGTAAAAAGCGTACATTGGTGTCGCTCCGAGATCTAACGCTGCTTCATAGGTGTTTCGGTTGACCTGTCTGAGCTTTGGCATTACATTTAAGATGACATAAGGAATACTGAATGTAATATGTGCAATCAGCACGGTTACAAATCCAAGATCCATGAATTTTACAAATAATAACATCATCGAAATACCGGTAACGATATCTGCATTCAGAAGTGGAATGTTCGTCGCACCAAGATAAATTGTCTGATTGCGCTTGCGCATTGCGTTAATTCCCAAAGCGGCAAGTGTGCCGATTAAGGTTGCAATGATCGCAGAGAGAAACGTAATCTGCAGCGTAGTGACAAATGCAGACATGATCTTCTCATCCTGGAAGCAGCTTGTGTACCAGCGAAGTGTGAAACCGCCCCAGACAACCTTTGTCTTCGAATTATTAAATGACAATGCAATTAATACAATGATCGGAAGATAAAGGAAAGCAAAAATCAGAAACATATAAATTCGTGAAGCACATTTTTTTACCATATCGCTGTTCCCTCCCCTTCTTTATCAAACTGATTAACAAGTGCCATACTGACAATGACGAAGATCATCAGTACAAATGAAAGTCCGCTTCCTGCGTTCCACTGCATACCCTGCATGAAATCCTGCTCGATCACATTACCGATCAGCAGGACATGTCCGCCGCCGAGTACCTGTGAGATGGCGAAACTTGTAAGAGATGGTACGAATACCATTACGATTCCGCTGATGATGCCGGAGACACTGAGCGGAAGAATGATCTTAAAGAAGATCGTTACATTGTTGGCACCAAGGTCACGTGCTGCCTCGATCCAGTCTTTGCGGATACGGGTCAGTGAGTTATAGATCGGCAATAGCATAAACGGAAGAAAGTCATATACCATACCGAGAATAACTGCTCCGGATGTATTGATAATATTGATGCGCGATAATCCGAGGCTTGTCAGCACACTGTTGATCACACCGTTTTTTGATAGCAGAAGTTTCCATGCCAGAATACGGAGCATAAAGTTCATCCACATCGGGAGCATGAAAATAAACACAACAAGCCCCTGATTTTTAATCTGCATATTATTTAAGATCATTGCAAGCGGATAGGAGAGCACCAGGCACACGAGTGTGCAGATGACGCCGAGTTTGAGCGATAAGAAGATCGCTTTGCGATTGGTTTCTGTGGCAATCGCAGCAATGTATTCGATGGTAAAGCTCCCATCACTGTTCGTAAAAGCATAATAAAGAATCATGACCATCGGAAGAATGATGAATCCGATAATCCATATAAGATATGGACCGGCCAAAAACTGTTGTTTAAATTTACTCATCGATTTCCACCGCCTTTTCATCGGAAGATTCTGGCTTGTGCATGATCTGGATGTTGAATGGAATTACTTTGATTCCGACGCGGGTGCCGACCGGAACATATTTTGTAGTGTGAACCATCCATTCGTATCCGTTTGCCATAACATCAAGCTCATAGTGAACACCCTTGAAGATCAGAGAAGTAACTTCGCCTTCAAGGTAACCTTCGGATGGATCGACGAGTTCCACGTCCTCAGGACGGATGACAACATCGACCGGCTTATTCTTGCCGAAGCCCTCATCGACACAGGGCATCTTGACTCCAAGAATCTCAACCAGACGATCCTCGATCATGGTTCCGTCGATGATGTTGCTGTGACCAATAAAATCAGCAACGAAAGCGTTTTCCGGTTCGTTGTAGATGTTCTCCGGAGTTCCGATCTGCTGAATGTATCCCTGGTTCATGACGACAATTGTGTCAGACATGGTCAGTGCTTCTTCCTGATCATGTGTAACATATACGAAGGTGATGCCGAGTTCTTCTTTTAAACGGATCAGTTCGTACTGCATATTCTGGCGGAGTTTTAAATCAAGAGCACCGAGCGGCTCATCGAGCAGAAGCACCTTCGGCTCATTTACGATCGCGCGTGCGATCGCGATACGCTGCTGCTGACCACCGGATAAGGAATCGACGGAACGGTTCTCAAATCCATCGAGATTAACAAGCTTTAATGCATATTTAATTTTATCGTTGATATATTCTTTGCTTTTCTTGCTGATCTTGAGACCGAATGCAATATTTTCTGCGATTGACATATGCGGGAAAAGTGAATATTTCTGGAATACGGTATTCAGTTCTCTTTCATACGGTGGTTTTCCGGTGATATCTTCATTGTCAAAAATCAC
>UQRC01000020.1 GCA_900543445.1 uncultured Lachnobacterium sp. | reverse complement strand
TTGGTGGTGATGATTTTGATAACAAGATCACACAGTGGATGATCGATGAGTTCAAGAAGGCAGAGGGCGTTGATCTTTCTACCGACAAGATGGCTTTACAGAGATTAAAAGAAGCTGCTGAGAAGGCTAAGAAGGAACTTTCTTCTGCAACAACGACCAATATCAACTTACCATTCATCACAGCTACTGCTGAGGGACCGAAGCATTTCGATATGAACCTCACAAGAGCAAAATTCGATGAGTTGACACATGACCTTGTAGAGAGAACTGCAATCCCTGTTCAGAACGCTATGAGAGATGCCGGACTTACAAATGCAGATCTTGGTCAGGTTCTGTTAGTTGGTGGTTCTACACGTATTCCGGCTGTACAGGATAAGGTAAGACAGCTTACCGGCAAGGAGCCAAGTAAGTCATTGAACCCGGATGAGTGCGTAGCAATCGGTGCTTCTATCCAGGGTGGTAAGTTAGCAGGAGATGCCGGTGCCGGCGAGATCTTACTTCTTGATGTAACTCCACTTTCACTCTCTATCGAGACAATGGGTGGTGTTGCTACAAGACTGATTGAGAGAAATACAACCATTCCTACTAAGAAGAGCCAGATCTTCTCTACCGCAGCTGATAACCAGACAGCCGTTGATATCAACGTTGTACAGGGCGAGAGACAGTTTGCAAGAGATAATAAGTCACTTGGACAGTTCCGTCTGGATGGTATTCCGCCAGCACGTCGTGGTGTACCACAGATCGAGGTTACATTCGATATCGATGCCAACGGTATCGTAAATGTATCTGCTAAGGATCTTGGAACAGGTAAGGAGCAGCATATCACAATTACTGCCGGCTCTAATATGTCCGATGAAGAGATCGATAAGGCTGTCAAGGAAGCAGCTGAGTTCGAGGCTCAGGATAAGAAGAGAAAAGAAGCAATCGATGCAAGAAATGAAGCAGAGAGCTTCGTATTCCAGACAGAGGATGCTTTAAAGCAGGTTGGCGAGCAGATCGATGCAGCTGATAAGTCTGCTGTTGAGGCTGATATCGCAGCCGTTAAGTCTTTCCTTGAGGCACATCCGGAAGCTGATCAGATGACAGAGGCTGATGTCGCTGAACTTAAGGCAGCACAGGAGAAACTGACAGAGAGTGCACAGAAGGTATTTGCTAAGATGTATGAGCAGGCTCAGGCAGCGCAGGGAGCAGCAGGAGCAGCCGGTGCAGGTCCTGACATGAGCAACATGGGTGGAGCAGCTGGTGCTGATGCATCACAGGGCGCTGACGACGACGTCATCGACGCTGACTTCAAAGAAGTTTAATCCAAAGAGACGGCATGAAATCAGAAAGCCGGTTGATGCAGGCGTAGGTCGTCAGGCTTCGATTGGTGACATGAAATAACAAGTGTATGGGGTTTTCGGTTTTGCCGAAAACCCTATGTGCGGATATAAGGGTTTAAGATTATGGCAGAGAAAAGAGATTATTATGAGGTATTAGGAATTCCTAAGACCGCAACGGAAGCTGAGATTAAGAAAGCGTTCCGTACAACCGCCAAGAAGTATCATCCGGATATGCACCCGGGGGATAAGGAGTGCGAGGAAAAGTTCAAGGAAGCGCAGGAAGCTTATGCGGTGCTCAGCGATCCGGACAAGAGACGTCAGTATGATCAGTTTGGTCATGCAGCTTTTGACGGAAGCGCAGGCGGTGCCGGTGGCTTCGATTTCTCCGGAATGGATATGGGTGATATCTTCGGTGATATTTTTGGCGATTTCTTCGGAGGCGGATCCAGAAGAGGACCGAGCAACGGACCGGCAAAGGGAGCCAATGTGCGCCTGAGCGTTCGAATTACGTTTGAGGAAGCTGTCTTTGGATGCTCCAAGGAATTGGAATTTTCCTATAAGGAAGAGTGTTCTACCTGCCACGGAACCGGTGCAAAACCGGGTACATCGCCGGAGACCTGTTCAAAGTGTGGTGGTAAAGGTAAGGTGGTATATTCGCAGCAGTCCCTGTTTGGTATGATGCAGAATGTGCAGACTTGTCCGGACTGCCAGGGAAGCGGTAAGGTCGTTAAAGAAAAATGTACGAACTGTCGTGGAACCGGTTATATTGCAAAGAAAGTTAAGAAGACCGTTGAGATTCCAGCGGGTATTGACAACGGACAGTGCGTCCGTGTCCGTGATTACGGTGAACCGGGAGTTAACGGAGGACCGCGAGGCGATCTGTTGGTAGAGGTGATCGTAGCGAGAAATCCGGCTTTCGAGCGTCAGGATATGAATATTTTCTCGAATGCCTCGATCAGTTTCGGTATTGCAGCGCTCGGCGGAGATGTTCGCATTAAGACCGTTGACGGCGATATTATCTATACCGTAGCACCTGGAACGCAGAGTGGAACGAGAATCCGTCTGAAGGGCAAGGGTGTTCCTTCATTGAGAAATAAGGCGGTACGAGGGGATCATTATGTAACGTTGATCGTGAATACGCCGACAGGACTCAGCAAAGAGGCGAAGGATGCACTCAAGCGCTTTGACGAACTGACGGGAGGCTCTCTTACGAAAGAGGGCGGTGCAGCGACCGCAGGTAAAGAGAAGAAAAAAGGCTTTATGGATAAAATCAAAGAATCACTCGATGATCTATAGAAGGAAGAACCTGTTGGGATTAATTTCAGCAGGTTCATTTTTCGTTTCTCGGATCTACATTTATGCAAATTCACTATTTACTTTATACCATCAAATGTTGTATCATGTGCCTAGTAGTGAAAGTTCTAGGTCTATATCTATATCTTGTGTCGGAAGAAAATAAACACACGATATAGGTGATGAGTAATGTACAGATGGTGCTGTGTGGTATGAGATGGAGGAGTGTGCGGATGACGCTTGAGAATGAACGCAGAGCATTAGAAGAACAACGCCGCACGCTTGAGCGGGAACGCAGAGAGTTTACGCGGAGAGTTGAGATCGAGGATCGCAGACTGGAACAGCAACAGAAGCTGTTTGAGATGAAGTTTAAAATATTGGAAGAGGAACTTGTGAAGCTTGCAACGGAGAAGGAACAGGTGCAGAAGCAGAAAGCCTTCTATCAGAGAGTGCATGATTTTGAGTTCTTTAGTTCCGGTGCAACAAGAAAGAATGTGCCGAAGAACAATGTTGTAAAAGGCGAGATGTTCTTTTCCGGTGTGGAAAGTAAGCAGTCTTTGAAGAAACGTTATAAGGACTTGATCAAAATTTATCATCCTGACAATCTGGACGGGGATACCGATACGATTCAGGAGATCAACAGTGAGTATAATAAACTTTGTGCGGTGTACAAAGTATAGGAGAGTATATGGACAGACAATCATTAATAGAGGGATTGCAGAAAGCGTTTGACGGTGATGACCGGGAGAGAACGACAAACGATATTTCGGATGTGGAGTACAAGGGGGATACCAATACCCTATATGTGAAGAAACAGAAAATGTTTGATATGCAGAACAATGAACCAGAAGTGAAGCATGTTATGTCAGAGGAAGAAATATTTGAACGCCTGCATAAAGAACGCCACTAATTGAAGGAAGGGTGTAAGACCCTTCTTTTTCACTGTATGGCTATTTATTTGAGAGGATTCGAAAGCGACGTGAAATGATAAAACGGAGGAATAAGTGATGAAGTGGAAGAAATATACGATTGAGACAACAACGGCAGCAGAAGATTATATGAGCTCCATGCTGATGGATCTTGGAATTGAGGGCATTGAGATTGAGGATAATATTCCGCTCAGCAAAGAGGATCAGGCAGATATGTTTATTGACTTTCTGCCGGAACTCCCACCGGATGAGGGAATCAGTCATGTCAGCTTCTATATTGAAGAGGACGGAAGTGATCAGACTGAAATTTTAAAACGGGTGAAGGCTGGACTGGAAAATCTGCGTAGTATGGTGGAGGTCGGATCGGGAGTGATTTCTTCTTCAGAGACCGAAGATCTGGACTGGATCAATAACTGGAAGAAATATTTTTCTTCATTTACAATTGAAGATATTCTGATCAAGCCAACCTGGGAAGAATTAAAAGAAGAGGATAAGGACAAGTTCCTGATCGAAATTGATCCGGGAATCTCTTTTGGAACCGGAAAGCATGAGACGACGCAGCTTTGCATCCGTCAGCTCCTCAAATACATTCGTGGCAATGAGGACTATACACCGGCAGAGAAGCATCCGAAGGTACTTGATGTGGGATGTGGAAGCGGAATTCTTTCAATCGTTGCATTAAAGCTCGGTGCAAGAGAGGTCGTTGGAACGGATCTTGATGCAGACTGCATGACTTCGACCAGAGACAATATGCAGGTAAACCATTTGGATCCTGATCTTGGTAAATTTTATGTCGGTAACCTGATCGATGATGAAGATCTGCAGAAAACGGTTGGCACAGAAGAATATGAGATCGTTGTTGCCAACATTCTTGCAGATGTTATTATTCCGATGGCTCCGGTCATTCCGGCACGCTTAAAAGAGGGCGGATACTTTATTACATCCGGAATCATTGATTTCAAGGAGAATGAGGTTAAGGAAGCAATTGAAGCTGCAGGACTGAAAGTTGTTGAGATCAATCATCAGGGCGAGTGGGTCAATATTACCGCGCAGAAGGTTACAAAGTAAGATAACGGAGAGAAACGATGTATCAGTTTTTTGTAGAAGAGAATCAGGTACAGAATGATCGCATTGTGGTCATTGGAGAGGATGTCAACCATATCGTCAATGTCCTTCGTATGAAGCCGGGAGAAAAGGTGCGTGTCAGCGACTCTGCGGAGCGCGCCTACTTTTGTCATGTGGAAGAACTCTCGCAGGATGAAGTGTGGATGAAAATTGATGCGGTGGATGAGCAGGGCACAGAGTTTGCACACAAGGTGTATCTGTTTCAGGGCCTCCCGAAGGGAGACAAGATGGAGCTGATCATACAAAAAAGTGTAGAGCTTGGCGTAAATACAATCATTCCGGTTGCCATGAAAAACTGTGTGGTCAAGCTGGATGAGAAGAAGGCGGCAAATAAAGTGAATCGCTGGCAGGCAATCGCAGAGAGCGCAGCGAAGCAGTCAAAGCGAACAGTAATCCCGGAAGTAAAGATGCCGGTAAGCTGGAAGGAAGCGGTGCGTCAGGCTAAGATTCTGGATATTACCTTAGTGCCATATGAGAATGAACGCGGATTGCAGGCAACCAGAGAAATTATGCAGGGTATCCCGGATGGAGCCACGATCGGCGTGATGATTGGACCGGAGGGTGGTTTTTCACCGGAGGAGATCGCAGAGGTGGATGGAACGATGCACCGGATCTCGCTCGGAAGAAGGATCCTTCGCACGGAGACAGCTGGACTTGCTACACTTTCTATGTTAATATATACACTTGACGTGTGACTATTTGGAACACGATACATAAAATGAAAAGTGACACGTCATGCTTGCATGTAAGTGGAAATTTTCATTTTGTGTAAGTGGCTCGAATAGAGCCACCGTCCTACATTTGAGCAAAATTAGCAACGAAGTTGCGAGAAAGCACGATGAAAGATGAAACTGTGATGTACGATTTGTTGAAAGAACATCGTGCGGTTTTGCGAATAAAGGTAGGACGTTGAGTGTTACATTATGATATACTTAGAAATCAGCAAAAAGAGGACAAAATGGAAGCTTATTTAGATAATTCTGCTACAACCAGGTGCAGCCAGGATGCGGCGGATCTTATGATGAAATTACTGACAGAGGATTTCGGTAATCCTTCGTCGATGCATAACAAGGGCGTGATCGCCGAAAACTATATGAATGATGCACGTAGAAAGATTGCGCGTACACTCAAAGTGCAGGAGAAGGAAATCTGTTTTACCTCAGGTGGTACGGAATCCAACAATCTTGCAATCATCGGAGTGGCTGAGGCGAACAAGCGAAGCGGTATGCACGTGATCACGACATCGATTGAGCACCCATCGGTATCGGCAACGATGGCATATCTGGAAGAACATGGCTATGAAGTGACCTATCTTCCGGTTGATCATGACGGTGTCATCTCGCTGGAGGATTTGCAGAACGCAATCCGTCCGGATACGATTCTTGTATCCCTGATGATGGTGAATAATGAGATTGGCGCGGTGGAGCCGATCGCGGAAGCCGGGGCGCTCATTAAAAAGATGAATCCAAACACGCTTTTTCATGTGGACGCGATACAGGCTTACGGGAAAATGCGCATTTTCCCATCAAAGATGCATATTGATCTCTTGAGCGTCAGCGGACATAAGATCCACGGACCGAAGGGAAGCGGCTTTCTCTATATCAAGGATAAGACGAAAATGCATCCGCTGATCAACGGTGGTGGACAACAGAAAGGCATGCGTTCCGGTACGGAGAATGTTCCTGCAATCGCAGGACTTGGCGTGGCGGCGGAGCAGATCTATGAGGATTTTGATGCGAAGATCGATCGTATGTATGCACTTCGTGAACATTTCATCGAGCAGGCGAGTCAGATATCCGGTGTCAGTATCAACGGAAAATTGACGAGAGAGAATGCACCGCATATTGTCAGTGTCAGTGTGGATGGCGTGCGTGCGGAAGTATTGTTACATGCATTAGAGGACAAGGAAATCTATGTGTCGGCGGGAAGTGCCTGTTCATCGAACAAGCCGTCTGTCAGTCACACCTTAAAAAGCATTGGGCTTAAGCCTGCACTACTGGATTCGACGATCCGGTTCAGCTTTTGCGTGGACACAACAATCGAAGAAATTGATTATGCATTGGAAGCGATGAAGCAGATGATTCCGATGTTACAGAAATATACAAGACATTAAGGAGAATACTATGTATAAAGCTTTTTTGATCAAGTACGCAGAGATTGCGATCAAGGGTAAGAACCGTTACCTGTTTGAAGATGCACTGGTACACAATATTGAATATCAGCTTGAAAATGTGGACGGCAACTTTACCGTGCGCAAGGAAAACGGACGTGTCTATGTGGAGACAGACGGAGAGTACGATTATGATGAGACGGTTGAGGCACTGCAGAGGGTGTTCGGTATCGTCGGAATCTGTCCGGTTGTTTTAGTAGAGGATCAGGGATTTGATCAGCTGGCAGCTGACGTGATCGCGCATGTGGATGCTGCTTATCCGGACAAGAATTTCACATTTAAGGTCGATGCAAGACGTGCGAGAAAGAATTATCCGATGACTTCGATGGAGATCAATGCGGCAGTCGGTGAGAAAATTCTTGAGGCATTTCCGGAGACAAAGGTAGATGTACATCATCCGCAGGTGATGATTCATGTGGAGATTCGTCCGATGATCAATATTTACTCGACAGAGATTCCGGGACCGGGTGGTATGCCGCTTGGTACTGCCGGACGTGCGATGCTTCTTCTGTCGGGTGGAATCGACTCGCCGGTAGCGGGATACATGATCGCAAAGCGTGGTGTTACGCTTGAGGCAACTTACTTCCACGCACCGCCATATACCAGCGAGCGTGCAAAGCAGAAGGTTATTGATCTGGCAAAGAAAGTTGCAAAATATTCAGGATCGATCCGTCTTCGTGTGGTAAACTTTACGGATATCCAGTTATATATTTATGAGAAATGTCCGCATGAGGAGTTAACGATCATCATGCGCCGTTATATGATGAAGATTGCAGAGCATTTTGCAAAAGAGGGTAAGTGTCTTGGTATGATCACCGGTGAGAGTATCGGACAGGTAGCAAGCCAGACCATGCAGTCACTTGCAGTCACCAACGAAGTGTGCGAGATGCCGGTTTATCGTCCGCTGATTGCGATGGATAAGCAGGATATCGTATCAATTGCAGAGAAGATTGATACGTATGAGACATCCATCTTGCCATATGAGGATTGCTGTACGATCTTTGTTGCAAAGCATCCGGTAACGAAGCCGAATCTGAACATTATCAAGAGATCGGAGCGCAAGCTTGACGAGAAGATTGATGAACTGATGCAGACCGCAATTGAGACAACCGAGACAATTATGATTTCTTAAAAAAGAAAAAGTCCTGCAAGCTTGCTTGCAGGACTTTCAAAACTTTTTATTTGTTGTCGATACCGATTATCCGATGATGTATGGCTTTAATGCCTCAAGGATCTCATCAAGGTTTGTCTCGGTGTGGATAGCAAGATCGATCGGCTTAGATAAATCGAGACTGAAGATACCCATGATAGATTTAGCATCGATAACGTATCTTCCGGAGATTAAATCAAAGTCGTAATCGAACTGAGAAATCGTGTTAACAAATGACTTTACTTTTCCAATTGAGTTTAATGAAATCTGTACTGTTTTCATAATGAAAACCTCCTTACTTAGCTATTACTATCTACTATTGATAGTAAAGGTTTTTATTGGAAAAGTCAATTGTATTAGAGGAGAAAAAATGAAAAAAGCAGCATTACACAATCTGGGCTGTAAAGTAAATGCATATGAGACCGAAGCAATGCAGCAGTTGCTTGAGGAGGCAGGATATGAGATCGTCTCATTCCATGAGAAGGCGGATGTCTATGTGATCAATACCTGTTCCGTTACCAATATGGCGGATCGCAAGTCTCGCCAGATGCTGCATCGTGCGAAGAAAATGAACCCGGATGCCGCGGTTGTTGCAGCGGGATGCTACGTGCAGACAAAGGAAGAGGAGGCAAAGCAGGATCTTGCAATCGATATTCTGATCGGCAATAACCAGAAAAATGAGCTGGTACACCGTCTGGACGAATTTTTTGCGGAACGTGAAGAAGCGAATGCGGAAAATGCACAGAAAGAATCAGATACGAATCATCAGAACAAAGTCGAGGCCGTGGTGGATATCAACCATGAGCCGCAGTGTTTTGAGGAGATGTCTCTGACGAAGACTGCAGAGCACACGCGTGCATTTGTGAAGGTGCAGGATGGATGTAATCAGTTCTGCAGCTACTGTATTATCCCGTATGCGAGAGGAAGGGTCAGAAGCCGAAATATTGAAAGTGTGCTGAAAGAGATCAGAGGTCTTGCGAAGATGGGCTATCAGGAAGTGGCACTGGCTGGAATCCATCTGAGTTCTTACGGCGTGGACTGTGAGGAAAGTCTGCTTCATCTGATCCAGGAGATTCACAAGATCGACGGAATCCGTCGGATACGTCTGGGTTCCCTGGAACCTCAGATTGTGACCGAAGAATTCGCAAGAGAACTTTCTTCCTTGGAGAAAATCTGTCCGCATTTTCATCTGTCACTGCAGAGCGGTTGTGATGCAACCTTAAAGCGTATGAACCGCAAATATACTGCGGCACAGTATGAAGAGGGATGCAGACTGCTTCGAAAGTATTTTACGCATCCGGCGATCACAACGGATGTGATTGTGGGCTTCCCGGGAGAGACCGAAGAAGAGTTTGAGACGACAAAAGCATTCTTAGAGAAGATTCATTTCTATGAAATGCACATCTTTAAGTATTCGAAGCGTCAGGGAACGCGTGCGGCAGTCATGGAGAATCAAGTGCCGGAAGAGATTAAGACGAAGCGGAGCGCCGAGCTGATCGCATTGTCCGAACGGATGTCAAATGAATTCAGAAGCTACTATCTCGGAAGAGAAGAGGAAGTGCTTTTTGAGGAGCCGGCGGAAATCAATGGAAAAACGATGTATGTCGGTTATACGAAGGAATACGTCAAGGTTGCGACAGAGTCGGAAGAAAGCCTTGAAAATGTGATGCGAAGGGGCAGGATTGATCACGCTTTGACCGATGAGATTTATTATATGGAGTAATAACGGTTGTATTTTAATGCAATTTCGTTTACAATAGATAGAACAGGGCTTGTTGTAAAATAAAACAAGAACAGGGGCGGCAGATATGGAGAACTTAAATAATACACAATTTTTTACAGTACAAAAGGAACCGGAGTTACAGGTTAAGGATGTTCTTGAGATTGTATTTCGCGCATTGAGCGAGAAGGGATACAATCCTGTGAATCAGATTGTCGGATACATTATGTCCGGAGACCCGACATATATTACGAGTCATAATAATGCGAGAAGTCTGATCATGAAAGTGGAGAGGGACGAGCTTGTAGAGGAAGTGTTACGGGCTTATATTAAGAATAATTCCTGGAACTAATCCGGCACGGGAGAATTATGCGGATTTTAGGATTGGATTTTGGTTCAAAGACAGTGGGTGTTGCCGTCAGTGATGAACTTCTGATTACGGCACAGGGCGTGGAGATCATCAGAAGAAAATCACCATCGAAGCTGCGACAGACACTGGCTAGAATCGATGAACTGGTAGGCGAGTACGGCGTGGAGAGAATCGTACTTGGCTACCCTAAAAATATGAACAATACAGAAGGAGATCGCTGCGAGAAAACGAAGGAGTTCAAGGAACTCCTTGAAAAGCGTTGCAATCTTCCTGTTATTTTGTGGGATGAGCGTCTGACAACGGTTGCGGCCGACAACTCCATGATGGAGATGGGAATCAGACGTGAGAACCGCAAGGAATATGTAGATGAGATCGCTGCAATTTTCATTTTGCAGGGATATCTGGATTATTTATCGAACCATCCCCAGGAATTGTCTGCGGATGAGACTTAGTAGGGAAATGAATATGGAGAAAATTAAATTTACAGACCCACAGACTGAAGAAGTGGTGGAATTTGCAGTTGAGGAAGAGACTCAGCTCAACGGAATCAAGTATTTACTTGTCTCGGACGGTAATGAGACCGGAGACAGTGAAGCATATATTTTAAAAGAATTAAAGACACAGGATGAGGAAGTACTTTACGAGATGGTGGACGACGATACGGAGTTTGCAGCTATCGCGAAAGTGTTTGCTGAACTTGCGGATGAAGAAACAGAGCTTTTATATTAATACGAGCGGAATTATTTTTTGGAGGTAATATGAAGAAACAGGAAAAACTTAATAGCAGCAAGCTCAAGATCATACCTTTGGGTGGTCTGGAGCAGATTGGTATGAATATTACTGCCTTTGAGTATGAAGACAGTATTATTGTTGTGGACTGCGGTCTGTCATTCCCGGAGGATGATATGTACGGAGTCGATCTTGTCATCCCGGATGTGACTTATCTGAAGGACAATATTGACAAGGTCAAAGGCTTTTTTATCACACATGCCCATGAGGATCATATCGGAGCGATCCCTTATGTGCTTCGCGAGATCAATGTACCGATCTATGCGACAAAACTGACGACAGCAATCATTGAGCATAAGCTTGAGGAGCATGATCTCCTTAAGAAGACAAAGCGTAAGGTCGTAAAATACGGACAGCATATTAATCTTGGTTGTTTCCGTGTAGAATTTATCAAGACGAACCACAGTATCCAGGATGCGGCAGCACTTGCCATCTACTCACCGGCAGGTATCGTGGTTCATACAGGGGATTTTAAGGTGGATTATACACCGGTATTCGGTGATGCCATCGACTTACAGAGATTCGGTGAGATCGGTAAAAAAGGCGTGCTTGCACTTCTTTGTGACAGTACGAATGCAGAACGCCCGGGCTTTACCAAGTCTGAGAAATCCGTAGGAAAGACTCTCGATAATATTTTTGCCGAGCATAAAAATACAAGAATTATCATTGCTACATTTGCATCGAATGTAGACCGTGTACAGCAGATCATCAACTCTGCGGACAAATTCGGCCGCAAGGTTGCCATCGAGGGAAGAAGTATGGTCAACATCATTTCCATCGCTTCGGAGCTTGGTTATCTGTCCCTGCCGGACAATATTCTGATCGATGCGGATCAGCTGAAAAATTATCCGGATGAGCAGACGGTCATCATCACAACGGGAAGCCAGGGAGAGTCTATGGCTGCATTATCCCGTATGGCATCCGGTACACACCGTAAGGTAACCATTAAGCCGAACGATACGATCGTGTTCAGTTCTCACCCGATTCCTGGTAACGAGAAATCGGTTACCGGTGTCATCAATGATCTGATGCGCAAGGGTGCAGATGTCATCTTTGAGGATGTTCATGTATCGGGACATGCGTGCAGAGAGGATATCAAGCTGATCTATTCTCTGGTGAATCCGAAATATTCGATCCCTGTCCATGGTGAGTATAAGCACCTTGTAGCACAGGCAAAGATTGCGGAGGAACTTGGTTATGATCATGATCACATCAAGATTCTCTCATCTGGAGATGTGCTGGAAATTGATGAGAACGGTGCAGATGTGACCGGACATGTGCAGGTTGGCAACGTTATGGTTGACGGACTCGGTGTCGGTGATGTCGGCAACATTGTTCTTCGTGATCGTCAGCGTCTGGCTGAAGATGGAATCATTATCGTTGTTATGACATTGGAATCCGGAAGCGGACAGGTGCTTGCGGGACCGGATATCGTATCCCGAGGTTTCGTATATGTTCGTAATTCAGAATGTCTTATGGATGAGGCAAAGACGGTACTTGACCGTACCATGGAATATTGTATGGATCACAATATCACGGATTGGGGCAAGATCAAGAATGAGGTTAAGGACGCTTTGGGTGATTTCGTCTGGAAAGAGACGAAGAGACGTCCGATGATCATGCCGATCATTATGGAAGTATAAGAACAAAAGTGCAGGATAGGAGTGCTGGTATGAACATAAATAAGGCTTTATTTTCCTTTATCAAAATTGCATTTTTAGTGATGGTACTCCTGCTCATTGTTTATGCGACGATTCATCTGAGCAAGACAGGATATGAGTACGGATATCGCCTTTTTACGGAGACTGCAGTGGATGAGGCACCGGGAGAAGACGTTCTCGTGCAGGTAAAGCCTGATATGTCCAACCGCCAGATAGCACAGATGCTTGAGGAAAAAGGCTTAGTTCGTGACAGTAAGCTTTTCTATCTGCAGCTGAAACTGTCTGCGTACAGTCACAGTATTCAGCCGGGAGTGTACACACTCAATACGTCGATGACGCCGAAAGAACTGATGATGGCAATGGCACCGGAAGAGTCCACGGAAAGTACGGAATCGACGGAAAACGGGACAGAAGCTGCGCCTGCAACAGAGGCTGAGTGACAAGCGATAACAGGCGCTGTATTTTGTAAGCTATGCATGAGATGCCTGATGGCTTGTAATATAGAATAGAGGATAAAATATGATCGTGGATGAACGTCTGGTGACGTATATCAATTCGCTGGATAAGGGAAATACACCGATACTTGATACGATCGAGAGGGAAGCTCTGGATACCTATGTGCCGATTATTCGCAAGGAGATGCAGAGCTTTTTGAAATTACTGCTCGCAATGACACGCCCTAAGAGGATTCTTGAGGTCGGAGCGGCAGTCGGGTTCTCGTCGATTCTGATGGCGGAGTATGCACCGGAAGCGTGTGAGATTGTCACTATAGAGAATTATGAAAAAAGAATTCCGATTGCGCGTGAAAATTTTAAGCGTGCCGGAAAGGATGAACAGATTACACTTCTTGAGGGAGATGCGGCGGAAATTCTGCCGACACTTACGGAACCGTTTGATCTGATCTTTATGGATGCGGCGAAGGGGCAGTATATCAACTTTATGCCGGAGATCATGCGGCTTCTTAAGACGGGAGGTACTCTGGTATCAGACAATGTACTGCAGGATGGCGATATCATCGAATCCCATTATGCAGTGACGAGGCGTAACCGGACAATCTATAAGCGAATGAGGGAATATCTGTATGAGCTGACACACAGAGACGATCTCGTGACGGCAGTGTTGCCGGTCGGGGACGGAATTACAGTCAGTACGAAGGTGGAAGAGAATGAGAGAGATTGAATTATTAGTTCCGGCGAGCAGCCTGGAAGTATTAAGAATTGCCGTTATCTATGGAGCGGATGCGGTCTATATCGGAGGTGAGGCGTTTGGACTTCGGGCAAAGGCCAAGAACTTCTCGCTGGAGGAGATGGCAGAAGGTATCGCTTTTGCGCATGCGCATAATGTCAAGGTATATGTGACTGCCAATATTCTGGCACATAACTATGATCTGGATGGTGTGCGTGAGTATCTGACGGAGCTTGAAAACATGAAGCCGGATCGCCCGGACGGACTGATCATCGCGGATCCGGCTGTCTTTACGATCGCCGGAGAGGTTGCGCCACATATTGACCGTCATATTAGTACACAGGCGAACAATACGAACTACGGAACGTTTCAGTTCTGGCAGAAGCTCGGCGCGACGCGTGTAGTTACGGCACGTGAACTATCGCTTCGTGAGATCAAGGAGATCCGTGCGAATATTCCGGATGATCTGGAGATTGAGACATTTATTCACGGTGCAATGTGCATCTCCTATTCGGGACGTTGCCTGCTTTCCAACTATTTTACAGGAAGAGATGCCAATCAGGGAGCCTGTACGCATCCTTGCCGTTGGAAATATTCGGTTGTTGAGGAGAAGAGACCGGGCGAGTATCTGCCGGTATACGAGAATGAGCGTGGAACTTATATCTTTAACTCCAAGGATCTGTGCATGATTGAGCATATTCCGGATATGATCGATGCAGGAATTGACAGCTTTAAGATCGAGGGACGTATGAAGACAGCGCTCTATGTCGCAACAGTTGCCCGCACATACCGTAAGGCAATCGACGATTATTTAGAATCTCCGGAAAAATATCAGGAGAATATGCCCTGGTATCTTGAGCAGATCAAAAGCTGCACGTACCGTCAGTTTACGACAGGCTTTTTCTATGGAAAGCCGTCTGAGGAGACACAGATCTATGACAACAACACGTACGAGAAGGGATATACCTATCTTGGCATTGCAGGTCCGAAGAATGAGTCCGGAATGTACCGTTTGGAGCAGCGTAATAAGTTCTCTGTCGGAGAGACAATCGAGATCATGAAGCCAGACGGACGTAATATAGAAGTTACGGTGCGCGCGATGGCGGATGAGAAAGGTGAGGCAATGGAATCCTGCCCACATCCGCAGCAGATTTTTTATGTGGATCTTGGCGTGGAAGTCGATGAGTTTGACATCCTGCGCAGACGCGAGGATGAGGCAATCGCACTTGATTAAGCTTTACAACGGAACTTAAGATAATATTAAGAAAACACCCTCTGTTCCTTCGTTGCGAAAGGACAGAGGGTGTGCTAGTATTATAGGTAAAGTGAGGTGCCGGATATAGTGAACGGAGCGAGGCTGACTATGAACGGCAGAATGAGCATCAAGAGATCTACAGGAGGAGGATTACAATGAGAAGAATTTGGAGAAAATCAATCGCTTTGTTATGTGCATTGGCGATGGTATTTACGCTTGTCCCGATGCAGGCACAGGCGGCAACAAAGAAGGCGGCTTTTACCAAGAGTTATACTTCTTTGTACGAGAACGATACGAACAAAGGTGTGTATACCTACACTGTTAAGAATCTGATCAAGGGACAGAAGGTAAAATGGTCAATTTCCGGAACCGGAAAAAGATATGCGAAACTGAGCAAGTCTACTACGAGCGTTTCGGGAATGACTTCTTCCAATAAGCTGAAAATCCGTACGAAGAAGAAGGTGGCTGCCAAGAATAAAACAGTGATCGTGACAGCAAAGGTTTATAACAAGAATGGAAAGTTGCAGACTACTTTAAAATCCAAGACAGGTAAGATTAAAGTAAAGCCGACTAAGATTGAAGTCCTTGCCAGCGACTGGGATGGAAAAACATTTCTTGTCAATCAGACTTATCAGATGCGCTCAAAGATTACTCCTGCTAATGCAACCAGCACCAATACATGGAGTGTAGCAGACGCATCCGGCAACAGTGTGGATTATATTACAAAGATGGGTGCTTTCACACCGAAGAAAGATGGTACTTACGTGATTACCGTAACGTCGAAGATCGGATCTAAGACAATCACGAGTAACAGTATGACGGTTCAGGTACAAAATACGATGATCGAGGCAAAGCAGACCGCAGCAGATGCTTTGGTTGCAGTATATTCCAGCAATGCGAAAAATACATTGGATACCAAGAAGTTAAAGATTACCAATGCGGCAGGCGCCAATATTGTGATCAAAAAGGTTACTTTCTCTGCGGATGGAAAAGAAGCAACATTAAAGACGAGTTCTCTGCTTAAGGATGGTGCTTTCTATACAGTGACAGATGGTGTGTCAAGTTACGATGTGATTGCTCGCGTTGGAACTCCGGTTCAGGCTAAAATATTAAATTCAACGGTAACGGTGAAGAAAGAGACCCCGATCGAGTATGCATTGTATGATGCAGACGGTATTGATGTCAAGGCAGCATATAAAGGAACGACTGCTTTTGAAGGAAATATTACGAATGGTTACATCACGAATGATGATAAAATTTATATGACTACCATTGGAAATACAGGAACGATATCTATGACGTATACTTCTGATGATAAGACTATTGTTCTTAAAGCAGAGGCAACCGTTTCCTGTGTGGCAGCAAGTACTTCCAATGATACCAATTTTACATTTACGGAGAGTGCATCTAAGCCAAATTACGATGCTGCCAACTATAAGGATGAACGTTCAATTGCATCCGGAAGCAATTACTATGTATATTTTAGAGCGTTAGATGAGGATAAGACAGAGATCAAGTACGATTCTGTCAAGTATGAGTCTGCAGATCCGGATACTTTGATCATTAATCAGGCGAGTGACGGATCCGTTACAGCTACAGCTGTCAAGACCGGAACGGTTAATGTGATTGTGACTGCTACATACGGAAAAATGCAGTATACATATCAGTATGAAGTAACCGTTGCAGAGCCGGCATATTTAAAAGCACTGACGTTGAGCAATAGTGTGATCCAGATGTCAAATGTATCGGAGTCTGGCTATAAAGGATATATCAACGTTGAGGGAAGAGATCAGTATGGTCATCTGATTGCTTTAAAGGATGAGACCGTAACGATTACAGATAATAATACAATTAAAACAAGTATGGTAACCTATGATGCGTCTAATGATCGTCTTGTGATTGATGCCAGCGGACGTGCGACAGGTTCGTACAGTTATACAATTAATATGACAATGAATGGTCATAAGGCTTCAGAGAACTTTGTTGTTGTTGTGCAGACTCCACCTTATAACGGAGCATCCAGCTACAAGGTTGAGATGGATCACCCGGTACTTGATCTGCAGATCGGATCCGGTGCGACATCAACCGAGCTTGTGAATTCCAAGAACGTTGCAGTTCGTCTTGCCGAGTATCGTGGCGGTGTGTTCTATGGTTACTCATATATTTATTCTGCAAGTATTACAAAGGATGGAAGTTACTACGGTACTGACCTTACACAGGCAGGATCTGGCACACAAATCAATATTGGTGGCGGATCGGTGTTAAATCTTAGTACTGTAACCTTAAACAAGGAAGTATGTACAAAAGCACCGACCGGAATGTATAAGATTGAACTGAAATTTATTCCGAATGGATCTTCTTCATCTTCCTATGCATCGGTCAATGCCTACCTTGAGGTGACTGATAATCAGACAAATCCGCAGGTTGAAGTCGTTCGTACCACTGCAAACAAGACTTGTAAGACTGCTTTGGAACTTGCACAGAATTGTCTGGAAGTACAGGGGGTAAATGGATCAATCGTATCGGCTACAGTGACCGGAAGCAACAGTGTGGATGGAAAATATGCAATCACAGCAGGATATGCACTCAATGTGAAATCTGTAGTCGTACAGGTGAAAACGGTACTTGCCGATAATAAGACGGTAGTATCGAACTACACAATTTCGGTAGGCAAGACACTTAGAAACATGTAACTTTATGAAAAGACATAGGCCAGGAGTAGGTGTGTCAAGTGACATTACCTACTTTTTGGCATAGGGCAGATGAGAATGAGACAACAGCTTCTTGATGAATTGATGCAGGTATCGGAAGAGGAAAGTAAATATCGTGCCGGACAGGTCGCAATTGAAGAGAAGCTATACAGTGAGGCATCGGTGCAGGAGATTGATCGACAGAAGCTTCTGCGAAGGGGAAAGCTGATTACCGTGCGACCACACAGTCGGTTTGTTGAATTTCCGATGCATCGTCATAATTATGTGGAGATTATGTATGTGGTGCAGGGAAGTATCACACATGTGATCGATGGAAGTGAACTGACACTTCATAAGGGTGATTTACTGATGCTGAATCAGTATGTGGAGCATGCAATCCATAGAGCCGAATATGAAGATATCGGCATCAATTTTATTGCGTTACCGGAGTTCTTTGAAGTTCCGCTTAGTATGTTGCATGAAAAAAATGTTCTGGCGGAATTCATTGTCGGAGCGTTTCGGCAGAAGAACCCGGTTCCACATTATCTGCTTTTTCGATTGAAAGAAAACCCTCAGATTGAGAATCTGATGGAGAATATGATCGAGTCCATGTTGCACGAACATGCGAATGAAGACGTTGTCAATCAATACTCGATGGGATTGGTATTTTTGTATTTACTCAATCATCTGGATGATCTGAGTCATAATTCATCGATGGATTACAAAGAAACCATTGTGCAGGCAGTACTTGAGTATATCAACAGTGATTGCAAGAATGCGAATCTTACCAAGATTGCACAGGATACACATCAATCGGTCACTGTGTTAAGCAAGTTGATTAAGCAGAAGACCGGAGCAAATTTTCAGGATCTTCTGCAACAGAGACGATTTCAGGCGGCAGTGCAACTGTTGGAGGAAACCAGTCTGCCGATTGAGGATATTGCGCTTGATGTCGGGTATGAGAACCAGAGTTATTTCTTCCGACAGTTTAAGAAGCGTTATGGGATGACACCGCGCGCGTATCGCTTGGAGCATCATAGCAAATAGAATAAGTCAAATAAGGACAGTTTTTTAGTCTAATCAGAGGCTAAAAAGCTGTTCTTTTTTTTGTTAAGGTGAAACAAAAAACAGGGGGTATCATCATGAATACGATAAATGCAATTATTTTTGACCTGGACGGCGTTATTTGTTTCACCGATCAATATCATTATCAGGCGTGGAAAGAACTTGCGGATGCAGAAGGAATCTATTTTGACGAAAAGATTAATGGAAGGCTGCGAGGCGTAAGCCGCATGGAAAGCCTTAATATCATTCTTGAGAAGGCTTCTAAAGAATATACACAGGAAGAAAAGGAGATGCTTGCAGCAAAGAAGAACGAGAGCTATGTTCGCCTGCTGGAAAAGATGTCTCCGTCAGATTTGTCGGATGAAGTCAAAAATACATTGGGTACATTGCGTCAGCGAGGATACAAGTTAGCCATCGGATCCAGTAGTAAAAACACGAAGAAGATTTTAAAGCAGATTGGACTGGAAGGGTATTTCGACGCAATCAGCGACGGAACGAACATTACAAAATCAAAACCGGATCCAGAGGTCTTTTTAAAGGCGGCGGAGATGGTTGATGAGAAACCGAAGCACTGTCTGGTTGTAGAGGACGCACTTGCTGGAATCGATGCAGCTTATGCAGGAGGATTCCTAAGTGCCGGAATCGGAGATGCCGCAGGACATGCGCATGTGACATATCCGATTCTGACATTTGGTGAATTGCTTTCCATCTGCAAATAAAGGGCTTATTTGCGATGAAAAAGGGGAGAGTACTCATTGATGACGGATCGGTGTAATTTCAATCAGTCGTATCTCTAACAATTCCAATGTAACATCAAGCGTAAGGATTTCATCAGACGTTACATCTGCTAATCGTTGATGGAATCCGGGCGCAGATGCATTCTTTAACAGATCAAATTCCGATGGAGCAGTAAGCTCGATCGCGCCCATGGAGATCCACTGGTCGTAAGCACTTCCGTGTGTCCGGTTTACATAGGTTTCAGAAATTTTATAACGACCTTGTGGGATATCAGAAAGACTCAAAGTTATCATAACAGGTTCGGAATCTGCAAAGACCGTATAGCGGTCGGTTTCTGTCATATCAAATCGTTCGCCATTCGCGTAAAGATAGTTAAAGTGTTTGTAGTTATACAGCATGATCTGGTAACTGTCATGCTTTCTTGTCACAAAGTATCCGTCACCACGTCCTAGAAATTCATTGCCCAATCGTTGCAGGAGAACATAGGCATTGTAGCTTGCTTTTGGGATTCCGTTTACGGTAAACAGACCTAATCCACCGAAAAAGAGTGTGTTCGGCAAGGCTGCATCTGCCATCAGGTCTGTGAGTGCCTGATAGGTGAAGCTATCCAGACGATCATAATTTTCCAGAATATTTTTGACAATATAACAGGATTTAAAACAGGTGTCATTGAGGAGATCCTGCTGACTGGGGGTGTTATTCCATTCAGACAAATAAATCGGCATGTTACCAAGATCAAGTTCACGGCGTTCACGTAACACCTGCATAACGAAATCTTTTAATCCATCCGGAGATTCTGATAAACTCATCGCATACACAAAACCAAAGGATTCTTTCGAGTGGTTCGGATCAGCAATCTGTCTGGTGTCATAGTAAGTAAAACTTAGGCAGTCCGGCACGCAGTCATTTTTTTTACACCAGTTTAGAAAGTGAAGATACCAGTTCTCATAGTCGTCTGCCACGATATAGTAAGTCGGTGGGAGACTGAACTCGAGATCGGAACAGAATGATTTCACACATCGATAGGTCTCTTTATAAAATGCAAAGAAATCTTTTTCGTTTGCAAAGCCAAAGAGGTCTGTGCTTGTATTTGGCTGATTCCAAAGCCCGAATTTCCAGGAACAGATAGTGTCCATTCCATATCGATCACAGATATGCGCAAGGAATTCCTTTACAAGCCGACACCAGGCAGGAATCGAATTTGGCTGACTGACATTGGCACCAAACAGACGCTTGTTTGGATATTTTGCAAGTTTCTCCGGCATATAAGATAATTGAATCCAAGGTTTTAAATGGTTTTCTATCACAAAGTCAAATATTTTATCTAAATAGGTAAAACTATAAATCGGGGCATTGGATAATGTTTCGCTATATACATGCAGATCATCGGAGAATATGCCGGAGAGCTTGATATATTCAAATCCCACACTTTTTTGAAGTGTAACCAGCATTTCCTGAACATCGTGAATCAGCACATCACTTGCACGACCGATTGTCATCATTTTTTTCCATGTGTGAAGTAAGGTGTAAGAACTTTCATTTACGGAAAATTGGATTCTGGTATGAGCGGTTGGTGATGCAACCGGAGCATAGGTGTTGTCAGTCAGATATTTTTTTAATCCGGAAATATAGTTATGCTGTTCTAATTGCTGCTGTACAGTAAGTTCGTTTTCTTTCTTATGTTCTTTGCGGTATTCTTTGGGAAGCATACCATATTGTTTTTTAAAAAGTGTGACAAAGGCGTGGCTATTGGCAAAACCACTGTCGATTGCAATCTCGTCAATATTTTTATCGGTGACGGAGAGCTCCTGTACTGCATGCATGAGACGATACTGGTTCAGATAACTTAAGAAGTTAACTCCATAGTATTCTACAAAGAACTTGGAAAGATATGGAACGGACAGATGCACTTCGTCAGCCACTTCTTTTAAGGTAATATTTTCTGTGTATCGTTGCTGGATCAATTGAGAAATCTCAGAAATTCTCAGTGCGTATTTATGATTTTTCATTTCTTTGGCAGAGGAAAGTTTTATGCGGAAATTGAGATATAAAATTTCCATTATCGTGTATATATAACTCCAGTCTCGTAATTCATATCCCTCTTTTTTATCCACATTGGTTTTGACAACATGTGCGATCAGAGAGCGAAGCTGTGCAATCGCTTCGAGGTGATCTGTCATTGTGCTGACACAGAAAAAACGAGGATGGGCGGGAACCGGAAGATTCTGCTCAAACAGAGTCTGGTTGAATAATATCGTTACAATCACACAATTGACCCCATGTAATTCGTGAAGTGTGAGTGGGTTAACACAAAAGACATCATCTGCACTGAGGCTGTACATATGATCCTCGAGTTGTAAGGTACAGTTACCGGATACAATCATGGATATTTCGAAAAAGTCGTGCATCTGTTGTCTGATGTGATCAAAACGCTGCATCGAGCAGCGTATCGGCATATGCATATCCTGATCAGAAATAAGATAGTAGTTTTCCGTCATAGAATTTCCTCCGTTATCGTTAAAAATGATACTAAAATAATTAAAACATAAATGTAATACAAAAATCAATGAAATCATCGAATTTTTAATCTGTTTTTTGGGAGATGAAGTACTGTTTCGAAAAAACAGTGGAAAAAGATAAAAAGACATTAAAAATTAGATAGAAACAGATAAAAAACAAAATCACATGATAATTAAGGAAAACCTATAATATCCATAAAGACGAGGTGATAAAAATGAACGAACCAATTTTAAAAGTTGAAAACATGAATAAGAGATTTGGAAGTACTGTGGCTTTAAACGATGTATCACTTACCGTATATCCGGGAGAAATCAGAGGTCTGATTGGAGAGAACGGATCGGGCAAGTCAACCGTTACTTCGATTGTAGCAGGAATGCAGGAGTGTGACAGTGGCACAATGATCTTCAAAGGTCAGGAATGGAAACCTCTTAGCATGATCGATGCACTTCACCGGGGAATCGGTATGATTGTTCAGGAGAGTGGAACGATACAGGGAATCACCGTGGCGGAAAACATTTTTCTGGCAGAAACTGAGAAATACAGAAATAAATTCGGACTAGTTAACCGCAAGAAGATGAATGCGGATGCGACGGAAGTGATGAAGAATATCGGGGTCAATGATGTCACCGGAGATATGCTTATGCAGCAGCTGGATTTCCAGACGAGAAAGCTTGTTGAGATCGCCAAGGTGGTGATGAAGCAGCCGCAGATTCTTGTGATTGATGAGACGAGTACCGCATTATCTCATGATGGAAGAAAAATTTTATATGATATCATGAACCGATTCCGCAAGGAAAATAAATCGGTGATCTTCATTTCGCATGATCTGGATGAAATTATGGAAGTCTGTGATACCTTAACAGTTCTCAGAGATGGAAAGATTATCCGTACTTTTGATAAGCAGGAGTTTGAGCCGGGCGCAATCCGTGCGAGTATGATCGGAAGAGAGCTGCAGGGGGATTATTATCGCAGTGATTTTAAAGCGAGCGCACAGGAAGAAGTTGCGCTCGATGTAAAGAATCTGGTTTATACGGACCGACTGAAAGGAATCTCTTTTCAGGTGAGAAAAGGCGAGATTGTTGGCATCGGTGGTCTGGCACATTGTGGAATGCATACACTTGGAAAAGTTTGCTTCGGTGCAGTGAAACCGGAAGAAGGCAGCGTTACGGTTGGAGATGGAACCGTCATTGACAGACCTTCAACAGCGATGAAGAAGCGAGTGGGATATGTTGCAAAGGATAGAGATGTGGAATCACTCTGTTTGAGTGCAAGTATTGAGGACAATATTTCAATCGCGGGAATGAGCGAGTTCGCGGTCAAGGATTTTCTTGTATTAAAGAATCGTGAGAAAAAATATGTCAATCATCAGATTGAGGAATTATCCATTAAATGTGCCGGAAGAGATCAGATAGTATCACAGCTGTCCGGAGGAAACAAGCAGAAGGTTGTATTCGGAAAATGGATTGGATGTGGAAGTGAGATCCTGATCCTCGACTGTCCGACACGAGGCGTTGATATTGGTGTAAAACAGGCAATGTATCAGCTTATGGTCAAACTGAAAAATGAAGGCAAATCCATTCTTATGATCAGCGAGGAATTGCCGGAACTGATCGGAATGAGTGACCGGGTTCTGATCATGAAAGACGGAGAGATTACCGCTGAGTTTGAGAGAAGCGAAACTCTTTCCGATGCACAGATTATCGAATATATGATTTAGGAGGCCAAAAGGGATGACGAAAAGTAAAAAAATAATGATAGGTGCGTTACCTTTTGTAGCACTAATAGTACTATTTGCAGTATTTTGCGGAATCGTAAGTTCCAAAGGATACCGGTTGGATATGTATATCAAGATTATTTTCAATGAGGGAATCGTGTTATCGATTGTTGCAACAGGTGCAATCTTTATCTATACACTGGGATCCTTTGATATCAGTTTGGGAGCTGCAACACTTTTTGCTGCTACACTTGGTGTATTAACTTACAATGCAACCGAAAATTTTGTGTTGATGTTACTGGTGATCATGTTGGCTGGCGTTGGATGTTCGTTATTAAACTCTGTGCTGGCATCAATCTTCCATATTCCGGTGTTTGTCACGACGGTAGCAATGATGTCGGTTCTGTCGGCAATCGCTTCGCAGATTATCACAACGAAGGGTGGCGCTGTCGGTGGAATCAGTATCCCGAGTGAAGTTGTGAAGCATCTTGATAATTCTGTTTTTAAGATTATTGTTCTGGTAATTTGGGTAGCCGTCTGTATCTTCATCTTTGATTATACAAAGTTTGGAAGAAGAGAAAAATTTGTGGGTGGAAATCCAATCTGCGCACAGCTTTCCGGAATTAAATACAATACATACGCAATCCTTGGTTTTCTGCTTGCAGGAATTGGCGTTGGAATCGGTGCATTTATGACATTGGTTTATACACCATCTGTAACAACGACAACAGCCGGAGATATCGGAATGAACATCATGGTTGCCATCGTGTTTGGCGGCATGCCGATCTCAGGAGGTGCAAGATCTAAAATTTATGCGGCTGTGGTCGGAGGATTTTCTTATATTGTATTAAATAACATTCTGGATCTGCTCATCGACTCGACATCCGGATATGGAATCACACAGATTGTCAGTGCAGTCTTTTTCCTGGCAGTCGTGTATGTCGCAAGTGCAAATTATCGTTCGCAGATGCTGCCGCGATAAAAATGAATTTAACACATAGTGTGTTAAAAGATAAATTTAAATGAAAATAGGGAGGAAAAATTCTATGAAACGAACAATGAAGAAACTGGTAAGCCTTGGACTTGCAGCAGCGATGTCTCTTACGATGCTGGTTGGCTGCGGCAGCAGCAATGAAGCAACAAATGACACAAGTGTTGCGGGAACACAGCAGGAGGAGACAAAACCGGCTGGAGATGTCAAGATTGGTGTTCTGGTTCAGGATGTCAGTGGTGAGGAAGCGTTAGGTTTCCGTTCATACTATGAGAACTATGTTGCAGATCAGTATGGTGTGACATTTACTTACACAGATGAACTCAAAGATGCTGCAAGTGAGAAGTCAGCAATCGAGAAATTTGCATCACAGGGTTATCAGGCGGTTATTTCACTGGCCAGCAATGATCGTGCATTACAGATTGAAACATGTGAGGAGAATCAGATCTATTATGCAGTTGCAGCAGGAACACTGGATCAGGAACAGTTTGAAAAATATAAGACGAATGAGTATTTCCTTGGACAGGTTGGACCAAGCATGGATACCGAGTATGAAGCTGGCGTAGAGATGGGTAAGTTCTTTGCAGACAAAGGCATTAAGACTGCAGCAATCTATGGAGCATTCATTCCGAATCCAATGCATGTATATCGTGTTGCAGGTGTTCTTTCCGGCTTAGGTCTCTCTTATGGAGGAGCAACGGATGAGTCTGATGTGGTTGGTATGATCTTTGCAGATCAGGGCGTTGATTTATCCAAGATTTCCGGAGATATCCAGATCGTGTCTTATCTTCAGGGATATGGCGATACAACAACCGATGAGATCAATGCTGCAATTCAGGCGGCTCCGGAAGCTTTTATCTCTGTTGGTATGGCTACTACATTCTTTACACAGCAGTTAAACGCTGCAGGTATTGAGTTCTCAGATATTGATTCTTTCACAGAAAGCAACGGAGAAGCAATCACAAACGGAAAACTTGTATATCTTGCCGGTAAATATTCATCTTCTGTAGGTCCTGCTTTTGCACTTGTTATGAATGCAATCAACGGAAATGTAATCCGTGATGCACAGGGCAATGCAGTATCCTTAAGCCAGAATTATCAGGTAGCGACAGATGAGGCTTCTTTTGATGAGTTCTTTAAGACAGATAATGGAGACAACCCTATCTACAACAAGGAAACACTGGATCAGATTATCGGAGATTCCGTTACATTTGATACCATCAATGAACTTGTTGCATCAAAATAATTGTTTTACTGCTTTCGGTCACGGCTTCTGAAACGGAGCCGTGCCCTCTCCAAATCAATGAACGTTATCTATAAGAGTTCACTTATTTGGAGAGGGTATTCATACCTTAAAAGATGAGAGGAGAAGATTAACATGAAAAATAAAAATAAGCATTGCATCAAAAATATTATAGGAGCGTTGGCAATACCTGTTCTGGTAGCGGTGCTGTTACAGGGAATCTGTATGGCAAAAGGCAGAACAATGATTACCAATATGACAAGCTTTGATAACTTTGTTGTCTACATAGCGATCGTCATGATCACAACGATTGCATTATCCATCAACTTAAACAGTGGACGATTTGATTTTTCGCTTGGATCTATGGCAGCACTTTCATCCGTTCTTGGTGCAAAGATTACCTATTCGTTTCTGAGTGGAGGAAAAAACAGTGCGCTTCTGATGCTCGTGCTTACGGTAGTGTTTGGAATGGTGCTTGGACTGATCTCCGGACTTCTTTATATTGCATTACATTTACCACCAATCATTACTTCGCTGGGAGTAACGCTGATCTATGAAGGAATTCTTTTTACGATCACAGAGGGCAGATACGTTATGAAAGAAGTGCAGAATGCTTCTATGACTGCTTTTACAGGAAACTGGATTTATGCGGCGATCATAATTGTAGTCGTTTTGGCAGTCAGTATTGCACTCTTTGATTATACGAAATTCGGTTATGATTATAATGCACTCAAGAATGGACAGAAGGTTTCGGTAAATACCGGAATCCGGGAAATCCCAAACGCAATCGGATGCTATGTAATCTGTGGAGGCTTGATGGGGCTTGTCGGTTTCTTAAATGCAGCCAGAAATACGACAATCAATGGAGGACAGCTGAATTTCGGATCCATCAGTATTATGTTTACAGCATTCCTTCCAATGTTTATTGGTTCTTACATCGGTCGTTTTACAAATGAGAAGATTGGTTTCTTCCTTGCAGCGTTATGCATGTCGATGCTCAATTCGACATTTGCGGTATTTTCCAATGAGGTAAATGCCTCCATGCAGGCAATCATTAATGCGTTACTTCTTGTTGTATTCCTGATTTACTTAAGCAACGAGCATTTATTGGTAAGTATTTTTGCTGGAAAACGAAAATAGGAATCGGAGGAAGAAAAATCATGATCAATTTGACAAAAAAGCCGTTCAATCTCACACAGGAGGATATTGAATGGGTGGAAAATACCAAAAGAAAAATGACGCTGGAAGAAAAGATCGGTCAGTTGTTTGTACCGATCGGTTATTCAGGAGATCCGGATTACCTTGAACATGTGATGCTTTCCCATCATATTGGAGGAATCATGTATCGGTGTGGCGAAGCAAAAGAGATGCAGGAGACACATCGGTATCTGCAGGAACACAGTAAGATTCCGCTTCTGATCGGGGCGAATCTGGAGGATGGCGGATGCGGAATCGCAACGGACGGAACCCAGTATGGCAAACAGATGCAGATCGCAGCGACCGGAGATGTAGAAGATGCGTATCGTCTTGGAAAAGTAAGCTGCAGTGAAGGAGCGGCGGTTGGATGTAACTGGGCTTTTGCACCAGTCGTTGATATCGACAGAAACTGGAGAAACCCGATTACCAATGTGCGGACATATGGCGATGATCCGAAATGTGTCCTGGCATGTGGTCTCAACTATATGAAAGCGGCAAAAGAAGAAAATGTTCTTGTTGCGATCAAGCATTTCCCTGGCGATGGTTGTGACGAGGTGGATCAGCATATTCTTACAAGTGTGAACAATCTCTCCTGTGAAGAGTGGGATGCGACATACGGAAAAATTTATAGTGGATTGATTGAAGCCGGGGCACAGACGGTGATGGTTGGACATATTGCACAACCGGCATATCAGAAATCATATAATTCGGATTTTCCGGACAAATTAGTTCCTGCAACACTTTCGCCGGAGCTGTTAAAAGGTTTACTTCGCCAGAAGCTTGGATTTAACGGACTGATCGTTACGGATTCCACCTGCATGGTAGGCTTCAGCTGTGCGATGAAGAGAGAGAAAGCTGTCCCATATGCGATTGAGTCGGGATGCGATATGTTCCTTTTCAATAAAGATCTGGAAGAAGATTATCAGTATATGTTAAATGGATACAAGCAGGGAATTCTTTCGGAGCAGCGTCTGGATGAGGCTGTCACGAGAATACTTGCTACGAAAGCATCTCTTGGTCTGCATAAGAAAGCAAAAGAGGCGATTGTACCATCTGAGGCTGCGCTTAGAGTTTTGCGCACGCAAGAACATGTCACATGGGCAAAAGAGAGTGCCGATCAGGCAGTAACACTTGTAAAAGATACAGAAGGTATACTTCCACTGAATCCGCGCAAGACAAAGAAAGTTCTGCTTGAGATCCTGGGAGATTTTCCTTCAAATGCGCGTGTTTTAGAAAGCTTCCGAAGCAAGCTGGTAAACGAAGGATTTGATGTAACGGTATATGAACAGGAAAATTTTGAAACCGCAAAATTTGATGTTGAAACTTTCAAAAAAAGCTATGATCTGGTTTTTTATATCGGAAATGTCGAGAATGCATCAAACAAGGTTACAAATCGTCTCTCCTGGTATACTTTCTGGGGAAACGGAAACAATGTTCCGTGGTTTGCAGCTGAACGACCGGTGGTATTTGTCAGCCTTGCCAACCCGTATCATCTGGTGGATGTACCGATGATCAAAACATATATCAATGGATATTCAAACAGTGAGTATGTAATCGAGAGTGTTGTTGAAAAATTGATGGGAAGAAGTGCTTTTACCGGTAAGAATCCGGTGGATCCGTTCTGTGGAAAAGAGTATTTGAAATGGTAGAGTGAGAAAAGTTATGGTAAAGAATTTAAAATTATTGGATAAAGCGTTACAACTGTTGCCGGAAGTAAAAGAAACAATTGTTGAACCAAAGGAAGCGTCAGTTTTTGCCAAGCCTCTGAAGAAGGGGGATTCGGTTGAAATTGATTTTGGGCGACATCTGGTAGGACATCTGAAATTAAATCTTGGGTATGCCGGATCCCATCCGGATGCACCGGTATGGCTTCGATTTTCCTTTGCTGAGAATAAAAAGGAATTCGAGGAACGGGTAGAGGACTATCAGGGCTGGATCTGTTCGGCATGGGTACAACAGGAACAGGCGCATGTTGATATTGTTCCGGGAGAATATTCTTTACCAAGAAGATATTCGTTTCGTTACGTGAAAATTGAGGTGCTGGATATCAGTTCGAAATTTGAACTGGTTATAGAAGATGCCAAGGCGATTGCATTGTCTTCTGCGGATGATCGTAAATTAAAAACTTATCAGAATGCAGATGATGAATTAAGAAATATCGATCGCATTGCATGTAATACGTTGCATGATTGTATGCAGAAGGTATTTGAGGACGGACCGAAGCGTGACAGAAGACTCTGGATGGGGGATCTCAGACTGCAGGCTCTTGCCAATTATGAGACCTATCAGATGAATGATATGGTAAAAGGCTGTCTGTATTTATTCGCAGCCTTACCGATGGAGGATGGACGGGTTGGTGCCTGTGTATTCTTAGAGCCGGAACCGGAAGTTGATGATACTTCCATGTTTGATTATTCGTTGCTATTTGTCGTTGCACTGTGGGATTACTATAGACAGACGAAGGATAAAGAGGCTCTTGAGGACTTATGGGAGACAGCAAGAACACAGATTGCTTTGGCATTAAAGCAGGTTGGTGATGATGGCATTGTGAGAGACAGCGACAAAATGGGCTGGTGCTTCCTTGACTGGTCATTAGAACTCAACAAGCAGGCAGGGGCACAGGGCGTCTTATTGTATGCGTTAAAAAACGCTATAGCAATTGCAGAGGAATTGAAACAGGACAAGGATGCAGACTGTTTAAAAGAAACGTATGCCTTGTATCAGAAGGCTGCAAAAAATTATTTTTATGACGAAGAAAAGCAGTTATTTATAAGTGGAGAGTGCAGGCAGATCTCCTACGCAAGTCAGGTATGGCTGATCCTTGGTGGTGTGGTTGATGCCAAAGAAGGTCTTCAGATCTTACATAATCTTGCAGGCTGTCCGGATGCGGTTGAGATGGTAACTCCGTATATGTATCACTATTATATTGAGGCTTTGATTGGCTGCGGGGCAAAAGAAGAGGCACTTCGTGTGATGAGAGATTACTGGGGCGGTATGGCAAAATTAGGCGCAGATACCTTCTGGGAATTATATAATCCGAAGAATCCGGATGAATCTCCATATGGTGGAACGATCGTTAACAGTTACTGTCATGCATGGAGCTGCGCACCAGCGTATTTCCTTCGAAAGTATTATGATTAATTAGAAAATGAAAAAGTTAGCCGTGAGGTGTTACGATGAAGAAAATAGGAAATAAAGTTGTTCTAGTGATTGTCATATTGGTAGCAATATTTGGATTAAATACAATTGCTGCGATTCAGACACAGAATCGTGTACGGCAGGCAGGATTTGAGATTACAGAAAAATATATCCCAATTCAGACCGAAATCTTTACGATTCAAAAAAGCATGGAGAGAGGGCAGAAATATTTAAATATTATCAGTTTGTATGATAATGCCCAATTGCGTGAACAGTTGGAGACATCCTTGGCAGAGGAAGTATCGACCATCACTGCGAGTGAAAAGCAGATTGATGCTTATTTAAAGGAAATTAAGGATTCGCAATTGGAAGATGCTGTCAGGAAATATGAGGAATTTCTTGCGCAGGTTCTTATACAATTCGAAACAATTCAGGGATATGTAGATGCAGGAGATTTTGTACAAGCAAGTATTGCACTTGGTTCAGATTTTCAAAATCTGGTTGTTGATATGGGAGAATCGACAGAAAAAAATCTTACCAATCAGCTAGAGAGTGGAATTTCAGATCAGTCCGAACAATATAACAAAGCGGTTGAAACCAATCTTCATGTGACAAAAGTATTGTTTATCATTTTCCTGATCGTAGCAGCAGTTGTACTATTCATTATGAGCAAAACGGTCAGTAAGCCGGCGAGCGCTGCCAGTCGGCAGTTAGGAAATATTATCGATGGAATCAACCGGAAAAAAGGAAATCTGACACAACGCATTACAGTAAAATCGCATGATGAAATTGGTCAGTTATCGGAAGGTATCAATAATTTTATTGTGCAACTGCAGAGTGTTATGTACAAGATTCGTGAGCAGTCAGAAGTGATGCAGAATGCACTTGGACAGATGAACACTGAAGTGAACAGTTCGAGTGAGAATGTCAATTATATTGCTGCGACTATGGAAGAGATTACGGCAAGTATGGAGGAAATTTCTTCTTCCATAGAAGGACTTACAGAAAACACGAATGAAATTGTGGAGGCAGTCGATCGTGTGAGTGATCAGGCAACAGAAGGGGTTGCGATCGCTACGGATATTAAAGCCCTGGCGCTTGGGGTAAAAGAGGAGACCGAGAAGAAAAAGAGTGAGATTTATCATATTATTGAAGAAAAGAAAGTAACATTAAATTCTTCGATTGCAGAAAGCCAGCAGATTGGTAATATTAATAATTTGACAAATGATATTTTAAATATTGCAAGCCAGACGAATCTTCTTGCATTAAATGCGTCCATAGAAGCTGCCCGTGCAGGGGAAGCAGGAAAAGGTTTTGCAGTTGTTGCGGATGAAATTCGTCAATTGGCGGAAGATAGTAAGAATACAGCAAATGATATTCAGAAAATAAGCACAGGAGTCATTGCAGCAGTCAATCAGTTGATGGAGAACGCACAGGATCTTATGTGTTTTGTAAGCGAGCGAATTATGGGCGATTATGTTGGATTTGAGGGTGCTACAGACATGTACCATGAGAAAGCAGAACATATGGATTCAGTTATGGCAATTGTTGATGATAATATTGTTGCGCTTCACAACGTAATGGGAGAAGTAAATGATGGAATTACCAATATTTCTACTGTCGTAGAGGAAAATGCGCAGGGAGTCAGCAGTGCTACGGAAAATGTATCAAACCTTGCCAATTCTATTTTATGTATAAGACAGATGGCAATGGAAAACGTGAACTCTTCGAATCAGCTTATGAATGAGGTGAACCGTTTTCAGAAAATTTAGGGTGTACTCAAAGGATGATGAGAACGATGAGAAAAAGAATTGCATTTCTTGCAGGTGCGATCAGTTTTGATAATCAGAATCGTGTTGTGACAGGTGTTTTAAAGCGTGCGGCAGAGTTGAATCTGGATGTCTATATTTTTACGTGTTTCGTAAATTATGACGAGTCTGAAGAAAATAAGATTGGTGCGTTTCGCATTATGGAACTTCCGGATTTTCATACCTTTGATGGTGTGATCGTTATGAAAAATTCCATTCAGTATGATAAGGCTTCCGATACGCTGATAAAGAAAATTTTAAATAGTCGCATTCCGGCAGTAAGCATTGATGAAAACATAGATGGAATGCATAATGTTGGAATCTCAGATTATGACAGCCAGAAACGGATTGTAGAGCATTTACTGGAGAAACATCATCTGACAAAAGTTAATTATGTATGTGGTATCCTTCAGGGAAAAGAAGGGGTGGCACGTTATCAGGCTTATAGGGATGCTATGGAGGAACATGGCATTCCTGTTTCTAATTCACAAATTTATTACGGAAATTATAGCCGTGAGAGTGGAAGAAAAGCGGTTGAATATTTCATAAAGTATGATATGCCGGAAGCAATTGTTTTTGCAAATGACGCGATGGCAATCGGTGCGATGGAGCGCTTGCGGCAAAATGGATATAAGATACCGGAAGATATTTTGATTACAGGCTTTGACAATGATGAACTGTCGGAATTTTGTGTGCCTTCTTTAACAACCGTAGATCGTATGCAGGAAAATCTTGGGGAGGCAGCCGTCAATCTGTTATTTGATAGACAACCGGATTCGTGTGCGCAGATTACGACAAAGATTCTGTATAGGGAGAGTTGCGGATGCTCAGAACAGACAACAAAAACAAAGGAAGATCTGCGCGTCGAGTATCAGAATAAATGCATGATCTATGAGGAAGCATTAGACGCGTTAAAGAGTATGGAACTGGATCTGACTGGTCTTGAAAGTGTAGAAGAACTGTGCTTGCGTCTGGAAAAATACGTTCTTCGTTCAGATATGAAAAATTTCTATATGTGTTTATGCGATGACAAAGAATTATTTGCGTTTCATGACGATAGAAAGACCAACATAAGAGAACAACCGATCTGTGATCATTATACGAAAACGGTTCGAATTCCGATTGCCTATCATAACGGTGCGTTTACCTCGTTCGAGAGATTCCCTTCAAAGGAAGTTTTACCACCGGAAATTAGAAAAGAATCAAAGAAAACATTCTATGTAGTGACACCAATCTACTATCAGAAGGTCTGCTACGGATACTGTGTTTCGGAGGAAAGTACCTTTGCATTAAAAAGTGAACTTTCTTATCTGTGGACGGTGAATATTGGTATGGCACTTGAGAACATACGCAAATGGAGGTGGATCAATCAGATGAATGAGAAGATCAATCGGATGTGGAAGTATGATATGCTCACTCAGGTGCTGAATCGAAGAGGTTTCTTTTATAGTGCAGATGTCATGATCGAACAGATAAAACAGGAGAAAAAGAAAGCATTTGTAATCTTTTTGGATATTGATGGCTTAAAAAGCGTCAATGACGGAATCGGACATGAGGCTGGAGATGCATTCATATGTGAGATGGCGGAAGTAATAAGAAAAGCGGTTCCGAAGGACTGTCTGATCATGCGATATGGAGGCGATGAGTTTGTTATATTTGGAAGCTGCGAGACGGCGCAGCGAATGCGAAGGATCATACAAAGAATCCGGGATTTGATGGAAAAAGAAAATCAAAAAGAAAACAGAAGCTATCAATTGTCTGCCAGTATTGGAGGTTCTTTACATACAGCAGATGAGGTGGAAAATCTGAATCAGTTGATCGAAGCTGCGGATAAACGTATGTATATAGAAAAACGGAAGAAGCATACAAGAAGATAAAATGGAAAATAAGGACAGTTTTTTAGTCTAACCAGAGGCTAAAAAGCGGTCCTTATTTTTGTTATCGTTTGACTATCAGATAAAGACGATGAAGGGGGTTAGAGATGGAAAATAAATATTATCTGGCTGTAGATATCGGAGCGTCAAGCGGAAGACACATCCTGGCGCACAGACAGAATGGGAAAATGATCCTTGAGGAGATCTATCGTTTCCCGAATGGAATGTCGGAACATAACGGGCATAAGATATGGAATGTGGATCAGCTTTATGAGGAAATTCTAAACGGTATGAAGAAATGCAGGAAAATCGGAAAGATTCCATACAGTATGGGAATTGATACCTGGGCAGTGGATTTCGTTTTGCTGGATGAACAGGATCAGAGAATCGGTGATGCGGTGGCATATCGGGACGCAAGAACGGATGGAGTGGATGCAAAAGTATATGAACAGATTTCGGAAATTGAACTGTATGAAATTACAGGAATTCAGAAGCAGAAGTTTAATACCATCTATCAGTTGATGGCGATCATGCAACAGACTCCGAACGAGTTAAAAAAGGCGAAAACCCTCCTTATGATTCCTGACTATTTCCATTTCCTTTTGACTGGCAATAAGAGGCAGGAATACACAAACGCGACCACCACACAGCTTGTTGATCCGACAACGAATGATTGGAACTGGGATCTGATCGATCGGTTGGGCTATCCCAAAGAGTTGTTTCAACCCATTGTTATGGCGGGAACGGTTGTGGGAAATCTGACAACTTTCGTTCAGGAAGAGGTAGGTTTTGATTGTAAAGTGATCCTGCCGACAACGCATGATACTGCCTCCGCAGTGATGGCAGTACCGACAAAAGAAGAACATTCGCTTTATATCAGTTCCGGAACCTGGTCACTCATGGGAACTGAGCTGAAAGAAGCTGCCTGTGATGAGCAAAGCAGAATACACAATCTGACAAACGAAGGCGGATATGATCACAGGTTCCGTTATCTGAAAAATATTATGGGACTTTGGATGATCCAGTCCGTGCGCAAGGAACTTGCCTCGGAACTGGGATTTGGAGAAATCAGCGAACTTGCGTCCAAACAGACGATTACATCGCTTGTAGAGGCAAATAATCCAAGATTTCTTGCCCCGGATTCTATGACGGTTGAGGTGCAGAAGGCATGTGAGGAGAGCGGACAGCAGGTGCCGCAGGGAATTGCGGAAGTTGCCTGTGTGATCTACAACAGTCTGGCAAAATGTTATGCAGATACGGTAAAAGAAATCGAAGGACTGGCAGGAAGACACTATGAGTGTATTCATGTTGTTGGTGGAGGCGCGAATGCTGATTATCTCAATAAGCTTACAGCAAAGGCGACCGGAAAAACGGTTTATGCAGGACCAGGTGAGGCAACAGCAATCGGAAATATCTGTGCGCAGATGATTGCGGCAGGAGAACTTACAGATTTGAAGGATGCAAGACAATGCATCGCACAGTCTTTTGAGATAAATCGATATGGAGGGAAAAAGGAATGTTAGTAGAATCAAAGGCGAAAGTGGGAGTATTTTCTATTGCACTCGGAGCGTATCTTCCACAGTTTCCGTCATTAGTTCCGGAATTTGAAGCGCAGTATAAAGCTTTTAAAAATACAATTCCGGACACGGTTGAAGTCATTGACGGAGGCATCGTTACAACAAAAGAATTATCCATGGAAGTAGGTGCAAAGTTTAGGGCGGCAGATGTAGATCTTGTTATTTTGCAGTTACTGACCTATGCGACGAGCTACAATATGCTTCCAGCAATCAGAGACTTAGATGTGCCGGTGGTTCTTGTGAACGTTCAGAAATTAAAAGCACCGGATTATGCTAATACGGATACAGCCAAATGGCTTGGCGAGTTATATGCCTGTGGTGCTGTTGGCGAAATGGTTGCAGATCTGGAGCGGGCAGGAAAAAGACATGCAGTGGTTACGGGAGTTGTAGAAGGCGGAGATGATTATGTTACCAGAGAGATTGCACAGTGGTGCAAGGCGGCTCAGGTGCGGCGGAGATTCCGTTATACCAATATCGCGCAGATCGGACGACCATATCCCGGAATGATGGATCTGTATATTGATGAGACAAACTTATACAACCGGATGGGGCTTTATACGAAACAGTTTGACTGGGAGAAAATGTGGTCGATTGCGGATCATTTTGATGATGAATCCGCGATAAGAGCAAAAGCTGAAGATATTCTTGCAACGTTTGATGTTGAAGGTGGTGCAACCGTTGAGACCGTATGGGATATGGCAAGATATGTCGTAGCCTTTGAAGAGTGGGTAAAAAAGGAAGAGCTTGGAATGATTGCTTCTCATTATGACGGCTTTGCACAGGGAATTGCCGGAAAGCTTGACAGTATGCTGATTCCTGCTTTTTCTATGCTGATCAAACAGGGAACTGCCTGTGCGGTTGAAGGGGACATGAAAGTAGCGATGGCAATGAGTATCTTAAAGACAATTGCTGGTACCGGTCAGTTATCTGAGATGTATTCCATCGATTTCAACGATGATATTTGCATTATCGGTCATTCGGGTTCCGGAGATGCGGATATCTCTCAGACGAGAAAGCCAACGATGAAAATCGTAGATGTATTTCATGGTAAGACGGGCGGTGGTTATCTGACACAATTCTATCCGCCTGTTGGAGATGTAACCTATCTTGGAATCACACAGGATAGGAATGGTAATTTCAAATTTGTTGTTGCGGAAGGCGTGAACGAAGAGGGACCGATTTTTACATTTGGAGATACCAACATGAGAACGCGTTTCTCTATAGGAGCGAGAGAATTCTGCAATAGATGGAGCGAGGCAGGACCGACACATCATATGGCAGCAGCCGTAGGAAGACATATTGACACGATCCTTAAAGTGGCAAAGATTCTGAATGTACCAGTGGAGATTGTATGTCGTTAAAAAGATAATAGAAAGAAGGAAATGAAAATGAAATTTTTAGATGCAGAATTTGTACAGGGATTTATCCGTATGGCAAATGACGGATGGGAGCAGGGATGGCACGAGAGAAACGGTGGAAATCTTTCTTATCGTGTAAAACCGGAAGAAGTGGAATTGGTAAAAGAAAATTTTAAAGCCAAAGAGTGGCGTCCGATCGGAACAAGCGTACCGAATCTTGCCGGAGAGTATTTCCTTGTGACCGGAAGCGGCAAGTATTTCCGCAATGTTATCCTTAAGCCGGAGGATTCCATCTGTATGATCGAGTTGGATGAAAAAGGCGAAAATTATCGCATTGTCTGGGGGCTTGTAAACGGAGGAAAACCTACATCTGAACTTCCAAGTCATCTGATGAATCTTGAAGTGAAGAAGCTTCAGAATCAGGATTACCGTGTGGTATATCATGCGCATACAACAAATATTATTGCACTCACATTTGTCCTTCCGCTTGAAGATGAGGTGTTTACAAGAGAATTGTGGGAGATGGCAACGGAGTGTCCGGTCGTGTTCCCAGACGGCGTTGGTGTTGTGCCTTGGATGGTGCCGGGAGGAAGAGAGATCGCGGTTGCAACCAGTGAATTGATGAAGAAATATGATCTTGCAATTTGGGCGCATCATGGAATGTTTGCAGCAGGATTTGATTTCGACCTGACTTTTGGATTGATGCATACGGCAGAGAAGTCTGCGGAGATTCTTGTGAAAATGTTATCCATGAGACCGGATAAGCTCCAAACAATTACACCGGATAATTTCCGTGATCTTGCAAAGGATTTTAAGGTGACTTTGCCGGAAAAATTCCTTTATAAAAAATAAATGAAATCATACGAATGAACGATATGACAATTCCAAAATACTTGCATAAATTAAAAAATAGAAGTAATATGAAGTGAAAAACAATAATAGAAATACATAAAGTACAAAGGAGAATTTATGCAAGGAAAAGAATTTTTTCAGAGTAGAAAGATCGCAGATAAGCTTTCTTTGGTTATCAAGGTGATATGTGTTGTTTTGGCAGTAAATAATATTTTGTTTGCTGCATTACTGGTTGCTTTTGGACATCCGGTATTTTTGATCATTCCGGTACTTGGACTGATTGCGATTCCGGTGCTCGGCCAGCTGATGATAAAAGCACTTGCTGACAATATTCTTGAACTATTGGAGCAGCTTGAGAATGCGGCGGAAGCAATTTCAAATGGAAAACTGGACATTGAAGTGTCCTATGATTCACAGGATGAACTTGGCAGTCTCGCACAGAGTTTTCGTAAAACTTCATCAACTTTAAAAGCGTTTATCGATGATATTGATCAGCTTCTTGCAGAGTTCGCAAAGGGAAATCTGGATGCAAGATCAAGTAATGTTGATATTTATTGCGGTGATTTTAACGAGGTATTGAACAAACTGAGAGAGGTTGAGTCAGGACTGAGTCAGACAATCTATAATGTAAAGGAATCCTCTGATCAGGTTTCGGCAGGCGCGGATCAGCTGGCACAGAGTGCGCAGGGACTCGCGGAAGGCGCAACCAATCAGGCTGCAGCATTGGAAGAACTGACTGCTTCTGTAGGTGAAGTTGCTACACATGTAGAAGAAAATACACAGTCTACGGATCGTGTGCATGATCAGGCAAAGGAAGTTGCAATCAAGGCAGATCGCGGTACTGCTAAAATGAAGGAATTGGTCGAGTCTATGAAAAATATTTCGGACACGACAAATGAAATTCAGACGGTTATTGAAAAAATAGAGAGTATTGCAAGCCAGACAAATCTTCTTTCTTTAAATGCTTCGATCGAAGCTGCGCGTGCAGGAGAGGCTGGAAGAGGCTTTGCCGTTGTTGCGGAGCAGATTAAAGAATTGGCGGAAGAGAGTGCAGCGTCTGCGGAAGAGACAAGAGTCATGCTGACCAACAGCCTGAATCAGGTGGAGATCGGAAGCAGTGTTGCGGATCAGACTTCGCAGTTTATGGCAGAAATGATTGAACAGCTGGATACTGTTGTTATGGAAGTTGCCAAGATTCGTCAGGTATCGGATCGTCAGGCGGAATCTGTAAAACAGATTTCACAGGCAATCGAACAGGTAAATGGTGTTGTACAGGAGAATTCAGCAACATCTGAGCAGGTTTCCGCTACGAGTCAGGAACTCTCTGCTTCTGCAGAAAGTCTTGATGAAATGATTTCCGGTTTCGAGATCCGTATGTAGTGTGATTGCGATATGCTGACGTAGGTCAGCTTGTGCATGGTGATATGATATAACATAAAAAGGTTGTGGAACTGATTGAGGTGACCCCTCAAAGCTTCAATTCCACAACCTTTTTTATTTACGTGAAGCAACGAGTCAGAATCTATGCTTACACGAGATTTTGGCAAGTGCGTGTCGTGCTAACTTGAGAAACTCTCGAAGCGTGTTGCTCATAGTTTGTAGAAGTCGATGATACGATCCAGCTTTGCAGTCATATTGGCAAAGAGCAGATCAACGATCGTGATCGCTGCCATTGCTTCGACAACAACGACTGCGCGAGGTACGATGATCGGATCGTGGCGTCCTTTGATGCTGATGTCGATCTCTTCGCCGGACTTGTTTACGGTCTGCTGCGTAGATGCAATCGAAGGTGTCGGCTTGATCGCCGCACGGAAGATGAGCGGAGATCCGTCACTCATTCCACCGAGTGTACCGCCGGAGTGGTTCGTCGCTTTCTTTACCTGTCCGTTTTCCATGACAAAAGAATCATTGTTGGTAAGTCCGGTTGCCTCTGCGGCTACGAAGCCGTCACCGATCTCAAATCCCTTGACAGCACCAATCGATACGATCGCTTTGGCAAGGTTCGCATCCAGTTTCTCGAAGACCGGATCCCCAAGACCGACCGGAAGACCGTTTACGATGCATTCAACGATTCCACCAGAAGAATTCTGTTCGTTTAAACATTTTTCCAGGTAGTCGGAAGCCTTTGCTGCTGCATATGCATCAGGCATGTACAATTTGTTATTGCTGATTTCATCAACGTTAAAGTTTGCTGCATCAATGCTTACCGGACCGATGGACTTGGTATAGGTAAGAAAGGAAATTCCCATCTGCTCTAAGATTTTGATTGCGATCGCACCGCCTGCAACGCGTCCGATGGTTTCACGACCGGAAGAACGTCCGCCGCCGCGATAGTCACGGAAACCATACTTTTCATCAAAACAGTAATCGGCATGTCCCGGACGATAATAGGATGCAATCTCGCTGTAATCGGCAGAATGCTGATCCTTGTTCCATACCATCATAGAGATCGGGGTTCCTGTGGTCTTGCCTTCAAAGATGCCGGATACGATCTCGGCGGTATCACTTTCATTTCGCTGTGTGGTAAATTTGGACTGACCGGGCTTGCGTCTGTCTAAGAATTTCTGGATATCTTCCTCACATAACGGAAGACCTGCCGGGCATCCGTCTACGACAACACCGATCCCTTTGCCATGTGATTCGCCCCATGTAGTGATACGAAATATATTTCCAAATGATGAGCCTGCCATAATTGCCTCCTGAATTTATTTAACTGTATTTTATTATAGGAAACATGGCGTTGAATAGTCAAGAAACTTATGCTAAAATTTAGGAATGAATAAATTTAAACAAAAGTATATAGGAAACAGGGAATTTTATAAAAGATATCTGTTGCTCGCCATTCCGATGATCATTCAGAATGCGATCACAAATCTGGTCAGCTTTCTGGATAATATTATGGTAGGACAGCTTGGAACGGAGCAGATGTCCGGAGTTGCGATTGTCAATCAGTTGATCTTTGTATACAATCTGGCCGTTTTTGGCGCGGTATCGGCAGCAAGTATTTTTGGAGCTCAGTATTTTGGTAAAGGAAATCATAAGGGGCATATGTATTCGTTCCGGTTTAAGCTGTATGCAGCGCTTTTTGTGACGGGAGTTGCTATGCTCCTTTTTCTCACGAATGGATCGAATCTGATATCACTTTATCTGACCGATACGGCTGGAAATGGTGCGACAGACAAGGCGTTAGGTTATGGTCTGGAATATTTGAAAATTGTTATGGTAGGACTGGTTCCTTTTGCTGTGAATCAGGCTTATGCGACGAATATCAAGGAAACCGGACAGACCTTTGTGCCGATGATTGCAAGTTTTGTGGCGGTGGGAAGTAATGCACTGCTTGATTTTTTGCTTATTTTCGGAATCGGACCTTTGCCGAGAATGGGAGTGGCAGGAGCTGCCCTTGCGACCGTTATTTCACGATATATTGAAGCTGTCATCGTTATTATGTGGGCACATACGAACCGGGAGAAGAACAAGTACCTCGAGGGTGCTTATGTCGGAATTGGCATGCCTGTGCAGGAATTCAAGGCAATCTTTATCAAGGGAATGCCGCTTATGCTCAATGAGGTTTTGTGGGCTGCCGGTATGACAACGGTTACGCAGTGTTATTCCATCAGAGGACTTGATGTGATTGCAGGACTTAATATAGCGACGACGATCACAAACCTTTTTAACATCGTATTTATACAGCTTGGTGCATGCATCAGTATCGTGGTTGGACAGTATCTTGGTGCAGGAGATCTTGAAGCAGCAAAGGATGCGGACAATAAGATGATCGTGTTTAGTGTATTCTGCTGTACGATCATGGCTGCGATTATGCTTCTGGTGGGAGGCCTTTTCCCGAATATTTACAACACAACGGATGAAATCAAGAGTCTGGCCACAGATTTTATTGCGGTATCGGCGATTATTATGCCGTTTTGCGCGTTTTCACATGCGTCATATTTTACCCTGCGTTCAGGCGGAAAGACATTGGTTACATTTTTGTTTGACTCTGTTTTTACATGGGTGATCGTTGTGCCGGTAGCATTTGTGCTTGCAAATTATTCTGCAATCGGAATTGTAGGGGTATACTTTCTGGTGCAGGCGACCGAACTGATCAAGGTGGTAATTGGTTATTTCATGGTGCGCAGTAACGTGTGGCTGGTACAGATGGTGTAGGGAACTATAATTAATTATAATAAGAGGAAGAGGGAACATATGGATTTTAATGCGGTATATCATCAGGCGAGTGACAATTATTGTTACCCGCTTAATAATGATGAGTTAATTATCAACATCAAGACGGGATACGATGTGGAAGCGGTCTCTATTATTTTGGGAGATCCGTTTGCGGCAGGTATCTTAGGCGGAGGAGAGCACTGGGACGGAACCGAGGAGCCGATCATCTATAAGAAAAGGCTTAAGAATCAGATCTGGTGGACGACAACGGTCCGCCCGGAGTTCAAGCGTTTAAAATATTATTTTAAGTTACAGACTGCGGAGGAGAGCTGGTTCTTCTTTGAGGATGGTTTTGTCAGTGACGAGCAGATGCATTTGGAGGGCAGAAGCCGTCAGTGCTTTGTATTTCCGTGGATGAATCCATGTGATGTGCCACGTACCCCGGCATGGGTAAATGATACGGTCTGGTATCAGATCTTCCCGGATCGTTTCTGTAACGGAGATCATTCCATTGATCCGGACAATGTGGTGCCTTGGCGGGATCACGGAAGTGTGACGAATGATGAGTGCTTCGGCGGAGACCTGGCGGGAATTACGAGTAAGCTGGACTATCTGCAGAATCTCGGAATCAATGGTCTGTATCTGACACCGATCAATGAGTCGCCGTCTAACCATAAGTATGACACGACCGATTATACGAAGATCGATCCGCGTTTTGGCGATGAAGAGACGCTGATCCATCTGGTAGAAGAAGCGCACAAGCGCGGTATCCGCGTGATGCTTGACGGTGTATTTAATCATTGCGGTTATTACTTCGCACCGTGGCAGGATGTCCTTGCGAAGGGACCGGAGTCGAAGTATTATGACTGGTTTATGATCAATAAATGGCCGTTTGACCGGAATGGACAGGCAGCGAAAAAGAAGCAGATTTACACGTTCGCTTTCTATGACGGTATGCCGAAGATCAATACGAATAACCCGGAAGTGAGAAAATATTTTGTTGATATCTGTGCAAACTGGGTGGAGCATTACGGAATCGATGGAATCCGCCTGGATGTGGCGAATGAGGTGTCACACCGCTTCTGTAAAGAATTGCATGAGAGAGTGAAGGGCATCAATCCGGATATCTATATCTTAGGTGAAATCTGGCACAATGCACTTCTGTGGCTGAGAGGTGATGAGTTTGACGCGGTCATGAATTATCCGCTCGGACAAAGCATCAAGGATTTCTGGATCGATAAGAGTCTGACGAATGAGGATTTTGAGTATACGATCAACCGCTGCTATACAAGCTATATGCAGCAGACGAACGATGTACTTTTTAATCTGTTGGATTCACATGACACGAAGCGGCTGCGTTCGGATGTGAAGAATCTGGATGAGTATTTTGCGCAGCTTGCGGTACTGTTTGCGATGCCGGGCAGTCCGTGTATCTATTATGGTACAGAGATTGCAATGGAGGGAAGTTACGATCCGGATTGCAGAAGATGTATGCCTTGGACGGATATCGAAGCAGGAAAATATGCCGAGAGAAGTGAGATTATCGCGACATTGATCCGCCTTCGCAGACAGGAGCCTCTGCTCAAAAGCCGTAACTTCCATTTCCCGGACGATTACAAGGATCACAAGCGTGTGATCCAGTTCCAGAAGGTGGACTTCCCGGATTGTTATGTTGAGGTGCTGATCAATTGCTGCGAGGAAGATATTGAGGTGGAGCAACAGGGCGAAATCCTGCTCGCACGCCACTATATTGATTCCACGCTTTTGTCAAACGGCGTTCTGATCCGCAGGATCTGTAAATGATATTGAGCGAAGAAATGGAGCATAAAGCGATGCGGAAGTGAACGCATTGGGCATTTGAATAGGAAAAGAAAGAGGAAAGAAGCAAATATGGCTACATATGAATTGTTAAAACAGGAAGGACGTGCAAAGCGTGGAATTTTCCACACGGTGCACGGAGACATCCAGACACCGGTATTTATGAATGTCGGAACGGTCGGCGCGATCAAAGGCGCGGTATCCACGGATGATCTCAAGGAGATCCACTGTCAGGTGGAATTATCCAACACTTACCATCTGCATGTGCGCACCGGCGATAAACTGATCAAGGAAGTCGGAGGTCTGCATAAGTTTATGGCATGGGATCGTCCGATTCTTACGGATTCCGGCGGATTTCAGGTGTTTTCCCTTGCGGGACTCAGGAAGATCAAGGAAGAGGGCGTATTTTTCCGCTCCCATATTGATGGAGCCAAGATCTTTATGGGACCGGAGGAAAGTATGCAGATCCAGTCGAATCTCGGATCGACGATCGCGATGGCTTTTGACGAATGTCCGTCAAGTGTTGCGGATCGAACGTATGTGGAGAATTCTGTTAACCGTACCACACGCTGGCTCGAACGATGCAAGCGTGAGATGGCGAGACTGAATTCCCTTCCGGATACGATCAATAAAGAACAGCTTTTGTTTGGTATTAATCAGGGGGCTATCTATGAGGATATCCGTATTGATCATGCCAAACGCATTGCGGAGATGGATCTGGATGGTTATGCGGTCGGAGGACTTGCGGTTGGAGAGAGCCACGAGGAAATGTATCATATTCTTGATGAGATGGTGCCGTATCTTCCGGTCAACAAACCAACGTATCTGATGGGTGTCGGAACACCTGCAAATATTTTAGAAGGTGTTGAGCGTGGTATCGATTTCTTTGACTGTGTATATCCGAGCCGAAATGGTCGTCACGGACATGTATATACCAATCACGGAAAACTGAATCTGTTCAACCAGAAATACGAGAAGGACATGCGCCCGATCGAAGAGGGATGTCAGTGTCCGGCCTGTCGCACGTATAGCCGTGCGTATATCCGGCATCTGCTGAAAGCAAAAGAGATGCTCGGTATGCGTCTGTGTGTACTTCACAATCTGTATTTCTACAACACGATGATGGAGGAAATCAGAGACGCACTTGATGAGGGGCGCTTTGCTTCTTATAAGAAGAATAAGTTAGACAGCATGAATGCAGGAGAATAGTTTTGTTTCATACTTATTCTAAAAAAAGCATAAAAAGCTTGCCCAATTGGAAAAAATTGTGTACTATATTCTATAGTATTTTAATTTAGGAGGATAAATTGATGTATTCAATTTTAGCAAATGCAAATGCAGCAGGAGGTGCCGGTGGAATGATCGGCATGATCTTATGGTTGGTTATCATCTTTGGAATTATGTATTTTATCATGATCCGTCCACAGAAGAAGGAGCAGAAGAAGAAAGAGTTAATGCTTTCTGAAGTTGCAGTCGGAGATACCGTTCTTACAATCTCGGGATTCTACGGAACTATCATTGACATCGTTGACGATACCGTTATCGTAGAGTTTGGTAACAATAAGAACTGCCGTATTCCGATGCAGAAGGCAGCAATCTCTGAGGTTGAGAAGGCCACAGAAGCTACTGAGTCCAAATAATAACAATAAAGGGGAGTCGTCACAGGCGGCTCCTTTTTCGTTAGCATGGCGCTTTTGCATGGTAACGTACAGAATTTTTACAACTATTAGGAATAGTAAAACAATGTTTCTATAACAGCAGGTTATCAATTTTATGAAAAAGTAAAATAGTAATTTAGTTGAAAAGAAAGCCATATTGCTATATATTAGTAGATAATAGATTTTTTGAAAGAAAAGAGGAGAACGTATGCAGTGTCAAATTGGAGTGATTTCCGGTGACGGAATCGGACCGGAGATCGTCACCGAGGCAAAAAAGGTATTGGATCAGATTGGGGAAAAATATAATCACCAATTCAATTATACAGAAATTCTGATGGGAGGATGTTCAATCGATGCGACCGGAGTGCCGCTTACTGATGGGGCAATTGAGACAGCGCTCGCAAGCGATGCGGTATTGATGGGATCGATCGGTGGTAATACATCTACTTCTCCGTGGTATAAGCTTCCACCGGAACTTCGCCCGGAGGCAGGACTTCTTAAGCTTCGTAAGTCCTTAAACTTATTTGCAAATCTTCGTCCTGCATATTTATATAAGGAACTGAAGGCAGCATGTCCGCTCCGCGACGATATTATCGGAGACGGATTTGATATGATGATCATGAGAGAATTGACCGGTGGCTTATATTTCGGCGCGCGTAAGACCGAAGAGGTGGATGGGGTAATGACCGCAACCGATACTCTTACATATAATGAAGAAGAGATTCGAAGAATTGCAAAGCGTGGATTTGATATTGCGATGAAGCGCCGCAAGAAAGTGACATCTGTCGATAAGGCAAATGTTCTTGATTCTTCCAGACTCTGGAGAAAAGTGGTCGAGGAAGTCGCAAAGGATTATCCGGAAGTAACTTATGAGCATATGCTTGTTGACAACTGTGCAATGCAGCTTGTCAAGGATCCGAAGCAGTTTGATGTCATTCTTACAGAGAATATGTTTGGTGATATCTTATCCGATGAGGCATCTATGGTGACAGGATCCATCGGAATGTTATCATCTGCAAGTTTGAATGATACCAAGTTTGGTCTGTATGAGCCGAGTGGCGGATCTGCACCGGATATCGCCGGCAAAGGCATTGCGAATCCGATTGCAACCATTCTTAGTGCAGCCATGATGCTTCGTTACAGCTTTGATCTTGATAAGGAAGCGGATGCAATTGAAGAGGCTGTCAAGAAGGTATTGGCGGAAGGATACCGCACGATTGATATTATGCCGCAGGCAGGAGAGAGCACGGAAGGAATTACACAGGTCGGCACCGCACAGATGGGAGATCTGATTGCGGAGCGTGTATCATAGAAAAAGTAAAGGAGATAAGAAAATGATTAGTGATAACGCAAGAAGCGGTATGCAGCAGGCTCCGGCACGAAGCCTTTTTAATGCATTAGGATTTACCGCAGAAGAATTAAAGAAACCTATGGTCGGAATCGTAAGCTCTTACAATGAGATCGTTCCGGGACATATGAATATTGATAAAATCGTAGATGCTGTCAAGCTTGGTGTTGCAGAGGCCGGTGGTGTACCGGTTGTATTCCCTGCAATCGCGGTATGTGATGGTATTGCAATGGGACATGTGGGAATGAAGTATTCTCTTGTTACAAGAGATCTGATCGCAGACTCTACCGAGTGTATGGCAATCGCGCATCAGTTTGATGCACTTGTTATGGTTCCAAACTGTGACAAGAATGTACCGGGACTTCTGATGGCAGCAGCAAGATTAAATCTTCCTACTGTATTCGTATCCGGTGGCCCGATGCTTGCAGGACACGTGAAGGGACAGAAGAGAAGTCTTTCTTCGATGTTCGAGGCAGTCGGATCCTATGCCGCTGGAACAATGACCGAGGAAGATGTTACAGAATTTGAGAATAAGGTATGTCCGACATGTGGATCATGCTCCGGTATGTATACCGCGAACTCCATGAACTGTCTGACTGAGGCTCTTGGAATGGGACTTCGCGGAAATGGAACGATCCCGGCTGTATATTCCGAGAGAATCAAGCTTGCAAAGCATGCAGGTATGGCGGTTATGGACATGTACAGAAAGAATATCTGTGCAAGAGATATTATTACAAAAGAATCCATCTTAAACGCTTTGACCGTTGATATGGCACTTGGATGTTCCACAAACTCCATGCTTCATCTTCCGGCAATCGCACATGAGATTGGATTTGATTTTGATATTGCTATGGCAAATGAAGTCAGTGCAAGAACACCAAACCTTTGCCACTTAGCACCAGCAGGCCCAACTTATATGGAAGACTTAAATGAGGCAGGCGGTGTATATGCCGTTATCAACCAGCTCTGTGAGGCAGGACTGATCAATGAAGATTGTATGACAGTAACCGGCAAGACAATCGGAGAGGCAGTAAAGGGACATAAGAACCTGAATCCGGAAGTTATCCGCCCGATGGCAAACCCATACAGCTCAACCGGCGGACTTGCCGTATTGAAGGGAAATATCGCACCGGACGGCTCTGTAGTCAAGCGGTCTGCGGTTGTTCCGGAGATGCTGCAGCATGAAGGACCGGCACGTGTGTTTGAATGTGAGGAGGATGCAATTGCGGCT
>UQRC01000019.1 GCA_900543445.1 uncultured Lachnobacterium sp. | reverse complement strand
TAATAATTAATGGTTTGGAGAGCGTCACTTTGTCATAAATTCAAATCAACAAACCCGAATTTGCAACTATCCCTGGGCGTAACGTGTCAGGAACTGCTTCGTGCGCTCCTCCTTCGGATGATCGATCACCTGATGCGGATCTCCCTGCTCCACGATAACGCCTTCATCCATGAAGATAACCTGATCCGCAACATCTCGTGCGAATGCCATCTCATGTGTGACGATGATCATCGTGGTCTTCTGGTCTGCAAGACTACGGATTACCTTCAGTACTTCGCCGGTCAGTTCCGGATCAAGCGCAGATGTCGGCTCATCGAAACATAGAATATCCGGTTTGAGAGCCAATGCACGGGCGATTGCCACACGCTGTTGCTGTCCACCGGACAATTGATGCGGATAATGATCCATTCGCTCAGAAAGTCCCATGCGGTCAAGAAGCTGCTTCGCATGCTCCTCGATTCCAGCAAGAATCTCTTTCTTATTCTTCTTGAAATCCGGCTGTTCCTGTGCAAGCAATCGCTCCGCCAGCATGACATTTTCCAAGGCTGTATACTGTGGGAACAGATTAAACGACTGGAACACCATGCCGAAATGCAGACGCTTTTTGCGCAGATCTGCATCCTTATCACTCTGATTTACGGAAGCATCAAACAACGTTTCGCCATTTACCGTAATGCTTCCGGAATTCGGTTTCTCTAAGAAATTCAGGCAGCGCAAAAGCGTTGTCTTACCAGAACCGGAGGATCCGATGATGGCAAGTGCGCTTCCCTCTTCCATCGAAAAACTGACATCGCGAAGCACCTGCGTCTTGCCGAAATGCTTCTCAATATGATTTACCTCTAAGATTGCCATGTCATAAGTCCTCCTACTTGAAATAATCCAGTCTGCGTTCGATATAATTGAACAGCAGTGTCAGAATTCCGACAAACACCAGATAAAAGACACCTGTGTAGAACAGCGGCCACGTCAATCCGGCAGATTTCATAAAGGAAGCCCCGGCAAACGTCAGCTCGTATGCTGCAATAATACGGGCAAGAGACGTATCCTTAACCAGGGTGATCACTTCGTTGGACATCGGAGGTACAATACGCTTGATCATCTGTAATAAGGTAATCTTAAAGAAAATCTGCATCTTCGTCATTCCAAGTACCTGTCCGGCTTCTCTCTGACCAGCAGGCACACCTTCGATTCCGCCCTTAAAAATGACCGCAAAGTAGCAGGCATAATTGATGGCAAAAGCTACAACCGTTGCCGTAATACGTCCGGTATTGTTGCCACTCCAGATATTGTGGTGCAGCCACATACCCGGTCCGTAAAAAATAATGATCAACTGTAGCATCAAAGGCGTTCCACGGATCACCCAGACAATGACGTCTAACAGGTATCGAAGCGGCTTAAATTTACTCATCAGTCCGAATGCGATCACAAGACCAAGCGGCAGCGCAAACACCAGTGTCAGTATAAATATTTCAAATGTAGTCGCAAGACCGCTTAAAAGCGTCTGCGTAACAGACCAAAACATCTTATGTAAATACTCCTTTATTTCTGTGGTTCAACAACAACCTGTGCGTTGTTGCAGTATGCGTTCGTGCACTCCATGGATGAAGTTACTTCATCCGTCAGAGTCATACCATTCCATACAACATCAATATTCTTGGAATCCAGCTCCATGATCTTGTTATCCCAGTCGATGACAACGAACTGTGCTTCAACACCAAGCTTGTCAGCAACGATACGCGCCATATCGGCATCAAAACCGATCCACTCATCACCATCCTGATAATCCATCGGTTCAAACTCTGTGATACCTACGATCAAAGTTCCTTTATTCTTAATATATTCTACATCACTGTCAGATGCAGATGCCTCGTACTTCGCATCCTTCTGCTCGACAAGTGCTTCCTGCACACCATACTTCTCAGCGGTCTCCTTCATGGAACCATCTGCATAAGTCTCAGCAAACACTTCATTAATATAAGAAGCAAGATCCGACCCCTTACGACATCCAACGCCGTACTCCTCGGTTGTCAGCTCATCGGTATGTACGAGATCCGGGTAGCTTGTGCCATCTCCGATCATCGCACCAGCCATCAGAAGATCAATGATCGCTGCATCCGATGTTCCAGAAGCAACTTCCATTAATGCGTCCGCCTGCGAACTTACTGAATTATATTCAAATCCTTTCTCCTTGGCAGCTGCCTCTCCTGCAGAACCTGCCTCTACCGCATATACACGGTTATCCGCATCTGAAGATGCCTCCTTACCGCCACATGCACACATGCTAAAAGCCATACAACCTGCTAATAATAATGATGCAATTTTTCTTTTCATACTATATTCTCCTTCCTTGAACATCAGCCATTCCACTTTTCTTTCAACAAAAGGCCGACGCTGCCTGCCAAGTTTTTCGTGCAAACCTGATACAGTCACAAATCTGCTTTTGTATTTTAGCAAATTATCACGCTAAAGTAAAGACATTTTAGAAAAAGGCAGAACTTTACGTCTGCCCTTTACCGACTTCTTATTATATAGAGGCTCCCTATTACTTTTCTGTGAATACATCCTCAAGCACATCTTTTAGTGTATTGGCTGATTCATGAAGACTTGTCACCTCATCCTGATCCAGATCGATTGGCACCTTCGTCTCATATCCGTTCTTGCCGACAACACAAGGCATAGACAATACAACATCCGAGATTCCGTACTCTCCATGCATCATCGTTGAGATTGGAAGAATGGATTTCTCGTCCCTCACAATCGCCTCGCAGATCCGCTTCACAGACATTGCAATGCCATAGTAAGTGGCGCCTTTTCTCTGGATGATTCCATACGCACTCTGCTTGACTTCCTCTGCAATACGCTCCGTTGCCTCCACGTGATTGTAATGTCCGCGCATCTCACAGAACTTATCGAGCGGCACACCGGATACATTCGCACTGCTCCATGCAGCGATCTCACTGTCTCCATGCTCTCCCACAATGAAGGCATGCACGCTTCGGCTGTCCACACCAAGGTGCTCGCCGAGATGATACTTGAGTCTTGCACTGTCCAGCACGGTTCCTGAACCGATGACACGATTCTCCGGATATCCGGAAAGCTTTAATGCTGTATAAGTTAAGATATCAACCGGATTCGCAACAACAAGAAGAATGCCCTCATAATCGCGGCTTGTAATCTCCGGAATGATCGACTCGAAGATCGCCACATTCTTATGCACCAGATCCAGTCTGGTCTCATCCGGCTTCTGGTTTGCACCGGCCGTAATGACAATAATCGCTGCGTCCGCAATGTCATCGTATCCTCCCGCATAGAGCTTCATCGGCCGTACAAAAGGCAGACCGTGTGCAATGTCGCGCGCCTCACCCTCCGCCTTATCGTGATTGGCATCAAGCAGTACCATCTCATTAAAAAGCCCACTCTGCATTAACGCAAATGCAGAAGCCGAACCGACAAATCCGCATCCGATGATTGCGACCTTACTTGGATTCACTTTGCCCATATTCCATCCTCCCTCGCTAACAATTCAGTAATCGGCAATTATAGATTTCCTGCCCATCCTCGTGCAAAACTTTCCTGTTTCATCAATGTCTCGCTTTGTTTTAGTATATCCAATTTTTTGTCTTTATGCCAGTTTTCGTCGCATTTTTATCAGTATTTTTTTCTCAAGACGGGATACTGCAACCTGGTTCATGCCAAGTTCATCTGCAACCTGTGTCTGGGTCTGTTCTTCCATATAACGCATCCTGATCAGCTGTGCCTCCCACTCTTCAAGTTCGTCCATCGCCTGTGTGAGCGCGATCCTGTTGAGTACCGGTGATTCGAACGATTCCTTGTCTTCAAGCTGATCCTCAATCGTAAGTGTATGTGCATCCTCTTTCGCTCCATGCACCGGCTGAGAGATGGATTCCACGGTATAAGCGGACTCCATCGCTGCCACCAGTTCCTCTCTGGATAGTCCTGTCTGTGCCTCGAGTTCCTCCATCGTCGGCTCTCTATATTTTGTCTTTTTTATATTTTCTCTGACTATTGCAATTTTTCTTGCATTTTCTTTCAATCTACGACTGACATGGATCATATTGTCATCCCGTAAAAAGCGCCTGATTTCCCCCATGATCATGGGGACAGCGTATGTCGAGAAAGAAAATCCCATCGCCGGATCAAATTTATCGACCGCCTTAATGAGACCGATTGCCCCAAGCTGAACCAGTTCTTCTCTGTCTGTGCCACGGTCTGCAAATCGCTTCGCCACCATATAAACCAGTCCCATATTTTCCTGTACGATCGAATCCCGCGCGCTTTTATCCCCCTGTTGTGCTTCGGCTATGACATCCTGCCAGGCTTTTTCATTCGCGGACTGGTTACTGCTCACTGTCCCTTTCTATGTATTTCCACATAACCACTTTCGTGCCTTCTCCAACTTTCGAGCGAACCTCAAGCTTGTCCATGAAGGCTTCCATAAACGCAAATCCCATTCCCGACCGTTCCAGCTGTGGCTTCGTCGTGTAAAAAGGCTGCATCGCCTGGTCAATATTTTCAATACCGGCACCATGATCTTCCACCGTAATGACGAGCTGCTGTCCGTCCCTGTCGCAGCAGAGGCTCACACTTTCTTCCTCATTATTGTACCCATGTATGATCGCATTTGTGACCGCCTCCGATACGGCAGTCTTCACATCGGCAATCTGTTCCAGCGTCGGATTCATCTCTGCCATAAAGGCGGTAACCACCATTCGCGCCAGTCCCTCATTCTCTGATTTTGCATCAAAAAGCACCTGCATATGATTCTGTTGTTCCATGACTTCCCCCTATCCGAAATACTGTGTCTGCCTACACGTCTTTTTTTCATCCTGCTGATCCAGTTCAATAATCCGCGTCAGTCCCGACTTTTCAAAGATTTGCAAAGCCCGTCCCGACAGATGTATCGCCTGCACTCTGCCGCTGTGCAGATCCATTGTTTTTTTTCTGCCGATAAGCACTCCGATTCCGGAACTGTCCATGAATTCCGTTCCTGCAAAATCAAAGACAAGCGTGCGGATATGCCAGGAATCGATCAGACAATCCACTTCCGTACTCATATGCCTTGCCGCATGATGGTCCACCTCTCGCGGCATCATAACCGTAAGTCTGTCTTCTGTAAGCTGATACTGTATATCCATCCTTCTTCCTCCTGATTAATCAAAATAACCCGCAAAAAAGACGCCTGGCACTCCTGCCTAGACGTCTTTTGTAAATTTCAATATCTAATTTATTCTGCCTGCGCATCCACATAATTCTGTGATGTTCTCGCACGCTCCGTTCCCGGATGCTTATCAATCACATACTGATAATAAGGCTTCGCCGAATCGAGATCTCCGTTCTTGCGGTAAGACTGCGCCAGATAATAAGCAGCCGATCCATCCTGGAAATCTTCCTCCTCATCCACGATCTTCTGCAGATCCGTGATCGCATCCTCATACTTGCCACGCTGATAATAACCGTAACCCTCCTGGTACAGCTTATCCAAATACTGTGAGCGAACCTCATCATTTAAATCCCTGTAAATACTCTTCGCCTTCTTCGACAGATACGAAGTATTTACCTTGTCCAAAGCCTGACCAGCGGCAATCACATCATCCGCTGTATAAGACACGTATGCATTCAGTAAGCGCTCATAAGTCTTGATCTGATCTGCAACCTTTTCATTATTATTTGCTTCTTCCTCCAGCTGATCCTGAAGATCCGAAACCTGCTGCTCCAGATCCTTAATGGTCTGTCCATTGCTTGAAATCGTATCGCTCGCCTCAAGAATCTGCTGCTTGGCATCTTCCTTAGCCTGATTCTTCACACTTGGTACAATCAGAAAAGCCGTCACGGCTGCACCGACAACAAGACCTGTCACAATATAAGCAAGCATCGAACCAAGGGATGATTCCTTGAAACGCTTCGGCATAATGATTGTCTCATTACCACTCTGATATGAGATCAAGTCATCATCCTTCGGTTTCTTCGACGGACTCTTCTCCTTCAGCTGCGTATTAACTTCCTTCAGATAACGGAGCGTTGTCGTGTTATTGGCATCAATCTTGCCCGCGTTACGAAGCGACTTCTTGGCAAGTTCCAGCTTTCCATCCTGCAGATAAAGGAGCGCCAGAAGCTGGTGTCCCTTGATCAGTTTCGGATTCATCGACAATACTTTCTTCAACTGGATGATTGCAAGGTCTCTGCTATCCTGCTGACAATAATGAAGTGCCTGATTGTACTTCTTGATCGTCTGATTGATCGTATCCAACTGTCCACGGTTCTTCTGAATCTCATCCAGATATCGGTTCGCCAGATTATCCTTAGGCTGATAACTCTGCGAGATTACCCACTCGCTTAACGCATCCACCGTCTCTCCCATCTCATGGTACACAAGACCGAGAAGATTTCTTGCATCGATATTATATTTATTGAACTTCAAACTGTTCTTCAGACTTTCCACCGCACCGGAAAGATTCCGTACTTCCGCCTGCTGCAATCCTAAATTGTAATAAGAATTCGAGATGCGTCTTACCTTCCAAAAGACGGTTAAATCCGCACCGCAATTCGGACAACGCTTCGCATCACCAACATCCTGTCCACATCTATAACAAATCATACAAACCTCTCATCTATCCGCAAACCCTAGCGGCTCGCCTTCACATCACGCAGAATCTCAGCAATAATATCTGTCACATCGGTCATATCATGATTGTAGATTGCCGACTCTGCTTCCTCAACTTCGAGGCTCGGTTCAAAATTTTTCAGTTCCTTTTCAAAGTTGATCATATTTATTCTCCTCAGATGTATTCCACATCAAACTTACGCTTCAAAATTGTTTTATAAAAAAAGCACATTCCCATCTCTGCGAGCAATGTGCTTCTCAATGTCCACTACTATTATAATATAGAAGTTTTTGATTTCAAGTATATTTCCATAAACTTTTCTAAAATTTTATCGCATGAATCGCGTTCATCCGACAAATGTGTGATGGCAACAATCGCGATACATAAAATATGTACCGCGATTACTGACTATCTTATCCGAATCTCTTATTTCATCTGTGCGAGACGCTCCTCAACCTGCGCCATCATCTGCTCATACTTTGCGAGTTTTTCCTTCTCCTCTGCAACCTTTTCCGGTTTTGCATTGTTTAAGAATTTCTCGTTAGAGAGCATTCCCTTGGAGCGGGCAAGCTCCTTCGTCAAGCGAGCCTTCTCCTTGTTCAGGCGCTCCTTCTCTTTCTCAAAATCAACCAGATCCTCAAGTGGCAGATAGATAACAGCGCCCGGGATAACAACGGATACAGCATCCTCGCCGATTCCACTCTTGTCTGCCTGTACGTTGATCTCACTTGCAGAAGCAAGATTTACATAAACTTCCTTATTCTCCTCGAATGTTGCACGAAGTGCTGCATCCTCAGAAGTAATATAAAGCTTTGCCTTGCGAGATGGCGGAACATCCATCTCGGTGCGCACGTTACGGATGCCTTTTACAAGATCCTTGCAGTGCTCGATGGCAGCTTCATCTGCCGGGAAGTTCCACTCCTCCTTGTACTCCGGCCACTGGGAGAGCATGATTGTCTCCTCCTCGGACTGGATCGTGCAGAAGATTTCCTCTGTGATAAAAGGCATGTACGGATGCAGAAGCTTTAACGCATTGATCAGTACGGTACGGAGTGTCCACAGTGCTGCATTGGCAGACTTCGGATCTTCATCCTTCTTATAAGTACGAACCTTGGCGATCTCAATATACCAGTCGCAGAACTCATCCCAGATGAAATCATAAACCTTCTGTACTGCGATACCAAGTTCGAATTTGTCCATATTCTCGGTTGCATCCTTCGCAAGTGTATTTACCTTGGAAAGGATCCACTTGTCAGCCGGATGTAACTCGTCTAAAGAAGGCTCCGTAATCTCAGTACCCTCTAAGTTCATCATGATAAAACGCGAAGCATTCCATACTTTGTTGGCAAAGTTACGTGAAGCCTCAACACGCTCCCAGTAGAAACGCATGTCGTTACCAGGTGCATTACCGGTGATCAGCGTCAGACGAAGTGCGTCTGCACCGTATTTATCAATAACCTCAAGCGGATCAATACCGTTGCCGAGTGACTTACTCATCTTACGTCCCTGTGAATCTCTTACGAGTCCGTGGAAGAGAACTGTGTGGAACGGTGCCTTGCCCATCTGCTCATATCCAGAGAAGATCATACGGATTACCCAGAAGAAGATGATGTCGTAACCGGTTACAAGTACATCGTTCGGATAGAAATAATCAAGATCCTCTGTTTTCTCCGGCCATCCGAGTGTTGAGAACGGCCACAATGCAGATGAGAACCAGGTATCGAGTGTATCCGGATCCTGTGTCCAGTGATCCTTGCCGCACTTCGGACATTTTCCCGGTTTCTCGATGGATACGACCATCTCTCCACAGTCATCACAGTACCATGCCGGAATACGATGTCCCCACCAAAGCTGACGGCTGATACACCAGTCGCGGATGTTGTCCGTCCAGTTAAAGTATGTCTTATCCATTCTGGAAGGAAGGAGTTTGATCTCCCCATTCTTTACACCTTCCACAGCCGGCTTGATCATCTCATCCATCTTAACGAACCACTGCTGCTTGATCATCGGCTCAACGGTCGTATGGCATCTGTCATGCACACCAACGTTGTGGGAATGCGGAACGACTTTTACAAGAAGTCCTGCCTTCTCCAGGTCTTCGACCAATGCCTTACGACACTCATAACGATCCATTCCGGCGTACTTTCCGGCTTTCTCGTTCATGGTTGCATCATCGTTGATAACAACGATCTCCTCTAAGTTGTGACGTTTTCCAACCTCAAAATCGTTCGGGTCATGTGCCGGTGTAATCTTAACACAACCGGTTCCGAACTCCTTATCTACATAAGCATCCGCGATAACCGGAATCTCACGATCCGTCATCGGAAGCTTTAAGGTCTTTCCGATGATATCCTGATAACGCTCATCATCCGGGTTTACTGCCACAGCGGTATCTCCGAACAATGTCTCCGGACGTGTCGTTGCGATCTCAACGAATCTTCCTTCCTCGCCGACTACCGGATAATTGATATGCCAGAAAAAGCCGTTCTGCTCCTCATGCTCAACCTCTGCATCGGAGATCGATGTCTTACATACCGGACACCAGTTGACGATACGGGATCCCTTGTAGATCCATCCCTTGTCATATAATTTGGTAAATACTTCCTGTACGGCGTGGGAACATCCCTCATCCATCGTGAAACGCTCTCTCTGCCAGTCCGCAGAAGAACCGAGCTTACGAAGCTGCTTTACGATACGTCCGCCGTACTCTTTTCTCCAGTCCCAGCACTTCTCCAAAAACTCCTCACGCGTGAGGTCCGCCTTGTTGATTCCCTGCTCCTTAAGTGACTGGATAACCTTAACCTCGGTTGCGATGGACGCATGGTCGGTTCCCGGCTGCCACAGTGCATTGTAGCCCTGCATACGCTTGTAACGGATCAGAATATCCTGCATGGTGTTGTCCAAAGCGTGTCCCATGTGCAGCTGTCCTGTGATATTTGGTGGCGGCATAACGATGGTAAATGGCTTCTTGCTGCGGTCTACTTCTGCGTGAAAATAGCCATTGTCCTCCCACTTCTTATAAAGACGATCCTCAATGTCCTTCGGATCATAAGTTTTACTTAATTCTTTGCTCATGATTTCATCCTTTCTAAAATTAAAAGAGCCCTCCCTGTCATAGACAGGAAGGGCGAATGATCGCGGTACCACCTTCGTTCGTGTTCCATAAAATTTCCCTGAACACCTCTAGTCCGATAACGAGGACGAATCGGAAATGCCTACACAGTGTGTCCTTCAGCATCTCAGTTCCAAAGCTACCTTCCACACCACGTTTTGCGGACATCTTCCAGCCGATGAATGTCCTTCTCTATCAGCCGCTCGGTGCGTACTCCTCTTTGTCATCACTTTTGACTATCTTTTATCATGATACTTGCGTGGTGTTTATTTGTCAAGGTTTAAATTTTCATATATCCGGACATCATGCACACGCCGACCGCGCCTGCCTCGATGCAGGCATCCGCGTTCGTCTCATCGATTCCACCGATCGCATAGACCGGAATCTGCACCGCCGCACAGACATCCTTAAGGAACTCCAGTCCTCTGCCCGGCAGTCCCTTCTTGCAGTCAGTCGCAAAGATATGACCTGCAGTCACATAAGTCGCTCCTGCACGCTCAGCAAGAAGCGCATCCTCCACGGAGTGAACCGATGCACCTCTTACGCCAAATGCTGCCTTTGCGTTTTCTGACATCGCAAGAAATTTTGCGAGCGGCATATGGATCGCAGATATGTCAAGTTTTCCTGCAACATCCGGAAAGCTATGCAGGATAAGCTGCGTCTGTGATGCGTCACACAGCTTCTTCACTTTCTCTGCCAGCATCTCATATTCCGCCTCGCCCAGATCCTTCTCGCGCAGGATCAGCATATCCGGCTTTGCATCAAGCACACGCGCGATCTGCTCCTCAAACGGATGCGCAGCGAGCGCACGGTTCGTCACACAGATTTTTTTATACATAGACGTAATCGTTGAGCACCGGCTGCAGCCCTTCCTGCTCCATATCCTCATACATCTGATCGAAGCTTCGTCCATCCGAGATCTCGAACTGCTCATCGCCGGAATCGCTCTCCTCCTTTCCGGTGTACTTGCTCTCGTGATCGCCGATACCCGTGGATACACCTGCGGATATCTTCGTTGCCGCGATCTTGACAATGCCGTCACGGAAATGCTTCTGCTCCCTGGAGGATACCGTGATTCCTACATACGGCAGGAAAATGCGGTACGCACAAAGAATCTGGCAAAGCTGCTTTTCATGCACATCAAGCGGATTGATCTTGTCGTTGTTGATGATCGGTCGAAGTCTCGGGCACGACAGGGAGTACTCTGCATACGGATACTTTCTCTGCAGATAGTACACATGAAGTGCCGACGCCAATGCATCCTTATGAAAATCCGACAAGCCGAGCAGTGCCGAGAAACCGACGCCCCGCATGCCGCCCATAAGTGCACGCTCCTGTGCCTCGAATCGATACGGGAAGACACGCTTGTGTCCCATCAGATGCAGCGTCTCGTATTTATCCGAATCGTAGGTCTCCTGAAATACGGTAACGTAGTCCGCACCGCACTCATGCAGGTAGCGGTACTCATCGCTATTGACCGGATAGATTTCCAGCCCTACATTGCGGAAATATTTCTGTGCCAGCTTACATGCCTCACCGATGTATTTCACATCGCTCTGTGCGCGGCTCTCGCCGGTCAGCATCAGGATTTCCTCGATACCGGAATCCGCGATTACTTTCATCTCATGCTCAATTTCCTCGAAATTAAGCTTTTTTCTGTGAATATCATTGTAGCAGTTGAAGCCACAGTAGACACAATAATTCTCACAGTAGTTTGCAATATAAAGCGGCGTAAACAGATAGACCGTATTGCCGAAATGCTTGCTCGTCTCCATCTTCGCGCGCTGTGCCATCCGCTCAAGGAACGGCAAAGCAGCCGGTGACAAAAGTGCCTTAAAATCTTCCACCGTACAGGTCTCGTGCTCCAAAGCGGTCTGTACCTCTTTGGCGGTGTATTTCTCGTAATCGTAGGAGTTCATCTGCTCGAGCACCTTGTCCATAATATCGGAATCAATCTGCTCCATACCCTCCATATATTCCATGTGATTGGTGCGGCTCGACGGATCAGTCTCCAGTTTATGTTTGTGTTCCAAAGCCGCCTCACTTAATTTATCCGAATCGATAAAAAATTGATTTTCTGCCATTGTCGTCCACCTCTAATCCCTTAAAAATCCGGTCAGCGGATCCGATGCTGCTGCGCCACGCTCAAGTACGCGTCCAAGGCCTGCAAGGTACGCACTTCTTCCGGCTTCGATTGCATTCTTGAATGCACCTGCCATCATCGGGACATCTCCGGCTGTGGCGATCGCGGTATTCGCCATCACGGCTGCTGCGCCCATCTCCATCGCTTCACATGCCTGCGAAGGGCGTCCGATTCCGGCATCCACGATAACCGGAAGGTCGATCTCATCGATCAGAATCTGAATAAACTCTTTTGTTGCAAGGCCCTTGTTGGATCCGATTGGAGAAGCGAGCGGCATAACGGCTGCCGCACCCGCATTGACCAGATCTCTTGCGGTATACAGATCCGGATACATATAAGGAAGTACGACGAATCCCTCGTTTGCCAGCATCTCGGTCGCTTTGACCGTCTCCACATTATCCGGGAGCAGATATTTGCTGTCTTTCATGATCTCAACTTTCACAAAATCACCGCATCCGAGTTCTCTCGCCATACGCGCGATCCGTACTGCCTCCTTTGCATCTCTTGCGCCGGATGTATTCGGAAGAAGGGTTACTCCCTCCGGAATGAAATCAAGAATGCTCTCTTTTTTCTTTGTGTTGGTTCTTCTGACTGCAAGTGTGATGATCTGTGCGCCTGCATTCTCTACTGCTGCCTTGATCAACTCCATGGAATATTTTCCTGATCCTAAAATAAAGCGGGAAGAAAATTCTTTGCCGCCTAATGTGAATGTGTCTTTTGCCATTGCTTTTGTCCTCTCTTTCTGTCTGCGCCTTATGCTAAGGTGTTCTCTCTATTCGTTAACAGGCGCCTCCGCCCATAAACTGCACGATTTCTACAACGTCTCCGTCTTTTAAAACATGTCCCTCGTAATCTTCCTTATGCACGATCTCCTCGTTGCACTCTACCACGAATGTACCAGGCTCGTAGTCACTCGCATCCAGGTAGGCCTTCAGTGTCTGCCCCGCTGCGTCGATGTCTTTCCCATTGATATGTACCATGTTGTCCTCCTTTTATAACTTCATTGAATAAGCGATTGCGAATGTCATGCGGCAGTGTACTCCCCACGGGATGGCTCCTAAGGCGGACACGATTTTAGACAGAATCGCTGAATTTGCAAAATAATCTGCATGCCTCAAATTTTGTGTCCGAGCAACGCTTCGACCGGGGCTGTTCGATGTTCGTCTGACACAGATGTGCTCAAAATTTCTAGTCTGCCTAAGCGGAGCACTTCACAAATTTTATTGTGCCCGCTCTTGGTTAATGTCGCCCATGGATGCATAGAGAAACGCCACCAATAGAACGAGGGCGCAAACACAACCCGCGGGCACGGTTTTGTTCAGCACTCCGCGTAAGGCAGACACGAAATCCATCGGACACATTCTGTGTCAGACGAACATCGCTCAGCCACTGTCTAAGCTTGAGCGGACAGAAATCATAAAAAGAGGCATGCAAGTATTTTCTGCAAATTCGTGATTCTGGATAACTAGTGCCGCCTTAGGAGCCATCCCGTGGGAAGTCGCTGCTGCATTGCATTCGCAATCGCTTATTTTCATAAAACAAAAAAGGTCACACGAAGTAAGCTACACCCGCGGTGGTGTACCCCTTCGTGTGACCAATGTCTCACTCTATGGTTCCAATATTCGGAACATTTGTACTTTATCACAATGAGGCATGAAAAGCAACCCTTTTAAAGTTCTACCTCCCTCATATCCTTCTCACGGTTGAATGCATCGTAAATACACGGAATGACAACCAGTGTCAGAAGTGTACCGTATACGAGACCTCCGATGATCGTGATTGCCATCGGGCGCATCATCTCGGAGCCTTCTCCGATTCCGATTGCGGAAGTTGACATCGCAAGGATCGTGGTAAGGGCTGTCATCAGGATCGGGCGAAGTCTCGTCTTGCCTGCTTCAATGATTGCCTCTTTCTTGGATGTTCCCTCATGTCTCGCCTGATTGATGTAGTCAATGAGCACAATACCGTTATTTACGATCAGTCCGGCAAGCATGATAAATCCGAGCATGGAAGTAACATTGACTTCCTGTCCGCTGATAAACAATGCGATAAATCCACCGGTGAACGCAAGCGGAATCGAAAACATAATGATAAACGGCGATACCAGCGATTGGAACTGTACAACCATGATGAGGTAGATAAAAATTACTGCGAGCACGAGCATGAGGACAAGCTGACTCATCGACTCGTTGATCGTCTCATCCTCACCGGTCATCTCGACCGAGTATCCTTCCGGTATGTCAAGCTTGTCGATTTTCTTCTGTAATGCGTTACTGACAAGCGTTACATTGTGCTCCTCATCCACGTTGCAGGAAACCGTCAGATAACGGGACTGTGCATCTCGGCTGATCGTGCTGAGCGTGGTCGTATTCTTCATCGTCGCAATCTTTGTAAGCGGAATCTCTTTCTCCTTACCATCCTTATTGGTGTAAGTAAAGGCCAGATTCTTAATATCGTCAAGTGTAGTATCTTCCTGATCCTCAGTCTGTAAGTAAACCTCGTAATCCTTGATATCGGTTGAAATGGTCGTCACACTCTTGCTGTCTGCCATCTTTGCGGCGACAAGCTGATAAACCTGCGCAACCGTGTAGCCGTATTTTGCGGCTTTTTCCTTATTGACCGTGATGGTAAGCTGCGGCGTCGCCTCATCGAGTCCATCGTCCACATCCACAGTGCCCTTGGTGTCTTCCATAACAGAAGCGACTTCACCGGCCAGCTCCTGCAGCGTGTCGATATCGCTGCCCTTGATGCGGACCGAGATACCCTCACCGAAAAAGGCGGAGTAATCCATCGAGGATGAGTCGCAGGTGACCTCGCAGTCCATATCTTTCGTGCGGTCCAGGATCTCCTTGGAAACCGCATCGTTGCTGACATCCGAATCCTCATCGAGCAGCACATACATCGTTACTTTGTCGCTTCCGCCACCCATCAGGCTCATCGTAGAGTTGCCGCCGATGCTGGCTCCGATCGTGTCGATGCCCTTGATATCGGAAATCTTATCAATGACTTCGTTGGAAGCATCCTTTAACTCGTCAAATGTTAAGTTCTCGCCTTCCTTTGCGGCGATCGATACGGAGATCTGGTTTGTCTCCATATCCATGTCCATGAAGTTCATGCCCTTCGAGAGACTGAGTGCCGCACTTCCGGCAAGAAGCACAACCGCCACGATAAAGACGATCGGTTTAAAACGCAGACACCCTGCGAGGAATCTTCCGTATGCATCCCGCATCGCATCAAACCACGGATGACGGATCTCTTTGGTTTTCTTTAATGTCACAGACGCCATAGCCGGCACAAAAGTAAGTGCAACGACAAGGCTGGCGATCAGTGTATAGGCGATGGTCAAAGCCAGATCGACAAAGAGCTGTCTTGTAATTCCTTCCGTAAAAATGATTGGAGCGTAAACACTGACCGTTGTAAGCGTGGATGCGATGATCGCACCAGTCACCTGACTTGCGCCCTGTACCGCCGCTTTTTTAATCGAATAACCCTCGTGACGCAGGCGGTAAATGTTCTCGATGACAACGATCGAGTTATCCACGAGCATTCCGATTCCGAGCAGGAGTCCCGACATCGAAATAATATTCATCGTGATTCCCGTAAAGTACATGAGCACAACCGCAGTCACTACAGAAAGCGGAATCGCACATGCGATCACGATCGTAGGCTTTACATCCTTTAAGAACAAAAGCAATACGATGATTGCAAGGATTGCTCCCCATATCATGTTCTGCATCACGCTTTTTACGATCATATCAATGTAGACACCCTGATTCATGAGAACCGTCATATTCAGATTCTCATCCGCTTTTTCAAGCTGGTCGAATTTGTCCAGAATACGGTCTGTGACCTCACCGGTCGAATAACCGGTCTGCTTCTCAATAGACAGTGTGACGGCCGGGTTTCCGTTTACAACCGCGTAAGTCTCCTCGGAATTGTCCGTCGTCTCAACATCTGCCACATCGCTTAAGCGGATTGGATCGATGCCGTCCATATTTAAATCCATCAGCACAAGATCATTTAAATCTTCCTCACTTTTGACCGACTCGCCGACACGGACAAGATACTGGGTATCTCCATCCATCGCGTAACCTGCCGGCATATCAAAGTTCTGCGCGGTAAACAGATTCGAAAGCGTATCCTTTGTGAGAATATTGTTAAGGTCTGCGGAATCGTAAGCACTATCCTTCGCATCATCCAGATTCGTCTGTGCCGTCTCAAGAGATGCAGCCGCATTTGACAATTCTGCGGAGCTGGAACTCATCTGCAGCGCAGCAAGTGCCGCATTCGCATTTAAGGTATCCATTGCAGTCGAAAGCGATACTTTTCCATCCTGTACCTTTTCTAAAGCACTGTCGATCGTCTTGATTCCGGTGTTCACCTTCGTCAAAGTCGCAGATACCGTCGCTGCTGCAGTCGGCAAATCCTCGTATGTATTCACGGTAATTCCCATCGCACTAAGACCAGAGAACTGTTCCTTGATGGCCTTATTAAAGGCCTCAATCTGCTGCTTCATCTCTGGAAGCTGCGCTGCATCCGGATTGTCCTTAAGCACTGTCATAATACTTGTGTAACCGTCAGAAGTCATGACCGCATTCAAACCTTCCTGAATCTTGGTCAGCGACTTCTGCTGCTTCTGCAATTCTTTTAACTGCTTCTGCAGATCCTCTTCCGTCTTATACAACTCATCGCGTTTTTCCATAGTCTCATTGAGTGCATCAGAAAGCTTATCCTGTCCGGAAGTAAGCGATTCCTTACCACTCTTCACCTTGGCACTCGAATCATCGATCTTCTTCTGTGCATCCGTGAACTGCTTATCAATGCTTTTCTTGATCTTCTTATTTAGAGCATCGATTTTGTCCTGATTCATCGTAACCTGAATACTCTCATCCAGCTGTCCGGTCGTCGAAACCGATGCCACACCCTCAAGACTTTCAATGCTCGGCACAAGGTCGTTCTCCACATAATCGGAGATCTCCGAAGCGCTCATTCCCTTGACATCCACAGCTGCTGCCACAACCGGCAGCATATCCGGATTGATCTTCATGATCATCGGCGTTCCGACTGAATCACTCCACTGACCGCTGATCTGATCCAGACTCTGCTGGATTTCGACCACAACCGAATCCATATTTGCATTCTGCTCATACTCGAGCGTTACGATGGAATAACTGTTGTAGGAGATGGAGCTGACATTCTTGATGTTCGACGTGGTTGCCATCGCCGCCTCAATCGGCGCCGTCACCTCACTCTCCACCTTCTCCGGGCTCGCTCCCATATCCGTTGTGATAACGAGCGCATACTGAAAACTCATGTCTGGCAACAGATCTGTCGTCATCTTCATTAACGAGACAACGCCGAGCACGATTACAAGTATGACACCGACTAATACGGTGTACGGTCGCTTGACACTATACTTCGATATCATAAAATTCGTTTCCTCCTTTTGAAAATATCCGTCTATTTGCATTAATCTTCGCCGCCTGCATCACCCGATGGCATTGGCGTTCTTCCACAATTTGGTGATTGATTTCATTATAACTATATCGAGGATTCCTTTACAAGTTCACCGGAGCAAAGTTAATTTTCTTTTTATAAATTGTATGCAGCAAGAAACACACTTTGCCTTTTTCATAAAGCGCAAAAAAACACGCCGGATCAAATCCAGCGTGTCTCATTCTTACATATTCTGTTCTTCGGTTGTCTCCTCATCGTCCACAATCGCTGCCGAAGCTCCTGATACTGCTGCGATCACTGCGATCACTGCTCCAAGCACTGCAACTCCGATGATGCATCCAATAAAAATCAATACCCCTGTCTCTGACATTATCGTTCATCTCCTGTCTTATTGTTATCATAACCAATCGGATATACACTTATCCGCGCTCTTTCATATGTCGTTATTATAACATTTTCAATCCGGAATGCAAAGACAAATATAACAAAAACACCCGCCTCGTTAAATACAGCTTTTCAACCTATATCTGACGATTCGGGTGCTTTTATTTTATGTATGAAGTATACTCCCCTGTAATACTTCTACTTTACCTTTAATGTCATGGAAACCGTTTTCTTCTTTCCGTTCTTTAAAGTTACGATTGCTTTAATGGTTACCGTACCCTTTTTATTGGTTGTAATCTTGCCCGATTTACTTACGGTAGCAACCGACTTCTTACTTGTTTTGTAAGTAATGGATTTTACATTGTCCATATCAAGAGCACTGCTCAACTGAATCTGTATCTTTTTGCCATTCTTAACCGTTACCGATGACTTCTTGACTTCAACCGTTTTTAAGATAGCTTTCTCAACCGCTTTTAGCTCGGCGGCTGTAAGCATCTTATAATCCGCTCCATCCGCAAGTTTTACATTCAAAGTTCCGTCTTTTCCGACTTTATAAGTCTTAGCATTGACTAGCTTGTACTCTCCGGTCTTCGGATCAACTGCTACGACATGGAGCTTTTTGTTCGCCGTCAGATTCTTGGAATCAACGGTCACGGTGTACTTCTCATTTCCGTTTTTATCGGTAACACTTGCAGTAATTGCAATGCGATCTGTTCCTGCTGCCTTGGCAAGTTCCTTTGCAGTCTCCGCAGAAATCGTAGCCTTCGTTCCTGCCACTTTTGCACTCGCCTCTGTCACGTTTCCATCTTTATCCTTGGAAACCGTAACCGTTGCTTCCACTTTCTTCCCTGAAGGTGTTGTTGCTATAATGTTCTTTTCTTCGGTAACAACATCTTTCTGATCGTCTTTCTGATCTTCCTTCTTGTTATCATCCTTCGTGTCCGTATTGGCATCATCCGGTGCAGAAGGTGCAGATGGGGTTACAGTGGAAGAACCACCATTGCCCGAAGCTGTCACTTCACCGACTTTGTACAAATACACATCGTCAATAGATCCCCATACATCTTTCTTAATGCGCACATTTGCAGATACCGTTACAGTATTCTTTCCGGAATTGATCATATCTTGTGTAACAACGATATTGCTGACGGTTGCACACTGCCATACTTTCCATCCATCTAATTTAATTGCATTCGAAACCTTGGTTGTTTCATTTCCGTCCGTGACAGATAAATTAATGGCTTCTCCGTCATTGCTTCCAGCCTTATCCAATCCTTCAAAGAAGGCCTTTGCCTCGTATATACCTGCTTTTTCTATCGTTACTGTTTGTGAAACGTTACCGGAATAATACTGCGCAGTATTATCACTTCCAACAACATTTGAATATGTATTGAATACGATTGATCCTTTACCGTCATTTCTCGGATTCGCATCTTTATCCACATTACCATCTGCATCTATTGCTGACCATAAAATCTTGCTTTCCTGAACAAAAGAGAACTTCCACTCCTTTGCGTATGTTTCAAAGTCTCCGTTTGCAAGTAAATTTTCACTTGGATCTACTAAAATGTTACATGAAACCTTTTGCTTCGTTCCATCTACATCGATTGTACCTGTAATCGTATAAGAATTTCCAATGGCTTTCGTCAAAGAAATTTCTTGTTCAGCCTTTGCAAGGGAATTTTCATCCCATGTAATATCAGCCGTTCCTAGTGTTTCATCATTATATGTATATGCAACCGTTTTCGCAAGCTGACTCTTAATTTTATCTTTGGAATCTCCCATTTTCACAACAACATCATTCAATGACTTTGCTGCATAAAAGGATTTATTCTTTGCAACCGCACCATAATTCACATACTTGAATACGTTTAAGGATGCAAGAGGATTTCCTTCAAAATCAAACAATGAAGCATTCTCATTGTTTGTTCCTCCGCCTCCCCACTTTTCGGCCTGCGCATCATATGTTCCTGCATAGTCACTCGCCCATCCGGAACCATCCTTGTTCCACTTCGTCTTATTGGAATTCAATGCAGATTCATTGACTGTTCCGTCTTCATTATATGCGTTTCCCACACCAAGCCAGGCCGGTTCCCAATAAAACATACCAATGCCTTTGTCATCACTCACTTGCGCTACTGCATCAATAACATCGCGGATCTCGTTTGCCTGCCCCTGTACAGATACCGGCCACTGTGATAAGTCAATGTTATTCTTTCCTTCATACGCCTGATTGTCCGCTCCGTCATAATCGTCATTCGTGTAAACATACTGCGTTTCTGCAACCATTACTTCACAACCACATGTCGATGCAATGTTTCCCAACATGTTCCTCAAATTCTCTGTTGTGCCATGCCAATATGGATAGTATGAAGTTGCATAAACATCATAATCAACACCGTTTTCTGTGGAACTTGTCGCGTCTTTTGCTGACAAATCCCCAGTCTTTAAATACAACGCTTTTGATATTCCTACATTTTGCGGATCCGTAAAGTGTACAACTCTCTTAATCCATTTGCCATTTTCGGTTGTATATCCTTTGCTTTCGTTATATGCTTTTACGGCATCACATCCGGCTTTAAAGATTGCAAGATAATTATCGGTTCCGTATGACTCGCCGCAAATTCCATTATTCGTTTCATTACCAATCTGAAGCATTCCAACCGTAACGCCGGTAGCCTCAACTTTTTTAAGACAATCTTTTGTAAATTCCGCAACTGCGGTTGTCTTAGCATCAATCGACATATCCTTCCATGCCTTCGGAGCTGTCTGCTTATCCGGATCAGCCCAGAAGTCGGAATAATGTAAATCAATAAGGACTTTTACTTCTCCATATGTATCGGCATATTCAGTATTGTACTCCTTGATAAGCTGGCAGATTTTCACTGCCATCTCAATATCATTATTTCCGCCACCATAGTACAATTTATTTCCACTGTTGTCGGTGTCATACGGTTGATTCCAAACACGAAGACGAATGTAATTCACGCCGTTTTGTGCAAACATGCGAATGAACTCTTTCCCTTCAACCTCTTGTCCTGACTGATCTTTATATTTTACTCCGCTGGCAGTCTCGACCAGATAGGTTGAAATATCGATTCCTTTAATGAAATCCGCACGTTCATTCAGCCCATTTACTTTCTTAACGGTGATTGCGGCATCGGTAATAACTGATGCTGCCTTAGTTACAGAAATTGTTACCTTTTGGATATCTCCAAGTTGCTTCCAATTTTCGTCTTGAAGAGTGGCCTGTATTTCATTATTACCGATTGTTGACAGTTTTGTCTTTAATGTCAGATTATACCAGTTATTATCACAATCAACAAACTCATCTTTACTATCCGTTGTATTGTTCCACCAGCAAAGATGTAAACCGGCCTCCTGTAAATCAGTAACTACGGTGCCACCCTTTTTCACAGTTGCGGTCAAAGTAACCTCGGCACCAGCTTCTACACTTGTTGCATCCTGCGTAATCTGAACGGTGTATGCCACGTTCCCGTCGTCATCTTTATTTTCATTTCCACTTGTCAAAGATGCATATGAAATCACACTTGATCGGTCATTTTCTTGAATTGCCGGATCAGAATACGTCTCATCAAAAATCTTTTTATACGCCTCCGCATGCTCTGAATTACTATAAGTTTCCAACACAGAGTCTACTACATAACTGCCGTCCTTTTCTGACAATTCATAAAGACTTAAGCCAACCCAGCTTTCATTTATGTTTGCTTTGTTGAAAAAAATGGTCGTTTTATACCAATTACTATTCTCTATCCTATCTAGTTGATAATAATTAATCCATTTTGTATTATCTTCAAATAACCATCCAGAATTTCCATATGTATCTTTTTTGCTAGTGTATCCCACCGCTAAGGTCTTGGCTCCATCATATTCAAAATAAAACGTCACCTGTGACATTTCCGCGGCCTGCACACGTTCCTTTCCTGCATTCCACACCCCAATCTGTGTGACAACCATCGCAAGTGCCATCAGCAAACTTACGATTCGTTTTTGCCAAGTTTTTCTCTCCTTCATCGTTATCCTCCCTAACCTTCTTGAACGCAAACCCTTATGCCGGATTTGCTGCACGACCGTCGCAAAACGATTTCCTTTCGCCTTTGTTTGCAACAGTTGCGCAACCGTTTGCTCAATTTCATTTTTAATATAGCATGAGCGCAACCGTTTGTTCAATTGACAATTTTTCCAATCTCGTTGGTTATTTTTTATATATTTGTACCAAATTTATTTTACCATCCGAAAAATTTGCACAAAAAAAACTCAGGTGCACAAACACACCTGAGTTTTCTATCCTTGCATAGGATCCATTTTTATATTTCTATTATGGCTTCTATTTTTCGTTCATCTCTTCCATCGAAATCACATCATCAAGAATATAACAAAAAGTCGGCGAGGATGACTGTTCATTTTCTTTATACGGAGAATTCAGATTGATCCTGTCATTCGGATCAAACACACTCACACCGGTAAATGATCCGGAAAAGACTTCCAATTCTCCCTTGCTCAATTTGTCAATCGTATCTTCAACCATTTTCTTAGTTCCACTTGGTGCAACGGTCTCATTGAGATCCAGAATCCGTACCCAGCCCTTATCAAGACCGGCCATAGCATCCTGTCCATACGTCCGTCCATCGATGCAGTCTTCTATTTTCTTATCATGGAGCAAGGCCCCGATCGACTGCTCAAAATAATACGAGTAATCAACACAACAACTGATCAGCGATTTGGTTGGCGCAATGTCCGTCATACTCTGATTATATCCTACATGATAGACCGGGATCTCCCGTTTCGCATTCTCGCAAGCGGTAGCTGGTCCAATGGTATCCGAATGTTGTGAGATAACCACACAGTTTTCATCGATCAGTTCATTTGCAGCCTGTTTTTCAAGTGAATAACTTGACCATGTATTGGTATACTTAACGATCATGGTGGCTTCCGGAACCATCGATTGTACCCCAAGATAAAAAGCAGTATAGCCGGATATTACTTCCGGAAGCGGAAAAGCTGCCACATAACCGACTTTTGCCTGTTGGGGAGTGATGATATTTTTTTCGATCATCTGTTTGATTTTCATTCCTGCAACTCTGCCACATACATATCTGCCCTGATAGATTTCTCCAAAACAATTATGATAATTTGGCAGAACCGGATCCGAATTTGCGTTATCGCCTGTAGGGACACAGAACTGAATATCCGGATACTGTTCAGCGATGGCTTTCACATCCGGCCCATACCCATAACTGGCTGCGATGATATAGTCGCAGCCTTCATCAACCAGCTCCTGAAGGTGCGATTTTACCTGTCCCTCTGCCACATTATAAATGGTCACACATTCAATCCGGTCACCGTACACTTCTTTCACATGATCTCTTGCTTTAATAAAATTATTGGTATAAGGTGTAATTTCATCCCCTACAAATACGCATCCAACCTTCAGATGCTTTTCATCCTCCCTGGTTATTTTATGGATTCCAAAGGAAAACAACGACATCACCAGACAGGTTATTACGCACAATGTATATACTCTTTTCATTCTTTCTGCTCTCCTTTTGCTTTCGCATATAAACATTCTGCATCAATAACGCCTTCCTCAATCAACGAAAGCATGATTTCGACAAGGTGCGGGTCAAATTGTGTTCCGCTGCAGCGTTTTAATTCTCCAATCACAAAATCAAGATCCAGTTGTTTTCGATATACACGATTTGCGGTCATCGCATCAAACGCATCTGCTATACCGATAATACGTGCCTCTATTGGAATTTCTTCTCCTTTCAGTCCATGACAATAACCGGTTCCATCATATCTCTCATGATGATACAAGGCTCCAACTCCCACATTGTCAATCAAAGTAAAATCCTTTAAAATTTCTCCTCCCCGGATTACATGCGTCTTCATAATTTCATATTCTTCATCGGTCAGCCTTGCCGGCTTATTTAAAATTGCATCCGGTATTCCTATCTTACCAATGTCGTGCAACAAAGCCATCTTGCGGAGATTTTCGCATTGTTCTTCCGAGTATCCGAGGCGTTTTGCAATAGCAACCGAATATTCCGATACACGATAAGAATGCTGGCTCGTATTGGAATCCTTTGCATCCACGGTGCGTGCAATCGAAAGAATCGTTTCATTGCTCATCTGGATCTGTTTCTTTGCATATTCCAGTTCCAGCTTCTGCTTCAGCAAGGTTCTCTGCATCTTCAATCTTGTGATAAACCAGGTAATCCACATAAGAACCAGTCCCGCAATCAAGCAGACATAAAGTTTAAACCACCAGTTCTGATACATCTCAATGTCTTTTTCGATCACGTATCTACCTGCCTCTATAACATTTCCGTTCACATCATCCAAAATCGCTATTTCAAATACATATTGCCCTTGTTTCAGATTCGTGTATGTGATGGAATTCAGTTCGCTTAACCGGCATACCCGTTCCGACTTATCGTAGCCTTCCAGCTTAACCCTTACATACGGATCATCCATGGAATAATTCAACACTTCCGGCGAAAATGTAATCTGATGCGCATCTGCGGACAATTGAAACGTATCCACACGATTGATCTCCATGCGCTTGCCGTCAACCTTTACCGAATTCAAAATCATTCGATAGGACTTTGTTGTCATATCGTACCTCGTCATATTTACTTTTACTACGCCCGTATCGCAGCATAGATACAAATCATCATTTTCTCTTCCGATCCATGAATTTGCGACTAAAGAAGCGCGAAATCCCCGTTTGGAATTGATTAACGGATATTCCGTCCTCACATTTTTTACCAGATCTTTCGCATTTGCAACATAAATTCCCGCACTGCTCAAAATCCAGCATGTTCCGTCGCTGTTACATATCAGATCATAATTATTGCTGTATGGAAATTGATCAAGAATCGTCACTTTTCCGTCTGCCGACAGATAACAAAGCCCATTACTTGTGACAATAAAAACGCCATCCTGAATCGGATCATAAACCATACGAAGAACCACATCCGATGATAAGCCATTCTTTTTCGTAATACTTGAAACATGATTATCCTTATCAATTCGTGTAATTCCGCCTCCATCCGATCCAACGTAGCAGGCATCCTTATACTCCAAAAGACAAAGCGATTTCTCATTCGCCAGCCCACGTTTGGCATCGAGAATACTCACAACGGAATCCTCCGACAAAACTGCAACTCCATAATCTCCGGCAGCCATTATTTTACCATCACTGCACTCGATGATCGTCCGGAACCGCATGCCCGGCATTCCGTTTTCTTCTGTAAAACTCTTTATATGATATCCACCATGGTTTTTTGCGGTAACTTTATATACCCCCTTCTCCGTCGTAGCAATCCACAATGCATTTGTACTGTCCACTTTCAAGCAACGGACACGCACCCCCTGAAGCAGTTCGGTAAGGGTATTACTTACTTCTTTTTTGTCGTCGATTACAATCAACCCGCTATCCGTACCGCAAAACAACAATCCATCCCACTTCGCCGTCGTATTGACGACGACATTCTGCCCAATCTTAGGAAATAATTCTTCAAATGGAGATTGGCACATCTCCAATAATCCCAGTCTGGAGGAACTGAACCACAGATTGCCCTGGTAATCCATCAGCATATTGTCAATGGAACTATTAAAATTATTGGTATTGATACTCTGACATCTACCCCCTTTATCAATCAAAGCCACACCTGTATCCGAGCAGACAAACAATTCTCCGTTTTCCGTCTGGTAAAAGCAATTGATTGTTTCGCATCCGTCCATCACAATCCTGGATTCCAGGACCGGCTTCCCCGATTTCATTGTATAAACATATACCTTATTATCTGTTGTTCCAAGATACAACTGACCATCCTGCGAAAAAAACGCTGCCTTGTAGCAGACATTCTGTTCAATTCCTTCCGGTGTAGGCATCGGTTTTCCATTGCTGATCCAGAATACGTCTCCTCGCTCTGTTACCCCGGCCACATTTCCGTTATCATCCGCAGTCATCGAGACTACATTTTTAATTTGATCCAATGATCCGGTCACCTTGACTCCGCCGCTGAGGGATACAACGGACAGCCCCTCGGCGGTACCGATATAATAATTTCCTAAAGAATCACATACAATCTGTTTCACAGAATTAGAAAGCAGACCATTTTGATCATCTACGACATTGATAGGCTCCTCATTGATAAAAATAGTAACGCCACTATCATTCGTTCCTGCCCACAATCGGCCCTCTTCATCAACATACAGGCAATTTACCGTTTTGACCGAAGAAATGTCCTGAAGATACACAAACTTTGCTCCATCATATTTGAACAGTCCCGCATAGGTAGCGATCCACAGCTTTCCATCCTTTGTCTGTGCAATATCATTGGCTTCGCCGGATATAAGGCCTTCCTCTTTCGAATAGATCTTCTGCACATAAGAATCATAGTCTATTGTTGTTTCCTGCGCATTCGCCGTATCGATGCTGCCAAAGCATCCCGAAACCGCCAGAATCAATAACATGAGTTTTGCTGCAGCCTGAAGATTTTTTTTAGAACCTCTTCGCATACAGCGCACACCTTTCAGCAGCAAATAGACAATTTCCACACTCACAAGCTTGTCCAAAAATTCAACGCAAAACTGTCCGATCACATACGAAACATAACGGGGAACGCCTTTATCCATGCACATCATCATAACCTGATTTCCCCACACGTTTCCGGACATTCCATTATACAAAAGCGTATTGATCAAAACCGCAACAATGGTCGAAAAAACGGCAAGTCCCATTCCCAGAGTCATGGTTGTAAACTCCCTGTCAAACACGTTCTTTTTGGAAAAATAACCGACAGCAATGCCAAGCAAAGCTCCAACAATACAATAAACCGTTTGTCGGTCAACAAAGATTCCATAAATGATATTATTCGAAAAGCCGACCACGGCACCACACACCGGTCCTCCCAGATATGCAATCAGAAATGTCCCGATGGAATCGCACCATAGCGGCAATACGAATTGATCCGCCAAAACGCGTCCGACAAGATCCAAAAGTAATGCTGCGATTGTGAGCAAAACAATCCAATATCCCTTCTTATTTTTCATTTGTATCCTCTCTCCTCTTCCGCAACCAGACTGATTACGGCTCTCCGTTTCTTACATAAGCAACAATCATCCCTTTGATCCGCTTCAATTCAGAAACATAATTTTCATCCTCATCTGCGCCCCAGATAAACCCGTTTGCGTAATATGTACAGGCTGCCATCATGACGTGAACCGTCTCACGCATAAACTCCTCAAACGGAATATCCGTTCTGAATGTATGGTCTTCTTTGGCTTTCTCGTACATTTTAAGAAATCTTGTATCTGCCGAATATAAAGATGACTTAAAATTATTGAGCATTGCACTGTCTGTACCTGCGCGGCTGACAAAATGGTTAAAATTATCATTAAACTGCAAAAGTGCTTTATGGTTAACGCACATATCAATGTAACTGTCCATTGTAAATATAAAGCGATCGATGGCAGGAATCTCATTGATGGATGCAATCGGTCGTTTTTCGTCCAATTCATCCAGATATTCCTTCCATTTTGCTGCGTTAACCGCTATCACCAGTTCCAGTTTGCTCGGATAATGGCGGAACAGTGTAGCCCTTCCGACGCCTGCAGCCTGTGCAATTTCACTCATTTTGGCAGATTCAATCTTATCTCTCACAAATATGTGAAATGCGGCATCAATGATTTTCTTTTTGTCTACTTGTTTCATAACTTCCCCTTATTGATACTTGCAGTCTTAATGTTAGCACAAAACGTCTAAAGATTCAATCATTCATCCGCAATCTGTTTTCCAGCCACATCCATATGATAATTTTCTCTCATGATCAGTTCCGAAATCGGTACAACCGTATAGCCCTTCTCTTCCAGCTTTGTCAACATCGTATCGAGTGCTTCGGCCGTATACTTCGCTCCATTGTGGCAAAGAATGATTGCGCCCGGCGCAAGTGCCTTGTGATTGCATACCGTATCGATGATCGAATCGACTCCGTAATCTTTCCAATCTAAGCTGTCAACTGACCACTGAATCGGGTAATAGTCCATCTGATACGCCGTCTTAATAACCGCATTATCATATGCCCCATAAGGCGGTCGGAATAAAAACATCTCATATCCCGTCAGTTCTTTGACTCTATCATGCACACTTTGCAGTTCCGATTCCTTCTCCGACTGGGAAATGGTGGTCATGTCGTAATGATGCTCACTATGATTACCTAAGTCATGTCCTCTCTTGACCAGTTCCTTCACGCAGTCCGGATTATCCGTTACCCATCCTCCGGTCATAAAAAACGTCACCTTCACATTGTGTTTATCCAGAATATCCATAATCTTAGGAAAATCTTCTGCGCCCCAGGCCGCGTCAAAGCTGAGCGCCACCTTATTCTCCGTCGTATCGACACAGTAGATGGGAAGTTCTCTGTCTCCAACCGTTGCACTCGTCAGCAGACTGTCCGTTGCGCGGTATGAGATCATCATCAAACATACAAAAAGAGCCATAACAAAAATACCGTTTCCAATATTCCTGTATGACTCTTTTTTTAAATTTTTGTGTATTTTCGCTTTCATAGAATGCTCCGCAAATATCTCTTTATAAAGCATATTCGTAGAATATTCTATTTACGACAAATTTACACTATTTCCCTATTGATTTCTTCTCGACTCTTATGCCTCAAGTTCCGCTGAACGCTCAATAAACTCCTTCACAACCTCAATGGACTGCAAAGCCGCTTTCTCTGCGAATGTCTGGTAATCCATTGCTCCACCCTCACCATCAGAAATAGAACGAAGGATTGCAAACGGAACCTTGTTCACAAAGCAGACATGTCCGATACTTCCACCTTCCATCTCTCCGGCGATTGCATTAAAACGTTCATGCAATAAAGCCTTCTGTGTCTCCTTATGCAGGAAAAGATCGCCGGTTGCGATCGTTCCAACTTCGTAATGAATTCCCTTATCCTGCAGACAGGAGCACAGTAAAGTACGCATTTTCTCATCACTTGGAAGGAATACCTGATTGAGTCCTGACAACAGACCGATTGGATCGCCCAAAGCGGATGTATTCATATCATGCTGTACGACCTGATCTGCCACTGCAACATCCATGACACCAAGTTCCTTGCACAAAGTTCCGGCAACGCCGATATTGATCACACAGTCAACATCAAACTTTAAGATCATTGCCTCTGCACAGATGGCAGCGAAAACCTTACCGATTCCACAAACCGCAGCAACCACTTCCTTGCCGCCGATCGTTCCGCTGACATAAGTGACACCACTATATTCTTCTGTCTTCACATTCTCCATGGATGCCTTTAATTCATCCACTTCCATCTGCATCGCACCGATTACACCAATCTTCATCTCTTAATCTCCTTATCTAAAAATATGTTAACTTCCATATCACTTTTTCAAACACGAATTTCCCGCATGTTTTTCCACATATAATAGGGGATCTGTTCTTGGCTGCCTTTGGCTCAAATTTATGCCTCCGGGTAGGTAAACTCCATATTTGTCTGCGCCTCAAGCACCTCTAAATACAGCTTAGCTTCCATTCTTGCAGCCTCAAGCGACAGGTTCTCATAATGTCCGCACTCGATTGCCGAAGCCCCGAACACTTCGCCCTCATGATCGATGATCTGTTTGAGCACCTTCTTCGTCACCGCAAAAACTTCCTTCGGACTCTGCGCACTTCTCACCAACAGGTAAAATCCTGTCTGGCAGCCCATCGGTCCAAAATATACAACATCCTCTCCCATCTCGGAATTGCGGATGTAAGTTGCAAACATATGCTCCAGAGAGTGCATACTTGCATTGTCCATATAATCGCCTGCATTCGGCTTTCTCGTACGCAGATCATAAGTGATCACATCGCCGTCCTCGCGGGAAATATAGAATCCCGGAACCAGCACATTATGATTAATGGTAAAACTCTTAATTCGATTCATGTTTTCCTCCTCTATTCCATCACATGCATCTGTTTCTCAAACTCATCCAGATACTTTGCAAACACACTGAGCGCATCGTCCACCGGTTTCGGCGTACTCATATCCACTCCGGCTGCTGCAAGCAGATCAATCGGATCCTTTGCACATCCGCCTGATAAGAATTCCTTCACATAGCGATCCACTGCCGGCTGCCCCTCTTCCAGAATCATCTTGGAAAAAGCCACCGCTGCTGAGAAGCCGGTTGCATACTGGTACACGTAGAATGCCGTATAAAAATGTGGAATGCGCATCCACTCATAGTCGATCTCACTGTCCACCACAACATCCGGACCATAATAGAGTACATTCAGATCGTGGTAAATCCGGTTGAGATCCTCCATCGTAAGACTCTCTCCCTGTGCTGTCTTTTCATGCACGATCTTCTCAAACTCGGCAAACATCGTCTGACGGAAGAGCGTTGTCCGGAAGCTTTCCAGATAATGATTTAAAATATAATTTCTCTTATCACCATTCTCCTCCTGTGAAAGCAGATAATGGTTGAGCAGACATTCATTGCAGGTCGAAGCAACCTCCGCAACAAAGATCAGATATCCGGCATACGTAAACGGCTGCGCCTTGTCCGAATGATATGTATGAATGGCATGTCCCATCTCATGCGCGAGCGTAAACATACTCTCCAGATCATCCTGCTGGTTCAAAAGCACATACGGATGCGTTCCGTAAGCGCCCCAGGAATACGCGCCGCTTCTCTTATTTGCATTCGCAGCCACGTCGATCCAGCCGTTCTCATAACCTTCACGCAGGATGTCCGTATAAGCCTTTCCCATCGGCGCAAGTGCCTTCGCAACTGTCTCCTTCGCTTCCTCATACGAAATCTTCTGATCCACCTCCGCAACGAGCGGCACATACAGATCGTACATATGAAGATGTTCCACGCCAAGGATCTTCTTGCGCAAAGCCATATAGCGATGCAGATCCGGCAGATGACGATGTACCGTCTCGATCAGATTGTCATAAACAGTCTCCGGAATATTGCCCTCACTCAGATGCATGGCACGGACACTCGGGTACTTGCGCATTTTGGCATAGAAGCGTTCCTGCTTCAGATTGCTGACAAACACTGCAGCCAATGTATTGCCCCACTTCGCGTACGTATGGTACACACCTCGGAATGCTTCCTTTCGAATGCTACGATCCTTGTCATTTAAAAACTTGATAAAATTCGCATGTGTAATCTGAATGCGGTTGCCCTCCACATCCGTAATATACGGGAACCGGATGTCCGCATTGTTGAACATAGAGAAAATATTCTCCGGACTTGCTGCAAGTTCTCCCGCTGCTGCAAGAATACTCTCCTCCTCTGCGGAAAGCGTATGCGCACGCCCTCTCATAATCACATCGATCGCGCGGCGATACTTCTCAAGCTCCGGCTCCTCCTCATAAAACTTTGCAATCCTCTCTTCCGGGATTGCCAGAATCTCCGGATCCGCGAAGCTGAGAGATCCCGACACTTCCACCCGCACAGATTCTGCTTTGGCTGCATAAGCCTGATAATGCGCATCCGCCGTATCCTGATGATAACTTTGGTTCGCATACACATACACGCGACTCATTAGCTGAAGTAATGTATCGCGCTCCTTTAAGAAGTGAAGAAGTGTGTCTGCACTGTCTCCTAATTTTCCTGCATAGTCTGCGATCTGCTTCGACAGACTGCCGATCGCATCGACTTCCTTCTCCCACAAATCGTCCGATGCATACAGATCGGTCAATTTCCATTTCAAAGCTTCCGGTACTTCGGAACGCTTACATTGTTGATTTTCTGACATTGTTATTCCTCTGTTTCTGTTATTGATATGATACAAGGGGCAAAAAGCCACCGCTCATATCCTGCTTACCGAATACGAGCTATGCCGGATTGCCCCTTCCCATCATTGGTCTTACTTTTTAATTAATGTTCCCATGCCGCCTGTAATCTCTGCTGCATCTTTGTTCAGCTTCGTGATCAGTACGGAACGGATTGCCGACTCACCGATGAAATCGATCGCAGCCTCAATCTTCGGAGCCATCGTTCCAGCCTCAAACTGTCCCTCTTCCAGATATTTCTTTGCCTCTGCGAGCGAAAGTGTATCGAGCTTGATCTCATCTTCCTTGCCGTAATTTAAACATACCTTATCGACGCTGGTAAGAATTACAAGCATATCTGCATCTAACAGTTCTGCGAGCTTTCCAGCCGCAAGATCCTTCTCAATGACCGCGCTCGCTCCCTGCAGACGGTTATTCTGTGCAAGCACCGGAATTCCACCGCCGCCACATGCGATAACCACCTGATCTGCATCGGATAATGCAGAGATTGCATCGATCTCTACGATATCCATTGGCTTCGGTGCCGCGATAATTCTTCGGAATCCGCCCTCCACCTCTGCAACATGGTTGCCTTTCTTCTCCTCTTCCTCAGCTTCTTCCTTCGTCATAACACGACCGATCAGCTTCGTCGGATGGTAGAAAGCCTCGTCATAAGGATCCACAATTACCTGTGTCAGAACCGTAGATACGGTCTTGTAAATTCCACGGTTTAATAACTCTGTACGGATTGCATTCTGCAGATCGTAACCGATATATCCCTGGCTCATTGCCGAACATACCGAAGTAGGAGTCGCTGTATACTCCGGATGAATACGGCAGAACTCATTCATCGCCGTATGGATCATACCAACCTGCGGACCATTACTGTGTGTGATAACTACCTGATAATCTTCACGGATGAAATCCGCTACCGCCTTTGCCGTACGGGCTGCTGCCTTCTGCTGCTCCGGCAGAGTACTTCCAAGCGCCTCGTGTCCGAGTGCGATCACAATTCTTTTCTTCTTCATACTTCCTCCTTATTTCATACACCGTTTTCGTGCCTCTGCGATCCGTTTTCACAAATCACTGCCGAAATAAACGTGTTAACAGTTTCTCCTTTATGCCTCAAGGAATAATTTCCGGGAAATAAAATTGTACACCGTAACCAGCATCGTTGAGAAAATCTTCGCTACAGCATAGAACACACGGAAAAATTCCACCGCAATCCACATGATCATCTGGTTCAAAGCAAGCCCCACCATACTTAGTGCAACAAAGATTGCCATCTCCTGAACTTTATTCAGGTCATCCTTGCCTTTGAACACAAAACGCATACTTAATATATAGTTTACCACAACGGATAGCGTAAAAGATATTGCTGAAGATAAAAAATATCCCAGACCCGAAGTCTCCGTCAGCAATACCATAACCCCATAATCAATAAAAAAGCATAATGTTCCGACCAATCCGAATTTGCAAAACTGCACAAGCAGCTTCTTGATTCTCTTCATAATCGTCTCCTGCGAAAATAGATTGCCCATATAGGACAATCTATTATATCGCATTTTGATTATTTTGTCTATTTATTGCTGGTAACTCCGGACTGGGATAAAAGCGTAACTTCTATCGTCTGTTCCTCGTAACCGTTTCCTAATCTCTCTAATTTTACCTTAACTTTCTGACCGGACTTATAGTAAGTCATAAGCTCTTTCAGCTGGCTCATAGTAGATACGGACTGTCCATCAAACTCTGTGATGATATCACCCTGACGGATACCTGCCTTATCGGCTGCGGAACCAGATACGACCTGGTATACATAGACACCTTCCGGCATGTTGTAAGCCTGTGCAACATCCGAAGAGATATCCTGTCCCTGAATTCCCAAGAAAGCCTTCTGAGACTCATCCACCTTCTCACGCTCGATCAGCTGATTGATGATCGGCATGGCATCGGACATCGGGATCGCATATCCGAACCCCTCAACACTGGTGTCGGAATATTTTGCAGAGTTGATGCCGATTACCTCGCCCTGTGCATTCAGTAATGCTCCACCACTGTTTCCAGGGTTGATGGCTGCGTTTGTCTGGATCATGTTATTGTTGGTAACCGTCTTTCCAGTTGTCTCATCCTGTACACTGACGCTTCTGCCCAAAGCACTGATGATTCCGTTTGTTACAGACTGACCATATCCTAATGCATTACCGATTGCGATCACTCCCTGACCAACGGTAAGCTCATCCGAATCATTTACGCTTGCAACCTTGATCTGCTTTAATGTATCTGCCTTGATGCTGGATAATGCGACCTTGACAACAGCAAGATCATCTGCTGCATCCGTTCCCTTCACTTCGCAGCTTACGGTCTCATTATCGCAGAACTGAACGGTTAATGACTCGGCATTTGCTACAACGTGATTGTTGGTCGCAATGTATAAATATTTGTCATCCTGTTTGATGATGATTCCGGATCCTGCACTCTGGCTCTCCTGCTGCTGTGTACCCCAGAACGTCTGGTAGGAAACCGTTCCGGTATTCGTAATTGCCACAATACTTGGCATTGCTTCCTGCGCGATTGCAGAAACATCTGTAAGATCCTGCGCACTTCCGGTTGAAGTAGCCTTCTGCACAGTTTTGGAGGAATCGGATGAATCCGCCTTGCTCTCACCGCTCTGCTGTGTAATTCCAAGCACCTTGCTGCCTGCATAATTGACACCGGTAAACGTACCTCCGGCAACCAGTCCGAAGACCAAAGCGATTGCTGCGCATTTTCCGAGGGTTGCTCCGAATCCGCCTTTCCTGGTTCTTGCCTTCTTCGGCTTCTTGCCGCCTACCGGCTGCTGATACGGATTGTAGGTCTGCTGCGCATTATAACCATTGTTCTGCTGACTGCCGTATGCATTATAAGTGTTCTGCTGACTGCCATATGCATTGTAAGTGTTCTGCTGTCCGCTGTACGGATTGTACGCATTCTGCTGCGTGCTGCCGGTTGTCTGCTGCGCACCTGCTGATGTCTGAGATGCTGACATATTGTCACTGTTATAGTTTGTATTGTTGCTTGAATTATTTAAATAGTTGTTATCCATAATGAAGAACTCCTTTCTTGTTTTCTAAGGAGAATTCTAGCCGTATTCTGTGTTCAAATTGTGACAAACTCGTGTAGAAAATGTTATATTATTCCACAGTAACGGACTTAGCAAGATTTCTCGGCTTATCAACATCGAGTCCTTTTCCAACGGAAACATAGTATCCGAACAACTGAAGCGGAATGATTGCAAGCGAATTCGTAAAGTAGGAATTCGTCTTCGGAATATAGATCACACTGTCTGCTGCCTTCTCAATCTCCAGATTGTCTTCATTCGTGACTGCCAGCACATAAGCGCCTCTTGTCTTGACCTCAACAATATTGCTGATGGTCTTCTTATACAGATCCTCCTGTGTCACCACAGCCGTCACAAGCGTTCCATCCTCAATCAAGGAGATGGTTCCGTGCTTTAACTCTCCTGCGGCATACGCCTCCGAATGAATATAAGAAATCTCTTTTAACTTCAGCGAACCCTCAAGCGAGATTGCATAATCAATGCCTCGTCCAATGAAGAATACATCCTTTGCGGCAACGTAGCGGTTCGCAAATTTCTGAATACGCTCACGATTGCCAAGCAGACTCTCAATCTGGTTCGGAAGCATCTCGATTTCATGCAGATACTCGGTAAGCTGTTCCTGATTGATCGTACCTCTTGCCTGCGCAAATTTTAATGCAAGCAGATATTCGGCAACAAGCTGGCAGCTGTAAGCCTTCGTGGTAGCAACTGCGATCTCCGGTCCTGCCCATGTGTACATAACATTGTCCGCCTCACGCGCGATCGAGCTTCCGACAACATTGACGATGCCAAGCGTACGCACCCCATGCTCCTTCGCAAGGCGCAGCGCAGCGAGCGAATCCGCTGTCTCACCGGACTGGCTGACAATGATCACCATCTCACCATCTTCAAGAATCGGGTTGCGATAGCGGAATTCGGACGCAAGATCAACTTCTACCGGAATTCTGGCAAGTCCCTCAAACACATATTTTGCTGTCACACCGGTATGATAAGCGGATCCACAGGCAATAATATGAATCTTCTTGATTGCACGGATCTCATCATCGGTCATACCAAGTTCTTCGATCACAATCTGATTATCCTTGATACGTGGACTGATCGTATCCTTGACCGCCTTCGGCTGCTCGTAGATCTCCTTGAGCATGAAATGCTCATATCCGTTCTTCTCTGCCGCATTGATATCCCAATCGATATGCTTAGACTGCTTCTCGATTGCCTCTCCATCGACATTGAAGAATTCAATCTTATCTTCCGTCAGACGGGCAATCTCGCCATTTTCAATGAAATAAACATCTCTTGTGTACTTTAATACCGCTGGCACATCGGAAGCGATCAGGTTACCGCCTTCTGCTTTACCGACGATGAGTGGACTGTCCTTACGCACCGAATATACCACACCCGGATAATCTGCGAAAATAATGCCAAGCGCATATGATCCCTCAACACGGTGAATTACCTTAACCAAAGCCGTGAGCGGATCCTTGTCATACTTGTTGTAATAATAATCTAAAAGATGCGCTACAACCTCCGTATCGGTCTCCGAACGGAAGGTATATCCTCTGTCCGTCAGAAGCTTACGCAGTTTTAAATAATTCTCAATAATTCCATTATGCACGACCGCGATCGTACGATCCTCGTTAAAATGCGGATGTGCATTGGCTTCCGTCGGCTCTCCATGTGTTGCCCAACGGGTATGACCGATTCCGATATGGCCCGGCATATTCTTGCCGTCATGCGTCAGTTCACTCAAAACTTTAAGACGACCGGTTGCCTTATTAATGACAATCTTCTCTCCGTCATAGACCGCCATACCAGCAGAATCGTATCCACGATATTCCAGCTTCGATAAACCATCCAGCAAAATCGGAGCCGCCTGCTCCTTACCTACATAACCTACAATTCCACACATAATTTCTTCCTCTTATTTCTAAACTTTATTTGTTCATCCAATCTTTCCCTTATGCGCCACAACTTACGCTGTGATCAAAAGCATACTTATATAATAATAGACCAATCGGGATGATTGGTCTACTATATTTTATAATTTGTTCCTTTAGTTTGTTACAGACTGTTGTGTATCTGTACTCTTCTTAATACCATCTGTTCCAGTCGCACCTGCCGTCTCATTATAATCCGAAGTATTGATCTTCGCCGAATCTGAGGTAATTCCGGTCTTGTATACGATAGCATCACTGATGGTCTGTACCGTTGAAGACAATGTATATGTCTCATCATCAAACATATATTTATGCAGTTCCACTACATTCGTCGCAAGATCCGCCGGAATAACAGTATCTCCGGATCCGGCCAGATGCTCCGTTGTAAGTTCAAACGGAAATCCGGTTGTACTTGCAATATTGTAAGACGCTACATCCTTCGCCAATGACAGGATCTCTGTAATCGATAAACTTGTCGAAATATCATCAATCACTGAATTGCAGATGCTCGTCAGCGTACCGAAGTCTGCTTTCTTTGCCTTCTCCATAATTGCCTGCAGAACAATTCTCTGTCTGGAAGCACGCTTAAAATCATCTCCGGCAAGCTTACGGATTCTCGCATAAGTTGTTGCCTGCGTTCCATCAAGATGGACTAAACCATACTGTGTCACATTCGGCGTTGACTTACCCGTAACAAGATCGACATCCTTCTTGTACTTGTTGATCTGGTTCATCTCGCCTTCCGTAATCTCAAGATCCAGTCCGCCCAGATCATCGATCACCTCGACCATCGCAGCCCAGTCCACGCAGACATATTCCTTGATATCAAGATCGAGATTGGAATTGAGCATCTGTACTGCCTGCTGCGCACCACCATGTGCATATGCCGCGTTTGATTTATTATACGAGCCGTTTCCTACACTCAGATACGTATCACGATAAACCGATACAAGCTTGATATCTTTCGTCTTGTTATTGATACTTGCAATCATGATCACATCAGAATTGCCTCTGTCATAATTGTTCGAACTTCGATTGTCCAGACCAAACAACGCAATATTCGTATATCCTTCCAGCGAAAGAATCGTATTTTCATCAAGATCACTGTTGATTCCAGCCTCTGATTCATCCAGATTCTCGTACTTGATACGGTTCATCATGCTGACAAAGTATGCTACTAGAAGAAGGACTGCAAGAAGCAGGACCTCAAACACAAACAGCAGAAGCTTTCTGCTTTTCTTCTTCTTTCTTCTTTTTCTGCTATTCTTATTATTTGCCATAATCTTAACCCTTTTGTTTATGAATATAGAGCCACGCATCCGAATAATCGGTGCGCTCTTCCTCTGACATTGACGAATACTTCTCCAAATCAAGATTCGTCAGTCGCATATCTGAATTGCCACACTGGTGACATTCCACTTCTTTGCGCCTGCTTACCATTCGCAACCATCCACACTGTGGACATATGTATATCTTCATCATTGATCTATACCGCTTATTCGAATGTCTTAAGCACCTGTGCCTTTAATTCCTCAAGTTCCGCATCGGCGCCCTCAAGAGATGTTCCCTTTACACCAACGTAGAATTTGATCTTCGGTTCTGTACCGGATGGACGTACACAGCACCATGCATTCTCAGAAAGTTCATAATATAATACGTTAGAACCCGGAAGTCCTGTTGCTGTCACTTCACCGGTCTTCATATCCTTACGGGTATCTGCCTTATAGTCACGTACTGCAAGTACATCGAAATTACCAATCTTGGCAGGTGCAGCGTTTCTTGCACGGTTCATGATCTCCTGAATCTGTGCAGCACCATCGATACCCTTCAAAGTCATTGTTGCGATACCTTCACGATAATATCCGTACTTCTCGTACATCTCGATCATGCCATCCCACAAAGTCTTCCCCTGTGACTTTAAGTAAGCTGCAACCTCACAAAGCATACATACGGCTGCCGGAGCATCCTTATCTCTTGCATAAGTTCCCGGAAGACATCCGTAGCTTTCCTCAAAACCGAATACATAATTCTTGTCACCGTTCTGTTCATATTTGAGCATCTGCTCACCGATATACTTAAATCCGGTCAGAACTTCAACGAGTTCTACATTGTATGCAGCAGCAATTGCTTTTGCCATATCTGTTGATACGATAGACTCAACAAGCACTGGATTCTTCGGCATTGAACCATTGGCAGCTTTCTGTCCTAAGATATATTCTGCGATCAGCATTGCAGACATATTACCGGTAAATGTTACATATTCTCCACTCTTTGTATCCTTGCAGTATACACCAAGACGATCCGCATCCGGATCTGTTGCAAGTACGAGATCTGCGTCCTTCTCCTTTGCCAGTTTGAGTGCAAGCTCCCATGCATCCGGGTTCTCCGGGTTCGGGTAAGGAGCAGTCGGGAAGTGTCCGTCAGCAATCGCCTGCTGCGGCTCGATGAATACCTTCTCAAATCCAAGATCCTTCAGTACTCTCTGTACCGGTCCAAGTCCCGTTCCGTGAAGAGGTGTATAAACGATTGTAATGTCTTTTGCCATCTTCTTGATAATCTCCGGATGGATCGAGAGATTACGGAGTTCTCCGAAATACTTCTCATCAATCTCGTCGGAAATAATCTCATAGAGACCTGCTTTAATCGCCTCATCCTTATCCATTGTCTTAACCATATCAAAGGAAGTCACCTTGGCAACCTCGTCCATAATGTTGGTGTCATGTGGAGGAGTTACCTGTGCGCCATCCTCCCAATATACTTTATAGCCATTGTATTCTCTTGGATTATGACTTGCAGTAATAACAATACCAGCGATACATCCAAGCTCACGAACTGCGAAAGACAGCTCCGGAACCGGACGAAGACTCTTGAATACATAAGCCTTAATTCCATTTGCTGCAAGGCATAATGCAGCTGCGTCGGTAAATTCATCCGCCATCAGTCTGGAATCATGTGCGATCGCAACACCCTTATTCTGTCCATTCTGTGACAAAATATAATTTGCAAGTCCCTGTGTTGCCTGACGAACCGTATACACATTCATACGGTTTGTTCCGGCACCGATCACACCGCGAAGTCCGGCTGTACCAAACTCAAGTGTCCGGTAGAAACGATCCTCGATTTCTTTCTCATCTCCCGCCAGAGACTTCAGTTCCTCTCTGGTTGCCTCATCAAAATATGGGTCGTTACACCACTTCTCATATGCCTGCTTATAATCCATAGAACAATGTCCTCCTGTATTTTCATAATGATATCGTAAGTCATTTTATCACAACTTGATTTATTTGGAAAGATTTTGCTTAAAATATTAAAATCTCTTAAGATTTTGTTCATAAAAATGGCGGAGCCAAAAGGCTCCGCCATCAAGATTAGTAAACTGTGCTATATGCAACCGTTACCACTTTATGATAAGCATAATCTTTATAATAACTGTATTTCGATGTATCAATGGATGTACTATTTGTATCTAATTTTCCTGCTTTCAAATAAAATGATACTGTTTTTAATCCAATAACCTGATCCATTGAATTATAAATAAGAACATAATGATCTACATAAGCAGCTTCTTTCTTCTGTGTATTTTTCGATTTAATTGTAAGCTTAATTGTATCAGCTGCGCTTGTATCCTCGTCGATAGTCGTTTTAATCGAAGATGTAACATTTTTATATTTTGCTGTTAAGCTTCTGTCATCGCCCACAACTTTCGCAGAACACAACGTCTCATCAACGGTGTAATGATATGAATCATAATATACATAATCATACACTGTTTTTCCAGCAACGACATCATCAACTAATTTTGTATCTGTCTTAACAGTCTCACCCTGATCATTTTTTATTACATAGTCAACGGATACATATGTAAACGTCTGCTTTGTATTGTTTTTCACAGTCAGAAGCATATTACCATTTCCCATATCGGAAAGTGTCGCTGTTACGTCCAGCTTTTTAACGGTAACTGCATATTTAAAGGTACCACGATTTGTTTTAATGGAAATGGTTGCCTTTCCCGGTTTCTTTGCAGTGATAACTGCGTTTCCACTATCTTTCTTTACTGTTGCTACCGCTTTCTTTGAAGAAGACACACTCTTTAAAGTACCATACACATAATTTTTAACAATCTCGCCCTTGTACAAAGTCATCTTTTCCGTCTTCGTCGCAGCCTGTGCCGTCACTGGAGGAAGGATCGTCACAATCATCGCAAGTGCTAAAAATACACTTAATACCCTCTTAGTTAATTTGTTCATGAAATTCATTCTCCTTTCATTTGTTGACGCGTACTCTCAATTTGTAAGTCTTTGCGCCCATTTTCATAGTTACCGTTGCGATGCCGGCTCCCTTTGCAGTCACCTTACCGCCTGCGGTTACTGTAGCAACCTTTTTGTTACTGCTGCTGTAAGTAACCTTTTGTTTTGTTCCAAGAGCCTTAAAGGTATCGGTTCCTCCCACCGACAGATTCATTGTACTCTTGTTTATAGCAACGCCAAAAGGAGTAGTCGTATAACTTTTGTCAACAGCCGGAACCTTTGACAACGCAGAAACCTTATACGTTTTTCCTGCGATCACAACAGAATTTTCCACCTGTTTACTGCCTTTGACCACTTTTACCTTGAGGCCATAATGCTCAAGAATCTTCTTATATGTATTGGCACGTCCTGTGTAACTTACTTTTCCTGACTCTAACGCATTCTTAACCGATGAGGATGTTCCACTCGCATCGATGTGTGTAGATACCCATTGTTCCGCTGCAACCGCCTTCTCATAATCGCTCATGGAAGAAGTTACATAATTATCCCAGACTACCTTAAGGACATTACTCTGTGTTCTTGCCACGACCTTGCAGGTATAACGATAAGTTTTCCCTCCGATTGTCGCCGAAATCTTCGCATTACCGGCCTTCTTTGCCTTTACCAAACCGGTTGCATCCACAGTTGCCACAGAAGTATTCGAAGACTTCCACGTTGCTTCCTTATTCGTATTTAGCACGCCAATCGTTTTCTGTTCTCCAACATACATGGAGGTACCATTTGGCTGAATTTGCACAGAAGTGCTATTCGAATATTGAATACCATGTTCGATCGCATATTGTTCTGCATATGAACCATATGGAGCAACAATTGTCAGCTTATTCTTGTCACATCTTGAAAATGCATCATCCGCAATATTATTCACGCTCGCAGGAATTACGACACGGTACACCTGCCCCAATCCAGCAAACGCCTCTGTTTCAATCGTTGTATAGCCAGATGGAATTGTCATTGTCTGGATTGACGTCAGCGTCGAAAAGGCCTTGCCCAGATTCGTGACTTTGTAATCACCGATTTTACTAGGTAACTTAATCTTCTGCGATTCTCCAAAATATGCAACTACCTTACACCCCTTCTTCGTTGTTGCATTCCTCGGCAAAATGTATACATACCGATTACTGTCTTCTGCACTCTTTGCCCCAGGATAAAGATCATCATTCTCCCTCAGTTGCGACCACTTTACCGCTGCCTGCGCCTGTACCGGTGTTACCGCTCCGCTGCTAATCAATACGGAAGCCGCCATCATTGCTGCAGCACATTTCTTTATGATATTTATTCTTTTTGTTTTCAAAATAATTCCTCCCACCAAAACTCCAATGAGATATATCAATAATATTATATCGTATCTTTTCATCAGAAACAACACATACATTCTCAAATTGCATAACTCAGAATAAGCAAAGAGGAGTTCGATACTTAACCACACTCCTCTTTGATGTTCTCTTGAAAAAGTTTTCTTTCCCTACTGCACTGTAGGCATGACTAGATCCTCGTCTGAAAGAATTCTGCCATCTACCACTTTGTTTACAAGAATTCTTGCATAACTGATTTGAGATTCATCCGGAATCATAACATAACTGCGTTTTGTCGGCATGGAATATGTTTTCTGCGAACTTCCGGTTCCGGTTACCGCATAAGACTTCACGTTCCACGAAGCCATATCCGAAAGCTGCATCCTTACCAATGCCGAAATGTCGGAAGAACTCATATTTGTTGTAAACATTCCTTCCATGCTGTTTAAGATTGCAGAATAATTGTTCAGTACTGTTGTTCCGGAAGAAACCTTCTGAATGATCGCCTCGATTGCCTGCATCTGATGACGGCCTCGCGCATTATCTCCATCTGCGAACGACTTACGTTCTCTCACATAGGATAGTGCCACCGTTCCGTTCATCTGATTGGTTCCCTGGCTGATATAATATCCACCTTCACTCGTACGGAACGACTTCTCCGACTCAATGGTAATACCACCGATTGCATCAATCAATGTTGAAAATCCATTGAAATTGATCTGTACATAATAATCAACATTCTCCTCATACAGATTACTGAGCGTTCCCATAGAACAATCGATTCCATACATGCCGCAATGTGTCAGCTTGTCACGCATTCCCCCACTCACTGTTGTCTCTACATAATAGTCTCTCGGCGTATTGAGGAGAAGCACCTGCTTGGTTGCTGGATTCACCACCGCAAGAATATTGACATCACTGCGGCTTGTTGCAAGCTTCATGTTTCTCGTATCCGATCCACTGATATAAATGACAAACGGATCCTTTGTGATATCTCTTGTACTCTGCGTATTTTCCTGCACAACAGCAGACTTCACTTCGTGGTCATACAAGGTTTTGGTTCTATCTGAGAAATCCTCGTATCCTTTCTGATCCTTGATCACATCCACATAAGCAGCATTCAAAACGATCGCATCTACATTTCCTGCATAAAGTGCATCCACCATATCAAATACCGTATCAAACGATTGTGTATGAATCGTCTGTCCAAGATTCTCATTGATTTTGTCGAGTGTTGTTTTGGTATGTTCATAATCATAATTCTGTGTGATTGCAAACACTCCGTCCTTGATATCTGCAACAGATTCAGCCGGATTCTCCGCAAGCGCATATACCGATACCGTATCCGTTACAACAACGTTATCCGCTATATTGGCCAGTGCATCACCGACCTGCCACATCATAGATGATGCCATCACGCACAAAACCATCGTGACAGCTGAGATAACACAACCAATGCTTCGCTTGGTATATAATTTTCTCTTTTTCTTCTTTGCCGTCAGTTTCTTTCCCTTTTTCTTCTTTACACCGGAATAAAAGAAATAGTAAACCAATGTCAGAAGCCAGATCAGAATCAATCCGATCAAAGTCAGATATTTCGTCGGCAACAAATTAAACCAGACTGCAACTCCCAACGCCCCAATCGATATAAGTGCCTGAATGATCAGAATAACTCCTGCTATAATTTTCCATTTTTTATCTGCCTGTTTTTTCATTGTCTTTACACAATCAATTACTTTAAATCCTCTACCAGCTCATATAAAGCTTCTGCGGAGTTGAAATTATCCGGGATAATCTCATCACTTGGAATATGTACACCATACTGATCAGCAATCTCGGAAATGATAGAGATGATATCTAATGACTCCAGAAGACCATCATCTACTAAAGCCTCTTCATTCTCAAAATCCACATTAGGTTTAACCTTTTTCAGCATCTTAATAAATTCATCCATCTTAGTTACCTCCTTCAATTTTACTCATTATAATGTTTTTTATATCTTTTCGCAACAAAGAACCCTTAAATGTCTTTGGAATTTCATCTGTGAAATAATATTCTCTCGGCATTTTATAACCTTCCAGACGTTCTGCAAGATACGCTTCAAACGCAGCCTGATCGTAGCCCTCACGCTTCACAACAAGCATAACCGGGCATTCTCCCGTAATTGCATCCGGACGCGAACTGTATGCACACTCCACAATATGCTCATATCCTCTCGCACAGTCCTCAACCTCTGCCGGAGAAATCTTACTGCCACCGTAATTGATGATATCATCACTTCGACCCACAAGTATGCATCTTCCCTCTTCGTCAAGGTATGCAAGATCCTTCGTAATAATATACCCATCAACCATTGTTTCTTTTGTTAATTCTGGTTCTTTATAGTATTCCTTCATTACAAATGTGCCACCCCATGCCAATGGAGCCGGATTCTCTTCGCTAACATTTTCGACAGGCGCTCCGTTTTCATCTACAAATCGAATCAAAGAATTAACCGTTGGCCTGCCAATACATCCCACTTTATTGTCCGCACTATTGAAATCAAGAATACATGAGCAGCCAGCCTCTGAAGATCCATAGAAATTATATAATCGCAGATTCGGCATCAACTGAATCAGTCTCTGCTTATCTGCTTCCGGAAGCGGAGCAGAACCAATCTGAATGTATTGCAACTGATCCTTATATTCCCCGATCCGATCACCGGATAACTCAAAAATCATACTCAATGAAGCCGGTGACAAAGCCATTGCCGTCACGGAATATTTATCAATCAATTTCCATACCGTTCCGACGAACACCATTCCATCCATCAGACATACGGTTCCGCCATTGACCATATCCGACTGATATCTTCGAATACCAAATGCATGATTGAGTGGCATCGGAATGATTTCAACATTCTCCTTCGTCATCTGTGTTCCCTGAATAACGTTTTCTGATACCGCAACATCTCCCAGATGTGTCATAACAACACCCTTGGATTTTCCGGTTGTCCCCGTCGTAAACAGGATCATGGATACTTCTGACTCCTTCGGTAAATCAAGCTGGGGCAAAGCAGCACCCTCTGCTTCTTTTACAAGCTCTTTGCTCTTGTATACGCAAATACCGTCCATCTCTTCATCCGCAATCACAATAGTTGCGTCAACGGCCTCTGCAATCTCTTTCATGCGATCCGCTCCAGAAGTTTTCTCTACAGGAATCGGTACTGCACCAACATACTGTAATGCCGAAAAGATAACAAGATAATCAATATTTTGAGTGCATCGAAGAACAACATGTGTGCCTTTACTAATATTCTTTGTCAGCAATACCTCCGCCATCTTACCGATACGCTCCCAATACTGACGGTAAGTCACATTCTTTCTGAGTTCACAGACCGCATATTTGTCCGGTTGTGACACAGCATATTCTTTGACGTATTCGATTACACTATTCATTATTTTCACTGACTCCTTTCTCAACTTCCGTCTGCCACTGATCCAACAAATCCGCAGCTTCTTTATCCCAATCTTCGCACAAATTTTCCCAATATTTCTTCTGATCGGAATTCAGACGATCTTGGAACTTATAATGATCTGCAATATAATCCGTCATATACGTAGTTACTTTTTGTGCCCCTGCAATATTCACATGATTCTTGTCATAGAAATCAACATTTAAATCCAATCCGATCTCATCGAGTTTCTGCGTCATATCCAGGAAATCATATCCCTGTTGATTGATATACTCTCCCATTTTCACTTGCAATGCTGCACGGGTCTCGTTCGGAATATACGGTGTTGAAATGAATAACACTTTTGTTCCAAGTTCTTTCGCCTTTGCTTCTATATTATCAATACTCTGTTTATCACATTCCGGGAGAACAATATCGGGATCATCTTCAAATACTGGTTCCTTTTGTTTTTTCACATTTGCAATAATTCTTGTGTAGAGTTCATCCTTATCCACACCATTTAGACGATCAACAAACTCATCAGCAGTCAGTTTATTGATATTTCCATGGTATTTCAAAATCGGAATCATCCACTCAAGTTTTGTGTTTTCATTATCTTCCACCAGGACATCATTGATCATCTGTAATCTGGTCAAAGACTGTTTCATGCCCATTGGAACCACACTAAACAGCGAAGTGTATTTTGCCTGCTTATATTTACCAGAAAGCCGGTGAGCCTCATCCGCTAACGGACTTCTGATCTCCACAATAAACAGATCAACATCCTGTGTTTTCTCAATCTCCTCCATCAAATAAGGTACTGCCTTGATGTTCTGTGCCGAACTGGCAACTAAATTCGATGTAAAGCTCTGTTCTTCATAAGCCTGCTGCGGAATCCAGAATCGATACATTGCGCTGGATCCAAGACAAACAACATTTAAGGTATCTTTATCTTCTTTATACAAATAACTCATATTATCTGCCTCAACATCAATCGGTCTGGCAAAAAATCCTACGGCATTGACTACCCCAAGAAGTATTCCTGCAAATACCACTGCCGCAACGACTCTTTTAATTACCAATTTCATCTACTCGTCCACCTTCCTGACAACTCACTTATTCGTTTCCTAGAATTTTTCATAAATAAAGGTTTTTCCCACTCCGGCTCCATATACACCAAAGGTCAGAATAATCACGATTCCTCCAATCAGAACAAGCCATCTCAGCCACAGATTCTGACGGGAAAGCCACTGTCTGATCGTCTCCTCATTTCCATTCTGCTTACGGATTTCCTGTGCAACCGATACCAACAAAAGTACGATACATGCCGCAATGATGATCAGCCACTCGTTATGTGTCAATCCGATTTTCTCGACATTATAAAATACATCATGATGAACAACAATTGATTTTAACATACTAAGTGACGCGCGTATTCCATGTCCCATGAAAATAATTCGTCCCACTACGCATAAGCAAAAGGTTCTTAACATTCGGAAAATATTCCAGCTGATGCAATCTCTCTTTATATTTAATTTCACAGTCAGTTTTTCGATTGGCTGCTCAAAAATTGTTGACATGCAAATCAGGAAACCGTGATACAATCCCCAGCCGATATAATTCCAGTTTGCTCCATGCCAGAATCCTGTCAGGAACCATACACACATAATCGGAAGACAGGAAGCAATGTTTCTTCCCCATTCATTTCCAAGATGCTTTCTTCCGAAAGTATTCAGCTTTAAAAATAAAGAAGAGGTCGAAACCGGATAAAAAACATATTCCCTGAAAAACGCTCCAAGTGAAATATGCCAACGTCTCCAGAATTCCGGTAACGTCTGTGAGAAATACGGTCTCTCAAAGTTTTCACCCAACTGGATTCCGAAACATTCCGAAGCCCCCCGAACAATATCCATGCAACCGGAAAAATCGCAATAAATCTGAATCGAGTACATAACTCCGGCAAAGAAAAAGATCGTTCCCTGATAATCTCCCCTGTGATTAAAGACAGCAGTCACAAACAATGCCAATCGATCCGCAATCACAAGCTTCTTAAAATATCCCCATATAATAAGCCACAGTCCCTGTACAACGCGATCATAATCAAACTTATGGGATGCGAACAATTGTGGTCCAACTTCTTTGTAGCTTGCAATCGGGCCTTGTGTTACATGTGGAAAATATAATACATAGGTAAGATACTTAAGGAAATTCTTCTGTGCTGCTGCTTTTCCATTGTAGATTTCCATAAGATAGGAAATCATCATAAATGAATAGAAAGAAATTCCAAGAGGCGCAATCAGATTCCAATTCGGGAGTTCCGCCATACTGACAAGACCAAGGATCCGATTAATATTGTTAATGCAAAATCCGCTCGCCTTGAAAATAAACAGAACACCAATTACGAAAACCAGTCCGACCACCAGCACTTTTTTCCGCTTTTTCTTCATATCATTCTTGATAGACCGGGCTGCACGTCGATCCAATCCCTGCGTCATCTGCTCCTGTTCATCAAGGTTCTTCTGCATCCGCATGGCGATAACATATACCACGCAAGCCTCTGCAACAACCACAAGCAGGAACTGTAATCCCGCCATCAGATAAAAATAAGCACTCGCCGCCAAAAGAATGATCCACTGCATTTTCTTTGGAACAAGGTAGTACAGTAAAATGCTGATTGCCAGAAAAGCAAAAAAAGTATAAGAAACAACTGACATTTTTTTCTCCTTAAGTAAAAATTTAAGAATAGCTTAAGAAT
>UQRC01000018.1 GCA_900543445.1 uncultured Lachnobacterium sp. | reverse complement strand
GTGAGCTTGGTGCAGAAGGTATCGGTCTTTGCCGTACAGAGCATATGTTCTTCGAGGAAGACAGAATTGCTGCTTTCCGTGAGATGATCTGCTCCGATACAGTAGAAGAGAGAGAAGCTGCTCTTGACAAGATCCTTCCATACCAGCAGGGAGACTTCGAGAAGTTATACGAAGCTCTTGAGGGATGCCCAGTAACAATCCGTTTCCTGGATCCACCTCTTCATGAGTTCGTTCCTACTGAGGAAGCTGATATCGAGAAGCTTGCAAAGGCTCAGGGCAAGCCTGTTGAAGACATTAAGGCAATCATCGATAGCCTCCATGAGTTCAACCCAATGATGGGACACAGAGGATGCCGTCTTGCTGTAACTTATCCAGAGATCGCTAAGATGCAGACAAAGGCTGTTATCCGTGCAGCTATCAATACAAAGAAGGCTCATCCAGATTGGGCTGTTGAGCCAGAAATCATGATCCCATTAGTATGCGAAGTTAAGGAGCTTAAGTTCGTTAAGAAGACAGTTGTTGAGACAGCTGATGCTGAGATCGCTGCTGCTGGTGTAGATCTTAAGTATCATGTAGGTACTATGATCGAGATTCCTCGTGCAGCTCTTACTGCTGATGAGATCGCTACAGAGGCTGATTTCTTCTGCTTCGGTACTAATGATTTAACACAGATGACATTTGGATTCTCTCGTGATGATGCTGGTAAGTTCTTAAATGCTTACTATGACAACAAGATCTTCGAGAATGATCCATTCGCTAAGCTTGACCAGACAGGTGTTGGTAAGTTAATGGAGACAGCTATTAAGCTTGGTAAGCCAGTTAACCCTAACCTTCACGTTGGTATCTGTGGTGAGCACGGTGGAGATCCTTCATCTGTTGAGTTCTGCCACAAGATTGGTCTGGATTACGTTTCATGTTCTCCATTCCGTGTACCGATCGCTCGTCTTGCAGCAGCACAGGCAGCAATCGCTGAGAAGGCAGCTAAATAATTTTTCAAACAGAATTATTTGCAAATTTAAAAGTCAGTCCCACGTTTGTGGGGCTGACTTTTTTGTTTTTGTATTTATTTTCATCTTACATGCCAATTTATGCATTTCACTTGACAAATGGTAGACAGATTATTCAAAATCATATATAAGTGAAAGAGAACAAAGGACGAGGATGAAACATATGGCTGGCATTATTACGGAAGGATTATTAGAATTAAAAGATGAAGATTACCGGGCGTTCCACGCGAAGCTGATACCGAATATTCCGATTGAAAAAATTATCGGTGTCCGGACACCTGTGTTACGAAAGTATGCGAAGGAAGTGGCGAAGCTGCCAGAGGCAGAAGCATTTCTTCGGGAACTTCCACATACTTATTATGAGGAAAACAATTTACATGGCGCATTATTATCGCTGCTTTATCCGAAGAATATAGACCGGTTTCTGGAGGAACTGGAGCGGTTTCTGCCGTATGTTGACAATTGGGCAACCTGTGATATGTTATCACCGAAAATCTTTAAGAAGCATCTACCTTATGTCTATGAGAAAGTGAAGATATGGCTGCAAAGTGAACTGGTGTATACGGTGAGGTTTGGTATTGTGACATTGCTTGGCTTTTATCTGGATGAGGCTTTCCGACCGGAGATGCTGCAGCTTGTGGCAGACGTGAAATCGGATGAATATTATGTGAAGATGGCGGTGGCGTGGTATTTCAGTATCGCGCTCGTGAAGCAGTATGAAGCGGCGATTCCTTATATACAAAACAAAGTGTTAGAACCCTGGACACATAATAAATCGATCCAGAAGGCAATCGAGAGCAGACGGATTTCATCGGATGTGAAGGTTTACCTGAGAACCTTGAAGATATCATGAAGATAATGGATGCATGCGTAGTCATCAAGCTTACGGTTTGCGACATGATATCAAATACTTGACATGAAATGTAAAGTACACTATACTTTCTGACGTAAAGCAAGCTTGACAAAAAAGATCAGAGGAGAATGTTATGAAAATGTTGAAGATTGAGCACCTGACAAAAGAATATGGTGAAAAGAAGGCGGTCGATGATCTGTCGCTTGAAATTGAATCCGGAGAGATCTACGGTTTCATCGGTCACAACGGAGCCGGAAAGACGACGACGCTGAAATCGGTGGTCGGCATCTTAAAGTTTGATGCCGGTGAGATTTACATTGACGGAGAATCTGTGCAGGCGGCGCCGCTTGCGTGCAAGAAGAAGATCGCCTATATTCCGGATAACCCGGATCTGTATGAATTTATGAGCGGTATCAAGTATTTGAATTTTATTGCAGATGTGTATGGAGTCGGAGCCAACCAGCGACAGGAGAAGATTCGGAAGTATGCGGATCTGTTCGAGATTACCGCAGATCTTGCGCAGCCGATCGCTGCATATTCGCATGGGATGAAGCAGAAGCTTGCCATCATTTCTGCGTGGCTGCACGATCCGAAGCTGATTATTATGGATGAGCCTTTTGTGGGACTGGATCCGAAGGCTGCCCACATATTAAAAGGCATGATGCGCGAACTCTGCGACGAAGGCGGAGCTATCTTTTTCTCAACGCATGTTCTGGAAGTGGCAGAGAAATTGTGTGATAAAGTTGCGATCATCAAAGGCGGTAAGCTGATCCGCTGCGGAACGATGGAAGAGGTTAAAGGAGATGACAGCCTTGAGGATGTATTCCTGGAACTGGAGGCTGAAGTATGATAAAAGTTTTAGTTAAGAAACAATTATATGAAATCTTCCGTGGATACTTCTATGACTCGAAGAAGAATAAGGCACGCTCCGTGGTGTCAACGGTTCTCTTTATCCTGTTGTTTATTGGTCTTATGGCAGGCGTTTTAGGCGGCATCTTTACCTATCTGTCCATCAGCCTGTGCGCAGGCTTCGTTGCAGTTGATATGGGATGGCTTTTCTTCCTGATCATGGCATTGATCGCGATCGCGATTGGCGCATTTGGAAGTATTTTTAACACGTACTCGGGCTTGTATCTGTCGAAGGACAACGATCTGCTCCTGTCGATGCCGATTCCGGTGAGCAGTATTCTGGCGGCAAGGCTGATCACGGTATATCTGATGGGGCTGATGTATTCGGCAATCGTGATTGGTCCGACGGTAATCGTGTATTGGATCTTTGCAGGAGCAACGGTGCTAAATGTGATCGGAGGCTTACTTCTGGTTCTGCTGATCTCTCTGATTGTTTTGATCCTTTCCTGCGCATTGGGATGGTGTGTTGCGAAGATCAGCCTGAAGCTGAAACATAAGAATTTTACAACTGTGATTGCGTCGCTTTTGTTTCTGGCTGCGTACTATTGGATCTATTTCAAGGCACAGACCGTGATCAATGATCTGATGGAAAATGCGATCGCTTATGGTAACAAGGTGAAGGATAATGCATACGTATTCTATCTCTTCGGAAGAATCGGAGAGGGGGATCCACTTGCGATGCTTTCTTTTGCAATCGGTATCGGAGCCGTATGTGTGCTTACCTGCTATATTCTGGCGCGAAGCTTTATTGGAATCGTGACATCAAGCGGACCGTCTGTGCATATTGCGTATAAGGAGAAAAAGGCGAAGCAGCGTGGCGAATTTGCAGCAGTTTTGGGGAAAGAATTCAGCCGGTTTACATCCAGCGCAAACTATATGTTAAATTGCGGACTGGGTTCATTGTTCTTCGTGGTCATCGGTGTACTGCTGCTCATAAAACGTGGCGCGATCCTTCCTGCAATGACAGAACTTTTCGGCGCAGAATCGGGATCTATGATCTGCATTTTCTTAGTTGTTGCAGCGTGTGCGACGATTTCCATGAACGACATGGTAGTGCCGTCTGTCTCGTTAGAGGGCAAGAGTCTGTGGATTCTGCAGAGCGTTCCGGTGGATGCATGGAATGTGATCAAGGCAAAGCTTGGTGTGCAGCTGATCGTTACGGCAGTGCCGCTTTGTATCTATGATATCTGTATGCTGATCATTATGAGGAAGAATCCGGCGCAGATGATCCTTGCTGTGATCGTACCGGTACTGTTTCTGTTTTTTATGGATATGTTCGGATTGATGCTTGGCATTGTGCGCCCGAATCTGACGTGGACCAATGAACTTGCACCGATCAAACAGAGTCTGAATGTGATGATCGCAATGCTTGGCGGATGGACATTTACAATTGTCATGGTTGCACCGTATCTGATGGTTGGTTATCAGATTGGGGCGGCGGGATATCTGCTGATTGTCGGAGCGGTACTTGTGGTACTCGATGTACTGCTGTACTTCTGGTTAAAGAAGGTTGGCGTAAAGAAGTTCGCAGAACTTGGACAGTAAGGAGCTTAGAGCATGATTAAAAATATTATATTCGATATAGGAAATGTATTGGTAAAATTTCAGCCGGATCAGGCGATGCGGGATCTTGGAATTGATGAAGTCAAGATTCCGAAGATGGCGCAGGCAACCTATTTAAATCCGATTTGGGGAGAACTCGATCGCGGCGTAATGCAGGAATCTGAGGTCATCGATGAGATGGTGAAGGTTGCACCGGAATATGAGGAAGAGATTCGCCTTTTCTTCCGAGACGGAAAAGATAAGGTTGTGAAAGCGTTCGATTATGCGACCGACTGGATCAAGAAGCTGCAGAGCAGAGATTATAAGGTTTATCTGCTTTCCAACTATCCGGAAAATTATTTTGAACTGCATACGCACAACCAGCTTGATTTTGCATCAATCGTGGATGGCAAGATTATCTCCGGTATGGTCAAGATGGTAAAGCCGGATGCAGATATCTATCAGTGTCTGTTCACTACTTACAACTTGAAACCGGAGGAATGCGTTTTTCTCGATGACAGACCAGAGAATATTGAAGGTGGAGAGAAGCTTGGTATGCGCGGCATCGTGTTTGAAAGTTATGAGGATGCGAAGGCGAAGTTGGAGAAGATGTTATAAGAAAATGTAAAATATACTTGACATCACATGTAAAGTACACTATACTTCGAAATGTAAAGGATACTTAACAAAATATCATACATGAGGAGAATAGGAAAATGAAAATGTCAGGAATGAAAGTATTAGCAGTTATTTTATTGGTTGCAGCAATCGGGTTTGCAGTATGGGCAGTGAGCGGACACACGGATGCATATGCACCGGCAGCGTGTGGATTTCTTGCTTCGGCGGCTCTCTTTGCACAGATTCGCAGACAGGAATCCGAAGGAAAAAACGGAGAGGGTAAATAATGAAAACAAAGATTCAGGAGCTGCGCAAGGAGCGTGGTGTCACGCAGAGTGAACTGGCGGATGCGGTGGATGTGACGAGACAGACGATCATATCCCTTGAGGGAGGCCGGTACAAGGCTTCCCTTGTACTGGCACATAAGCTGGCTCAGTTTTTTGGAGTGACGATTGAGGACATCTTTATTTTTGATGAGGAGGAAGAAAATTTATGAAAGTTTTTTGCTTATTTGGTGGATCCAAGGCGACCAATAATGAAGAATTTCGAAGACAATTGAAGGCGAAAAATAAGTTTATGTGGCTTTTTATCGTTCTTGGAATCTTTTCCGCAGCGGTCGCTTATTATTGTGAATTTTTCGGAAAGATGAACGTTGATGATTATATGCTCGGTGTGTATTGTGGCATTGGAGTCGGTCTGGTTGGTGCCGGTGTGGCGTTACTGATTCGCAACAAGCGTCTGCTTAAGGATGAGGCAAAATTAAAGAAAGCAAGATTAGAACAGACAGACGAGCGGAATGTGGAGATCGGTATACATGCGCAGCGGATTGCAGCGATGGTACTGCTCGTTGCCATGTATCTGGTATTTCTGTTGGGTGGCTTGTATGAATCCGTCTTAAGCAAAGTGATGGCATGTCTGATCTGCCTGTTTGTGGCGGTGTATTCGATTGCGTGGAGAGCGTTGAATAAGAGGATGTAGAATGATGTGTTGTTTCTTGCTAATGTAGGGATTCATCCGTTATCGAACAGGAAATACAGATGTGTGATGGATTTCTGTTTACTGGTGGACATGATGTGTCGCCTGAGTTATATGGGGCTTCGCGTAAGTACTCCAATGTTATTTGCTGCAAAAAGCGTGATGAGATGGAAGGTGCGCTTATGAAACGAGCGTTGGAAGAGAATAAGTCCATTCTTGGAATCTGTAGAGGCATTCAGTTTCTGAATGTATATCTTGGAGGCTCACTTTACCAGGACCTTCCGACAGAGCATCCAAGTGATATCAATCATCATCAGACTCCGCCTTATCATGTGCCTGTGTCTGGACACTTCAGTGGCATCCAGAGTTTGCATTTGAAACAGATGTCGATAGTATGAAGCTGTTTCGGACATTTGTAAATTCGGCAAGTCCTGTTTCTTGCTATCAGAAAAATGTTGTGCTTTCCCACAAAGTGTGCTATCGTTGATAAGAACTGAATATGTAGCAATCAGGTGTCGGAGCAGGCGCGCAAGCGTCTGGCTCCGGTGAAAAGGGAAACAGGTGCGATTCCTGTACGAACTCGTCACCGTAATTAGGGAGTAGAAGCCGATAAATCACTGGGAAACTGGGAAGATGGCGGATGCAAGGATCTATAAGCCGGGAGACCTGCCTGAGCGCTGTACAGAAACTAGGAGTTTCAGACCACGAGTAAAAAGGTTGTACGTTTGTTTTGACTTAGTGCGACTCTTTACCTATTTTTAGGAAAAGAGTTTTTCTTTTGTGTGCATTTTGATATGGTCTGCCCGTTTTTGTAGTACATATTCGGAATAAAAAGCAGAAATACTGCAGAAAAGAGGAGACAATGAAAAAGAAAATCGTAACACTGCTGATGGCATCCGTGCTCACAGTTATGTGCGCAACCGGATGTGGTAATGGAAATCAGAATGCAGCAGATAACAAGGTGGATGCAAACACACAGGATACACAGACAGAAAGTGTAGATGAGGATCAGAAGATGGCAGATGAAGTTGCTGATTTAATCGATGCAATCTATGTGCAGGAGAGAACAGACGAGACGGATGCGCAGTGTGAGGCTGCAAAGGCAGCATGGGACAAGCTGACCGACACACAGAAGGCTTTGGTCGAGGGCGAGAACGCAGATCCGGATTATTTCGGAAGAGATACCGGTGATGCATCTAAGGATGATCCTCGTAATCAGGATGATATCGGAGAGAATGAGATTCTTGTTGTAAGCTTCGGTACATCTTTCAATGACAGCCGTGTAGCAGATATCAAGGGCATTGAGGATGCAATTCAGGAGGCAAATCCTAGCTGGTCTGTACGTCGTGCATTTACAGCACAGATCATCATTAACCACGTGCAGGCACGTGATGGAGAGAAGATTGACAATATGGATCAGGCATTGGAGCGTGCAGTAGCAAACGGAGTTAAGAATCTGGTCGTTCAGCCGACACATCTGATGCACGGTGCAGAGTATGATGAGTTAGTAGAAGCTGTCAACAACTACAGTGACAAATTTGAGTCTGTTAAGATTGCGGAGCCGCTTCTCGGCGAAGTTGGAGATGACGCAAGCGTTGTGAACGAGGATAAGAAGGCAGTTGCTGAACTTATTACTGCTGAGGCTGTTAAGACAGCAGGCTTTGACAGCTTAGATGCAGCGAAGGAAGATGGTACTGCTTTCGTATTTATGGGACATGGTACTTCCCACACTGCTAAGGTTTCATACAGTCAGATGCAGGCTCAGATGAGTGACCTTGGATATGACAATGTATTTATCGGAACCGTTGAGGGTGAGCCGGAAGAGACTTCCTGCGAGAACGTGATCGAGGCTGTCAAGAATGCAGGATTTAAAAAGGTTGTTCTTCGCCCGCTTATGGTTGTTGCCGGTGATCATGCGAACAACGATATGGCAGGAGATGATGAGGATTCTTGGCAGAGCCAGTTTATCGCATCAGGCAATTTCGATGGTGTAGAGTCACAGATTGCAGGACTCGGTGAGATCGAAGGAATCCAGCAGCTTTATGTTGCACATACTGCAGCGGTTCTTGGAAAGTAATATGTTGTCTCTCGAGAGATAAGAGGAATACATACCAGCTAGACGGCATGGTCAGTAAGATTGCATGATGTATGCAAAAATAAAGTAATATAAAGGAAACAAAATAATCATGAACAAATTAAGAACGTATATTGTAGCTATCACACTTATGCTCGCAATGTCCCTTGTCGGATGTGGCAGCAATACGAACAATGAGCAGGCGAGCACGCAGGCAGCAACACAGGAAGAGACTACGAAGCAGGCTGAACTTGCAGATGGCGTATATACAGCAGAATTTCATACGGACAGCTCAATGTTCCACGTCAACGAAGCTTGTGATGGAAAAGGCAAGCTGACAGTTGAAAACGGTCAGATGACAATTCACATCTCACTGGCTTCCACACATATCGTAAATCTCTATGTAGGTCTTGCAGAGGATGCTGCCAAAGATGGCGCAGAATTGCTGCAGCCAACAACGGATACTGTGACTTACAGTGACGGAACAACAGAGGAAGTATACGGATTCGATGTACCGGTTCCTGCAATTGATGAGGAATTTGATCTTGCACTTCTTGGAACCAAGGGAAAGTGGTATGACCACAAGGTCAGCGTGACAAATCCGGTAGAGGGCTACGAGGAGCAGGGCGCTGGCACCGAGAAGGCCGGAGTCGATGGAACTGAGGCTGGTGGCAATGTTGCCTTTGAGGGAACACCGGACGAAGGAACGTACACCGATGAAATCAAATTCGAAGGCGGAAGCGGCAGAGCTTCCATCCAGTCGCCGGTGACACTTACGGTCGGAGCAGACGGTAAGATGACGGCAACGGTGGAGTGGAGCAGTCCGAATTATGATTATATGATCGTGGACGGCGAGAAGCTTTTTCCGGTTAATACAGAGGGAAATTCGGTATTTGAGATTCCGGTTTCTGCATTCGATACGCCGATTACTGTGATCGGAGATACGGTTGCGATGAGCAAGCCGCATGAAATCGAATACACACTGACGTTTTTGTCGGATACGTTAAAAAATGCGGAATAATAGGGAACATTTTATGATAGGAAGAAAACAGATTGTAATTTTAGGCTGTTTGTTAATGATAGGACTGGCGGGGCTTTGCGGCTGCGGCAGTCCTTCTTCCGATTCTACGGAACGTGTAGGAACGGAAGCGGATCATGCGGCAGATGTGCCCGGTGGTCTTACGTATGAGAGCAGCATGGAGCTGCAATATGCAAAGAATTTTTCCGTCGATGATTATGAGGGCGGATACAAGATTTTGAAGACAATGGATGGCACACAGATCCTTGTGGTGCCAGAAGACAAAGAAGTGCCGGAAGGCATCAGTAAGGATGTTGTTGTGGTAAAGCAGCCGGTGAAGAATCTCTATGTGGTCTCTTCATCGATCATGGATATCTTCAGCAAACTGGATGCGATGGACACGATCCGGCTTTCCAGTCAGAAGGAAGAGGACTGGTACGTGCAGGATGCGAAGGACGCGATGGCCAGAGGCGATATCCTCTATGCCGGAAAATACAGCAAACCCGACTATGAGCTGATTGTGTCTGAGAATTGTTCGCTTGCGATCGAGAATACGATGATCACGCATTCGCCGGAGGTAAGCGAGATGCTTGCGGATTTTGATATCCCGACGATGATCGAGTATTCGAGCTACGAGAATCATCCGCTAGCAAGAGTGGAGTGGGTGAAATTTTTTGGAGCATTGATCGGCAAGGATGAACTGGCGCAGAAACTGTTTGATGAGGAAGTGCGTCTTGTCGAGGAAGTGACTTCAGTGGAGAAAACGGATAAGACAGTTGCTTTCTTTTATGTGACATCAAACGGGCTGATCCAAGTGCGGTCAAGCTCGGATTACGTTCCGAAGATGATCAATCTTGCGGGCGGAAATTATATTCCTACGAATATCGGAGATCCGGATTCGAAGCGGTCCACGGTCAGTATGCAGATTGAGGATTTCTACGATCAGGCGAAGGATGCGGATTTCATTATATATAACAGTTCCATCGACGGAGGGATAGGGTCCGTGCAGGAGCTTTTGGATAAATGCGCGGTCTTGAAGGATTTTAAGGCGGTCAAAGAGGGGAATGTCTGGTGCACGACAAACGATATGTACCAGCAGTCCATGTCGATCGGGTATTTGATCCATGACATGCATGCGATGCTGCAAGGGAAGGATCAGGTCGATATGACGTATCTGTTTCATGTTGAATGATAGGAAGTGCGTTAGCTTTATGCTGTAGATTGGATGAACATGAGACAATTGATTGCAAAGGCTGAAATAAAAGGAGTAACGCGATGCAGGATAACCGGAAAATGCGGTATATATTGGCTTTCCTGGTATTGGGAATCAGTACCGTGGTGCTTGTAATCTTGAATATTTGTATCGGAACGGTAGAAATCCCGTTTAGGGATATTCTGCAATCCATTGCCGGAAAAAGCGTCGATAACGAGCGGATTCTCTGGGACATCCGTATGCCACGAACTTTTGTGGCGCTTCTGCTTGGCGGGGCACTCGGACTTGCCGGATACCTGTTGCAGACGTTCTTTCATAACCCGATCGCCGGCCCGTTCGTGCTCGGTATCTCTTCCGGGGCGAAGATGATGGTAGCACTTGTGATGGTATTTCTGATGGGCAATGCGCTTCATGTGAGTTCGGCAGCTTTGGTCGTGGCGGCTTTCGTCGGAGCGTTACTTTCGATGGGATTTGTGCTTGCGGTATCACGCAAAGTGAATCATATGGCGATGCTTGTGGTCAGCGGTGTGATGATCGGTTATATCTGTTCAGCAATCACGGAGCTGGTCGTAACATTTGCAAGTGATTCGGATATTGTCAATCTTCATAACTGGTCGCGCGGAAGCTTCTCCGGTATGACATGGGACAATGTAAAGGTGATTACAGGGGTTGTGCTGATCACTTATCTTTTTGTTACATGGATCTCAAAGCCGCTTGGTGCATATCAGCTGGGAGAAGTGTATGCACAGAACATGGGTGTCAATATTCCGGCGTTTCGCGTCTTGCTGGTGATCTTATCAAGCATCCTATCGGCATGCATTGTGGCATTTGCCGGACCCATCTCTTTTGTGGGCGTGGCAGTGCCGCATCTTGTGAAAAGTCTGCTGCGGACAACGAAGCCGATCCTTATGATACCGGCCTGCTTCTTAGGTGGAAGCGTGTTCTGTCTGTTTTGCGACTTGCTGGCAAGAATGCTTTTTGCCCCGACGGAACTGAGCATCAGTACGGTGACTGCAGTGTTCGGAGCTCCGGTTGTGATCATTGTGATGATGCGGCGGAAGAAGTCAAATTTGTGACCTTGAAATTTGTTTATAATGGACGGTTGGCACAATTTGGAGATGAGCGATATGGACTACGAGTTTTACTTTCGTGCGGAGAAGATGACGGTCGGCTACGACCATAAGCCGCTGATCGAAGAAATACAGATTGAACTGAAAAAAGGCGAGATCCTTACGCTGATCGGACCGAATGGCGCGGGCAAGTCGACGGTACTCAAAAGTATCACGAAGCAGCTTGCACTTCTCGGCGGAACGGTGTACCTCGGAAAGGATGACATGAGTGTGTTGTCCGGCGCGGATCTGTCACAGAAGATGGCGGTTGTGCTGACGGAGCGGCTGCAGACGGAACTGATGAGCTGCGAGGAAGTGGTTGCGACCGGGCGCTATCCGTATACCGGAAGATTTGGAATCCTGACACTGGAGGACAACAAGGTTGTGGAAGAGGCGATGGAGCTTGTTCACGTGACGGAGATCCGTGATCGTGACTTCCGCTGTATCAGCGATGGGCAAAGGCAGCGTGTGATGCTTGCGCGCGCTTTGTGTCAGGAGCCGGATATCATTGTGCTGGACGAGCCGACATCGTATCTGGATGTCAAATATAAGCTGGAATTTCTGTCAGTTCTGCAGGAGATGAGCCGCAAGAAGGCATTAACGGTTATTCTCTCGCTGCATGAACTGGAGCTTGCCCAGCGTATCGCGGACAAGATCCTCTGTCTGAATGGGACAAGGGTGGATCGGTACGGAAGTCCGGATGAGATTTTTCAGTCCGGCTATCTGTCCGGTCTGTTTGGTATCAAGGCGGGAAGCTTCGATGAGGAGAATGGAAATCTGGAATTGCCTGCACCGGCTGGCACAGCGAAGGTGTTTGTGATTGCAGGTGGCGGAAGCGGACGAAGTGTGTACCGGAGATTGCAGAGAGAAGGAATCCCTTTTGCGACCGGAATCCTTTATGAAAATGATCTGGATTATCCGGTGGCGGCAGCGCTGGCGCAGAACGTGATCGTAGCGAAAGCGTTTGAGCCGATGACGGAGGAGTTGTTCGAGCAGGCAAAAAAAGTGATGGATGGATGTGAGAGCGTGATCTGTTGCAGAGATTCATTTGGAAGTCTGGAGCAGCTGAACGCAAAAATGGCTGAATACGCTAAGCAGACGCATAAATTGGGCATGAAATCGTGAATGATGAAATTTGTGCCCAGAGATTGGGTATAAAACGGCGAAAAGAGAAAATTTGTGCCAAAGAATGGCATAAAATCGCGGAACCAACACAATGGAAAAACAGAGGATATCAATATGGCAAAAGTAATCATGGTGCAAGGCACGATGTCGAATGCAGGCAAGAGTTTTCTGGTCGCGGGTCTGTGCAGAATTTTTAAACAGGACGGTTATCGCGTGGCCCCTTTTAAATCACAGAATATGGCTCTCAATTCCTATATTACAAGTGAAGGGCTTGAGATGGGAAGAGCGCAGGTGATGCAGGCGGAGGCGGCTGGCATTACACCGATGGTCTGCATGAATCCAATCCTCCTTAAGCCGACCAACAATGTTGGATCGCAGGTGATCGTGAACGGTGAAGTGCTCGGTAACATGAGTGCGCGTGACTATTTTGCATACAAGAAGAAGCTGATTCCGGATATCAAGCGGGCGTTTCGCAAGCTGGAGGAATACGCAGACATCATCGTGATCGAAGGTGCGGGCAGTCCTGCTGAGATTAATCTGAAGGAAAATGACATCGTCAACATGGGGATGGCACAGATGGTCAACGCACCGGTGCTTTTGGTCGGAGACATTGACCGGGGCGGCGTGTTTGCGCAGCTTCTCGGGACTCTGATGCTTCTGACCGATGAGGAAAAGGCGCGTGTGAAGGGACTGATTATTAATAAGTTTCGTGGTGATAAGACGATCCTTGATCCTGGTATTGCAATGCTTGAGGATAAAGGTGGCGTTCCTGTCGCTGGAGTTGTACCATACATGCAACTTTCACTGGAGGATGAGGATTCTCTGACGGAGCGTTTTGAGCAAAAGCGAGAGGGACTGATCGATATTGCGGTCATCCGTTATCCGCGCATCTCGAATTTCACGGATTTCAATGTGTTTGAACAGATGCCGGAGGTGACAGTGCGCTACGTGACTTCGGTCGCTGAGCTGCACCATCCCGATATGATCTGCCTGCCGGGAAGCAAGAATACGATGGGCGATCTCAAATGGATGCGGCAGAATGGGTTTGAGGCTGCAATCAAGAAGGCGGCGGAGACAACTCCTGTGTTTGGAATCTGTGGCGGCTATCAGATGCTTGGTATGTCGATTGCGGATCCGGACAATGTGGAAGAAGGCGGAGCAATCCGCGGAATGGAACTGCTGCCGGTGGAGACCATCTTGCAAAAAAGCAAGATGCGCTGCCAAACTGAGGGATTGGTTGATAAGGTAGAGGGCATTTTTCGTGGAATCAGCGGATGTGAGTTTCAGGGATATGAAATCCACATGGGTGAGACGAGGTATGTTAAGCGTTGTTCGGAAGATAAAACGGAAATTGGGCTTAGGGATTCGCAAGATCAAAAAACAGAAATCGTACCAAAGGATGCTGAAAGTCGGTCGCGAGTGCGAAAGAATGTTATTCAATCCGACATTTATGAGAATGTCTATGGCTCCTACGTGCACGGCATCTTTGATCAGGCAAAGATAGCAGATGCGATCCTTCACGCCTTGGCAAAGAAGAAGGGCGTCGCGCTCGAAGAGGGCGGGATGCTGGATTATCAGGCGTTCAAGGAGAAAGAGTACGATAAACTGGCGGATACGCTGAGAGAGTATCTGAATATGGAGGAAATCTATGGAATGCTACGGGAAGCAGATCTGGACTAATTTAACAAAAGACACACTTCATGAGCTTGGGATCGATCCTCCCGATGAGGCAAAGTACAAGGCTGTAAAAGCGCGCTGGGATGCGATCGCTAAGCCATTGGATGGCATGGGAAGATTCGAGGAGATTACGGCGCAGATTGGTGCGGTCACAGGGGACGAGGTGCTGGATCTGAGCCGGAAAGCGGTACTGATCTTCTGCGCGGACAATGGAATTGTTGCAGAAGGCGTCAGTCAGTCGGGGCAGGAAGTGACGTTTGCGGTCGCACAGTCGATGGCAAAGAAAAATTCTTCCGTCGGACGGATGGCGTCATGCATCGGTGCAGACACGATTCCGGTTGATATCGGAATCAATAGCGATGCACATATCGACGGAGTGCTGGATCGCAAGATTGCGAGGGGAACGCATGACTTCTTACTGCAACCTGCGATGAGCGAGGCAGAAACACTTCATGCAATCGAAACAGGTATTGATCTCGTTGCAAAATGCAAAGCAGACGGCTACCGGATCCTTGCTACCGGAGAGATGGGAATCGGAAATACAACGACCAGCAGCGCGGTTGCCGCAGCATTACTTGGCTGCGAGAGTGCGCTTGTAGTTGGTAGAGGTGCCGGACTTAGCGACAGGGGACTTGCGAGAAAACGTGAGGTTGTTGATCTGGCAATTGAAAAATATGATCTGTATCATCAGGATGCATTTACCATTCTTATGACGGTTGGGGGATTTGATATCGCTGGACTTGTCGGCATGTGCATTGGCGGAGCCATCTGTCATATACCAATTGTGTTGGATGGCGTGATCAGTATGGTTGCGGCGCTTGTTGCGGAGCGGATGATTCCGGGCGTAAGAGATTATGTGATCGCTTCTCACAAAGGGAAGGAGCCTGCGGTTGAACGACTGACGAAGGAACTGCATCTGCATCCGGTAATCGACGCGGACCTTGCTTTGGGCGAGGGAACCGGAGCCGTCATGATGCTTTCTTTATTGGATACGGCGCTTTGCATTTATCGAGAGGAAACAACCTTTGCAGATATCAGTATCGCGCAGTATGAGAGGTTTTGATATGATTACTTTGATCATGGGAGGCAGTGGAAGCGGCAAGTCTGCCTATGCAGAAGATTATGCGCTTGCACAGGCGGGGGAGTCATCGAAATACTATATTGCTACGATGCAGATTTACGATGCAGAAGGGCAGCGAAAGGTAGAACGGCACCGGAAGCTGCGTGCCGGTAAGGGATTTGTAACGATCGAGCAGCCGACGGACATTGCGGAGGCGGGATTACAAATTGTGACAGTGCAGCAATCTGAATGCAGACAGAAAATGAATACGGTGGAAGTTTCTGGCGCAGCTGATGAAGTGGAAGAGAAGCGGAGTGCATCAATTGCAGGGGATGAAAGGGAAGAGACGCAGAACGCTTCAACAGTCTTGCTGGAATGCATGTCGAACCTGGTTGCGAATGAGATGTTTTCCGGTGAGCAGATGCCGGATGTCGATACGGTGGTAGAAGAAATCGTACAAGGCATCGCGTCACTTACGAGTCAGTTGTCACATCTTGTGATTGTATCGAACAATGTATTTGAGGATGGAATCGAATATGATGAGACAACACTTCGTTATATCGAGGCACTTGGGAGGATCAATACCAGACTTGCTGAGATGGCGAATCATGTTGTGGAAGTCGTTGTTGGGATTCCGGTTATCATAAAATGAAAAATAATGTATTATGCGCAAATGATAATTTTGGGCGGATATGATTTATTCAATGATTGAAATTCGAAACAAGAAGAAAGAGATATAAGAATGCGAATTATAAAATCATGCATTGTGGCATTTTCAATGTACTCGAAGATTCCGATGCCACAGTTTGAATGGAAAGAAGAAGATATGCAGTACATGCTTTGCTTTTTCCCCTGGGTGGGAGCAGTCATCGGCGTGTGTCTGTATTTATGGAATAGATTTTGTGCGGCGTTTCAGGTTGGACGGATTGCGTACGTGCTGTTTGCGGTGGCGATTCCGATTCTTGTCACAGGAGGATTCCATGTGGACGGATTTATGGACACGATGGATGCGCTTCATTCGTATCAGCCGAGGGAACGGAAACTGGAAATCTTAAAGGATTCACATATTGGTGCATTTGCAGTCATTATGCTGGCTGCCTGCGGTTTGATCTATGTGGGTGCGTTCTCCGAGATTTCTGATACGAAGGCGCTTTTGATCGTCTGTATCGGGTTTGCATTAGCACGGTGCCTGAGCGGAATCGGTGTGGTGACGCTTCCGTCTGCGCGGGGGGATGGCATGCTTTTTGAAGCAGCAAGCCATGCACAGGGACGCATTGTAAAAGGTACGCTCTTGGTGCAAGGGGTCATCTGCATGGCAGGTATGCTTTGGATCTCATGGAAAATTGGAATCGCTGTTGTCGTGGTTGCATTTGTATCGTACTATTATTATGAGTACCGGAGCAAGAAGGAATTCGGCGGAATCACCGGGGATACAGCTGGGTATTTTGTTGTAATCTGTGAGACGGCGATGGTGGTGGCTGCTGCAATTGCAGGACATCTTTGTTGATGTGTTAGTAGAATTGGCGAAACATTGTTTTGCCAATTTGAAAAGTTGCTGTGATATAAGAGAAAATCAAGGAAGAATAAAATTAGAAGTTACCGGCAGAGTTGGAAAAGAGCGCCAACATATAAAGAGGATAAAGAAATGAAACTTGTAATCGGTGGAAGAGCACAGGGAAAATTGAATTATGTTCTGCAAAACATGACGGATGAAAATTATCAGATCTATGATGGCGTGTTTCCCGATGAGGGAGAACTTTTTAATCGGTCTAAGAAGAATGAAATCTTAATTGTCAACCATTTTCATAATTGGGTAAACAAAGAACTGAAAGAGAACAGAAATCCGGAAGAAGAACTGGAGGCTTTCCTGAAAAAAGGTGTGCGTTGTGTGATCATCAGTGATGAAATTGGCAACGGAATTGTTCCGGTTGATGCGTTTGAGCGTGATTATCGGGAGAGAACCGGAAGAATGTTGATTACGCTTGCAAGTCAGGCGGATGAGGTGGTGCGTGTCATATGCGGAATCGGGCAGAAAATCAAATGAAGCTGGTGCTGATCCGGCATGGAGTGACGGAAGGAAATAAAGAGCACCGGTATATTGGTCGCACGGATGAGCCACTTAGCTCGGAAGCAAAAGAGAAACTATCGGCAGAAGCAAATTGTTATCCTAGGATTGACCGGTTGTTTACAAGTCCGATGAAGCGTTGCATAGAGACCGCGGAAATCATCTATCCGGATCAGAAGCCAGTTGTGGTGGATCCACTTCGGGAGATGGACTTTGGAAATTTCGAGGGAAAGAACTATAAAGAGTTAAATGGTAATCCAGATTATCAGGCGTGGATCGACAGCGGTGGAACGATTGCATTTCCGAATGGAGAGAGCCGGGAAGAGTTTATACAACGATGTTGTGAAGGATTGCGCGAAGTGTTTTCGCAGATTGAAGTTTCTATTTCGAAGAAAGAGAAAATAGTACAGTTTGAAAACGATTTATTAACAATAGGTCTTGTTGTGCATGGTGGAACGATTATGGCTTTATGCAGCGCCTTTGGCGGCGGAGAGTATTTTGATTATCAGGTTGCCAATGGTGCGGGATATATTTGTAATGTAAATTTGGATGGAGAGGAAATTCGCTTCCAGTCTATTCAAAAGATAGAGATGAAGACAGTACATTTGTTTCGTGGATTGCATTAGACGACGGCAAAATTATTGGCACAAGTGGTATGTCATTTGTAGAAAAACCGCCATATTTCGGATGCCCGAGTGGAAAGATGGGGCTTTTGTCCAGTATGTTTACGGATAAGAATTATAGGAGAAAAGGAGTCGGCGAACTGATCATTTGTTGAATAGATGCTGGTGTCCTATTTGTAAGTCGAAAAATACATTTAAGGAGGATTGATGTGAAGAGTGTGCTGATAACAGGGGGAACAACATTTGTAAGTAAGTATGCTGCACAATATTTTGTGGAGGCTGGTTATGAAGTATATGTACTTAATCGAAATTCCAAGCCACAAGTGCAAGGGGTTCAATTAATAGAGGCGGATAGACACAGGTTAGGGGATGTGTTAAAGGACAAATGCTTTGACGTAGTGGCTGATATCACAGCGTATAATGCATCCGACATCATAGATTTGTATGATGCACTTGGCGAATTTGAACAATATATTATGATTAGCTCAAGTGCTGTGTATCCTGAGTATGCGCTACAACCATTTAAGGAAAAGACTCAAAAAGCGGAGAATAAGTTTTGGGGAAAATACGGCGCAGATAAGATTGAGGCAGAAAATGCTTTGTTAGATCGGGTAAGGGATGCATATATTTTGCGTCCGCCTTATTTATATGGTCCGATGAATAATGTGTATAGAGAAGCGTTTGTATTTGATTGTGCAAAAGCGGATAGAAAATTTTATCTGCCCAAAAATGGTGATTTGAAATTGCAATTCTTTCATGTTAGAGATTTGTGCAAACTAATGGAAGTAATTATTAATGATAAGCCTGCAGAACACGTATTGAATGTTGGAAATACAGAATCAATATCGATTAGGGATTGGGTTACAAAGTGTTATGCCAGTTATGGAAAAAAGCCGGAATTTCAATGCGTGTATGAGGATATTGAACAAAGAAATTATTTCAGTTTTTATAACTATGAATATGAATTGGATGTTGAACTTCAACAAAAGATTTATCCAGAAACAATTCCGTTAGATATTGGACTGAAAGAAGCTGCTAAGTGGTATGATGAACATGAAGCAGAAGTAAATAAAAAGCCGTATTTTCAGTATATTGATGCAAACCTTTCTTAAAGAAGAAAGATGATGCAATTTAATATATTGGAACTAATTTACTGCTAAGGAACATACTATAATGGAACATATTTTAACACATCATATGATCGCATTTGTGTGTGGTTTTGTGCTGGATCTGGTATTCGGAGATCCGCATGCACTGCCGCATCCAATCCGGCTGATTGGCACTTTGATCGCAGGATTGGAAAAGAAGCTTTTGAAACTACAGATGCGAGATGAAAAAAAAGAATTTTATAAGGGAATCCTGCTTGTTGCGCTGGTGCTGCTTTGCACGGGATCTGTTATAGCATTTATTTTAATTGCAGCATATTGGCTGCATCCGGCTGCCGGAATTGTGGTTGAGTCGGTGATGACGTATCAGATTCTTGCGACAAAATGTCTAAAGGATGAGAGTATGAAGGTGTATCAGAGTCTGAATGAACAGGGGCTTGAGGCTGGCCGCGTTGCGGTATCCATGATTGTAGGACGAGACACGAATGTCCTCGATGAGACCGGGGTGGTAAAGGCGGCAGTGGAGACGGTTGCGGAGAACACGTCGGACGGCGTGATCGCGCCGATGTTGTATACCGCGTTGGGCGGACCGGTTCTCGGGTTTGTGTACAAAGCGGTCAATACGATGGATTCTATGGTGGGATATAAGAATGACAAGTATCTCTACTTTGGGCGCGCAGCGGCGAAGCTGGATGACGTGGTCAATTTTATTCCGGCACGTATCAGCGCGTATCTGATGATCGCAGCGGCATATATCGGGGGCAAGGCGTTCGATGGAAAGCGTGCGTATCACATTTACAAGCGAGACCGAAGAAACCATGCAAGCCCGAATTCGGCACAGACGGAATCGGTATGTGCAGGTGCGCTTGGTATCCAATTGGCGGGCGATGCGAGTTATTTTGGAAAAGTCGTTAAGAAACCGTATATTGGAGATGCACATCGTGCAGTGGAAAGAGAAGATATTGTGCGAGTGAACCGGTTAATGTATGTGACGGCTGTGATCAGTGAAGTGCTTTGTCTTGTGATTATGTTTGTGTCAAATTATATTTCTCACATATTAGGATGAAAGGTTATCATGGATGCATCATCTTGTAACCGGTATCAAATAGAGAAAGATACAATATGTTTTGATAAAGCAGTCAAGTAGTATATGTCGAAAGGGGCATGAAGGTTGGAACAAAGACATGGCGGAGATATTTACCGGAATCAAGTGAATATGGATTTCTCGGTCAATACGAATCCTCTTGGAATGCCTGATTCTGTGCGGGATGCATTACAAGGTGCCATCCGTCATGCAACGGAATATCCGGACCAGAAGGCCTCGGCACTGTATTTGGCAGTAGAGAAGCGCCTATGCGTTCCAAAAGAGTGGCTATGCTTCGGAAATGGTGCATCAGAACTTTTCCTTGCAATTGTCCATGCGCTTCGTCCGAAGAAGATTCTTCTTCCGGTGCCTTCGTTTTATGGGTATGAGCATGCGGCAGAAGCTGCGGAAAGTGAGATGGTAAGATATTGCTTAAAGGCAGAAAATGATTTTCGGTTGCAGGAGGATTTCCTTGATCAATTAACGGAGGATATTGATCTCATTTTTCTTGCAAATCCGAACAATCCGACCGGGCGTTGTGTGGACAAGACGTTGGGACTGCAGCTATTGCAGCGATGCCGCGAGAAGCAAATTACGGTGGTGCTCGATGAGTGTTTTATCGAATTTGCAGGGGAAGAGAAATCTTTTTATTCATATCTGAAAGAGTTCGATAATCTGGTTATTGTCCGGGCTTTTACGAAAACCTATGCGATTCCGGGAGTGCGACTTGGTTATCTGTTGTGCAGCAATTCAAAATTATGCGGCAAGATTCAGATGCAGCTTCCGGAATGGAATTTGTCCACTTTTGCACAGGCGGCAGGGGTTGCTGCGGCAGGCGAGGAAACATATGTCAGAGAAAGCGCAGCGTATGTCCGGGATGAACGCATTCGACTGATGAGTGAGTTAAGAAAGATGGAAATTCAGGTTTTCGACAGTGAAGTCAATTATATTTTGATCTATAGCGAGGCTCCGTTGTATGATCGATTGCTAGGTAAGAAGATACTGATCCGTGACTGTTCGGATTTTGTGGGATTAGGAAGCGGATACTACCGTGTTGCAGTAAGAACGCGGGAAGAGAATGATAAATTAGTGAAAGCGATAGGTGAATGCATTGAAGCAGATTGAGCAGTTGCAACCACAGGAAATTGAAAAAAGAAGTTTTGAGATCATCGGAGAGGAACTTGCGGCTCGTGGAATTACACTGCCGAAGGATCAGGAGATGATCACGAAGCGTGTCATCCATACGAGTGCGGACTTTGAGTACACCAAGACACTTATGTATTCCAAGGATGCGGTGCGCATCGCGCAGGACCTTATCTGTGAAGGGGCAGACATTGTGACGGACACGAATATGGCGCTGGCCGGAATCAACAAGAAGGCGCTGGCTACATTCGGTGGGGAGGCGCATTGTTTTATGGCTGATCCCGAGGTGGCACGCATTGCGAAAGAGCGGGGAACGACACGTGCAACGGTCAGTATGGAGATGGCGGCGCGCATTGATAAGCCAGTGATCTTTGCGGTAGGAAATGCACCGACCGCTTTGATCCAGATTGATAAAATGATGCGTGAGAGCAATTGGCGTCCGGCGTTTGTGATCGGTGTGCCGGTCGGATTTGTCAATGTGGAGGCAGCGAAAGAATTGATGATAGAATCTGATGTGCCTTACATTGTGAATCGTGGACGCAAGGGGGGAAGCAATATTGCAGCGGCAATCTGTAACGCCTTATTATATGGATTGACAAGGTGAGATCGCTGATGGTGAGGAAAATATGCGATACGGTTTTACAACAGGAAGTTGTGCGGCAGCGGCAGCTAAGGCGGCTGCGTACATGCTTCTAAGCGGCAGACAAAAGAATACGATCACGATTGAGACACCGAAGGGAATTCCTTATACGGCAGAAATTCTTGAGATTACACGAGGCGAGAAAGCAGTGCAGTGTGCCGTAAGAAAAGACGGTGGGGATGATCCGGATATTACGAGTGGTGCGCTGATTTACGCGGAAGTGTCATTGACAGACCACACGAGAACGCAAGCAACAGATGAAGTTTTGCCGGAACAGATTCCACAGTCAGATGCCCGTGATATTGGACCAGCAATGGACAGGAACGTGAAGAATGAGGATTCGCGTATCTTTATCGATGGTGGCATCGGTGTCGGACGTGTGACGAAGCCGGGACTTGACCAGCCGGTTGGAAATGCGGCAATCAATCATGTACCGCGTGAGATGATCGCGAAGGAAGTGCTCGAGGTCTGTGATCTGATGGACTACAAAGGAAATCTACAGGTCATCATTTCTGTGCCGGAGGGGGAAGCGATTGCGAAGCAGACCTTCAATCCTCGACTTGGAATTGTCGGTGGCATCTCCATTCTTGGCACAAGTGGGATTGTTGAGCCGATGAGCAATCAGGCACTTCTTGACACCATTCGTGTGGAATTGAATCAGAGGCGTGCAGAGGGCTTTGACTATATCGCAGTAGCTCCTGGAAATTACGGACTCGATTTCATGAAGAGGGCATACCATTATGATCTTGATCGAAGTGTGAAATGCAGCAATTTTATCGGGGTAACGATTGACATGGCTGTGGAATGTGGTTTCACAAGGATGCTTCTCACCGGGCATATCGGCAAGCTGATCAAAGTAGCCGGAGGAATCATGAACACACACTCAAAGGAAGCAGACTGCAGAATGGAATTACTTAGTGCGTTTGCAATCCACGAGGGAGCGGGCGCTGACGTAGCGGCGAAGATTCTTGACTGTGTGGCGACGGAGGAGGCGGTACGCCTTTTGCGGGAAGCGGGGAAGCAGCAGGAAGTGATGGATTACGCGATGGAGCGAATCATGTTTTATCTGAATAAGCGTGCCGGGGGCAGGATGCAGATCGATTGTATCATGTATGACAATACGTTTGGCGAACTGGCAAAAAGTAAGGAGGCAGATCGATGGTTTACTTTGTTGGAGCGGGATGCGGAGCCACAGACCTGATCACGGTGCGTGGAATGCGTTTGCTTGAGAAAGCGGATGTGGTCATTTATGCGGGATCTCTGGTAAACCCGGAGCTTTTGGAATATGCGAAGGAAACTTGTAAAATATACAACAGCGCGAAGATGACGTTGGATGAAGTCATTGATGTGATGAAAGAAGCACATGCAAAGGGACAGGAACTCGTCCGGCTGCATACCGGGGATCCGAGTGTGTATGGCGCCATCCGGGAGCAGATGGATGAACTTGATGTACTTGGAATCGCATATGAGAGCTGTCCGGGGGTGAGTGCGTGCTTCGGTGCGGCGGCTTCGCTGAATCTGGAGTACACGCTTCCGGATATCTCACAGTCTCTGATCATTACGAGAATGGAAGGAAGAACGAAGGTGCCTGCAAAGGAGAGCATTGAAAGCTTTGCGGCACATCAGGCGTCTATGGCAATCTACTTAAGCACCGGAATGCTCACAGAATTAAGTCGGAGACTGGTCGCTGGAGGATACAGGGAAGATACGCCGGCAGCGCTTGTATATAAGGCAACATGGCCGGAGGAAGAGGCTTATGTCTGTACGGTCGGAAGTCTTGCAGATACGGCAGAAGCACACAATATCACAAAGACAGCGCTTGTGCTGGTCGGAGATGTGCTTACGCATCAGCATTACCAGAAGTCGAGACTGTATGCACCGGATTTCTCGACAGAGTTTCGGAAGGCGAAGGAATAGGACAGAATGATTACGCATTCAGTGATCGTATTGTCTGGATGGCAGAAATGGTTGGAACTCACTCGAGGGTAAGAAGGAGTAGGCAGGAGAAGTTGGTATGAAACTTGCAATCATCAGTTTCACAGAGAATGGAATAAAGTTATCGCAGACGGTGGCAAAGAGACTTTCCGGACGCAAAGTGATGCTCTATACGAAGTGCTCCCGATATACGGCAGAAGATTTGAAAGTTCAGCGGGTTAAAGAATCACTTCAGGTATGGACGGCGCAGCGCATGGCGGAGGGAGATGCACTCCTGTTTATCGGAGCCTGCGGGATTGCGGTCCGTGCGATCGCACCGAATCTTACGGACAAGCTGCATGATGTTCCGGTGATTGTGATGGACGAGGAGGGGCAGTATGTGATCCCGATTCTTTCCGGACATGTCGGAGGCGCGAATGAGCTGGCGCGTGAACTCGCGGGTCTTATGGATGCGTGTCCTGTCATCACGACCGCAACGGATGTGCAGAAGAAATTTGCGGTGGATCTGTTTGCAAAGCGCAATCATCTGGAGATCATGAACAAAGACGGTATTGCGAAGGTGTCTGCGAAGGCACTTGTGGGCGAGCAGCTGACGATCGCTGTTCGTGCGAAAAACATAGAGTGTTATCATCCGAAGTTCTGTGAAGTATGCGAAGAAGATTTTACGGAAGCAGAGAATCAATTGCTGCGGGAGGCCAGTATGCACAAACAGGATCAGGAAGTGTGCGGCGTAGAGTCGCCGCTCAGGTTAGTTCCTTATGTGAAGAATCAGCAAATCGATATTGTTGTGTCTGAGACTCCAGATAATAAGAATGCCTTGATCTGGCTCCGCCCAAAGCGTTATGTGGTTGGAATGGGATGCAGGAAGAATAAAGATACTGAGGAACTGCTTGCTTTCTATCAGGAGACGCTGGAGCAAGCAATGGTTGAACCGGGAGAAGTCTATGCACTTGCCTCCATTGATAAGAAGAAGGACGAACCGGGACTGCTTGCAATCAGCGAGCGGATGCGGATTCCTTTTTTTACCTATACAGCGGAAGAATTAAATCGTGTTGGTGCGTGTGTACATTCGTCCGAATTTGTGAAGGCGCAGGTTGGAGTAGACAATGTCTGTGAGCGGGCAGCACTTGCCGGATGTGAGGCAAATGGCACATTGATTTATGAAAAGCAGGCGTTCGATGGAATGACGATCGCGATTGCAGAAAGAAATTGGAGTGTGATACTGGATGAAGAATAGAATTTATGTGATTGGAATGGGACCTGGAAAGGAAGAGATGATGACGATGGAGGCACTTCATGCATTGGAGCAGTCGGATGTCATTGTCGGCTATACAGTCTATATTAAGTTACTGGGTGAGAGGTTTGCGAACAAGACACTTCTTACAACGCCGATGCGGCAGGAGGAGGAACGATGCAGGCTTTGTTTTGAGGAAGCGGGCAAAGGGCATCAGGTTTCTTTAATCTGTAGTGGAGATGCGGGAATCTATGGACTCGCCTCACTGATGTACGAGGTAGGGAAGGAATACCCGGATACGGAAGTGGTTGTGATTCCCGGAATTACAGCGGCAAGCAGCGGAGCAGCTGTACTGGGTGCGCCTTTAAACCATGATTTCTGCGTGATCTCACTGAGTGACCTTCTAACCCCGTGGGAAACGATCAAGAAACGTCTGATTGCTGCGGCGGAGGGCGATTTCGCGATTGCAATCTACAATCCTTCGAGCCACAAGCGTAAGGATTATCTGCAAAAGGCGTGTGATATCTTACTTACGGTGCTGGAGCCGGAACGCCCGTGCGGGTATGTGGGGAACATCGGACGAGAGGGAACTCGTGCGGTCACATGTACGCTCGGAGAACTGCGGGATGCAGAAGTGAACATGTTTACAACGGTTTTTGTCGGAAATCAGGGGACAGAGATCATAGACAAAAAGCTGGTTACGAAGCGAGGTTATCAAATTGAGAAGAATACTGATTTTTGCGGGGACAACGGAAGGTAGAGAACTTTGTGAATGTCTGGTGAAAGCCAAGATTCATCATACGGTATGTGTAGCAACGGAATACGGAGAAATTGTATTGCAGCAGACCCCCTTTACGATGGTCCATTGTGGAAGAATGGATGGGCGTGAGATGGTTTGTTTCATGCAGGAGGGGGCATATGAGATTATAGTGGATGCCACGCATCCGTATGCAACGGTAGTGACGCAGAATATAGAAGCGGCAGCCAGACAATGTGGCGTGACGTATCTGCGCCTGTTGCGGGATACCGGTTGTGATAAGATCGCAGATGGAATTGTTCTCTTTGAGGATAATGCGTCCTGTGCAGAGGCTTTACAGGAAATCAAAGGGAACATTCTTCTTACGACAGGAAGCAAGGAACTTGCGGTATACTGTAGGGAGCCGTCTGTTAAGGATCGCCTTTTTGTGCGTGTGCTTCCGGGGATGGAAAGCCTGACACTCTGTCATGAGCAGGGAATTACCGGAAAGCAGATTATTGCGATGCAGGGACCGTTTTCGGTGCAGATGAATGAAGCACTGATCACGCAGTTTCAGATTCGTTGTCTTGTGACGAAGCAAAGCGGTGCAAACGGTGGATATCAGGATAAGGTCAAGGCGGCACAGAATGCAAAGATTCCTATTTTTGTTGTAGGACAAGGAGAACAGACGGTGGGGCTTTCGTTTGAAGAGGTGTGCCACAGACTGGAAGAAATCTGTGATACAAAGATTCTGCCGGAGTCTCATATGAATATCCTTTTGGCTGGTATTGGTATGGGAAACGAGAAGTCTCTGACGATCGAAGTGCAGCAGGCAATTGCAGAAGCGGATTATCTGCTGGGGGCAAGTCGTATGATTGAGGGCTATACACCAGTGATCGAGAAGAAGCCTTATTATCTGGCGGAGCAGATCATTCCATATCTGCAGGAGGTGCAGCAGTCGCACGTAAAGTATGGAACGAAGAACGTTGTGATTCTTTTTTCCGGGGACAGTGGATTCTACAGTGGATGCCAGACCTTGTATGATGCGCTTCAGGATGCGTGTGACAAGGGACTGTTGCATGCGAATGTGCAGATACTTCCGGGGATTTCGTCAGTCTCTTATCTGGCTGCAAGGGCGGGCGTCAGTTATCAGGATGCGAAGATTCTCAGCATGCATGGCAAAAAGCTTTATAATCTGGCAAGAACCGTGCGTTATGAGAAGAAAACATTTCTGCTTGTCTCGGGAGTTCAGGATGTGATCAGAATCGGGCAGCAGCTGGTGGAAGCGGATCTTAATATGTGTACGGTGATCGCAGGCTATCAGCTGTCCTATCCGGAGGAAGAAATCTTAACGCTTTCGCCGGAGGAATGTTTGTCCTGCGAGAAGAAGGGATTGTATGTTTGTCTGATCTTAAATCCGCAAGCGGGACAGATGCCGGTGACACATGGAATGTCAGATGCTTCGTTTATCAGGGATAAGGTGCCGATGACGAAGGAAGAAGTGCGTGAAGTCAGTATCTGTAAGCTGCATCTGCATGAAGGTGCAGTTGTCTATGATGTCGGAAGCGGAACCGGATCGATCGCGATGGAGATGGCGGCAGTAGATCCGTCTGTCTATGTGTATGCAATTGAGCGAAAGCCGGAGGCAGTCACTCTAATCGAGAGGAACAGACAGCAGCTGGGGCTTCAAAATATAGAGATTGTGGAGGCTGAGGCTCCGGATGGTATGGAGGAGCTTCCGGCGCCGACACATGCCTTTATTGGTGGAAGCGGTGGTAATCTAAAGGAAATTCTGTCGCTTTTGTATCGGAAGAATCCGACCATGCGTGTTGTGATCAATGCAATCAGCATGGAGACGATCTGTGAGATGAGAGAAGTGTTGGAGCAATTTCCAATTGGGCATGAGGAAATCGTGCAGATGCAGGTGAGCAGATCTGCGAAAGTCGGTTCGTATCATCTGATGAAAGCAGAAAATCCTGTGTGGATCTGTGCATTTGACTTTAAGAGAGGAATGTAAATGAAGATGAAACGCATCATGCTTGCCGCACCGAAAAGTGGAAGCGGTAAGACGACAATAACGTGTGCGCTCTTACAGGCGCTCATGGATCGTGGTGAATCTGTAATTTCATACAAGTGCGGACCGGATTATATTGATCCGATGTTTCACCGTACGGTGATCGGTGTCCCGTCCCGGAATCTGGATACCTTTTTTACCGGGGAGGAGCAGACGAGAAAATTGTTCTTAAAGGATCGAGGCGAGAATGATTTTGCGGTCATAGAGGGGGTAATGGGACTGTATGACGGACTCGGTGGAATTCGTAAGGAAGGTTCGTCCTATCATCTGGCAGAGGTTACGAAGACACCGATCATACTCGTGGTTGATGTGAAAGGAATGGGGCGATCGATGATTCCATTGATTGCAGGCTTCCTCTCGTATGATAAGGCACATCTGATCAAGGGTGTGATCTTAAACCGGATGTCCGCAATGTATTATGCTACGATGAAACCAATGATCGAGGAAGGACTGCCGATTAAGGTTGTGGGTTATGTGCCGGATATGAAAGACTTTGCGCTGCAAAGCAGACATCTAGGACTAGTAATGCCAGAGGAGATTACCGGAATCCGAGAAGATTTAAAGCGTCTTACCGAAGAAATTACAAAGACGGTATGTGTAGATGAGATTGTAACGATCGCGGAGCATGCGCCAGTGTTAAATGACGTGACTGATATCCAAAAGACAGAGCCTCTGAAAGCGGATGGCGCAGGACAACCGATGATCCGAAAACAGAAAGCAAAGCCGCATATACAAAAGGTTCCGGTCATTGCAGTCGCAAAGGATGAGGCTTTCTGCTTTTATTACGAGGAGAATCTGCGTCTGCTGCAGGAATGTGGAGCGAAGCTTGTCGATTTCTCACCGATTCATGATACAAGACTTCCGGATGGATGCTGCGGGATTCTGCTCGGCGGCGGGTATCCGGAGTTGCATGCGGAAGCGCTTGCTGCAAATGAAGAGATGAAGCAAAGCATTCTTGAGGCTGTTAATGAGGGAATGCCGGTTGTGGCGGAGTGCGGAGGCTTTCTATATCTGCATGAGAGCATAAAGCTGCAAAATGGAGAGGAATATCCGTTTGTCGGCGCAATTCACGCAAGGTGCGAGTATAAGAATAAACTTGTGCGATTCGGGTACATTGAACTTGAGGAGAAGCAGAGTAATTTCCTGCCGGAGGGACAGAAAATCCGCGCGCATGAGTTTCACTATTTTGACAGCTCGGATAACGGAAGTGACTGTGTTGCAACGAAGCCGGTGACCGGAAGAAATTATCCGTGTGTGATCGATCATGATCATGTCTGGCTTTCTTTTGCACATCTGTATTATCCGTCAAACCCGGCATTTGCGCAGAATTTTGTCAGCAAGGCGAGTGCGTTTGAGAAGAGAAGTTAAGAAAGAGATAACCGCTACTCTTAATCACTGCACATATCAGAAATGGTGTGCGTGAGAATAGTAGCGGTTTGTTTTAGTTTTTTTTCGTGTTTTTGATGTGTACTTCCGGGATGGCAACACTGTCATAATGTGCATCCTTTAAGTCCTCTTCGTGGACATCGGATTCCTTGACTTTGTGTGTGTGGATCTCCGGAATGGCAACATTGTCGTAGGTTAAGTCGTAATCATGCTTTTGGTCAGCATTTACTTTGGCACGTTTCTGAAACAATTTCATAAATAATCCCATAATAAAATCTCCCTTAGTTATAAAACATTGATAAAGAATGTAATTGCAAGGCTGTTGATGAAATCAGCAAAAAGACTTCCGATGAGCGGAATGAGCAGGTAGGCTTTCACGGACGGCACATAGCGGTCACACAGAGCCTGCATATTGGCCATCGCGTTTGGGGTGGCGCCCATACCGAAGCCACAGGTTCCTGCAACAAGTACTGCTGCATCGTAATCTCTTCCCATAATGTTAAACTCAATAAAGTACGTAAACAGCGCGATCAGTACAACCTGTGAAGCAAGCAGTACGATCAGTGGTAATGCGAGTGAGGACAGTTCCCAGAGTCTTAAGGTGATCATCGCCATACCAAGGAACAGGGAAAGCGAGATACCACCGAGGTCATTGATCTCACCCATATGGATTGTAAAATGTCCGGTATACTCTGCAATGTTACGAATGAGTGCTGCAGCGATCATCGCACCGATGTAGATCGGGAAGGTCAGTCCGGTCTTCGTCAGAAGCCAGGAGAAGATGGTCCCGAGTCCGATCGCAAGGATCAGCTGGAAGACTGCGGCTGCATACATATTGGTGTGACGCTCATGTTTCTTCTCATCCTCGACCAGAAGACTGTCATCCTCCGTGACGGCAGTAGGGAGAAGATTTTTCTTCTCGACAAGGCGTTTGCCGAGCGGACCGCCTACCAAGCTTCCTGCAATCAGACCGAAGGTTGCTGCTGCGGTACAGATCGTGGTGGCACCGCTTACATTAAAGTCTTCCAGAACCGGTCCGAAAGCTCCTGCTGTACCGTGTCCACCGACCATGGAAATCGATCCGGTACACATACCGATGAGAGGATTGATGTGCAACACCTTGGAAAGTCCTACAGCGACAAGGTTCTGCGTAATGATAAGTACGATAACGAGTGAGAGGAATACAGCCATGGATTTTCCACCACTTTTTAATACCTTGAGGTTGGCCTGAAAGCCAACGGAGGTAAAGAAGAATACCATACATACCTCGCGGAGCGTGTCGTCAAAGGAGAAGTCCGCAATTCCGCTGACATGACCGATACAGGTCATGATCGCGAAGAGAAGTCCTCCGATGACGGGAGCCGGGATACAGAATTTCTCAAGAAAACTGATCCTGCGTCTTAAGAAGCTGCCGAGCATAAGAACAAGTACTGCTACGGCAAGCGTTTGATACATATCTAACTGAATTTTCATGTAAGTCCTTTCTACTTTCTGATAAGCATTTCACTGAGATGTCATTTTGTTACTCTGTTGGAACGGTAATTCCCTGATCCTTATAATAAGCTGCCGCGCCCGGATGGAACGGAATAGTAATTCCCAGTGTCGCGGACGATGGATCCAGCTGCAGATTTAAGGATGTTGCATATTGCAGGTCGCTCGTGTGATCGAAGAGTGCTGCAGTCAGTTCCTTGACAGTGTCGGTTGAAAGCTTGTCGGATGCAAGAAGAACCGATTGGACGGCAAGCGTTTCGATATCTTCATCCTGTCCGGTGTAAGTACCGGCAGGAATGGTGTATCGGCTGTAAAAAGGATAGGCCTTCAGAAGTTTTTCGCTGCACGTGTTATCAATATTCAGAACACGAATTCCGCAGGAACGGGCAAGCTCTTCGATGACGCCTGTTGTAATACCGGCGGTACAGAAGAAGGCGTCAATCTCTCCGGACGCAAGCTTGTCCGCTGCCTGTGTATAATCAAGCTGAACCATTGTGACCAGTTCGTCGGTCAGTCCGCTCATGGTAAGGATCTGCTTTGCGTTGTTCTCGGTTCCGGATTCTTCGGCTCCGATGCTTACGGTTTTGCCCTGCAGATCATTGAGTGTCTCAATGTCAGAATCGGCACGGACGATAATCTGGCACGCTTCCGGATAGAGAGAAGCAATCGCTTTGTAGCCACGACACTGGTTTCCTTTAAAAATGCCTGTACCGCTGTAAGCTGCATCAATGAAATCGTTCTGTGCGATACCAAGTTCGATGTAATTGCCGGAGAGTAGTCTTAAGTTTGCTGCGGATCCTGCGGTCGACTTTACCTCAAACTGGTAGTCGGCGTTGTCTTTGGAGACAAGCCCGGTGTAGGAAGATGCGAACGGATAATACATTCCACCGACATCTGCTGCACCGAAGCGGATGGAGCTGCCGATCTGTCCGCATCCGGTGAGCAGAAGCAGAACAAGGCACAGCAACAGGCTTAGCTTTTTTTTCATGTGTTATATTCCTCCTATTGAAAAATTAGAATTTACAATATATGATGATAATGCAATTTCGAGAGTTCGAAGAACGAACAAATTGAATTGTTTATAAACATGCTATTATAATAACACAATTGGCGAAAATATAAAAACGATTTCGATATATTGTACCTTACACCGGAAAATGCATACAATAAATAGAATGCGAAATAAAGTGTGATAAGAATGAGAAAATTGTATCCGGGAGATCAGGGAATACTGGTAAGCTATGTTCAGCTTGCATTAAAGCGGGCGGGGTATGATATCACGACAGATGGAATGTTCGGTCCCAAAACATGCCGTGCCTTGGAGAACTTCGTCGGAGAGAATAAGGCCTGTGTGGTAAATGACATGGTATGGAATTTGTTGAAGCCGTATCTGCAGGGATTCACGACGCATCTCGTAAAGTCCGGTGACAGCCTTTATGAGATTGCAAAGATGCATGATACGACGGTTGCTTTGATCCGGCAGGCAAATCCGGATGTGGAGGATAACAATCTGCAGATCGGCACAATGCTTACCGTGCCGCTTGCGTTTGATCTGGTGGAGGAAACACTTCCGTATACATCCCTGCTCACAGAGTGGGTGATCGACGGACTGACCGCGCGGTATCCATATGTGGAAAGTGGAAGTATCGGACTCAGTGTGATGGGGAATGGTATCTACTATATTAAGATGGGAAACGGACCGACGGAGGTGGCGTACAATGCATCCTTCCATGCGAACGAAAGCATTACAACACCGATACTATTAAAGTTTGCGGAGCAATTGCTGAAATCGTATGTGTCGGAAGAACCGTATGAGGGTGTGAATGTTCCGAATTTGTTCGAGGAGTTTACACTTTATCTGGTACCGCTTGTCAATCCGGATGGTGTGGATCTCGTCAATGGGCTTTTGGATTCCGGCCGCTTTTATAGAAGTGCGATGCGGATTGCGGCGACCTATCCGAAAATTGCATTTCCGGATGGCTGGAAAGCGAATATCCGTGGAGTGGATTTAAATCTGCAGTTCCCGGCAGGATGGGAAGAGGCGAAGCGGATCAAATATGCGGCCGGATATACGAAGCCTGCGCCACGTGATTATGTCGGACCGATGCCGCTGTCTGAGCCGGAGAGTGTGGCAATGTATCAGTTCACGAGAATGCATGATTTCGCTTTGATCCTTGCGTACCATACACAGGGAGAGGTGATCTATTGGCGTTATCTGGATTATGAACCGGAGAAAGCTTATGCGATCGCACAGTATTTTGCAAGTGTGAGCGGTTATACACCGGAAGAGACACCGGGTGAGTCGGCTTATGCCGGTTACAAGGACTGGTTTATACAGCAGTATGACAGACCGGGATACACAATCGAAGCGGGTAAAGGCGTGAATCCTCTGCCAATGGAGCAGTTCGATACGATCTATCAGGACAATGTCGGAATTCTGCTCGGTGGAATGACAGAACTGGAATGATCCTCACAAGAAAATATAGAATATAATTTAGGAAACATACTATGAAAATTACGATTACAAGGAACGGAACGATAAATGAATATACTGCGAGGCGGGGACAGACGATTCTGACCTTCCTTAAGCAGCAGAAAATTACAGAAATCGAGGCTCCGTGCGGAGGATTGGGACGCTGCGGCAAATGCAAAGTGGAGATCGCAGGCCAAGGAGAGGTTCTTGCCTGCAAGACTTTGGTTGCAGATGGAATGCATATTGTTCTTGAAAAGAAAGCCAAAACCAGGATTGCAGAGCGTGGAATTTGTCATAATCATTATCAGCCGGATGGTAAGGCGGCTTTGTGTGCGGCGTGTGATATCGGAACAACAACGGTAGTCTGTCATCTGATCGATGCACAAAACGGCGAACTTCTTGCTACGCAGAGCGCACCGAACGCGCAGAAGACATACGGAGCAGATGTTGTGTCCCGTATTGAGCGGGCGGGAGCCGGCGAATTGGATGCACTGCACAAGGCAATCACAGGACAGATCGGCCGGATGCTTGAAAACTTATGTGCAGCCGCGCACCAAAAAGGGGAGATTGAGAGACTGACTGTTGCGGGCAACACCGTTATGTGTCATCTGTTTGCCGGAATTTCGCCGGAAAAAATCGGGGTGGCGCCTTTTGTACCGGAGGAACTGTTCGGAAACGCATATAGAGGAGCGGATATCGGAATTGCTGGCTGCCGGAGCGTGGAAATTCTTCCCTGTGTGGCAGGGTATGTCGGATCGGACATTACAGCGGATGTGCTTGCTGCGGTGCCGGAAGAATCAGACGGACAGTGGCTGCTTCTTGATATTGGAACAAATGGAGAGATGTTACTCGGCAATCAGACGGATGGCTTCGTCTGTTGTGCGACCGCAGCGGGACCGGCGTTCGAGGGAGCAGAGATTGTGATGGGAATGCCGGCAGCGGAAGGCGCGATCACAAAAGTCACGTTTGCGGATGGACGATTTGAGGTTGCGACAATTGGTGGAAAAGAAGCTGTGGGCATCTGCGGATCAGGACTTTTAGATGCGTTAGCGGTATTCCTTGAAAATGGTTTCATGGATGCGGGCGGAATGATTACAGAGACTGGCGAAGCAGAAGAAAAGCTGCAGAAATTCATCGGTACTTATGAAAATCAGGCATGCATCTGGCTGACGGAGCAAGTATGTGTGACGCAGGAGGATATCCGTAACCTTCAGCTTGCCAAGGCTGCAATTGCAGCCGGAATCGAAGTCCTGCTTAAGGAAAAGGCATTTTCTTATGAAGATATAACAGGAGTGCTTCTTGCGGGGGGATTTGGAAGTTTTCTGAATAAGGAGAGTGCTGCGGCAATCGGACTGATTCCAAAAGAACTGCTATCTGTCACGGAAACGGTAGGAAATGCGGCCGGGGAGGGCGCAATCCTTGCGGCTGTGTCACGCAAAGCACGTGTGCATCTTACTGAGATACAAAAAAAGATGCATTATCTGGAACTGTCCATGCATCCGGATTTCTCTGATATGTATATGAACTGCATCAATTTCGAATCCTATAGTGAGGCATAAATATAGAAAAGGAGAGCAGGCCTAGATGGTCATGCTCTCTTTGTTCTTTAATAATCGTGCTCCGTTTACAATCAAAAGAATGCCGGATACAATGCCGGTAACAAGGATACAGATACCGATGGTAAGTGTTCCGGCACCGGTACTTTTCATGGTTTTGTATGCTTTCTCGTTCATACGATCCCTCCAATATGAAATAAATTATATATAGTATAGCATAAGTTGTATTGCCTTTCTATGCTTTTTATACTAAAATTACGAGTGTGTGTTTTGACCAATCTATTTGAAGGAGAAAGAAATGTCGGATTATATTCTTAGCTGTTGTTCGACAGCCGATTTAACAAAAGAACATTTTGAAAAAAGAGAGATTTCTTACATATGTTTTCATTTCGAACTGGACGGAAAGCCTTACCGCGATGATCTGGGTGAGTCGATTCCGTTTGAGCAGTTCTATCAGGCGATGAAAGACGGAGCAGATACGAAGACTTCGCAGATCAACGCGGATGAGTTCTGTGAGTATTTTGAGGGATTCCTTAAAGAAGGCAAAGATATTCTGCATCTGACGCTTTCGTCCGGAATTTCAGGCGTATATAATTCTGCGAAGATCGCGCAGGAGATGATGCAGGAGAAGTATCCGGATCGTAAGATCTATATTGTTGATTCACTTGCGGCTTCCTCCGGTTACGGTCTGCTTATGGATAAGCTTGCAGATCTTAGGGATGAAGGTAAAAGTATTGATGAGGTGTATGAGTGGACCGAGGCACATAAAAAGGAAGTGCAGCATTGGTTCTTTACGAGTGATCTTACATTCTTTATCAAGGGTGGAAGAGTGTCGAAGACGGCAGGATTTATCGGTGGTGTGATGAATATCTGTCCGCTGCTGAATGTGGACTTTGAGGGAAAACTGATTCCGCGCCAGAAAGTTCGCACGAAGAAGAAAGTGATGAACACGATTGTGGATCGCATGGAGGAACTGGCGGAAGGCGGCGTGGATTATTCCGGAAAATGCTATATTTCCCAGTCTGCCTGCATGGAGGATGCACAGGCGGTTGCAGCGCTTGTTGAGAAACGTTTCCCGAAGTTGGATGGTAAAGTTGAGATCAACTCGATCGGTACAACGATCGGAAGTCATACAGGACCGGGAACGGTTGCGTTATTTTTCTGGGGAAAGGAAAGAGTGAATTAAATGGAATTGATTGAGATTTTAAAGGCAGTGCTTTTCGGTATCGTTGAGGGTATTACAGAGTGGCTGCCAATCAGCAGTACCGGACACATGATCCTTCTGAATGAGGTATTGCCGCTTGATGTCAGCGATGAATTTTATAGCATGTTTGAAGTCGTGATCCAGCTTGGCGCGATTCTTGCGGTTGTCATTCTCTTCTGGAGCCAGATCTGGCCTTTTGGCAAGAAGAATAATGTGGCACCACTGAGTAAGAAAGGTCCGGGAGCCTGGATAAAAAAAGATATCTTTATCCTGTGGTTTCACATTCTGGTGTCCTGCGTTCCGGCGGCTATTGTCGGAATTCTGTTCGACGAACTGTTTGAGAAGTGGTTTTACAATTACACGACAGTTGCAATCATGCTGATCCTGTTTGGTATCGCATTCATTGTGATCGAGAATTATCATAAGGGGAAATCGGCAAAGATTAACAGTATCGCAGATATCGGTTATGATACCGCGATGTTGATTGGTCTGTTTCAGCTGATCGCAGCAATTTTTCCGGGAACCTCGCGTTCCGGAGCAACGATCGTCGGAGCACTTTTAATTGGTGTGTCAAGAACGGTTGCAGCGGAATATACGTTCTTTCTCGCGATTCCGGTTATGTTTGGTGCCAGCCTGTTAAAACTGATCAAATTCGGACTCTCGTTTACGATGGGAGAGGCAGTCATTCTGATCGTTGGTATGGTGGTAGCGTTTGTTGTGTCATTGATCGTAATACAGTTCCTGATGGGATATATTAAGAAGCATGACTTCAAAGTATTCGGATGGTATCGTATCGTTCTTGGGGTAATCGTACTTCTTGCCGGTATTGTGGGAATCATTCATGCTTAAAGTTTACTATGCTAATATAGCGCCTTTGCGCGAGGTGATAAGTAGAGAGCGCAATATGCTTTTGATTCCGGAGGCTCGAAGAGAGCGGCTTGTGAAATTGAAATCAGAGGAAGAACAGTTGAGAGGGCTTGCAGTGTCTGTACTGCTTCGTATTGCGCTTGAAGAGGAAGGGGTTTCCTTTGATACGCTTGAATTTGCGCGCGGAGCACATGGAAAGCCATATATTGTAGATTGTGAAATCTACTTTAATGTAAGCCATGCCGGAGAGTATGCTCTTAGCGCAGTCTGTGATCAGGAAGTCGGTGTGGATATAGAATCACTGACAAGGCTGGATGGACATCCGAATCAGGTAATGCGGATTGCAGAGAGGATTCTTACGGATAAGGAGCGAAAACTATGGGAGCAATCCGGCATGAATGCCTCAGAACTTTTGAGGATCTGGACGCGCAAGGAAAGTTATGCAAAGAGAGAGGGCATCGGTCTGTCGATCGGGCTTGAGAGTGTTGACACGACAGAGAATGCTTTTTACCAGGAGAGGCTGCTTAAGGATGACTATTATATGACAGTCTGTACCGCGTACGAGAGTGAACCGATGCAGGTGTTTGATCTTACGGATCGACTGTGATGTTGTCCGCAGAATCTGTCTATTTGAACCTTGCAGGATTCAAAATTCGATGATAAAATAACGGTTATATGTAGAGGTGATATCATGCATGATGAATTGACAAAGAAAGATATAGAGAAAATGGAAGCGGAGATCGAGCATCGGAAGCTTGTTGTCCGGAAGGAAGCGCTTGAGGATGTCAAGGAAGCGCGTGCACAGGGAGATCTCAGCGAGAATTTTGAGTATAAAGCGGCAAAGAAGTTTAAGAATGAGAATGAGAGCCGTATCCGGTATCTTGAGAAGATGATCCGTACGGCAGTGGTCGTATCGGAGGATTCGCCGGAGGACGAAGTCGGTATGAATAATACCGTGGATCTGTATTTTGAGGATGACGATGTTGTGGAGACGTATAAGATTGTGACGACAGTCCGCAGCAACTCGCTTAAGAATCTGATCAGCCGCGAGTCGCCACTTGGATCGGCAATCTTTGGACATAAAGTCGGTGATCGCTGCGAGGTCAAGGTCAATGACAGTTATTCTTACTTTGTTGAGATACGAAAGATTGAAAATACTGTGGATGACGGATCGGATGCATTGCGTAAGTTTTAGAAGAGTGTAAAATACAAAATAGAAAAGATAGGGGATACTATGAAAGTTTCACAAATTTTAAAAGAAGACAAAGTGACAATTTCCTGTGAGCTGTTTCCACCAAAGAAAGGTTCGCAGCTTGATAATTATAAGGCAATCGTAGGCAAGATGGCTGAGCTTAAGCCTTCTTATATCAGTTGTACCTACGGTGCAACCGGCGGAACCAGTGATTATACCGTTGAGATTGCGGATACAATCAATTCCTATCATATTCCTGCGATTGCACATCTGACCTGTGCTTCTTCTACGAAGGAAAAGGTACAGTCTGTAATCGAACAGTTGAAGGAGCGTAAGATCGAGAATATTCTTGCTTTGCGTGGCGATATTCCGGAGAATGCGGATTTCCCGCTTCCGGATCAGTATCATCATGCAATCGAGCTGATTCATGAGATCAAGACTGCCGGAGATTTCTGCATCGGTGGTGCATGTTATCCGGAGGGACATCCGGAGGCTTCAACGATGGATGAGGATCTCACCCATCTGAAGGAGAAAGTGGATGCCGGATGTGAATATCTGACAACACAGATGTTCTTTGATAACAACATTTATTATCGTTTTATGTATAAAGCTTTGCAGAAAGGAATCAATGTTCCGGTTGTTCCGGGAATTATGCCGGTAACCAATGCCGCACAGGTGAAGAGAACCATCTCTCTTACCGGTAATCTTGTGCCTGCAAAATTCTTAAGCATTGTCGATCGTTTTGGGGATGATCCGGAAGCGATGAAGCAGGCCGGAATTGCTTATGCAACTGAGCAGATCATTGATCTGATTGCAAATGGTGTTAACCATATCCATATTTATTCGATGAATAAGCCGGATGTTGCAGGAGCAATCATGGATAACTTATCCAGTATCTATGTAAGGGAGTAGCAGCCTTATGAAAAAAAGCGCGGAATTGTTAAAAAAACTGCCGGATCTTGTAAAAGAGACAAAGGAGAACAAATTACAGTGGAAGATTGAGTTTCAGACGACGGAGTACAATGATCCGTCGGAAAAGCCGACCGAGCAGATTGATGGAAAAGACTGGCTGCTTGATGAATGTTTTGTATCGTATCATTGTGAGTATAAAGGAAAGGAATTTCTGTTGATTACCTATGAACAGATTGCTTCCTTTGAGGACAAGAAGAAATCGTATAATCTTGCATTTGTTCCGCCGCTTGGCAATCGCTTTTTCGACGTGGACCTGTTAGCCCCGTATGCGGTAGAGCTTGATCAGATGCTTGCATACGAGATTCATATGCTGTGGCTTACGATCCTTGAAAAATTAAAGGAACATTCAAAGAATATTACAATTGATGTGTCACCGCGGGATTCGGCGGTGGAGAACAAGCAGATGAGAGAATAGCAGGAAAGAAGGAATTGGATGAAGAAGAGTTATGCCGTTGTGACTGGTGCAAGTTCCGGAATCGGAGAATGCTTCGCAAGGAGACTGGCGAAGGAGGGCTATTCGCTTGTGCTGGTTGCAAGAAGAAAGGAAAGACTTAACCGGCTCGCAGATGAACTGAAAGCGGAGGGCACACATGTGGTCATTGAGACTGCAGATCTGTCAAAAAAGGATGAATGCCTCCGTTTGATGTCCGCTTTGGGAGATAAACGAATCGGTGTGTTTATCAATAACGCAGGATTTGGAGATTGTGGCAGATTTGCTGATACATCGCTCGACAAGGATCTGGATATGATCGATGTCAATATCCGTGCAGTTCATATACTGACGAAACTCGTACTTCGCAAGATGCGCTCGCAGGGTGGCGGATATCTGTTAAACGTTGCGTCCTCCGCTGGACTGATTCCGGCGGGACCGTATATGGCAACCTATTATGCGTCGAAGGCATATGTCGCAAGTATGACACGTGCCGTGGCAAGGGAACTTAGGGAAGAAGGTTCGCAGGTTTATGTCGGAGCATTGTGCCCAGGACCGGTGAATACCGAGTTTAATTCGGTTGCAAATGTAGAGTTTGCGCTGCCTGGAATTACGCCGGAGTATTGTGCAAATTATGCAGTTGACCAGATGAAGCGCCGCAAGACGGTGATTGTGCCGACATTTACGCTTAAGGCGGCAACAACACTTGGAAGATTTATTCCGCAGTCTGCATATATTGCAATTGCAGGACACCAGCAGAAGAAAAAATTGGCAAGAAAATAAGGAACATCCGGCCATGAAAGTTTTTTGCTACGCAAAGGCCGGACGCTACATGTTAACTTTTTTCAAAAGTTAACACATTTAAGAAAGGAAAAATGAGATGAAAGTATCAAAATTAGTTGGACAGAGATTTAAGGAGACACCAGCAGATTGTGTGATCGACAGTCATGCACTGATGGTTCGTGGAGGTTATATGAAGTATGTCGGTAACGGAATCTATTCCGAGTTTCCGACACTGAAGAGAATTACTGCAAAGATTGAGAATATCATCCGTAAGGAGATGGATCGCATTGACGGTCAGGAAGTACTTTTTCCGGTTGTTATGCCAGCTGATCTGTGGGAAGAGTCCGGTCGTTATGAGAGCGTCGGAAGTGAGCTTGTCCGTTTGAGAGACAGAAATGACTCCAAGCTGGTTCTTGGAATGACGCATGAGGAGGCTGCGGTACAGCTGGTGCGTGAGTATGCACAGTCTTACAATAAGTATCCTTTTATGATCTATCAGATTCAGAGAAAATTCCGTGATGAGGCAAGACCAAGAGCCGGAATGATCCGTGTGCGTGAGTTTACAATGAAGGATGCTTATTCGTTCCATACGTCTCAGGAAGATCTCGAGAAGTACTATGATGTATGTTATCATGCATACAATCGCATTTTCCAGAAGGCAGGTATTCCGGAGGTTGTCACTGTTAAGTCGGATTCCGGTATGATGGGTGGAAATGTATCCCATGAGTATATGCTTTTGACTCCGGTTGGAGAGGATTCGATCGTTTTATGTACCGAGTGTGATTACAGAGCCAATATGGAAGCTGCTGAGAATAAAGTCGCCAATGAGAGCACTGGTAAGCTTGAGGAGTTACAGTGCATCGAGACACCGGACTGCAAGACAATCGAGGATGTATGCAACTTCTTAAAGAGTGATGTAAAGTCTTCCTGCAAGGCAGTCGTATACCAGAGAAATGCAGATGATACGTTCGTAGTCGGATTTGTTCGTGGCGATTATGAGATCAATGAGACAAAGCTTCGCAATCTGGTCGGAGAGGACATTCACCCGGCAGAGATTACCGAGGATTCACCGCTCGTTGCCGGTTACATCGGACCTTACCAGATTTCAGACAAGGTAACCGTATTCTGTGATGTATCCTTAAAAGGCATTGATTCCATGGTAGCCGGAGCAAACAAGGAGGGCTATCATTATACAGGACTGAACTTAGAACGTGATCTTGGTGAAGTCAATTATGTGGATATTGCAAAGGTGAAGGAAGGCGGCGTATGCCCGTGCTGTGGAAAGCCTACCATCACAATTAAGAGAGGTATCGAGGTTGGTAACATCTTCCAGCTCGGAACCAAGTATACGAAGGCAATGCATATGCAGTACACCGATGAGAATGGAGAACTCCAGACTCCGATCATGGGCTGCTACGGTATCGGTGTCGGACGTATGGCTGCTTCAATCTGTGAGGCACACCACGATGAGTATGGTCCGATCTGGCCGATTTCGATTGCTCCTTGGGAGGTGGAAGTATGCTGCCTGCGTGTCGATGATGAGGAGACAAAGTCGGTAGCAGACAAGCTGTATCAGGATCTGCAGAAGGATGATGTTGAGGTTCTTTACGATGACCGGGATATCCGTCCGGGTGCAATGTTCTCCGATGCGGATTTAATTGGTGCTCCGATCCGTGTGGTTGTCAGCCCACGTAACTTAAAGGAAGGTGTCGTTGAAATCACAACAAGAGATAAGGCTGTACAGGAGAAGATTCCGGTAGCAGATGCGCCTGCATATGTGAAGGATCTTAAGGCAAAGCTGTTTGCAGAGATTGAGTCGAAGGTAGAGGCTTATTAAAAAAAGTAGTTGACAATGATACTTCGTTGAGATATTATACTAACAAGTTAATTGAATGAAGTGAATTCGTTGAGCGAAAGTAAGTACAACAAATGATTCTTCACAGAGAGTCAGCGGTGGTGGAAGCTGATAGGATAGTTTGTCTTGGAATGGGTTCGTGAGAAGTGAGGTGAATGTGAAGCAATTCGCTAGTAGCTGAGCCGTTTCCCCACGTTACAGGGGTGAGGATATAAAAGATTTATTATTTAGAGTCTTCGTATCCCAGAGGTTGCGTAATTGGTGGCAGATATTTCTAATTCGGAATATCTGCCTTTTTTATTAGATGGTAACATCGATATAAATCAAGGAGCAGCAAACAAGGGTGGCACCATGATCATTCGTCCCTGGCATAACCGTAAAGCGGTTATGCCAGGGACTTTTTTTATGTGAGCAACGAGCCAGAGTTCATGAAAGAAAGCAATTGAGAATATAAAAACTGCAAGGAGGTAGGAAACATGAAGAGAAGATTAAGGGTATACAAGAAAACGGCCGGCATCTGTATGGATGTAGTTAAGAACTTTACCGGAGTGAAACCCATCCTTGGTATCTGCCTCGGACATCAATGCATCGGTGAAGCACTTGGCGGAACGGTCTCATATGCGAAGGCATTGTTCCATGGAAAACAGTCTGTGATTGAACATGACGGAACAAGTATTTTTACCGGAATTGATTCTCCAATCAAGGTGGCACGTTATCATTCCCTTGCGGTACGGCAGGAGGATCTTCCGGAATGCTTAAAGGTACTTGCACGGACCAGGGATAGTGAGATTATGGCAATCCGGCATAAGGAATATCCGGTTGTCGGACTACAGTTTCATCCGGAATCCATCTATACGGAGCACGGAAAGCGGATTATTGAGAATTTTGTAAACGGAACGATGTAAAATGTGCCAGGTTTTCGAGAAAACCTGACATGTAGCGTCCATCCTTGCGAAAACAATTTTAAACGGGTGGATGTTCAATAGGAGGAAAGCAATGATATTGGATGAAATTGTAGAAGCCAAGAGGGTACGGCTTCCGGAACATAAGAAACGAATTGACGGGATAACAATGCGAAGACTTGCAGAGGAGACAAAGACGAGGAATGCGGATTGCTTTTACCGGAATTTAAAGAAGCCGGGTATCTCGATCATCGGAGAATTCAAGAAGGCTTCTCCGAGTCTTGGAAACATCACGAGCAAGATGAATCTGATGGAACGCATCGAGGAGTACAATGCATCGGTTGATGCAATCTCGTGCCTGACCGAGGAGGATTATTTTCACGGCAATGCATCGTATTTAAAACAGATCCGAAGCAAATCCGATCTTCCGATTCTGCGCAAAGATTTTATGATCGAGGAATATCAGTTCTATGAGGCGAAGGCGATCGGTGCCGATGCGGTGTTACTCATTACGGCAATCCTTGATGATGTACAGATGCATGATTTCTATCAGCTTGCCAGAGAACTGGAACTTGGCGTACTTGTTGAGACCCATGATGAGGAAGAGATTGAGCGGGCGATGAAAATTAATCCAAGAATCATTGGTGTCAACAACCGGAATCTGAAAGACTTTACGATCACACTTGAGACGACTAGACGTTTACGTCCGTATGTACCGGAAGATAAAGTGTTTGTGGCAGAGAGTGGCATCATGAACGATGAAGATGTGGAGTTTTTAAAAGCGTGTCATACAGATGCATTTCTGATCGGGCGTGCCTTTATGGAAGCGGAGAATCCGAAAGAACTTGCAACAAGGTGGAAAGGCGTATGAAAATTAAAATCTGTGGGATCACAAAGCCGCAAGAGGTCAGATATTTAAACGAAGCAGGCGCAGATTATGCCGGATTTGTTTTCTTCGCAAAAAGCAAACGGAATGTAACGGTGGACGAAGCGCTTGCAATACAAGCAGAATTGCATCCGCCAATCAAAAGGGTGGCAGTTACGGTGGCACCGGATCGCAGACTTGTAGAGCAAATCGAAGATGCCGGATTTGATATTTTGCAGGTACATCAGTTGATTGACCAGGAGATATTGGAACATGTGCATATTCCTGTCTGGTTTGCAGTCAATATCGCAGACGAAGTGCAGTTGACAGAAAAGATAAAGTTTCTGGAGGAACTTCCGGATGTACTTTTCGATAAGATCGAAGCCATTGTGGTGGATGGTGCCGATTACGGAAGCGGAAAGACGTTTGACTGGCAGCAAAGTGAGGGCATCCGTGACCGGGCGTTTTTTGCGGGACGCAAATTTGTTCTGGCGGGCGGATTAAATGAAGAAAATGTGACGGAAGGAATCAGACGGTTCCAACCGGATATCGTAGATGTCAGTTCCGGAGTGGAAGGAATGGACGGTAAGGATCAGGATAAAATCAATGGATTTATAAGAAAGGTGAGAGACTATGAATAAGAAAGCATATTACGGACAGTTTGGCGGCCAGTATGTGGCAGAGTCACTGATGAACACATTGGAGGAACTGGATGCGGCGTTTGAGGAGGCAATCCATGATCCAAAGTTTATGGAGCAGTATCATTATTATCTGAGACAGTACGTTGGAAGAGAGACACCGTTATACTATGCAAAGCGATTGTCTGCAAAGTACGGAACGAAGATCTATCTCAAGCGAGAGGATTTAAATCACACCGGAGCACACAAGATCAACAATGTCATCGGTCAGATCTTACTTGCAAGGCGAATGGGCAAGACGAAGGTGATCGCAGAGACCGGTGCGGGTCAGCATGGCGTAGCGACAGCAACCGGTGCAGCGCTTTTTGACATGGAATGCACGGTTTACATGGGCAAGGAAGACATTGAGCGACAGAAGCTCAATGTGATGCGTATGGAGATGCTAGGAGCAAAGGTTGTATCGGTGGAATCCGGAAGCAATACTTTAAAGGATGCGACAAATGAGGCAATCCGTACATGGGCGAAGACAGCGGAGGACACTTTCTATGTCATCGGCTCAGCAGTTGGACCATATCCGTATCCGAAGATGGTCAAGAAGTTCCAAAGCGTGATCAGCCGCGAGGCAAAGCGCCAGCATATGGAAGTGGAAGGAAGAAACCCGGATGTCGTTATGGCATGTGTCGGTGGCGGTTCCAATTCCATCGGAATGTTTGCCGATTTCATTGATGAGAAGGATGTGGAACTGATCGGTGTTGAGGCCGCAGGACTTGGAATCGAAACCGGAAAACATGCCAGTGCGATGGCGCTCGGTGAGCCTGGCGTATTACATGGTATGAAGTCGTATCTGTTACAGGATACAGACGGAAATATCCAGTTGGCACATTCTATCTCGGCAGGACTTGACTATCCGGGCGTCGGACCGGAGCATGCTTACCTGCGTGACAGCGGACGCGCACAGTATGTGGCAATCACAGATGTGGAAGCGATGGACGCTTTGATGGAGTTGTGTAAATTAGAGGGAATTATTCCGGCAATCGAGAGTGCACATGCGGTTGCTTACGCGTTTAAGAAAGCAAAAGAAATGACCATGGAGCAAAGTATGATCGTCTGTCTGTCCGGCCGCGGAGACAAGGATGTAAACACGATCGCAAGTTATCTCGCCGGTGAGGGATATCTGAACTAGTGTGAAAAGATTGCAAAAAGTTGTGAAAACGAATCTAAGATCGGGAGATGATCGGAGATTCGTCTTATGAATCTGGAAAAGGAGAACATAGAGTATGAATCGAATCGAACAGGCATTAGCTGCTTTAAAAGAAAAGAATGAGAAAGCTTTTATCACTTATATTACGGCAGGTCTTCCGAATTATGATAAGACAAAGGAGATCATTAAGGCGCAGGAGAAGGCAGGGACTGACATTATTGAGCTTGGAATCCCGTTTTCCGATCCGGTAGCAGACGGTCCGGTGATCCAGGCGGCTTCCTATGACGCTATCCTGGGTGGTGCAAATCTGGAGAAAACCTTTACATGTATGCAGGAGCTTCGTGCGGAGAAGGTAGAGATACCAATCGTATTTATGATGTATTACAATACCGTGCTTCACTATGGAGTTGAGGAATTTGTTAAGAAATGTCATGAGAGTGGAGTGGATGGACTGATCATTCCGGATCTTCCGTTTGAGGAGCAGGAAGAGTTGCAGAATGCATTGAATGGCGCGGATGAGACGATTCTGATCCAGCTTGTCTCTCCGGTATCTGGTGCACGTGCGAAGACAATCCTTGAGCATGCAAGAGGCTTTGTCTACTGCGTATCATCGATGGGTGTTACCGGTCAGGCAGCAACCTTTCATCGGAAAGTCATCAGGTATCTGAGCAATGTGAAGGCGGTGTCAAAGATCCCGGTTATGATGGGATTTGGCATTCGCACCGCGGAAGATGTATGCCCGATGAAGGACATTATCGACGGAGCGATTGTCGGATCCCATTTTATTAATCTGATGCGTGAATCGGATTTTGATCCGGAGAAAGCGGCAGAATATTGCAGCACATTTAAGCAGGAACTAAACGAGTTGTAGTTATAAGGTATCAATCCATATATGAGCAGAATTAGCAGCGTAGCGGTGGGAAAACGCGAATTTGTGTGGTGGTTTTGGGGAACAGTTACTCAAAATGGTAAACAAATAGTATGCGATAAAATGGAGGTCACAATCATGAAAGAAATTCTCAGCAAATTAGTAGATGGAAACAACCTGACGAAAGAGGAGGCAATGCATGCACAGGAACTGATCTTAACCGGTCAGGAGACTCCCGCACAGATTGCATGTTTTCTGACGGCACTGCGTATGAAGGGAGAGACACTGGATGAGATCACTGGACTTGCAAGTGTACTGCGCGATAAGGCACAGACAATTGCTCCGAAGGTTGATAATTATGTAGATTTTGTCGGAACCGGCGGGGATTGTACCTATTCTTTTAATATTTCAACGACTTCAGCGTTTGTCGTTGCTGCGGCTGGCGTTCCGGTCGCAAAACACGGAAACCGTTCCATCTCTTCCAAGAGCGGCGCGGGTGATGTGCTTGAGGCATTGGGCGTTAACATCTCCGCAGATCCACAGATCGTGGAGAAATGTGTTGAGGAAGCGGGCATCGGCTTTATGTTTGCTCCGCATTTTAATCCAGCAATGAAATATGTCGGACCAGTCCGCAAAGAGATGGGAATCCGTACCGTGTTTAATATTTTAGGACCGCTTTCCAATCCTTCGCGTGCGAAGGCAATGATCGTTGGCGTCTATTCTTCGAAACTGACAGCGGTCATCGCAGGAACCATGATGAATCTTGGTGTCGAGAGAGGTTTTGTTGTCAGCGGATGTGATAATATGGATGAGTTCACATTGACCGGACCGAGCACCGTATCCGAAATCAAGGATGGTAAGGTAACAACTTATGAAGTATTTCCGGAACAGTTCGGCTTATCCCGCTGCAAGATCGAAGAACTGCAGGGAGGAGACGGAACTGTGAATGCACAGATCACAAAAGACATCCTCTCAGGCAAGGAACAGGGCGAAAAGCGTGAAATTGTGCTTTTGAACGCTGGTGCAGCACTCTATATCGGCGGAAAGGCAGATTCGATTCAGGGTGGCATCACCTTGGCTGCACAGACGATTGATTCAGGAAAGGCAACGGAAGTGCTTGCAGAACTTGTAAAACTCACAAATGCGTAATGTTGTAGAATCAGCTTTGATAATGAACGTGAATTTTGCAGTAATGAATATGATTCGGATGGCGGCAAGCATTGAAATATATGTATGGTTGGAACAATGTTAACCAAGTTTGTATAAATAGTTGACAATTAGAACAATATGTCATAAGATAGTCTTCGGAATAAAACGCATACTTAAGATATGCCAAGGAGGACATTATGAAATTTAACGTTAGAACTATTTGTATGATTGCTATGCTTACAGCAGTAACATCTGTATTATCCATTATGCAGATTCCGACACCTTGGGGTGTACCGTTTACATTACAGACCGCTGCAGTTGCATTAAGCGGCTATGTGCTTGGTGAGAAATACGGAACTATTTCCACGATCCTTTATGTATTGCTTGGAACGATCGGTGTCCCGGTATTTGCAGGAATGTCTGCAGGACCTGGTGTCTTATTCGGAGCAACCGGAGGATATATTTTCGGATTCATTTTTATGACTTTCTTATGCGGAGTTGGAAGAACACATATGAAGAAAGGGGCTGCCGGAATTGTATGGCTGGTAGGATTTTCTGCACTTGGACTTGCTGCTTGCCATATCCTTGGAATTATTCAGCTGAAATTTGTTGCCAAGATGACATGGGGAAGCGCAGCACTCGTAGGATCTGTGCCATACCTTGCTAAGGATATTGCTTCTGTGATCGGTGCTTACATTGTTGCAGTTGCTATTCGTCAGGCATTAAAGTCAACAAGCATTTTTGATTGGGAGAATAAGAACAAAGCAAATGCCTAATGAAAAAGAATTCCGCGTACATCACATCTTATGCACGCAGCTTTATCGGGGACTCGGTTACAGCGGAGATTTCTGCACGAATATGACAGCAATCGTGTCGGATCTTCGCGCAAACCCTGAGCAGAAGGTCAGACTCGTAGCCAGAGGCGATGTCATCTGTGCGAACTGTCCGAACCGTGTCGGTAAGGATCAGTGTACCAATGGTGATAATCACGTTGTGATCAAGGACCGGAAGCTGCTGGAACCTCTGCATCTGGTTGAAGGAGAGTGCTATACATATAGTGAGCTGCTCAAGCATTCCCACAAGTATCTGACACGGGAAGTTTTTGAAGAAAGCTGCAGAAAATGCAATTGGTATAAGCAGGGGGTCTGCGACTACGAAGATTTCGCAAATTAGGGTTTGCCGCGCTCAGATTTGATTCCTAAAACGGACGATACCGGATATAAGATATTCTACG
>UQRC01000017.1 GCA_900543445.1 uncultured Lachnobacterium sp. | reverse complement strand
ATAGATCGGAAAAAGCCTCCTATTATGATTACATCTTGAATCATAATAGGAGGTTTTCTGTTCTCTCCAAATACGCTACACACCCATATCCACTCTCTCGCCTCTTGCCTTAATGCCGTCAGCCGCCTTCAAGTCCTTCTGATATGGATTGCTCTCGTTATAATACTTGATCTGTGTATTTGTCACTCCGCCGGACACATATGAGCGACCACACTCCGGACAGATTGCGGTATGAATGCGTACGGAAGCCGAGATCACTTTTCCGTCGTTCTCTGATGCCTTGCTGTATGCATTGGATACATGCTGTCCCTCATGTGCTCGTACGGCGGAAGCTGCGGCTTCCGGAGAGACATGCGCAGCACTCTTAAATGACACATTTGCCTCGTCGGAACCGTCGATGTACTTACGGTTCTTACAAGTCTGGCACTCTTTTTTCTTGCCATCCTTATCGACTTTCGAATCGACCGATTCCGCATGATCTCCGTTTCCGTCATTCACTTTGCGTTCGGTTCCATCCACATTCGATCCAATTCCAATGCGTTTTGCATCGTCCGGATTTCTTCCGATCTCTTGATTTCCGTCACGACCATCATCAATATTCCGACCAGCTCCATATGTCGTTTCATCGGGGCTCTTCATCCGCCAGTCATATCCATATCCCAAGCCACTATAATCTACACCGGTAATTCCCATCATCTGCCCTCCTCTCGACCATCATTCCTTATCAACATTGTACTCTCATATTTCCTATTTTAAAATCCCCTATTTGCCCGTCCGGGCATATATTATCCGTTTTACCAGCACCTGCTGCATTTTCCGAGTCCCATATTGATGGCCTCATCTTCGGTCACCTGCGTAGCGTGATCCGGGTTCATATTGCCGCAGTCATTCACACTGTGATACTTGTGTCCAGTCGCCGATATCCATACTTTTGTTGCTCCGGAATCTGACGTCGAATCCGATGCTTTCACGGATGACTCATTCTTTTTCTTCTCTTTTGGTTCGGCTGCAGCGGTTTTGGCCTTACTGTCACCTGTCGCATAATTAATCTTAATGTCCGGCTGCACATTGTAGCAATAGACATTGAAATAGACGCCCTGCCCGTCATCTTCAACCGATTCTGCCTCAATCTGCACGCCGCTTGCGACAAGATTATCACCGTCAAAAAGCGGAGTCACGCGATACATCACATGATTTTCGGTCTCTTTTACATAATCTGCCACCAGATTTTCAAAAGGAAGCATCCCATCCACATTCAGATAGCGGGTTCCCGTAATCAGATTCTTTTCATTGGCATTCTCTCCGGACAACTGATAACCGATCAAGTGGCAGCGGTTGTAGAGATATTTTCCATCCACATTATCGTATTTTACCGTATGCCATCCGGTAGGTTTCACCGATCCGATACTGCCTCGCTCCTCGGTCGGCATCAGGTCTGTGCCGACACATGCATAAGCGACACCGCATCGTCCCAGCGCATCCAATTCACTGTAATATTCATAAGATGTCGTCGATAAATCCGTATCCCTGAATTCCGGGACATTGTCATTTACTAATGTAAACGGTTTTCCGGAGTACCTTGGAATATTCGCAAGCGAAAGCGTTACTTCTGTGGATGGTTTCGTCTGCGCCTCGGTCTGTGTATCTTCCACAATTTCCGTCTCATCACGCGGCTTTGAATCAGCGATTTGCGATTCCTGTATATCAGCAACCTCGGTGCTCAGACTCTCCGTTGTTACATTAGACGATATCTGATCCGATTCATTTTCAAGATCCGGCAGAAATCCACATAATAACAGAAATAGTATTCCGATAATCAATGGGCGCAGCACTTTATCTTTCGGTAGCGCTTTCCACAAATTTCTGATTTTTGCAATCGGTAAGGATATAATTCCAAGCATACAAATCAAAATCGAACTGATATGAAATCCATATACTGGCAGACACAGGATACAAAAAATGCAGAATATCCAATTAAATATTTTCATGCTTCCACACCTCCACAGTAATCTTGTCATGGGAATTTCCGGCAAACGCACTTGTCGACTCTAATTTCCATTCTGCCTCCGGCATCGGTAAATCAAAATAGAAATCCGCCGGATACACCCGGTTCCATTTAAGAAGAATCACCTCTGAAACCTTTTCTGCATATGTTTTTAACGATTGATTTTCCACAAAGCACAGCTCATTTGCCCCTGCTTTCTTTAAGAAATCATCATCCGAAACAATCACAGGAGGCAGCGGAGTATCAAATTGTCCTTCCGTATAAGAATTGATCCAAAGCTTTCTTTCACCAGCCAGCGCGATCAGGTATTTTCGCAGATTCTTGTCCTGACTCTGTCTGCGTCTGTTGAACATCATCCCCATATTGTCATCTACTGCAACGCATAAAATCATATGATCGTCTCCTTATTTCATAATTCCACTTTTTCAACCGATAAAAGACTTAAACACCATCCTCGATCCATACTCCATGACCGCGACAAGAAGCAGCTATGTGGAGGAAAAAGCGATATAACGCTTTTTCCCCAAGGCATACTCCTGTATTTACATAGTCTGTTCATCTGTCATCTTCACAATCACAATGGTCAGATAGCCCTGTGCCTGCTCCAGTTCATTCAGACTCTGATATACCCGCTCATTTTCCATTCCACAATTCGACACACCGCGCACATAAAGCAGCCGTCCCTCACACTCCTGATCCCGAAGCGCGGTGATCAGCTCCGCCAGACGCTTTCCGGATTTCATGTAAACACAGGTTCCACTATAATCAAACGTCTTCTGTACATCATACGTGCCCGGAATGATATGAATCTCTTCACTTTTCTCTCCAAGCGAGATACCAAGCCTTGCTGCCACTGCACAAAAGGATGGCACACCGCTTATCATTACAGCTTCGTATCCAGCTGCCTCCGCCCGATGGTGGATATACATGTAAGTCGAATACACACTCGGATCACCGATCGTCAGAAGTCCAACACTCCTGCCCGCCTTTAACTCGGGTTCAAGCGTCTCAAAAATTTCATCGTGTGCCTTCTCTAATTTACTTTGCTCCTTTATCATCGGAAAAGGCATACAAAGCAGCCTTTTTTCATCCATTTCAGGACACACTTGTGATGCAATCCCATACGCATAGCATTCTTCCTTTGTTGCTGCCGGAAGCACGATCACATCGCATTTTTTAATTGTTTGAATTGCCTTAATCGTCATAAGCTCCGGATCTCCCGGACCCACGCCGATGCCATATAAAACTCCGGCTTTCTTTTCGTCCTTTGAGGCAAAATCATCTATTTTCTTTTCTATATCCGTTGAATTTCTATTGTCCATCTTCATTTCATTCGTCATATTTTTCCATAAAGTATTCATCTTTTCATTTATATATTCATATTGAGGAGTTTCCCTATGAAAGTCAACCTTAAATTCGAATTTGCCCATCATCACTCTGTAAAACAGAACGTTTCGAGGTGCTGGTTTGGGCAGCTACACGGCAGCCTTCATCCGTTCCTTGCGCACCGTGCGTGCAAGTTTCTTCATATCTACAGGCTTTGAGATATGGGCATTCATGCCTGCACTAAGTGATTTCTGTACATCCTCGGAGAACGCATTGGCGGTCATCGCAACAATTGGAATCGAATGCGCCAGCGGATGGCTGCTGCTTCGAATCGCTTTAGTCGCCTCGTAACCGTTCATAACCGGCATCTGCACATCCATAAGGATCATGTCGTAATCTCCGGCAGAAGAATTCACAAATGCATCAACAACTTCCTGTCCGTTCGGACAGATCACACAGTATGCCCCTTCCATATGAAGAAGCTCCGTCAGAATCTCCGCATTCAACTCATTATCCTCCGCGCAGAGAAAATGCATCCCCTGTAAACAACCCAACGCATTCTCTTCCTGTATCTCCCCCGACGCCTGCTGGTCTGCTGCCGTCTTGTCCGAGATCTTGAAATCCAGGATCAGTTCAAAACATGTGCCTTTTCCCTGAATGCTCTCAACATCAACGCTTCCTCCCATGAGATCCACAAGACTCTTGACGATCGACATGCCGAGTCCGGTTCCCTGGATCTTATTCGTGAGGAAGCCCTCCTCTCTGGTAAAGGATTCATAGATTTTGGCTAAAAATTCCTGACTCATACCAATTCCATCATCGATCACCTTCAGGCAGAGCTTCGCATACGCTGGAGACGTCTGCTCCATCTCAAATACTTCGATGCGGATATTCCCCCCCACCTGAGTATATTTATATGCATTGGACAACAGATTATTTAAGATCTGAAGCAGCCTCATACTGTCGCCCCAAAGCCACTTGTGTTCTAACTTCTGAACATCGATCACAAAACTTTGCCTCTTCGCATCCGTCTGCGGACGAAAGGCAGTATCAATCTGATCGAACAGATCCGGAAGATAAAATTCACCGACATTCATCGTTGTCTTTCCACTCTCGATCTTGCTCATATCAAGTACATCGTTGATGATTCCAAGCAAATGTTCGCTGGAGCCTTTGATTTTCTTGGTATATTCACGGACTTTGAGTGGCGAGAATGCCTCATGCTCAAGCAACGTGGTCATTCCGATGATGGCATTCATCGGGGTCCTTATATCATGTGACATATTGGCGAGGAAATCACTCTTCGCGTGATTGGCATTCTCCGCCATCTCGAACGCATTCTCCGCAACCTGTACCGCCTTGGACAGATCGGCATTCTTCTGATCCAGCTGCTCATTGATGAGAGCCAGCTTATCGTTATTTCTCCGCTCCGCCTCCACTGCCGCTTTCTGATGCTGCCGCATGGTTGCAAAGATTGCAGCAGCAGCGATCGTCACAAGAAAAATTGCGAAAATGAGCACCGTTCGAACTGACAGATTCACCAGCTTTACAGTATTCTCCGCCACATAAGAAGACGGTACTAAGAAAAGCAGCGTCCAGTCCGAATCCTCCATCTGATACAACGCATAATAATACTCTGTGCCGTCCAATATCGCATTAGAATAAGAAATACTGTTTCTTGCGAGTGCCTGCTTTGCCTGCTCGAATGTGCTTCCATGCAGATACTGCATATTTTTAAGCACGGTAAACGTATTGTACCCGTGCAGCACCTCATCCGACTGACTATTGAAAATCTTTAAGCCATCCCGATCCACCACATAAACCGTATTGTTTCCTTTATAAGCGTTGCACTCAAAATACGGATTAAACACCCTCATATCCTGTGCGATACCGTAATATTCAATCAGAACAGTTCTTCTGCCATCATCAATATGGATTGGCTGCTCCACTCTCTTGAAGAAAACAATCTCCGTCTGATTCGTCGTCACCGTATTCGTCACAAAGCAGACCTGATCCGGCTGGTTTAAAAGCACCTCCATCTCCCGCAGATTGCCACCAAGTCCGTCCTGCGTATAATAACGTCCCAGTTCATCCACAGCGATCAGTCTCTGGCTTTTGCTTTTCAACTCATTGATCCTTGTCTGCTTTTCCATAAACTCTGACAATCCCGCCACGTTTGTGATCTCGATATCATCCAGCCGGTTACTCTGCGATGCCACCGTCTCCCATCGGTTATCGATCATATCCTCGAGTCCGTCAAACAGCTGCGAAGTGACCGCCTTCATCTGACTAAGCCTCTCCTCATACAGAATACGGTCAATATATTTGTGATAGATTTTAAAGAAAAGCATCACACTTAAAACAACGATCAGGATAAAGATAACCACAATTTTAATCATCTGCGAATTTTTAATCTTACATCTCTTTAAATTAAGCATAACAAAACAAAACTACTCCCAAACAAGATCTCCAAGTGATAAAGTGTCAAACCGGCTGAAATATTTCTGTGCCGCGGTAAGCCCCTGAATGCCAGTGTCGGTCAGTTTTCCTTCTTCTGCCACAGCGTCCGTCACCCCGCAGATTGCCACTGTGTAAACAGTATCCTTCTCCAGCTGTAGATCAGAGGGCATGACCAGTTCATACGGAAAGGTCCTTCCATCTCCATTCCGGTCATAACCATACTCTGCCAGTTTCTGAATTCTTTGTCCGCTCAGCGTCACCGTCATAATATTGCCGGTCCATCCTGTCGGCAGAATCGATGTAATCTCCTGATCCGTCAGCGGCAATGGATACAACGCACCACTGACACCTTCCATATTCAGATCCTTAAACTCCGCCAGCTTATACCATTTATTCTTCGAGATCAGTGCAAGATCGGCACCGCTCTCCTGTGCGAAGCAGATCCCAACCGCTTTCGCACAGGCATCCGTATCCAGCTTTTCTGTCACTGTCGTATAAGAAGCGGTCGAATTATCTTCGATCAGATGTTGATTCGCATCAAACGCCTGCACCACATCGGAAAGTTCCGCTTTCCCACATAGGAAATCGATCATCTTTCTTCCGGTCGCCACGATTACATTCTCCCACCCATCGTAGATAAACGGAGCCGTCATTCCGGCATTAATCTCATCCTCAATCTCCGCATAATAACCTTCACTTTCTTCGACCACATAATCCTTGAGTGGAAGAAGCAAGGTATTGGCATACGTTTTATTGAGTGCTTTCATACCTTTGACCGTAGAAAGTACCTCCATCACATGAAGTGCATCCGTAAGCTTCTGTTCGTTTCCTTTTTCTTCGAGCCGCTTATTGATTCCCATATAACGCGAAACATTCATAATGAAAGCATTCTGCGTCCCATCCTCTGACAGATACGGCATCAGTCCGAACTCATCCTCCGTCTCATCGTCTGCAAAAACATTAGCCCCTCCAAGCATAAAAAGCGTATTTCCTTCTGCCATCTTAAGTCGTGTCGCTTCATCACTCATCGGATTCCCATTATCATTTAACATGCCGATTTCACGCCACTTCTCAAGAGTTTTCAAGTTCTGCATCATCTGCTCATCTTCTTCCATGGTCGTCTCACCATCCAGAAAACGGTTCTGCCACTTACGGCCATCCGGTGTGTTCAGATAATTCGTACTCATAATATTACAGAAATACTGAAACCCGTATTCCGGCAGCTGGAACTGATTTAATGCAAGTTCGCAGCCTGCCGCTTTCACTTTCGGCGCAAGTTCCTCCAGTTCCCGAAAGGACGTCGGCAGTTCCCAGCCGTGTTTCTCAAGCAACGTCTTGTTATAGATAATTCCAATGCAGTCATAATAAGTAGGAAGCATATAGATCGCACCGTCATTTGTCACCTCGCGCAATCTTGCTTCCGCATAATTATCGGTGAATGCATAACCCGACATATCGATCAGCCGGTCACTGACCTCCTCCCTCCCCGGTATATAATAGGTAGAACAATAGATATCCGGCATATCATTTGCGGCAAGCTGTGCCTTGACATATGCCGTATAGTTGGCACCACTGTATGGAACCACCTCGATATTGATCTCCGGATACTGCTCATGAACCATCTCGATAAAAGCACTCATATTGCGAAATGGGGATAGCATGGTAATTGCTTCATGAATCTCTTCCTTATGTTTTTCTGTTGATGCAATCTCTCCCGTGCAGCCGGTCAGAAATGTGAGAGCTGCTGCGGTAAGCAGTATCCGGCTTCTTATTTTTCTTCGATCCATAGTTGCCCCTTTATCCGATACCTTCGATTCCATTTCTCGTTTTGCTTTCGTGCAGCACATCACTATCGCTGCATCGTATTGATTTGCAATTTATTATATCAGTTTCCATTTTCTGTCTCGTCGAATGATGTCGAAAAGACTTCATTTTTGTAATCCTTCATATGTCTATTTATACAAACCATAACCTTTTTGCATAGCAAAACAGTTGACAAATATTTATCAAGGTGCTATTTTCTTTGTTAACAAAGAGCAAATGCATAGAACAGAATACGATCTGTCGGATGTCGTACTACAGAGAGCCGCTGGCTGGTGTAAAGCGGTGTATCCCTCCGAGAGACCATCCTCTGCGAGCAGTGCACTGAATTCCATTTGGACACTAGGTGCTACCGGCTTTCCACCGTTATCCGGAAGCTTATTTCATCCTGACGGTTATGACTTTATGATTTCACAAAGTGATGGGCTGATGGTTGAGATGAGACTGAGAGGTCGTATCTACGACAAATAAAGTGGTAACGCGGAAGCAAAAGCCTTCGTCTTTATAACAACGGAAACGTTCGTTATAAAGACGAAGGCTTTTGATTTTATGTAGCTCTTTGAAATCTTAAGAAGGGAGCCGCCAATTGGCGGAACTACAATGAATGGTTTAGTTATTGTATTAATCGGAATCGTAGCACTCGGTGCCGGCTATCTGTTCTACGGAAGATGGCTTGCGAACAAATGGGGAATCGACCCAAACGCAAAGACACCGGCCTACACACATGAAGATGGAGAGGATTACGTACCATCTTCCAAGTTTACTGTATTCTCTCACCAGTTCTCATCAATTGCTGGTGCAGGACCTGTCACCGGTCCAATCCTTGCATCCGTATTCGGATGGGTACCGGTACTCCTGTGGCTGATCCTCGGTGGTCTGTTCTTCGGAGCTGTACAGGATTTCGGTGCATTATATGCATCTGTTAAAAACGAAGGAAAATCAATGGGTATGATCATTGAGAAGTACATCGGAAGAACCGGTCGTAAATTATTTATGTTATTCTGCTGGTTATTCACACTTCTCGTTATCGCCGCATTTACCGACATGGTTGCCGGTACTTTCGTAGGCAAGGGAGCTGAAGTGGAAGGATTAGACGCAGCTGTAACTTATGCACATTCTACCGCAGCTACGATCTCAATGCTTTTTATCGTAGTGGCAGTTATCTTCGGTCTGATTCAGAAGAAAGTCGGCAAGATGAACGAAATGGTTCGTGCCGTTGTAGCAATCGCACTTCTTGTTGTTATGTTTGCAATCGGAATGAAGCTTCCGATCTACGCAACCAAGAGCGCATGGATCTACATCATTATGGCTTACCTCTTCCTTGCATCGGTTATGCCAATGTGGCTTCTTATGCAGCCTCGTGACTATATGACAACTTTCATGCTTCTCGGCATGATCATCGGTGCCGTTGTCGGTGTCGTTGTTGCACATCCTTCTATGCAGTTAAATGCATTCAACGGATTCAGCGTTGTCGATGCAGCAGGCGCTAAGAGTTATCTCTTCCCGACACTGTTCGTAACAATCGCCTGTGGTGCCGTATCCGGATTCCATTCACTGGTTTCTTCCGGAACTTCATCCAAGACCATCAGCAATGAGAAAGATATGCCAATGGTTGGTTACGGCGCAATGGTTGTTGAGTCATTACTCGGTATCGTAGCATTAGTTGTTGTAGGTGCAGTTGCTGTAGGTGGTACAAAGCCAGACGGAACTCCATTCGCAATCTTCTCTTCCGGTGTTGCCGGATTCTTAGAGAAGCTTGGTGTACCGGTTCACGTTGCAACCGTATTCATGACAATGTGTGTATCTGCACTTGCACTTACATCCCTTGACTCTGTTGCACGTATCGGACGTATGTCTTTCCAGGAGTTATTCTACGGAGACACAACCGATCCTGAGAAAATGCCTGCTTGGCAGAGAGTTCTTACCAACAAGTATTTTGCAACTGTGATCACACTGTTCTTCGGATACTTACTGACACTCGGCGGATACAACAATGTATGGCCTCTGTTCGGATCTGCAAACCAGTTACTTGCAGCACTCGTACTGATCGCTTTATCTGTATTCTTAAAGACAACCGGAAGAACCGGCTGGACACTTTACGCACCAATGTTCATCATGCTTGTTGTAACATTTACCGCTTTGATCCAGAAGACCATCGCACTGGTTACCAACATCGTAAACGGTACCGCAACTGTATTGGTTGACGGACTTCAGTTTGTCGTAGCAATTCTTCTGATGGTTCTTGGAGTTATGGTAGCATTCAGCTGCTTAAAGAAACTCTTCGGCAAGAAGGCCAAAGCTGCTAACTAAAATTAAGTAAGCAATACAATTTACGTTTTCCAAATTACATAAAAATACGGCACCCTCGCGGCGCCGTATTTTTTGTTCTTCTATGTAACGTTCTTAATTTACAGAGCGATTGATCACAAGCAGATCTCCTGCTTCCAGTCGCACATTTCCATTCGGAATAATAATCTGCTCTCCTCTCTGGATCATAATGACCAATTCATTCTGCTTCTTTTTTATCTCCGACAAAAGCTTACCTGCATATTTACTCTCCTCTGCAATCGGGATTTCAACAAGCGTAACCCCCTCGACCTGATCCGGCGTCGTTGCACTGAGAATCAGCACATCTTTTTCCTGTAGCACGGTATTGCCGTCTGGAATAATATTTTCTCCCGCTCTCTTGAGAAGCACGATCAGTGTCTCCGGTGGAAGTGTCAGATCCTTCAGTGACTGGTTGCACCACTCATGTGTTGCCGGAATCGTCAGCTGAATAAACTGAACCGGCACCTCATCCGAATAATCGTTGAAGGTCTTCATGACATCCGCTTTCTGATCGATCATGTCAAGCTTTCTTGCAACAAACGGCAGAAGCGATCCCTGTAACAAAATCGAAAAAAGCACGATCATGAATACAATGTGAAAAATGTCATTCTCTGTCTCGATTGCCATCCCCGCCATAATCGCAAACACGATGGATGCCGCACCTCTGAGTCCAGACCAAGAAACAAGAAGCTGCTGCGTCCATTTGCTTTTAAAAGGCGTAAGCACTGCTGCAACCGCAACAGGACGTGCCACAAACGTCAGCCATACCGCGATCAGAAGTGCCGGAACGATCACGCCCGGAAGTCTTGACGGGAAGGACAATAAACCAAGCAGGAAGAAGATCAGCATCTGCATAAGCCCCGTCAGTCCATCAAAGAAATTAACCAGATTCCGCTTGTTCGGAATCTGCGTATTGCCAAGCACAATACCGACAATATAAGCGCTTAAGAAGCCGTTGCCACCGATAAGCGAAGGCAGCGTGTAGGAAAGAAGTGCGATTCCCACTACAAAAATTGTATCAAACCCAGCAACCGTAAATTTCACTTTGCCAAGAAGCCAGATGGTCACTGCCGCGATCAGCGCTCCAAATAAGAGACCAAACACAATCTGCTTTATGATCAACAGACTGATCTGTCCCGCGCTCGTCTGCCCCTGTGCGATGGCAATAAATGTTGCTGTCAACATGTACGCACACGGATCGTTACTGCCGCTCTCCACCTCAAGAAGCGAAGCTGTATTATATTTTAAATTCAGTTTCTTGGATCTTAATATAGAAAAGACCGATGCAGCATCGGTAGAACCGACCAGCGCTCCGATCAGCAGACTCTCTGTCCAGTCGATCTGTAATGCAAAGTGACAGAATGCTCCCGTCAGCCCGGAAGTAACCACAACCCCGACTGTCGAGAGAAGAATGGATTTGACGGCAACCGACTTCGCCTGATTCCAGTTCGTGCCAAATCCTCCATAGAACATAATGAAAATTAGCGCAATCGAACACGTCTGCTCCGCAAACGCATAATTGTCAAACGGAATCTTTAAGATACCGTCCGATCCGAATACCATACCAAGCAGGATAAAAAACAGAAGCGTTGGAATACCAAGCCGGTTCGAAACGCGGCTTAAGAAAACGCATGCAAAGATTACGATGGTTACAATTAAGAGATAATTCGTCATGTGAGCCCTCCATCCGTATGCTAAATTGTGTGTTTATAGAATAAAGCATCGGGATGGGATTCGTCAAATCAAAATTAAAATCCGTTTTGTTTCTCACTCATGTTACTTCTTGTTCTTTCGCGCAATTCTGTGATATTGCGGACGTATCGTAATATCCGGCACAACAATGCCTTCCCGCTGCTGTAAAATATAACGGATAGCATCTGCGACTTCTTTACTGTATAGTGCACATCCGTTGTCACTGCTGCATGTAAAATCCGCATCCCGGTACAGATTCGTATCCGTCATATCCGGATGCAGATTTGTCACCTTGATACCGTATTTCCTTGCTTCCTCAAACAGACTCTCCCCGAAATTCGTAAGTCCTGCCTTAACCGCTCCGTATGCGCATCCATGCGGATTCGTCTTCTTTGCAGTAATTGAGGATACATTGATGATATAGCCGCGATTCTCCTTGAGCACGCGAAGAAGCCGGTTCGTAAGGATCATCGGAACCTCAAGATCTGTGCGCACCAGCGTCTGGATCTGCTTAACGGAAAGTTCCTCATGTAACCCATAGTAGCCCACGCCGGCTGCATTCACAAGAATTTTGATGGTTTCCTTCTTACGGATTGCATTGACCGCGTCACACAGTTTTGCCGTATCAAGAAGATCACATTCGATCAGCTGAAACTGCTCCTCATACGCTGCAATCAGGTTACGGACTTCCTCCCGCTCAAAGTTTCTTCCAAAACCATACACCCGATACCCAAGTTCACAAAGTGTTCCGGCGATTGCCAGGCCGATGCCTGAGCTTGCCCCTGTCACGATTGCAGCCTGCATGTCTATTTTCAGTTTTTCCTGATTTTTGCTTTCCTTCCGCTCCATATTCATCACCCTCATCTTCTTTTTACGCTTCTTTCGTCCCACTGTCTTCTCTTCGCGAGGCTTTTTTCGCTTCTTTCGCCCCGCTATCTTCTCTTCGCTGGGCTTTTTTCGTCTTTTTTCGCTTCCTTCGCCCCGCTATTTTCTCTTCGCGGGGTTTTTTTCGTCTTTTTTCGCTTCTTTCGCCCCGCTGTCTTCTCTTCGCGGGGCTTTTTCGTCCTTTACAGCTTCTTTCGCCCCGCTGTCTTCTCTTCGCGGGGCTTTTTTCGTCTTTTTTCGCTTCTTTCGCCCCGCTGTCTTCTCTTCACGGGGTTTTTTTCGTCCTTTTACGCTTCTTTCGCCCCGCTGTCTTCTCTTCACGGGCCTTTTTTCGTCTTTTTACGCTTCTTTCGCCCCGCTATTTTTCCTTCGCGGGGCTTTTTTCGTCTTTTTATGCTTCTTTCGCCCCGCTGTCTTCTCTTCGCGGGGCTTTTTTCGTCCTTTTACGCTTCTTTCGCCCCGCTACATCGTATTCCGCTCTGAAAAAATGCGTTCGGATGGCATCCGCTTCACAAGCTCCCGCATCACACAGCCTTCCATCCGCGCGAGCAGTTCCAGCGGATACTGATACACGCCCCCCACATTCACATACGGGAACTGCACAACCGGCGACTCCTTCTCCACACGCCTGATTTTCTTCATATACTCCTTCGAGATACGGAATCCTCCGACACTGACTGCATCCAGCATCTTCCAGTTACAATTCCGGCTCTCGAATGCCTCATCAATCTGTGTAAACAATTCCGTATACAAAACTTCCCATCCCGGCAGATACAGCATCGGATCAAAGCAGAGTCTCACCGGAAATCCTCGTCTTATGCCTTCCGCTGCACATTCGATTCTCGCCCGCACAGAAGGTGTATTCTTTTCGCTTGCCGCAATCAACTTCTGCGGTGATATCGTAAACGCATACACCACATTGGAAAGAAGGGGAAGTTCGTCCCACATTGCCTGCCTTGCACTTTTCGTCCGGATCTCAAGCGTTAAATTCGGATGTTTCCCGGCATAATCCGCCCACGCACGCGCATAGCCCATCCATGATTCCAGCGCCAGCAGATCCGCATCATACGACACGCACACATACATCGGATGCGCCTCAAGAAGACGATCCAGCTCGGCAAAATAATCCTCAAGATTGACAAAGACGACCAGATTTCCCGAAGGATACATCCCTTTCAGATAACAATAGCTGCAATCGTAGATGCAATTCATCATCGTCGAGCAGTAATAAAAATTATCATATCCAAAATCCTGACACGGCTCGGCTCCCTCATAAAAATAGTGATCTGTCTTCGCCGCAAGGATCAGACTCTGCGAACGATGCTGCGCCTCGTACTGCTGCCTACGCCGGTTAAACACATCCTTGTAATGTGCGATCTCAATCACCTGCGCGTCCGGGAACCTCGAAAGAATCTGCTTCGTCCGCGGATGCTCCCGCACTCCCCGCTCCACATAGATATGGGAAAAGGCATTGTTATAACCACTTGTTCTGCAACTCATCGAGCAATCTCCTTCCCACTTTCTTATCCTTACATGGCAGCAATTCCTGTTCATAATAACTATGGATCAAAGTCTCTGCATCAAATCCCGTAAGACGCCAGTACTTAAGAAGCTGCAGAAGCTCCGCTTTCATTGTGACGGAACAATGCAGATCTTCTGCAAGCTGATTTTCGTCGATGCTCCATTCGCATATCGGATCTTCACAAAAAGTCTCCAATGGCGAATTCTGCACTTCCGACCTATGAATTTTCTCCCCCTCAGCTTCCAGGTCACAACATTCTGATGCAAACAAAGATTGTAATTCATCGATAAATCTCACAACCTCTGCCCCTGCCTCCTGCATGATCATGACAAAACGCTCACGCTCGGATGCCGCCGGATTGCTTGTCACATTTTTCTCATTTCCAATATTCTTCCCCTGACTCGAGTCGTTTTGTAATCTCTCATTCTCAATCCCATGATCCGTAACCACTTTCAAAAAGATCATCTGATGCGGACCATAATAGAAATTTGCGGCTTCATAGAAAGCTGCTGCTTCCATATCATGCACGGTCGGAGCGATAACTTCTGCCTTCATCGCCTCTTCATTCTGCGCATTCAATCCAGCAGTTTCCACCTTTGCGTAGCCTTCAGCATGCGCATTCAAACCAACATCTTCCACCTTCGTTGTGCCGCCATCCCGCGCACCTGCATCTACTGTATATACCTGCGCCGAAGTAAAGACTTCTCCTTCCGTAAACGGATGTCGGTAGACCATATCCGGGTAAAAGGTACGCCCACTCTCTGCATCGGTCAGCTTGTTCACCATAATAATGCTTCCAAGGGGCACACATGCTCCTCCGCCTCCTTCACCTTCTCCGGGCATAAGCATTCCTTCCGCCGCACAGCTTCCGTAATTAACCATAAGATCTTCTTCCGCCGGCGGATAGATTGTAGAAATCTCCGCCATTGCAACCGTTGCATTTAATTTTCCGACACCGGTAATGACCAGCCGTATCTTCCACTTCTCATTGAAGAAAATCTGAAAATGCCTGCTCTCTGTCGCTTTTTTTAATTCATAATGTTGTATCAGATATTGCGCCTCCGCATACAGCGCACAATAAATTGTAATCAAATAGACCCCTCATTCTTCCTATTTAATATAAATGAACCTTTTCCCGGCAAAAGCAGCGCCCCGACAACAACTGCAACAATGACAAATCCTGCCTTGACGCTACACCATGCATATTTTACAATAACATTTAAATGGAAACAAGACAAACAGAAAGGTATACAAATGATAAAACTAATAGCATCCGATGTTGACGGAACACTCGTCAAAGACGGAACCTTAATGATCAACCCTGAATATATGAACGTAATCAATACACTCGTGGACAAGGGAATTATCTTCGTTGTCTGCTCGGGACGGCAGTTTGTCAGTGAGCGCAAGCTTTTTGCCCCGATCGCGGACAAGCTTTATTACATCTCTGACGGCGGAACCGTCGTCCGCACACCGGATAAAATCCTAAAAACTTTTCCTATGGATGTAGAACTCTGGAAAGGCATGTGCCGGATGGTGCGTGACACACTGCCAAGCTGCGACTATTTTGTCGGCACACCGGATTACGGATACGCAGAAGATGCCGGAAGCCGGATGTTCCACTGGCTCCGTGACTCCTATGGATTTGACATTCGCGAGACAAGTGATGTGCTCTCAATTCAAAATGAGGATGTCATCAAATTTACCGTCTATCATCCAAACGAATGTGAAGAACTCTGCACCCCGGAATTTATCCCTTATTGGAAAAAGCATGCCCAGGTCGCAGCCGCCGGCAAAGAATGGGTGGATTGCAATGCACTCGGAGTCAGCAAATGGACGGCTATCTCCTACCTTATGGAGCATTTTGGAATCGCTGCCGATGAGGTGTGCGTATTCGGTGACAACTTAAACGACATCGAAATGCTTACAAATGCAGGAACGAGCTACGCGGTATCCAACGCCAGACCGGAAGTGATACAGGCTGCGAAATACACCTGCGCTCCGTACTGGGAATCCGGCGTCCTGCAGATATTAAAAACATTCCTCTAAAAAGAGAGCGGACCACCGCTTTCGCGGTGGCCCGGATTTACACTAGGAGCAAAGTTTCCTTTGCGGAGATTTTATATAGAAAACGACTCGCGTCGGTTCTACCATTTTACTAGACTGCTGCAAGTGCCTTGCCAAGCGCCTCACAGGCTGCAAGCGCATCTGCATCCGGTGTCTCCTGACAGATGACACCTTCACCACCGGAGATCGTTGCTCCGGCACCTCTCATACGGTCTTCCCAATCGCGCATCCACTGTCCGTCGCCCCATCCATAAGAACCAAACAGACCGATTGTCTTACCGCCACAGATGCTTTCCACATCTGCTACGAATGGATCCATCTCAGACTCTTCAAGCACCTCAGCGCCCATCGCCGGACATCCGAGTGCGAAAGCCTTACAATCCTTTAAATCATTCACAGAAGCATCTCCAACATATACAACCGATACCTCTGCGCCGGCATCTGCAGCACCTTTACCGACCGCCTCTGCCATCGCCTGTGTATTTCCTGACTGTGACCAATATACAACATTTACTTTACTCATCTTATATTCCTCCTATATTTTACGCTAGCCTTCTTCATGAAGTCTGCGGTATGATCTCTTTTCACTGTATATCTTCCTGCCGACTTCGTATTCAAGCATTTTCTCTTATGCTAAGAAACTCTGGCAACAACCGGACTGTACTTGTCAGCCGGTGTCTTGCGGTATATCTCGCAGATCAGGCGGATTCCAATATCATTGGCAAGCAGACGTATCAGCGTCTCGCGTGCCTCGTCGTACCGCACGAAGATCTGCTTCTTTGCGGAAACATTCTCATACACCTTCCAGTATCCGGAATACAGATACTCTTTGCCGGAATGTTCCATGAATCCAACCACATCCTCAATCGGATATCCAAGGAGCAGCCCCATCTCATGTGGGAACTGCTGCTCCCCGTTCATATGCGCCTCATAGCGTTTGCGAAACTTAGGTAATACATTGTCCAAAGAAGAATCCTTGTATCCAAGTTTCTTAAGCAGGTGCCGCACATCGGTACGACCTAAGTACTGCCTCAGTTCCTCTTCACGATACAGAAGGAAGGCGGTCTTCTTCGGCGAGCTCATCACACAGAAACAGGAAATGTCGGAACCTTCAAGAAGTTCCTGCACCGCATCCTCCCGCTTGCCGCAAACCATGAGTAAGTTTGAAATCTTAATTCCGGTAATAAGTGGGGCACACTGTAAGGCAAGCTGAAACTCGAGGCCATCCTGATTCATCGTTCTCATCATGTGATAAATTTCCTGGCACATATTGTTCTCCTTATGTGTTGGTTAGTTATCTCTAACGTAAATTAAATATAACTAATTTATAGTCAAAAGTCAATACTTTTATTGATTATATATTCTCAGTTACGCGCAACTTAGGAATTCACGAAAAAAAATCCGGCCCACACAGTAGTTTCTACTGCATGAGCCGGATTTATACTTCGAATCATTATACGCTGACCTTGTACATATTTTTACGACTGATTGCGCCGATTTCTTCCAGCGTATTGATCATACGGTACACCGTTGCGGTTCCGATCGTCGGATCCTTCTTCGTTGCCCGGTAATAAATTTCTTTACAACTGCTGCACTCATCCTCAAGGATGATGTCAAGAAGCATGAGTCGCTGCTTGGTAATACGACAGCCATCTTCTTTCAGCCGATTTATGATGATCTGTTTCTGTTCTAGTTGTTCTGCTGACATAGCCGCCTCCTTACATGAACTCTTTTGCTTATTTTGCTTTTGCCATCTTAACGCCAACATTCAGAGTCTCACTCTCCTTGTATGGACGGAAAAGCATATAGATGAATCCAATGATAATTGCAATTGCAACGATTGTCCAGAAACCGAAGGTTGCTGCTCCTGTGAACAGTCCGCCAATCTGGAAGATGCATAAGCCTACTAAGTAAGCAAGACCACACTGGTATCCGATTGCGAACCAGAACCACTTCGCGTTGTTCATCTCACGCTTGATCGCTCCCATTGCTGCGAAGCAAGGTGCGCAAAGAAGGTTGAATACTAAGTAAGAGTAAGCAGCGATTGCTGACATATTGGCTGCCAGGTTGCCCCAGATCTCTTCTCCGGCTTCTCCAACTTCACCATAGTGGAATAAGATACCGAATGTACTAATTACGTTCTCTTTTGCAACTAAACCTGTAACAGCTGCCACTGCGGACTTCCAGTCTCCCCATCCGAGTGGAATGAAGATCCATGAAATACATCTACCGATTGCAGCAAGGATACTGTAATCAATTTCCTCATCGGAAAGCATACGGAAGGTTCCGTCTACAACTCCGAAGTAAGTTGTGAACCATACAACGATTGTTGATAAAAGAATGATGGTTCCTGCCTTCTTGATGAAGGACCATCCACGCTCCCACATGCTGCGGAGAACGCTTCCTACCGTTGGAAGATGGTAAGCCGGAAGCTCCATTACGAATGGTGCCGGATCTCCGGAAAACATCTTCGTCTTCTTTAAGATAATACCGGAGCAGATGATAGCTGCAACACCGACAAAATAAGCAGACCATGAAACCCATCCTGCATTGCCGAAGAATGCACCTGCGATCAAACCGATAATTGGAAGCTTTGCACCACAAGGGATAAATGTCGTTGTCATAATTGTCATACGGCGGTCACGCTCGTTCTCGATCGTACGGCTCGCCATAACTCCAGGAACACCACATCCCGTACCGATCAGCATAGGGATGAAGGACTTTCCTGAGAGACCGAACTTACGGAAGATACGGTCCATGATGAAAGCGACACGTGCCATGTATCCACATCCCTCAAGGAATGCAAGGAAGATGAATAATACAAGCATCTGCGGTACGAAACCAAGTACGGCACCGACACCGGAGATCACACCATCTACGATCAGGCCTGTCAGCCATTCTGCACATCCGATGCTCTCAAAGAATGACTGTGCACCAGGAATGATCCACTCGGCAAAAAGCGTATCATTGGTCCAGTCTGTTAAGAATCCACCGACCGTTGTGATGGATACATAATATACAACAAACATAACAGCTGCGAAGATCGGCAGCGCTAAGATTCGGTTCGTTACAACACGGTCAATCTTATCAGAGATTGTAAGTTTCTCTTTGCCCTGTGCTTTCTTCACGCATTTTCCGATAATGGATGTAATGTATGTATAACGCTCGTTTGTGATAATACTCTCCGTATCATCATCAAACTTATCTTCCAAAGTCTTAATTTCGGCGCTTACATCCGGTGTGGTTGTAAGCTGCTCAGAGATCTTGGAATCTTTCTCAAGAAGCTTGATCGCGAAGAATCTCTTCTGCTCTTCTGCAACAGAGCTTCCAAGCTTATCCTCAACCGTAGCGATTGCATTCTCAACATCTGCAGCAAAAGCATGAACACGGTCAACCGCCTTCTTCTGCTGTGCGGCTGCTATAGCCTTCTCAGCTGCCTTCTTAACTCCGGTTCCCTTAAGTGCAGAGATCTCAACAACCTCGCATCCTAATGCTTCGCCCAAAGCCTTAATATTGATGGTGTCACCATTCTTTACAACAAGATCCATCATGTTGACTGCCATAACAACCGGGATACCAAGCTCGATAATCTGTGTTGTCAGATATAAGTTACGCTCGATGTTGGTTCCGTCGATGATGTTGATGATTGCATCCGGCTTCTCACCGATGAGATAATTTCTTGCTACGACTTCCTCCAATGTATATGGAGATAAAGAATAGATACCCGGGAGGTCCATGATCACAACATCCTTGTGACCTTTCAGCTTTCCTTCCTTCTTCTCGACTGTTACACCTGGCCAGTTACCAACAAACTGGTTTGCACCGGTCAAGGCATTAAAAAGCGTTGTTTTACCGCAGTTCGGATTACCTGCGAGTGCAATTTTAATTGCCATTGTCATTCTCCTTTATTCTTATTCTCTGGTTGAACTACTTGCTTTGCCTACTCAACTTCGATCATCTCAGCATCTGCTTTACGAAGTGAAAGCTCATATCCTCTTACGGTTACTTCGACCGGATCGCCGAGCGGTGCAACCTTGCGGATGTATACTTCTACGCCCTTGGTGATACCCATGTCCATGATTCTTCTCTTGACAGCACCTTCACCGGTAAGTTTTTTTACCGTGACTGTCTGACCAATTTTGGCTTCTCTTAAAGTCATGATCTTACTCCTCTTTTCTTTTTATTTCTATTTTTATGAACTCCTAAGAGCTCAAATAGGCACTCTGTTAAACAAATATGTGGTTTGCCATCTCACGACCGATCGCGATACGCGCACCCTTCACATTAACAATCATATTTCCGGCGGCTTCTGATACAACTGTAACCAGACCACCTGTTACAAATCCGAGTTCTTCCAAGTGTCTGCGCACTTCATCCTTTCCTCCGATTCGCACAATCTTTACTTCCTGTCCTTTCGGTGACATTGTAAGTGGCATCATGTTTACCTTCTTTCCACTGATAAATTTGTCTTTTTACAATTTCTTTCTGATAAAGTTTATCGGTTCTCACGGACGTTAGTATACTCTAACCGTTATTAGTTGTCAAGGTGTTTGTTAACATTTTCCTAACCCAAATTAGTATTGCATCCCCTACATAGCATAACACTAATCATCGTTAGAAATGTATATTTATCCTTGTATAGTTCTAACTATCATCAGCCTTATATTTTGTACTTTTGTTGCATATAACTTCAATTAGTTATTGATTAATTTTTATTCATTTTTCTAAGTTTTGTAAGTGCATGCTAATTTGCACTAAATACTGTGCAATGTGTAATTTTGTTGATTTTTCTGCATATTATGGTGTATGATGTAGAAATAAAATCGAATGTAAGTTTTTGCATAGTAGAAAGCATAAACATACACAAGAAATGCGACGCAACAGAAAGTTCATCCCATCGCGCGGATGAACTTTCGTTTATCCAAAAGGGGGAACTTTCTATGGAACAGGATTTTCAGAAGACCGCGAACCGGGTGACCTCGGTCAGCATCATCGGTAATCTCATATTATCTGCATTCAAATTTATCGCCGGAGTCGTTGCACATTCCGGTGCGATGATCTCCGATGCCGTACACTCCGCTTCGGATGTATTCAGCAGCATCGTCGTCATCATCGGCATCCACGTATCAAGCAAAGATTCCGATAAGGAACATCCATACGGACACGAACGCTTAGAGTGTGTTGCAGCGATCATTCTTGCAACGATCCTGTGTATCACCGGTCTGTCGATCGGTTACTCTGCCATACGCACAATACTCGCCGGAGATTATAAGGATTTAGCCGTACCCGGCATTCTCGCGCTCGTCGCTGCAGTGGTTTCAATCGTTGCCAAAGAAGCAATGTTCTGGTATACCAAAGTGAACGCACAGAAAATTGATTCCGCCGCGCTGATGGCAGATGCATGGCATCACCGGTCCGATGCACTCTCTTCCATCGGCGCTCTCATCGGTATCGCCGGTGCGCGTCTTGGCTTCCCGATCGCCGATTCCGTTGCCAGCCTCGTTATCTGCTTCTTTATTGTAAAAGCCGCTTACGACATCTTCCACGATGCAGTAGATAAAATGGTCGATCACGCCTGTGACGATAGTGATGAAGAGATGATCCGTGACTGTATTAAAGCTGAGGAAGGCGTCCTTCGTGTTGATGAGCTCCGCACCCGCGAGTTCGGAAACAAAATCTATGTAGACGTAGAGATTGCCTGTGATCCAAACTGCACCCTCACGGAAGCGCACGAGATTGCAGAACGCGTACATGACCATATCGAATTTCATTTTTCTAAAGTAAAGCACGTGATGGTTCATGTAAATCCATATACAACCGATTAAAAGGCGCCTTCGGGCGCTTTTTTCATGCCACAAAAAATTTTTTGCATTTATCTATAAGTTTTACTTTTCAATAATATAAGTTTGTGCTATAATTAATCGGTTTGTGAGCGAAACACTCAATTGAGATAACAAGTAGATAGGAAATGATGTCTAACAGGAGGGTAATACAATGTATGATGTGATCATTATCGGTGCCGGACCGGGTGGAATTTTTTCGGCATACGAGTTACTACAGAAGAAAAGTGATCTAAAGATTGCAGTATTTGATGCCGGTCACTCTCTCGAGCAGCGCCACTGCCCGATCGACGGTGACAAAGTCAAAAGCTGTATCAAGTGTAAGACCTGCGCGATCATGAACGGATTCGGCGGAGCAGGCGCTTTTTCCGACGGAAAATACAATATCACAAATGATTTCGGCGGAACTTTATATGAATATATCGGACGCAAGCAGGCGTTTGACCTCATGGAATATGTGGATCATATCAATATGACCCACGGTGGTGAAGGCACTAAGATGTACTCGACTGCCGGAACCAATTTGAAGAAGATCTGTCTGCAGAATAAATTGAAGCTTCTGGATGCTTCTGTGCGCCACTTAGGAACCGACATCAACTATGTGGTTCTCGAGAATCTGTACAATGAGATGAAGGATCACATGGATTTCTTCTTCGATACACCAATCGAAAAAATCGAAGTCCTTGAAGACGGATACCGTGTTTATGCGAAGGACGAATCTTACGACTGTAAGAAATGTGTGATCTCCGTAGGTCGAAGCGGAAGCAAGTGGATGGAGACCGTCTGTGACGATCTTGATATTCCTACAAAGTCCAACCGTGTGGATATCGGCGTACGTGTTGAGCTTCCGGCCGTCATCTTCTCACACCTGACGGACGAGCTGTATGAGAGTAAGATCGTATACCGCACCGAAAAATTTGAGGACAATGTACGAACCTTCTGTATGAATCCATACGGAATCGTCGTAAATGAGAATACCAACGGAATCGTAACGGTTAACGGACACAGCTATGAGAGCGCAGATCTGCGCACCGAGAATACGAACTTCGCACTTCTCGTTGCCAAACATTTCTCCGAGCCGTTCAAGGACAGTAACGGATATGGCGAAAGCATCGCCCGTCTCTCCAACATGTTAGGCGGTGGCGTTATCGTACAGCGTTTCGGCGATCTCGTCCGTGGACGTAGAAGTAACACGAAACGTATCGAGGAAGGACTCGTTACTCCTACCCTCGCAGCAACTCCCGGCGACTTAAGCCTGGTTCTTCCGAAACGTATCTTAGACGGAATCATCGAGATGATCTATGCACTCGATAAAATTGCTCCGGGCACGGCCAACGATGATACGCTGCTCTATGGTGTAGAAGTCAAATTCTACAACATGGAAGTAGAGATCGACGAGCACTTACAGAGCAAATACGATGGACTCTATATCATCGGTGACGGAAGCGGTGTGACACATTCTCTTTCCCACGCTTCTGCTTCCGGAGTATATGTCGCACGACATATTGCCGAAAATATGCAGTAACTATACGATCTCAACAGGTAAAAAACAAGCGCTTCGAGAAACATGATTTCTCGGAGCGCTTTGTCTACAGTCTGAATCTGCTATACTATGCATAGCATAACGGATTTATGTTTCAATTACAATTTCAATTGTCGGATTCCATCGGTTACTTTGAGCGAACACTAAGCTTCATGCTGACAACTTTCTTCTTGCCATTCTTAAGTGTCACAGTCGCTTTCAGCGTAACCTTACCTGCCTTCTTTGCAGTAATCTTACCATTCTTGCCAATCTTCGCAATCGAATTATCGGTAGAGGAATAAGTAATCTTGGAAACATTCGCGGTATCGAGTTCCTTGCTCCATGCGAAGCTTGCTGCATTTCCTTCCTTTACCGTTTTGGATTTCTTCGCAGGTTTCACGGTAGCAAGAATCTCCTTCACAAACTTGGCCGCATCTGCCTCACTGATGAGCTGATAAGAACCCGAATCCTTAATTGTCTGACTCACTCCTGCATCGGTTACTTTGTAAGTCTTCTTATTATAAAGAGTGTACTTTCCGGTCTTCTTATTGTATTTCACTAAAGTGAGTTTCTTGCCAGCGCTAAGATCCTTTGCATTCACACTTACGGTATATGCTGTCTTTCCGGTCTTATCAACAACCTTCTGTGTGATTACAACATCGTTCGTTCCTGCTGCTTCTGTAATCTGTGCAACCACATCGGAAGAAATCGTTCCCTTCGTTCCTGCTGCAGACTTTGTGCCAGTTTTAACAACTTCAGCTTTCACGGATGTGCTTCCCTTGCTATCTGTGGTTGTGGTAATCGTAACTGTTGAACCGTCCTTGTTTGCTGTGGCAACCGTCTTCACCTTGCTGCCATCCGGCTTTGTTGTAACGGTTGTCTCGGTCTTGCTTCCGTCTGGGTTTGTGCTGACGGTTGTCTCGGTCTTACTTCCGTCCGGATTCGTTACGGTTGTATCCGCTGCACTGCTGCCGCCGGATACCGATGACGAACCGGAGCCGGAAGTGCTGCCACCCTGTGAAGCGCTGCTTAAATCTGTCAGTGGTGCATCGGTGGTAAGGAAGGTCTTGCCCTCTCCAATCTTCGCAAGATCTTCATCGCTTACCTTTACCGCCTTAATATCATCAAATACAATGCTTCCACTTACCGTATAATTTCCATTCTCATCCTTCTTGTCCCCAGCGATATTATCCGGAATGGTGTTACACCATAAGTAATATGCTGCAATATCGGAAGCAGAGATCGAATCTGTACCGCCTTTTGCCTTGAAGCTTGCAAATGGGATTGTCACATACTGCGCCTCGGTTCCTTTTACAAATTCGGTAAGATATGCCTCATACTCTTTACCATTGGAATCTTTCAGCTGGATGACCATCTTCTGTCCGTTTCCATCCGGCTTCACCCACATACTGAGTGCATTGTAAGCAGAGAAGTCTTTGTTATCAAACGTTCTTCCCAAGCCACCGGTCCAGGCTTCACTTCCCTTATAGGCCAGAGTGTAATTGAATGCGCATCCGTAGCTTCCTTCCACTTTGTTGACTGCATCCAGTGATACCGATGTGCTGCATCCGGCTGCCGAATTATGGGTTCCGTACTTCGTCTGCATCAGACCATCATTGCCGTAATAATACTCAAAATTGTCAAATACACGAGACGGCATAACAGCTGCATCCTGATTAAAGTTGATGAACTTAGCGGTTCCAAGGCTAGTTCCTGTTGTATCGTTCTCGCCATATGCAACCACAGTGATCACACCGGTTCCGGTCTTCGGAATCGCTGTCAGCTTATTGGCTGTCAGCTGCGCCGTATAGACGTCACTGTTTTCTGACTTCGTTCCTTCAATGACCAGCGGCTTGTCATCCGTCTCGCTGGTTCTAATCTCAAATGTCACCTTCGCTGCGTTCTTTACGGATGCCTTCAGTTCGCATGCGTCCTTGATAACCGCATAATTTTTCGGGGAGATCAGATAGCCGCCAACATTGCTGCTGTATCCGGTCAATGTAACCTTATCGGCTTTACTGATTGCACCATTTTCTCCATAGAAATTCGTTCCGTTTCCAAAGATGGAATGATCATTGTTGTAAGCGGAGATAAAATCATTGATCATCTCCTGTCCCATCGTATCATTGTACTTGTATGGGACGAAGAAATTCTCACTGTCAAAGTTCGCCCACAGAAGGAAATAAGGAATATCATTTTCAGCAGCCGTATCAACCACCTTATTGTACCAGTCCTTATCCTTGGTCGGATTTCCGCTTACCATCAGGCTGTCCTTGCCAGCGCCTGTGATACGGATACCGGTCTCAGCAATTGCAGGAATCTTATTCTTTTCATTCGCCAGTTTTGAGACAACTTTACAACTCTTATCCAACGCGTCAAAGTAGGTATCACCGGTATACTTGCTTATATCTGCATAGTCATCGTAATAGTCAAATCCAAGTACATCAACATAGGCATCGCCCGGATAGCGTGACAGATAATCGTTCTCATTGTCGATCGGACCATTCGGTGAGTATACGTATAACAGATTGTGTACGCCTTTGGCCTGCAGATAATTTACCATGTATCTCCAGATGGCACGGTAGGAATCTGCACTGGTTGATGTTCCCCACCAAAACCATCCGCCGCTGTTCTCATGGAACGGACGGAAGAGGATCGGCACATTTTCATTCTGCAATTTCAATGCATATTCTGCAATGATATCCAGGTATGCATTGTACTGTGCGTTGTACTCTCCACCCTCTAAGATGTAATCCGCACAAGGTGTCAGATCCTTGGACTCAGAGAAATCACACTTTGAGAAATCATATGGGTGCTCGGCATTTCCCGTAGCTGTAATCTTTGCATTTGTAAAATTCGGCATATGGCAAGAAAGTGTGATAATAGAACCATTATCATATGCTTTCTTGGATGCTGCAATCGAAGCTTCAAGCGGATTTTCTGATGCACACTCCGTTCCTGCAAGCGCTAAGGTATCAATTCCGAATAAACCTGCTTCCGAACCGGTAATGTCTTTGATATCCGATGTCTTTCCATTGTCTCTTACCGAACGGAACGTTGAATTCTGGTGTCCGAATAATACTTTATCATCTGCTCGTAAGCCAGTGAGATAAGCAGCTAATGCCTTGGTGGAAGCGGTTGCATCACTGTCAACAAGCTTGACTTCTTTTGCCATATTGGTTAAGCCAGCCTGGTCACCTGCCGTCTGTACGTCTTCTGTAATTTTTACATAATCCTCCGAAGCATCGAGCTGTCCGAAGGTAACATCATCGATATATACTTCATGTAAATCTGCATACGGACCGACAATACCGATTGTAAGGCTGGATACCGATTTTGCCTGCGGCTTAATCTCCCCACGAATGGTAACCGTTGACCATCCGTCGCCTGCATCTTCGACTGTCTTCGAACGAAATGATCCTTCTGCATTTAAGATTTCAGTTCCATCTGTGCTCTTCATAAATAACTTAGTCCGGATGGAATCCATCGAAGATGGGTATCTTAATTTGAAGGTCACGATGTTATAATTGGATATATCCACAGGATCAAAAGTACCCGTAACTTTTGCCTCACTCCATCCAGTTCCAGTATCCTTTGAATAATCAAGTGACATCTTAAGACTTTGCGATGCCTCATCCCATGATACATCGGCTGTCTCAGTCGGTGTTGTGCCATTCTTTACAGGATCCTCTTTTCCGTTGGAATAATCCCATCCAGCCTCACTTGCCCATCCATCTATGTTCTTCTGGAACGACGCAACCGTTGTCGGATCTTTCTGCTCTAATACAGGGGCATCGCTTTCATCGGATGTTATTTTTGCATTTGCGATTGTTACTTTTCCCTTGAATCCAGTTCCAACTCCTTGAATAAGTACCGAATAAAACAAGCTTACATCAGAATCAACTGGCATACTAACTGTAGTACTATAATTTCCATCAGCATTTTGTTTAAAAGCAGATTTAGAATATTGAGGCCATCCAAGTTTTACGACGGAATCCCAATCGTTATCTGCCACAAAGAAAACTGCTTGAAGTTTGATATAATCGCTCTCTTTCATTGTTTCATAGGCAGTTGTATCCATGATCATATCAAACGATAATACAGAATCTTTCGATATTTTTTTGAAATTTCCATCAAATGTTGCTTTCAACGTATTATCCCACGTATCCCAATCTTCTTTATCTCCGAAAGCTACTTCGTTCGTATCCTTCGCCTCCGCACTCCAAATACAGTCTGTTTCTTCCGCCATAACCGTAACCGGCTGCAGAACTACACCCCCAGCAACTGTCGTTGCAAGTATCGCCGATGCCATAAGGCATGCCAGCATTCTTGTTACAATTTTGTTTTTCACAATACCTTCCTCCATTAATATACATTAAAGTCTTTACACAGATTAATTTTATCTTATTAGCAGTTTTGTTTCTATTCGCTTTTTAGCTAATATTATTTTCAGAATTATGTTAACATTTACTTAATAAATTTTTAGCCTTTAAAATTAAATTCGTCATATTCATGTATGAAAGCATCAAAAAAAGCCTGTCGACATCCCCCAAAAAGGTGTGCCGACAAGCTTCCAACCATCATTATTTTGTTATTTTTTCCACAACCACTTTGCATCGTTTCCTGCAAAATGCCATACCATACAGTAAAATCTCATGTCTGTCATCATTCTGCAGATACTCCTCATATCTACGATCCCTGATCTGCGCAATTGCCTTCTCACAGGCATTCTCCAATCCTGCAACTTCCTTCACATATTTTAGCTCGATAAGGAAAGGAATATAACCGGGAATTTACCCATATATGCTTCGCATAATTTCACACAATCCGAAATATATAATCCGTCAAAAAGCGTCTGATCCGATCTCAAAAAAGTGGTGTAGCATACTCATATTCAAGGTTTTTCCAAAGCGGCGCGGTCTGGTAAAGAGATTCACTTTTCCCCAATTTGCAAGAAGCTGCTCGATCAATTTTGTTTTATCAACATAATAGAAGCCTTCTTTACGAATCTCCTGAAAGTCTTCAATACCCACCGGTAATTTTAATGTTTCTGACACGTGTTGCCTCCCTCGAAACCTTACTCCACCTGCTTCTCTAAATGTAATTTGATTCTATCATTTGCTCTCTCAAATAGCAAGACCTCCGGGAGCGCTGCTGCTCCCGGAGGTTCTCATATCTGTGATCTTACTTTACTTTATATTTGATTTTCAATGTCTTTTTCTTACCATTCTTTAAAGTAACCACTGCCTTAATGACTGCAGTTCCTTTCTTTTTGGCAATAACATTTCCCTTAGCGTCTACCTTGGCAACCGATTTCTTTTCTGATTTGTAGGTAATCTTTGCAACATTGTTCATATCAAGCTTGCTGCTAAACTGAACCTTTGCTTTCTTTCCCTTCTTTACCTCAACAACCGGTTTCTTTGCCTGTACCGTCTTAAGGATTTCCTTTTCAATCTGTTCTGCTTCCTCAACCGGCATCAGCTGATAGGTTTTACCTGCCGGGAGCGAAACCTTTAAGTTTCCATCCTTGTCGACCTTGAACGTTTTGCTGTCTACCATGACATACTTATTTGTCTTAGTGTCGATCGCCATGGCTTTCAGCTTCGTTCCAGCTGTCAGATTTTCGGCTTCGGTCTTTACCACAAAGGATTTCTCTCCGGCTGCAACCGTGACAACGACATCTACATCCTCTGTCTTTGCTGCGTCACTGATATGTGATACCACCTCGGATGAAATCGTTCCGGTCACCTTCTTTTTGCTTTCTTTTCCGGTTGTCTGCACCTCTGCTGTCACACCGGAAACTGTGCCGTCCTCATTCTTTTGTGTCGTCATTGTTACTTCTGTTTTGCTGCCATCTGCCGATACGATGGTATCCTTCTTTACCTCTGAGGTCTGATCCTTCTTAGTCTCTGAGGTCGATGCTGATGAGGAACCGCTGCTTACGCTTCCGGTTCTCTTTAAGATCACCGTTCCTCCGTCTGCTGCAGAAGGGATCGTAACCGTTACTTTTCCGCCATTTACAACGTAAGTTTTTCCTGAATACAGGTCGGTCATAACCGAAGCATTTCCCTCGGTGACCGGAATCGTAAGCTGCAATTCTTCTGTATTTACATTCATTCCTACATATAATGTAGTATCACCATAGCTTCTTGCGATTACATCATAGCCATCTTCATCTGATGAAAGGATTGATGTTCTGCTTCCTCTTGCAAATACGTCTGTATATGCGTTACGAATTGAGAGCATGGTCTTGTAATGATTGTAAATACTATTACTGTCTGCCTTCTGTTCTTCTAACTCTGTCCAGTCAAAGTCACGACGGTTTGTCTGGTATGGCCAGTCATTAGCTCCTGCCTGACCAAGCTCATCTCCATAATAAATAACCGGCTGGCCCTTGGCTGTAATCTGAAGAGTAGCTGCTACCTTCATCAGATTATAAGCCTCTTCCACTGAGAATCCACTCTTATTTACAAGCGTGTACTGAAGAGAATGCTCATCATGGCTGTTTAAGAAATTACCCATTGTTGCTGTATTATTTAATGCTACATTACGCTTTAACAATGAGTTTTCAACTGTAGAAATCTTTCCGCCCACAAAATCCTTTGCAAAATCATTGAAATCAAAGTCAAGGAGTGCATCCATGCTTCCTGTTCCAAGCTCTCCTGCTGTATTAGCATATCCGGCTCCAGAGTACTCTCCAATCATCTTGAAGTCTGGATTTACTTTTGTAAGAGAGTTCTTGAAAGCTGACCATGTAGTAGAATCAACATGCTTTACAGTGTCTACACGATAATAGTCAATATCGAATTTCTCCATCCAACCGGTCTGCCATTTAATTAACTGGTCTCTTACTTCTGCATCCTCAGTTACGAAGTCCGGAAGGTCTGAAAGTGCATCTAGCTTGTCATCTCCTGAAACAGTATTGCTGCTGTCACGAAGCATCTTTATTGCATTTCCATCCTCACCTGTGAGAATATTATTGAAGTAATTCTCTGTGCCATAGCCTGCATGGTTCAATACCACATCAACCATAAGCTTCATTCCACGGCTGTGTGCTGCATCAAGAAGTGCGGCAAACTCTTCCTTTGTTCCAAGGTGCTTATTAAGCTCTGTGAAGTTTCTAGCCCAGTAACCATGATAACCATAGGTAGCTGTACCTGTCTTTGCGTCATGCTGGTCATCTGTGATATTCTCTACTATTGGTGTAATCCAGATGGTATTTACACCTAAATCCTGGAGATAGTCAAGCTTCTGCATTAATCCTGCGAAGTCTCCACCATGATAGCTTGAACCACCCTTATCGCTTGTATCGTAGTCACCTACTCCATAAGCATCATTGTTGCTTGTATCTCCATCAAAGAAACGGTCAGTTACGGCGAAATAAATTACTGCCTCATCCCAGTCGAAATCTCCATCCTTCTTGTCTCTCTCTGTTACTGTAACATTTGTGCTTGTTCTATATACATTTCCGTATATATCCTTTACAGTTACCGGAAGGGTCTTATCTCCAGTAGTTGTAGTATCAAGACATGAAATTGTTGCTTCCATTAATTCTGGGTCAATTGCATAAGTACTGCTTAAGCCAAGTGCTCTTAAATCTACTGTTGCTGTAGCTACTTCAAATCCAGACATATCTGCGCCTTCAGCAGGATTTGTCTTTATTGTCAATACGTTATTGTCATTGTAATCCATAGAGGACTTAGATAATTCTGCTGTAATAGCTGCATCAAACTTCTTATAGAAACGATAGCTGCATGTCTTTCCATTATAATCTTTTGTCTCCGCATTATATGCGTCAAGCTTCTCTACTCCATCTACTGTATAGTAGTAACAGTAGTCTCCTGTTGTGATGTCAGTTAAGTCATAGCTAAATCTTTCATTTGCAGCATCATAAGTCATTGCATGCTCTACGCCATTTATTGTAACACTTACTTTATCTGCAATAGATTCCTGTGTGTTATCGGCAGCAAGCACCTCATCATCTCTGTAATAAAAATGAATCTGTCCGTTCTCGCCATCCAATACACATCCAACATTTGATGGAATAACCTCAGTGATTCCCTCACCCTGTACGAATTTTGCTTTTACAACATTCTGATTTGCCGGTACACTCACATAATGGTCTCCACCATCTTTATCAGCCCATTCATTATCTGCTGTGCTTTTTCTCATACAGAAAGATAACATCATATCTGCTGTAGTATCTTTTACCGGAATCTTGGCTACCATCTTGCCGTTCATTTCCTGAAGGTTAATAGTAACTTCACTTCCAAATCCACTGTTCCATGTAAAGATATTCCAGCCTTCATAGTCACCAGCTGGTCTGTCATATTCTACCATTACATAACGTTCTCTTGGTTTAACAAGTTCCGGAATGCTTGTGTATGCTTCTTTGCTGTTTGAGGTAATGTAAAGAGTTACATTTTCATCTTTTGCTGTGTTGTCATATGAAATTGTATCACTCTGCCATGACCATGTATCACCATAGTTCTTTGGAATAATACGAATATTTTCATAATATGGAAGCTTTACAGTAGCTTTAAGCCATGTATTTCCATCGAACTGTTCTGTTCCAGAAAAATTATAAAGAACTCCACCGGCTCCGCCATCCTGCCAAATCCACAGGGAACTTGCATCTGCTGCCATATGACTTGCACTGAAATCATGATAGTAAATAGTATAAGTATAAATTTTATCCACTACTGGAATAGTAATATTCTTTGTAACATCACTATATGCTGCACGAATAGTTACATCTGTTCCTTCATATGAGGCTGGAACCTTAAGTGTTGTGCCACTTACTGTAATACCTTCTGAAACAGCAGTATAAGTTACATCTACACCTTCATTCTTGCTTCCCTGGGCATCACCCGCATAATAGGTTCCTGTTGCCGGAAGTGCAATGTCTACTCCTTTTTCTACCTGTGCCGGTGTTTCCACATCCAGTGTTTTAATATAACTAATGATTACATCTGTCTTTTTATCATCATCTGTCTTGTCCAGCTTCATGGTAATGTCTGCTGGTGCCTTAACCTCCAACTGGACATTTCCGCCACCTGCACCTTGTGCCCATGCCTTATTCCAACCATTTAATGCTGCATCCTCAAGGATTTTATACTCATATGTTTTTGCTGGAACATTCTTAAGAGAAATGCTGTATTCATTCTCGTTTGTTTCAGATTTCGCAAAATTTGGTGTTGCCTTTTCATCCCAACCTGTTCCAGGAAGTGAACCTACAAGAAGGAAGGTTGTCTCAGTCTCTGGCAGATCAGGAACCGGGGTTTTTCCTTCTGCGTCAAGGTAATATGCAAAATTGCTTCCATCCTTGGTAATATAATATACATCAGTTGGTGTATCCCCAGTATACTGTGTTAACTTTGCATCATTTGCAGGATTCTTTGTATTTCCAGTATTCTGAAAATCTAAAAACTGAAATCCTGTTGCATCTGTTTTGACAGTAAGATAATAATCTTTGTCGCCATTTGTATTTGTTGCTGTTCCTCCACTGAAGAAATAAGCTTTTGCTCCTTTCCAGCCTGGAATTTCTGTTGATTCTCCACCATTCGCATCATTGCTCACATCAAGCAAATCCTTGCTATTTCCCCAGAACTGTACCGCTGGCTTTGTCCAGCCCCAAGTACTTGGTTCCATAAAGTGAATAGTTACATTCATCGGAGTTGAAGCTGCTTTTACATTCAGGTTTCCTCCGATTGACGGAATCATGGTCATAATCATCGCCAATACCAGTATCAAACTGAATACCCGGCGGAATATGCCTTGTTTCTTGTGAAAGTGTTCTTTAACCTTTCTCCTATTTACCTCTCCTTTATTGTTCATTCTACTCTCCCCATGTGATCCTCTTAAATCACGTTTTAGTCATATTGCACACCCTTTATGACCCTCCCCCTATCATATCCTATGCAAATGCAATATGCCAATTCCGAGTATATGCTTCCTGTTCGTCACTTTCAACAAGATTTTGATAGACACTTAACAATTTCGCTTTTTTTACTAATTTGTCTACAATATTTTTGTTTAATTATATATTATATATGCTTTTCTTTTTAGCAATCATGCTTTTTGTGAATAAAAAAAACTCCGAGAAACCATAGGTTTCTCGGAGCCTTTACTTAACACTTTATTCTTTGATTTAGAAATCTACCTCTGTATCATAGTAGCAGCACTTCAAAAGCTTCTCCATCTCCTCCTGGCTAGGCTGTCTTGGATTTGAACCTGTACATGCATCTAAAATAGCATTTGCAGCGATCTCCGGCAGTCTCTCAAGAAATACTTCCTCCGGAACAAATCCCTGTTCCGTCGGATAACTGTCCGGACCATAGTTCTTAATGCAATGCGGAATGTTGAGATCATCATTCATCTTGCGCAGATAAGCGATCAGAAGTGCAACTTTCTCATCCAAGCTGTCTCCGCCAAGTCCCATAAAATCAGCAATCTCGCCGTAACGCTTCTTCGCCGTCTCATCCTTCGCATTGAAAGCAATAACCTTCGGAAGATACATTGCGTTCGCTGCTCCGTGGATGATATGTGCGCCGTAATCGGCAAATGCTGCACCTGTCTTGTGCGCCATAGAGTGGACAATGCCGAGTAACGCATTGGAGAAAGCCATACCAGCCAAACACTGTGCGTTATGCATCGAATCTCTCTTATCCATATCTCCGTTGTAAGAACCAATCAGATCTCTCTGGATCATCTTGATCGCATGTAAAGCAAGAGGATCTGTAAAATCACAGTTCGCAGTCGAAACATAAGCCTCGATCGCATGTGTCATAGCATCCATACCTGTATGAGCTACAAGCTTCTGCGGCATCGTCTCTGCCAGATCCGGATCAACGATCGCTACGTCCGGCGTAATCTCAAAATCAGCGATCGGATACTTGATACCCTTCTCATAATCTGTAATGATAGAGAATGCGGTAACCTCCGTTGCTGTACCGGATGTTGAAGAGATTGCGCAGAAATGAGCCTTATTACGAAGCGCCGGAATACCGAACACCTTGCACATATCCTCGAATGTAATATCCGGATACTCGTACTTGATCCACATAGCCTTCGCAGCGTCGATCGGAGAACCTCCGCCCATCGCAATAATCCAGTCAGGCTCAAACTCCTGCATCGCTGCAGCACCCTTCATAACCGTCTCAACCGAAGGATCCGGCTCAATTCCTTCAAATAACTGAACCTCCATACCGGCTTCTTTTAAATAGTCCTCTGCTTTCTGCAGGAAACCAAAACGCTTCATAGATCCGCCACCAACACAGATCATAGCTCTCTTTCCCTTAAAAGTTTTAAGTGCCTCTAATGCACCCTTTCCATGATACAAATCTCTAGGTAGTGTGAATCTTGCCATCGTAAAAACCCTCCTTAATAATTTGTCATCGTGTTTGGCAACACTTTGTTATATTATACAATATTTTCGCCAATAAGCCAATCCAATTATAAGTTTTTTACAAAAATTTTATAATCCTCTCTAATTATTTATGCACAATTGAGATCTCATGCTCCTGCAGCATCTGTGCCATAATCCTCGCGCTCTGTGGCTCAAACAGTCTGTTCTGCTGCTCCAGAATCAACCTCGCAACTAGCATCGGAGATTCACCTCTTCGCAAATGCCGATCCGCATAATCCGCTACCGCAAGAACACGGGCAAGCTTCGGAATCTTTTCTCCTGCCAGCCCCTCCAGAAATCCGTTTCCATCATACGCCTCCCTGTGATAATGCACCGCATCCGCAATCTCGGATCTTCCGGTAGAATGCAATGTCGTGATGATCTGGTAGCCTTTCTGCACATAAGTCTGAAATACTTTATATTCTTCATCCGAGAGGTCTTCCCTGCGGATCAGCGCATCCGGAATGCCAATCATTCCGATTTCGTGCAGTAATCCTGCGCTGTAGGCATCTGCGCACTGCTGCTCATCCATGCCTTCTCTTAAGGCAATCTCACGGGCAAATGCTGCCACGCCGAGATAATGCGCCTCTTCTCCCGGTATCTTCGCTCCCAAAGCATGCACCATCGAATCCATCACCTTCACCGAAATGGTATCAAGCTGCTGTCTCTCATCCGCGATGCGTTTCTCCAGAATCTGGGTACGTCTACGCTTATTCACCCAATATTTCTGGATCGTATACATCAGAGAATATATCATAAGTACCATGCAGACGAACAGATACGGAAATCTCAGCGCTATATTTTCACCATAGAGCTCACGGACCGGCGAATCTGCATTCCACCTAAAACCGATGAAGATTGCAATCAGATACGCAAGATTGATCACGATACTTCTTCCGATTCCAAGCACAAACACAATACCACAGGCATAAATCAGCAGAAACATCACACTAAAGGATCCGATCAATGCGTGATAGTAAACGAAAAATACCGGCAGGCAAAGCAGCGTGAACACAACGGTATCCAGCCACATGCTGCGATGCTTTCTCTCAATCCATATATCCAAAGCCAATACCCCTACCATGATCATCAGTACAATCTGGTATTCCATTGAGGCACCATAAATCAGTCCATTTGGAATACTGACCGCCCAGATCATTCCAAATACCAGCTTGATCCATGCCGCCAGCTGCTCATCCTCATACGGGCACAGAACAATATCCCGGAAATTCTGCAGCTTTTTCTTCATCACATGTACCATCTTCTCCATATACAACACCTTTTATAAAACAACAATCTTTTCTTCCCGAATTAATTGAACCACCGTTTTCGCCACCTGCGGGTCAAACTGCGTTCCTGCCCCTTTTTCAAACTCACCGATAATATAATCCTTATCACAATGCTTTCTGTAACAGCGATTGGAATTCATTGCATCGAGCGCGTCTGCGGCGCTGATAATACGCGTGATCAGAGGGAGCTCTTCCCCTTTCAGTCCAAACGGATAACCGGTTCCGTCATAATGCTCATGATGATAGCTTGCGCCCAGATCCGCCTGCGGCAGAAACTTAAGTTCGGAGAGAATTTCCCGTCCCCAGATGGTGTGCTTCTTCATAATCTCAAATTCTTCATCCGTCAAACGTGCCGGCTTATTGAGCACTGCATCCGGTATTGCAATCTTTCCAATATCATGCAGCAGCGCACTCCGGTAAATCAGGGATATCTCCCTATCCGTATAGGAAACCGTCTTCAGGTTCTGTGCGATCAACGCCGAATACTCCGCCACACGTTGGGAATGTTCCTGCGTATAGGAATCCTTCTCATCAAGCATCCGGCTGATCGTTGCTACCGAATTTACCATCAGCTTCTTTGTATCATCAACCGCATGCTGTACTTCCTCCTCCAGCTTCTTCTCATGTTCAGCCTGAAGAATCTGGTAAAGCTTATAGAATATGTCCATCACAACGGTGATCAGACAAAACCCCCAGTAAAAAATCGGATAATAATACAAATACTCTCTTGGATACGAATAGAACAGTACCCCTCGTACCGGTGTCCAGAAAAGAAGCATAATTCCCAACCCAAATCCGATACACGCCGGTACTCCAAATGGCATTCCAAACAACACAAGTGTAAAAATCGGAATCAGCATATACCAAAGCAGCGAAAAACCGTCATTGGCACCGCCTACTGCAATCGGTAACGCCAATACCAGCAACACGATCACCGCTATCCTGCCAATCCTGTATCCTTCCTTTTGGTGCCGGTTCAGTACCGCTGCACACAAAATACACACCACTGCGGCAAACAGTGTTGCTCCCCCTATCCCATATTTCCCAAGCTTAAAATTTTCCACATCGATCAAAAGCATAACAATTGCAAAAATAACAAGCATGTTCTGCAATGCACGGATATCTACATTGATCGTTTTCTCATAATTCCATACTCTTTTTATTGAAGCTTCTGCTTCCCTTATCATCGGTATTCTCCTCCGGAGTCGCTTTCTCCCTTTTTATTTTTCAATTACCTATTTCATTATAAACAGGCCTCGATACGAAATCAACTGCTTTTCCCAACTCAAAAATCCCCGCCCACAATGTGGACGAGGATTCTTGTAAATCTCATATATACGGTTCGAATTTTCTCGAATTATAACTGAGGACCAGCTGAAACAAGTGCCTTACCAGCCTCATTTCCCTCATACTTAGCAAAGTTCTTATTGAATCTTGCTGCAAGATCCTTAGCCTTTGTCTCCCACTCAGAAGCATCAGCGTAAGTATCACGAGGATCAAGGATTCCTGTATCTACTCCTGGAAGCTCTGTAGGAACTTCGAAGTTGAACATTGGGATCTTCTTAGTAGGAACTTCATTGATTGCTCCGCTAAGGATTGCATCGATGATTCCACGAGTATCCTTAATAGAGATTCTCTTTCCGGTTCCGTTCCATCCTGTATTTACGAGGTAAGCCTTAGCTCCGCTCTTCTGCATCTTCTTAACGAGCTCCTCAGCGTACTTTGTAGGATGTAACTCGAGGAATGCCTGTCCGAAGCAAGCAGAGAATGTAGGTGTAGGCTCAGTGATTCCACGCTCTGTACCAGCAAGCTTAGCAGTAAATCCTGACAGGAAGTAGTACTGTGTCTGCTCCGGTGTAAGGATAGATACTGGTGGAAGTACTCCAAATGCATCTGCTGATAAGAAGATTACGTTCTTTGCAGCTGGTGCAGAAGAGATTGGACGTACGATATTCTCAATATGGTTGATTGGGTAAGATACACGAGTATTCTCTGTAACACTCTTGTCTGTGAAGTCGATCTTACCGTTTGCATCTACAGTTACGTTCTCAAGAAGAGCATCTCTTCTGATTGCGTTGTAGATATCAGGCTCAGAATCCTTGTCAAGATCGATAACCTTAGCGTAGCATCCACCCTCGAAGTTGAATACGCCGTTGTCATCCCAGCCGTGCTCATCATCACCGATGAGAAGACGCTTAGGATCTGTAGATAATGTTGTCTTACCTGTTCCTGAAAGACCGAAGAATACAGCTGTGTTTTCACCATTTAAGTCTGTATTTGCTGAGCAGTGCATAGCAGCGATACCCTTAAGTGGAAGGAAGTAGTTCATCATAGAGAACATACCCTTCTTCATCTCTCCGCCGTACCATGTATTGATGATAACCTGTTCCTTGCTTGTGATATTGAAAGCTACACAGGTCTCAGAGTTTAATCCTAATGCCTTGTAGTCCTCAACCTTAGCCTTAGAAGCATTATATACAACAAAGTCAGGCTCGAAGCTCTCAAGTTCCTCAGCAGTTGGCTGAATGAACATATTTGTTACGAAATGAGCCTGCCAAGCTACCTCTACGATAAAACGGATAGCCATACGTGTATCTTTGTTTGCTCCACAGAAAGCATCTACAACGAAAAGTCTCTTGTTGCAAAGCTCCTTCTTAGCGATATCCTTAACAACATTCCATGTATCCTCTGTCATTGGATGGTTGTCATTCTTGTACTCATCTGTTGTCCACCATACAGTGTCCTTAGAGTTCTCATCCATAACGATGTATTTGTCTTTTGGTGAACGTCCTGTGTAGATACCTGTCATTACGTTGACAGCGCCAAGCTCTGTCTCTTTACCAACTTCGTATCCCTCGAGACCAGCCTTTGTCTCCTCCTCAAATAATACATCATAAGAAGGATTATAAACGATTTCTGTAGTTCCGGTAATTCCATACTTGCTTAAATCAATTGTTGCCATCTTGCCCTGACTCCTTTTCTTTAATAATTACAGAAGCTTTCTTTTGTTATTCTTTTTCCAACTTCTTCGCCTAATATTATACATGATTGATTTCCAAAATCAATATGCTTGCAAAATATTTTGTTAAAAATTTATCATTTTTTCTTTTGATCTGCTTTCTCTATATATAGTAGGATCTCATCGAGTTCCGAAGCCGGTACTTTCGTGTATTCTGCAAGTTCTGCGACGCTAGGCTTCATTCCCTTCTCTTTCTCGAGATACTTGACCGCCTCATTGACCAAAGCGATCCTGCCGACCATCGCATCCTCACTTTCGCCCTCTCCTTCTTCCTCGATAATGCAGGATTTCATTGCATTCTCAATCTCCTGTGCAAGTTCTGATTCAACATCAACCTTCTCCTGCGATCCACAAAGTTCCGTAAGACGCATGAAAAGTGCCATATTGCCTTCCTGCACGACATCCTGCAAACTGTCCGGATCATTCGATTCCGTGAGCTTCTTTGCATTCTCTAGCACGACCGGAAGCCAGCAGTTCGTGATATCGTTGATCACGCTCTCATCTCCGGCAAGGAGAGCCTTATACATTTCCTCCTGCTTTTCCTTAGAATAGGTGGAGAGTTCGTTTAATTCGTCGAGGTACATCTGAAAGACGCCGGTGTGGGTGGCTTCATTGTTCTTCTCTGCATCCGCTGCATCCAGCGATTCTGTCTGATAGGACTCTTTTTTCTCATCATCCGTCGCATCTTCACCGGATTCTGCATTATCATCCTGCGGATCTTCTGCATTTTCTGCAATCTGCTCATCCTCCGGATGCGGCTTTAATAAGAAATCCAGCACCATCTGCTGCTGTTCTTCATTAAGATCCATATCTTTGAAGTATCCCAAGATTTCCTCACGCGTCATATTTCCCTGTGACACACGAATAATCTCAGATACCTCATGGATCGTTTCTGTAAATAAACTCTGATCTAACATATATCCTCCAATTATGATTACGCTAACAGTTCGCGAACCATCGCTGCATCAAATGCAACATGATCCACATGATCGACTTCGATGCGGTACAATGCGTTGGCTGCGATGTGCTCTGCTGCCTGCTCGAGATCACGGATTCCGGATGTATTCTTATACTGCTCCACGATCGCGTCGAGTGCTTCGTCCGTGATCACACACTCCTCTTCCTTAAGGCTCATTCTCTTAAGCACCTTCGGCAAAGCAAATTTCGAGAAGATTACCTTCTTCTCTTCCGTTGTATAATCCGGAATATCGATGACTGCAAAACGCGACATCAGCGGCGCGCTGATCTGTGATTTATCGTTGGCCGTAGCGATTGGATAGACTCCGACTGTCGGAATCATACACTCCATATAGTTGTCCGTGAATCCAAGATTATCAAGAAGCGTCAGAAGTACATCTGCAGGATTTCCGTTGCCTTTGCCTGCGGCAGCTTTATCGAGCTCGTTGATGATAAATACAAGGCTAGACTCCCCTGCCATCGAGAATGCATCCATAATGATTCCCGGCTTGGCATTCGCATAGACACGGGAGCTTCCGGTCAACTGCTCCGGATCATTGATGGAACTCATATCGAGTGTTGTCCACGGAAGCTTTAAGATTCTTGCTACCGCGTAGGCGATCTGTGATTTACCGGTTCCCGCCGGTCCGACCAGAAGAAGTCCGTATGCCGGAAGTGTATGGGTACGGTTAATCTGGATGATCGTCTCGATGATTCTCTGCTTTACGCGCTCCATTCCATAGAGTTCCTCATCGAGGATACGGCGCGCTTCGTTCGGATCGATTGCTTCAAAATAGTTACTCTTCCACTGAATATTCATCATGATAGACAGCGCTCTCTGCGCGTGTCTGCGCTCCTCCGGCGATACCTCGTTGGAACGGGCAACCGCAAGGTTACGTCTTGCCCACAGACGGATGTTGTCCGGCAGCGTTCTTCCCGCACAGTTCATGAAATCTGTGATACTCTGCAGACTGGTCAGCTTCATATCGTCGCCGTCTTCATCCTGATCCTCATCCTCGATTTCATCCGCAGGTGCGCTGCTCGCGAGCAGACGATCGATCATAAACTGTAAGAATCCATCTTCCGCAGAAAGCTTCGTTCCGCCACCGAATGCGATCTCACGGATCTTATATACCGCATATCCCTTATCCGTATTCTCACCGGACAGACGCACATTGATGTGGTTCTCTCCGAGCCAGCGCAGAAGGCTGACAAAACGCGCATCAATCTCTAAGATATCTGCACTGATCGTGCCCTCTTCCTCCTGAAATTCAAACGAAGTACGCTTAATCGGATTCGTGAACACACCGGATGAATGGTGGTTCCACTTATGCTCTCTGTTGTCGAGAAGCATGATCGGATGCTCGGCGCTTGGCACTGATTCATTCGAACGAAATGTTGTATAGGTACAAACCGGATCCTTGTTTGCATCCGGTGTATTACTAAAATCAAATACTGGCATGATATTTCCTCCTTTAATAATACCTTATAAATTTAAGAAATCAGCAGCTGTCATAATTCTAGGATAATCAACCATTGATTCTAAAAAATCTTTGTCACCAGTTAACAAAATATCCGCTTGCGCATTGATGGCAGCACGCAGAATAGGACGGTCCATGACATCTCGAATCTCATTCTCAGATTCGTATTCTGTTTCTGGTATCTTAACAATTGAAATTGTAGCAAGTGCGATTGCTAAAAAGGTCTCTAATGCAGCTAGTTTTTGAGGGAATTTTCTATTAAATATTCTACGTAACTCATCAAGGTTTTGTTCACATATAATTCCCTTATTTGGATATGTGACCGCCTTAAAAAATGCTCGGCTTGGTGTTCCTTTCGGATTTAATGCCGCAGAAATAAGAATATTTGTATCAATCAATACCTTCATTCGTCCTCACTTTCTGTACGAACATCCTTAACTAGATTTTCAATATCATCTTCGGATGTAAGTCCCACCTCTTCAGCGACTCCGCTCATTTGTTTTTGGAACATTTTCATTGCATACACCGCAGAATTATAAATATGAACTGATCCATTTTCCACAACAAATGTTATTCTATCACCATTAGAAACACCAAGAACATCACGAACATCTTTAGGAATCGTAACTTGTCCTTTAGACATAACTTTTGCATTATCAATAAATGTATTTGCAACCATAATATTTACCTCCTAAAATCAAAATAGGGAAAGTAGGGTATTCCCTACTTTCATTATATGTAATTTATATAAAAATACAAATAAAATTTATATAAAACCGTTTTACAGTATCTACAGTCAGAGAGGTTGCCCTCTCGGACAACCTCTCGTCATTTCTTTTTATACCATTTTGCACAGATCCTTCACAACTTCGCCCGCGATAATAAGTCCCGCAACAGATGGCACGAACGCCACACTTCCCGGAATATCTCTTCGCTCCGTACATTTGTGTGCAGCCCCCGGCGGGCAGATGCAATGTGTTCTGCAGCTGATCGACATATCCTCAAGCGGACGTGTCGGAATCTCCTCCGAATATACAACCTTCAGTTTCCGCACCCCGCGCTTCTTGAGTTCGCGGCGCATGACCTTCGCAAGCGGACACACCTTCGTCTTATAGATATCTGCGACCTTGAACTGACTTCCGTCAAGCTTATTTCCTGCGCCCATGCTGCTGATGATTGGCACATTCTTCTCCTTCGCCTTCATGACCAAGGCAATCTTCGCTGTCACAGTATCTACTGCATCTACAACATAATCATACTCTTCAAATGGAAAATCATCCGCATTTTCCGGCAGGAAGAAGCAATTGTGAATATTCACCTTCGCATCCGGGTTGATCTCTAAGATACGTTCCTTCATAACTTCGGTCTTATATTTTCCAACGGTCTTTCTCGTCGCAATAATCTGTCGGTTCAGATTCGTCAGACATACCTTATCATCATCGACCAGATCGAATTCACCCACACCGCTTCGAACTAAAGCCTCGCAGACGTATCCGCCCACGCCGCCGATACCGAATACCGCCACGCGCGAGTTCTGTAATTTATCCATTGCTTCTTTGCCGAGAAGTAACTGTGTTCTTGAAAACTGATTTAACATGTGCTGCTCCTTTATCTTTTATCGCAATCGCCTATTCATAGCAAAAGCAGCATCAACTGCTGCTTTTACATTTCTTCCTATCAATTATATCCTAGTACATTAGTATAATATACAGCACGTACCAGGAAAAATCAAGAACTACTCATACCGTTTCTGCAAATACTGTTCCAGCACCTCCACGGTCTTGTCCATACCGAGCGTCGAACTGTTGATGCACAGATCATACAGTCTCGAATCCCCCCACTTGCCTTCACTGTGACGGTTGTGGTACGCCTTACGGTTCCGGTCATGGCGCGTCATCTTCGCCTTGGCATCCCTCTCGTTCAGTCCGTATACTTCCATGACACGAGCAAGCTTCTTATCGTAATCGCCGAGCACAAAAATCGAGGTCAGGCCTTCAAAATCTTTTAACACGGTCTCCGCACATCGTCCGACAACCACAAAGGAATCCCCGGCTGCTGCCTTCTTCTTCAAATACTCGAACTGCATCTGCGCGATTGTCTCCTCCGGCGAGCTGCTATGTCCTCTGACAGTACGGCGCGGAACAAACCGCGTTGCTTCGTCATAAGGATGCAGCTTATCCGCATCCACAAGCTTCTCTTTTGCAATCATCTCAATGATGCTGCGATCCACAAATTCCAGCTGCATCGCTTCTGCAATCTGTCTTGCGATCTCATGTCCCCCGCTTCCGAACTCGCGGCTTACCGATATAATTTTCTGCTTTTCTACCATATTTTCTTCTCCTAAATATAACGCACCCAAATGGTCAGCATCGAAATGACAAGTACAAGAATCGTGGCAGGAATTGCCGATTTACAATACTCGCCCCATCCGATCGGATGACCTTCCTTCGTTGCCACCGAAATTCCGACGACATTGGCAGAAGCACCGATTGGTGTCGCGCTGCCTCCGATATCCGTTCCCATAGAAAGTGTCCATGCAAGCATCGGCAGGTTCGCCCCACTCGATGCAGCAAGTGTCTTGATGATTGGAACCATCGTTGCCGCAAACGGAATATTGTCGACGAAAGCGCTTGCCACTGCAGAAATCCACAGAATGATGGCAACCATGAGATAGAGATTGCCTTTGCTCCACTTCTCGATCATCAGCGCGATCAGATTTAAGATCTCCGTCTGTTCCAGTCCCCCAACTACAACAAACAATCCGATAAAGAATAACAGTGTCTTGTAATCCACGCTTTTGATGATATGCATGCGATGCTTACCTGCCGTAATGAGCGTGAGCGCCGCAATAAATACGCCGATGAACGCTACGGTCAGTCCGGTGTTGGCATGTGTCACAAGAAGAATGACGGCACACGCAAAGATCAGGCAGCTGATCACAAATTCCTTCTTACTCGGCACGCCGTCCCACGGATCAATATTCACATCCTTCTTCACATATCCTTCCGGCTTTTTCTTTAATTCCTTGCGGAAGCAGAAGTAGAAATAGATGACCACCACGATCAGGGAAAGTAGCGCAATCACACCGGTATTCGTCACAAAATCGAAGAACGAATATTTCAGTGCCGTACCGATAATAATGTTCGGCGGATCTCCGCACATTGTAGATGAACCGCCAAGGTTCGCACAGAAGATCTCCGTCAGGATCATCGGCACCGGATTGAATCCAAGCAGCTTCGCAAGCTCGACCGTGACCGCCGCCAGAAACAGAATGACTGTAATACTGTCGATGAACATCGCAAGTACCGCAGACATTACCATGAATGTGATAAAAATCGGAATCACCTGAAAATGCACCAGCTTCGCGATCGTGATACAAAGCCAGTGAAAAAAGCCTGACTTTGCCATCCCCTCGACCATCACCATCATTCCGGCAATAAACAGGATCGTTGCCCAGTTGATACCGGCACTCTCCTCCTCGATTGCGCCCGCTTCATACCAGAATTTCAGCGAAAAGATGCTCTTCACATTGAGGGTATCCATGACAGCGGTCATACTGTGCATGCACACTCCAAATACAATGACAAGGACAGCAAGTGCACACCCCAAAGTCACCCACTGCCGCTCAATTTTCTCGGTAATGATCAACACAAACATCACGACGAAGATCAGTACCGCTACAATCTGCGCAGCCAACATAATAAAAAACCTTCTCCTTTGTTTTTGTACTATTTATACATCTTACCTTGTTTTATAATCTTCTGTCAAGGAAATATGCACAACACATTTATCTTTTGTGCTTCTTCTTTTTGTTATTTTTTATTATATACATAAAAAGTTGGTACACGTTTTTCATTCATGCACCAACTTTTCTATTCATCAATCGCTTTGTATTCAAATATTTAATTCGACTGTCTATCTCCATTAATCTGCAATCTCATTACCAGACTTTACATGATCAAATTCATCAACGATTTCCTTACTCGGAGCCGGGGTAAGTAAGCTTACCACAACGATAACGATCAGTCCGACTAAGAATGCCGGAAGCAGCTCGTAGATTCCGAACACGCCTCCCATCGGCTTCACAAGATATTTCCAGATGAAGACCATCGCTCCACCGGAGATCATTCCTGCCAAAGCGCCCGGGAAGTTCGTTCTTCTCCAGAAGAGAGAACAGATAACAAGCGGACCAAACGCTGCACCAAATCCTGCCCACGCAAACGATACAATTCCAAATACCGAACTGTTCGGGTCTCTTGCAATGATAATGCCAAGTACGGCAACAACAAGAACGGTCACTCTGGCAGCAATCATGCTTGCTTTCTTGGACAGATTCAGATGAAATGCCTCCTGTAAGATGTTCTGTGACACACTCGAAGATGCTGCAAGAAGCTGTGAATCTGCAGTTGACATTGTACTTGCAAGAATTCCCGCAAGGATCAGTCCAGCCATCAGAGCCGGGAAGATACCATGCTTAGAGAGCAGATCTGCGACTTTTACAATGATAGTCTCCGTCTGTGTGCCGGAGAGGGATTCCACCAATCCCTGAGAGCTCATCTCACGACCTACCACACCGATCATGACTGCGACGGCCATCGCGATCGTAACCCATACGGAAGCGACACGTCTTGAAATCTTAAGCTTGCGCTCATCCTCGATTGCCATAAAACGAAGAAGGATATGCGGCATACCAAAATATCCGAGTCCCCATGCCAGTGTCGAAACAATGGTAAGCAGACTGTACGGCTGCGAGGTTTTGGTCTCCACTACATAAGATGTTGTAAAGGAGAAGTAACCCGGCAGCTGACGCGCATTGTCAACGACCACCCCAATTCCACCAACCTGGATAGTAGAATAGATCAGTACGAAGAAGATTGCGATCGTCATAATGATACTCTGGATAAAGTCTGTGGTGGATGCTGCAAGGAATCCTCCGGCTGTCGTGTAAGCCACGATGACAACGGCTGAAATCAGCATCGCTGCGATATAATTAGCACCAAAAAGGGAAGCAAAAAGCTTACCGCATGCGGCAAATCCGCTGGCTGTATACGGAACGAAGAAGATAATGATGATCACGGCTGCGATCAAAGATAAAATATTCTTCTTGTCACGATAACGATTCGAGAAAAACTGTGGCAGCGTAAACGACTTGGTCGCGTGCGTATAACGGCGCAGGCGTTTTGCTGTAAAAAGCCAGTTTAAATAAGTTCCGATCGCCAGTCCGATCGCGGTCCAGCCGACATCCGCAAGACCAGACAGATAAGCCAGTCCCGGAAGTCCCATAAGCAGATAACTTGACATATCAGACGCTTCCGCACTCATCGCGGTCACAAGCGGTCCAAGCTTACGTCCGCCGAGATAGAAATCGGATGCGGACTCATTTACCTTTGCATAATGGAAACCGATCAGAAGAACGATCAGAAGATATGCTACGATCGTCACCAGAATACAGATGATTGATGTGTTCAACATAACAAAATTCCTCCTAGTGTATGCAAGAAAGTTCTATTAACCCATCGAAAAACTTCTTGCCAAATTCTAACCGGAATTATATCATAAGTATATGTATATAAAAAGCGAATATTTATCATATTTATTATGAGATTTTCGCATAGATAAAGAATTAACGTGGTAACGTGTATATTTGTGCACATAGTGGAAACGCGCAGAGAGGATTTCGATATGGATAAAAATTTACAAAAATATATGGCGTTCGTCAAAACCGTAGAACTCGGAAGCTTTACCAAAGCTGCAAAGCTTTTAAACTACTCCCAGTCCGGCATCAGCCGCATGATCAACGACCTGGAAAAAGAGTGGCATATCACACTTCTTGAGCGCAACAAAACCGGTGTAAAGCTGACCAGTGACGGCATGACGCTTCTGCCCTACGCTTCCGCAGTCTGCAAGGAATTCGAGAAGCTGCAGATGCATGTCGATGAGCTGGTTGGTCTGGAATCCGGTATCATCCGCATCGGAACATTCTCGAGTGTGGCTACGCACTGGCTTCCGAACATCATCAAGGAATTCCAGAAGGACTATCCGGGCATCGACTACGAACTTCTGCTCGGCGATTACTCCGAGATTGAAGAATGGATCAGCACCGGACGCATTGACTGCGGCTTCTTACGTCTCCCGACCAATCCGGATTTCGAGACAATCGAGCTTGAGGAGGATCGGCTTTTTGCCATATTACCGGAAGGACACCGGCTTGCCTCCTATGATAAGGTTCCGATCGCCGCTCTCTGCGACGAGCCATTCATGCTTCTTGAAAAGGTAGGAGCGAAGGCCGAAGTATCGGAAATCTTCGAGCGTAACGGACTTGTGCCAAATGTGCATTTTACGACCTGGGACGACTATGCGATCATGTCGATGGTAGAGAGCGGACTCGGTGTCAGTATCGTGCCGGAACTCATCCTAAAAAAGACGCCATACCACATTGTGCAGAAGGAACTCGATGTCCCGGCTTACCGTAATATTGCGCTCGCGCTCCGCGACAAAAAGAGTGCCTCCCTCGCGGTCAAGCGTTTCCTCGAATATCTGTCGTATCGTTAAAAATGTGTGCGCCTGCTTTTGCTGTGCAAGGAATCCAAAGGCATTTGCAGTACCACAAAATGAGGCATTCCATACCTTCATAACTTCTGCTATAATGCAAACTAGAGATTTATGAAATTTATATCAGGCAGCCGCTTATCAAATAAATCGTTTTTATTTTTCACTATTTCAGGAAACAAGCAATCGCCTACATACTATAAATTACGAAGGAGAAATCGTATGAAACAAAATACAAGTAATTCGCCGCTGGATCCGGATTTTACGATCCGCTATCTGACAACGGACGATCTGGATCAGTACAACGCGCTGCTTCGCTATGCATTCCAGATCACGGAGCAGGAGCTTCTTGAGACCGGCTGGCAGGACGATGAGATCAAGCAGTCCAAGTTCCCGGTATTGGAGCGCGCCGATGTCATGGGATGCTTCGCCGGTGAAGATCTCGTATCGCAGTTTGCAGCTTATCCGCTGAAAATGAACATTTACGGGACATCATATCCGGTCGCCTTTGTCACATCCGTATGCACCTACCCAGAGTTTACAGGGCGTGGCATCATGAAGAAACTGATGTTCAAGAGTCTGTCTCACATGCGCGAAAAGCATCAGCCTTTTGCCTTATTATATCCTTACTCGATTCCGCTGTACCGTAGACTCGGCTGGGAGATCATCTCTAATAAGATTTCCTACACGGTGAAGACAAGACAGTTCCCGTCCAAGGCGACTGCTCCCGGCTATGTCCGCCGCGTTGACTATGAGAGCGCCGACTTCAAGAATCTGCACACAAGCTTTGCCAATATGACGCACGGCTGCCTGTTCCGCAATAGCCTCGCCTGGGAAGAATACTGGCGCTGGGATGAGGACGACACGATGGTTGCCGTCTACTACAACCGCAAATCTGCGCCGCAGGGTTACATGGTCTATCTGATCAAGGACAATATCATGCACATCAAGGAAATGATCTATCTGAACCGCGAGGCACAGGAAGGACTGTGGGAATACATTCACGCGCATGATTCCATGATCCACGAGATCCATGGTAATTCCTATTTTAATGAACCGATTGCTTTTGAGATGGACGATGGAGATATCCGTGAGATGATCCGCCCGTATATTATGGGGCGTATCGTCGATGTGGAGCAGTTCTTTGAGCAATACCACTGTGATCCGGACGAGAAGGACACAACGATCACCTTCAAGATTAGTGATGAACTACTGCCTTGGAACGAGCGCACGCTGACTGTCCGCTTCCATGCCGGACGTTGCACCGTAATGGACGAACCTGGCGAATACCGTGTCAAGATGTCGATTGCAACGCTGACCACGCTGCTCCTCGGCTACAAGACCGCCGCCAAGCTGCACCGCATGGGACGCATCACCGGAAATGCACAGGCGATCGACCGGCTGGATGATGTGCTGCTGCATGAGTCACCTTACATCTCCGACTATATCTAAATTGTGGCAAATTCGGGTTTAACGCGCTCAGATTTGAATTCACACTGACGATACCGGATATAAGATATTCTACGAAAATTAGCAGTGGTTTGTTTATAATCGACGGAAGTGGGATTTTCTATGACGTAAGATATTGGAAGCATGACACTATCCGTG
>UQRC01000016.1 GCA_900543445.1 uncultured Lachnobacterium sp. | reverse complement strand
AGAATATCTTATATCCGGTATCGTCCGTTTGAACTCAAATCTGAGCGCGGCAAACGCGAATTTAGAAAGTCACCTTCATCGTGGTACCCTTTCCCGGTTCACTCTCCACCGTAATCTGTGCATCATGGAGTTCTACAATATGCTTAACGATCGCAAGTCCAAGTCCCGTACCCCCGGTCTGCTTTGACCGACTCTTGTCTACGCGGTAGAACCGCTCGAAGATGCGCTCCTGCTGATCCTTCGGAATTCCGATTCCGTTATCCTCTACGATCAGTACCGGCTGCATGTTCTCATGGGTTACTCTGACATGCACCTCTCCTCCCTCATTGTTGTAACGGATAGCATTGGCGGTCAGATTATCTACAAGTTCCGCGAGCATGCCACGATCCGCACGGATTTCACACGGTTCACCTTCATAATAAAGCTTTACACTCCGCTTCTGTGCATTGACATTGAGATTGCTTACACATTCCTGTGCAACAAGGTCTAAATCCACCTGTTCATAACGGATCAGGCTCTCACTGTTATCCAGCTCCGAGAGACGGATGATGTCATTGATCAGAGAAAGCAGACGGTTTGAATTCTGCTGGATTTCCTGTGCAAAACGCGTCTCCTGTTCCGGTCCCACCATATGATTTTCGATCAGTTCCGCATATCCGGAGATTGCGGTCAACGGTGTCTTAAGCTCATGCGATACATTCGCCGTAAAATCCTGCCGCACTTTTGCTGCCATCAGAATATTCTCATGCTGCGCGCGGATCGTATGGACAAAAGGAACCAGTTCCTTGTATGCCGGAGCCTTCGTCGTATCCTCCATATTTTCTGCCATAAACTTAATCGGCTGCAGAAGCTGTCTCGTCAGGACATGTGCAAGACACACACATACAACAATGATCAATGCCAGGATTGCGGCGATCATTGGTGTTGCAGTCAGGAAAACATTCCAGATACTTCTGGCCTGTGTTGCAACACGAAGTACCGTTCCGTTGTCAAGAAGCAGCGCATAATAAAATGTTGTCATATTCATCGTATTGGAATTGCGGACACACTCACCTTCTCCGGTCTGCAAAGCACTCCTGACCTCCGGACGATTGCCATGATTCTCCAGTTTATCCGCATTCGCGTCATTGTCATAGAGAACGGTTCCATCCGTATCAATCCATGTAATTCGAAGATCTTCCTTGGCAATATCAAAACTTTTGGCAGGTATTCTTACATCGTCAAAAGCACCTGTCTCACCAAGCACCTGTGCCTGAATCTTTAAATCTTTGCGCACCTGCTTCTGAAAAAGGCTGTAATATACAGATGTCATGCAGATCAGTGTTGCCAGTACCGCAAGTACTGCGATACCGATGAGACGCACGTTGATCTTCTGCTTCATCGTTTACTCCTCCTTTATCTAATCGAGTCACCTTAGGTACAAGAAAAATATTGCTTACATGCAGGCATGTCGCATCATTTTTCCTGCCCCTGTCATACCTGCGTAGTTACGCTTTCTCGATCACATATCCGACATTTCGCACAGTTCTTATCTTGCTTCCCGCCTCGCCGAGTTTCTGGCGCAGCGTCTTAATATGCATATCCACCGTTCGTGACTCTCCCTCGAACTCCGTGCCCCAGACATGCCGCATGATCACCTCACGTGACAACACCACATTCTGGTTGGTCATCAGAAGACGAAGCAATTCATACTCCTTAAATGTCAGTTCCACCTGCTTATTGTCAACAAATACCATATGGCGCTCATGATCAAGCACAAGATTGTCCACCTGCAGATACTTGATATCTTCCGTGATGGTTCTGCGCAGCAACGCTTTCACTCTCGTGATCAGCTCCATAATAGAGAATGGTTTCTTGATATAATCATCCGCACCCTCGTCAAGTCCTTTGATCATATCCATCTCCGCCGTCTTGGCAGTCACCATAATGATCGGAAGCTGGCGCGTCGTCGGATCCTTTCTAAGCTTTCTTACAATATCATATCCGCTCTCATCCGGAAGCATGACATCTAGAAGCACCAGATCCGGCATAATGTCTTCTAACTTGCGGTAGAAATCTTTTGCCTTCTCAAATGCACACACCATATAATTGCTGTTCTTAAGTGCAATTGTCTCGATTTCCCGAATATTTTCATCATCTTCTACGATATAGATTAAAGCCATCTTACTCACCTGTTCCTTCTTATTTTTTATTACGCATTCTTCGACTTCTTATCCGGCAATGCATACTTCTTTGACAGACGATAAAACTCCTCCTCGAACCAAGGCGCTTTCTCCTCCTTGATCACGTCCAGATACTCATGGGTATCAAAGCCATCTTCATTCACACGGATCATGCATACGGCAATATTTGAGCAGTGATCCGAGATTCTCTCAAAGTTCGTGATCATATCTTCAAGAATCAGTCCCAGTTCAATCGTACATTTTCCTTTACGCAGACGATGGATATGTCTCTGCTTCAACTCAATATTCAGACTGTCAATGACCTGCTCAAAAGGTTCGATCTGTCTCGCTTTGTCCAGATCATTCATGGTAAACGCTTCCATCGTCTCATCAACGATATCGCAGAGTGCATCCGAAAATACCTTCAGTTCCTCCATCGCTTTCTTCGAGAATTTCAGCTTTTTCTCATGCATCTGTGTGGAAGAATCCGTGATGTTGACCGCATGATCCGAAATTCGCTCGAAGTTGCCGATGCAATGAAGCAGAATGGAAAGCGTCCGGCTATCCTTCTGTGAGAGGTCACAATTATTTAACTTGACAAGATAGGTTCCAAGCGCATCCTCGTAGCGATCCACGCTCTCCTCCATCTCAATGATCTTCGCCACTCTGCTTTCACTATACATGGTTACGTTGTCGAGTGCAAGATGAAGTGCATCCCTCGACTCCTGCGCCATGCGGACTGCCGCATTACGGCAAAGCTCCATCGCGAAAGCCGGCTTCTCTAAGAAACGCTCATCAAGGACAGCAAGCTCGTCCGGCTTCTCCTCGGTCTCTCCCACATGATCCGGAATTGTCAGTTGTGCAAGTTTCACAAGCTTGTCGCCAAACGGATATAAGACCAGAACGGTTCCAATGTTAAAAAGAGAATGAACCACTGCGATTCCTGCCGCATTTGCCGAATCATTTAAGAACGCGAAGCCACCGATGATCGCATTGATACTGTAAAATACAACCATGAACAGAACCGTTCCGATCAGGTTAAAATACAGATGTATCATAGAAGCACGCTTTGCATTCTTGCTGGCACCGATGGATGAAATCAAAGCTGTCACGCACGTTCCGATATTCTGTCCCATGATGATCGGGATTGCCGTCTTATAACCGACCGCACCGGTCACACACAGTGCCTGTAAGATTCCGACCGATGCTGATGAACTCTGAATGACTGCTGTCAGCACAAGTCCTGCGATCATTCCGAGGATCGGATTCGAAAACATCGTCAGAACACTGGTAAATTTCTCGTTTTCTGCAAGCGGAGCAACCGCGCCACTCATCGTATCCATTCCAAACATCAGGATTGCAAATCCGACCAGAATGTTTCCGATGTCTTTCTTCTTATTATTATCCTTCGCCGTCATGATCAGTACAATACCGATTGCTGCAAGCACCGGTGAGAACGACGTTGGTTTCAAAAGCTGTATAAACAGGCTCGATCCCTGTATGCCGGACAGCGACAGAATCCACGAGGTGACCGTTGTTCCGACGTTTGCACCCATGATGATGCCCACCGCCTGTGAAAGCTGCATAATACCGGAATTTACAAATCCGACTACCATGACCGTGGTCGCGGATGAGGACTGGATCACCGCCGTAACCGCAATACCAAGAAGCACCGCCATAATTCGTTTCGAGGTCAGCTTCTCTAAAATCTGTTCCAGCTTACCTCCCGATAATTTTGCAAGACCATCTCCCATCGCATCCATTCCATACAGGAACATCGCGAGACCGCCAATCATTGTCAGAACACTGAATATGTTCATACTCTCTCTCCTTTATACTTTGTGCAGGCTGCCTGTCCATTCCAAATGAACAAGCGCCACCTTCTTTCTTAGGTTCGAGAGTATCATATCGTACGAATGTAAAATATAAATGTATCGTTATGTAAAGTTTATGTAAAATTAAAAAGCAGACTCCTCCCTTATTTCTTGTTTCTCAAAAAACTTAGGAAAAAGTCTGCTTTTTTATTAATTCTGCATTGTATTTTTCTTATCATCCAAAGCGAAAATAATAAGTTCCGCAAGGTTGGTCGCATGATCGCCGATTCGCTCAAAATACTTGGCTACCATCAGCATATCTGCTGCCTGCTCACTGACTGCAGGATTCTTTCGGATCATCTCGATGAGTTCCTGCTTTACTTTGTTGAACAGTTCATCCACGATATCATCATGATCGATCACGGATTGCGCCTTGAGCATATCTTTCTCAACGTAAGCCTCGATGCTTCGGATCAGCATAAGAACGGTTTCACTTGCCATCTTTTTGATGTCGCTGAGATCCACAACATATGGCTCACTTGCCATCATAACGGTCATCTCAGAGATGTCTGCCGCATGGTCACCGATACGCTCCATGTCCGTTACCATCTTCATTGCTGCGGAAATCACACGCAGGTCACGCGCAACAGGCTGCTGCTGCATCAGAAGATTGAAACAGATATTCTCGATCTTCTTCTGCTCGCGATCTACCTCGTTGTCTGCCTCCATAATTTCTTTCGCCAAAACACTGTTCTGTCCGATCAGTGCCTCGATTGCCTTCTGAATCTTGTCCTCTATCATGCTGCCCATATGCATCATTTCCTGGTTGAGCATATGAAGCTGCTCGTCGAATTTTGCACGCATTAGCCGAACCTCCCTGTAATATAATCTTCTGTCCGCTTATCCTTCGGGTAAGAGAAAATTGTCTTGGTATCGCCGTATTCCACCATCTCTCCGACAAGGAAAAATGCGGTATCGTCCGACACGCGGAGAGCCTGCTGCATATTATGGGTTACGACAACAACCGTATATTTCTTCTTTAAGTCCTCCATCAGTTCCTCGATCTTGGATGTCGAAATCGGATCCAGCGCCGATGTCGGCTCATCCATCAAAAGAACCTCCGGCTGTACGGCAAGCGCTCTTGCAATACAGATACGCTGCTGCTGTCCTCCGGAGAGACCCAAAGCGGATTTCTTCAGTCGATCCTTAACTTCGTCAAAGATTGCTGCGCCGCGAAGACTTTCTTCCACGATCTCATCAAGCTTTGCTTTGTCCTTGATGCCGTGGACACGCGGTCCATACGCGATATTGTCATAAATACTCATTGGAAATGGATTTGGCTGCTGGAATACCATACCGACTCTTTTTCTAAGAACCGTGGTATCCACACCCTCACCATAGATGTCCTCATCGTCAAGCTTCAGCTCGCCGGTGATTCTAACATTATCGATCAGGTCGTTCATTCGATTGATCGTTTTTAGAAATGTCGATTTTCCGCAACCGGATGGTCCGATTAAAGCGGTCACACCTTTTTCGCGAATATCCATATTGATATCCTTGAGGGCGTGATTTTCGCCGTAATACAGATTCAGATCGCGGACCGTAAGTTTGATACGTTTCTCCATGTTACGCTCCTTTATCTATCCTTTCTTAGGATTTAAGGAGATTATACACATGAAATGTAAAGTCTGCTTGCAAAGAAATGTAAAATCTATGTAACTATTCAGAGCCAAGGCAATTTACAAAAATTGCGAATCATGCTTGCATGAATGAGCATATTTTTGTAAATTTCTTTGGCGAAGTAAACACGTGAGCAAAAGCAAAGCTCTGAAAGAGCGATTTTGCGAATGGGTTTCTGAATAGTTACCTCTTCTCCCGATCAAAAAACATAAGCAAAAAACTGACAAGAAGCAGTCCGCAGCATACCCAGATAATGCGGAATCCAAACTTCGCCGACAAATTGCCGCCGACACCTGCTCCGACTGCAAAAAGCCCGATAATTCCGAAATAATGGAACGCCTGACGGATCTTCTCCTTATTGTGTGTGCGCATGTAATCGGAAAGTGCTGCTGTACCGCTTCTTAAATTTCCGATACACATCGTGCTGGCATATCCGTATCCATTGACCTTGCGGAAGGTCTGTACCTGCATCGCACAGGAGAAGGAAACCAAAACCGTCGCAACCATATTCGCCTCCTTCGGGATGAAACCGACCGCAAACAGGATCAGCATCTCCAGAAGCAGAATTCCCTGCCGCCAGTGAAGCTTCTTGGCATATTTGTATTTTGCCTGAAGACGCTCCGCAAAAAATACACCACCGGCGAAAGCCAGAAGTGGGAACAGATACTTGATTCCCTGCATCCACTCTCCCATCATCAGATGCGTGCTCATCAATACAACGTTACCGGTCTGCGCGTTGGAGAATACCTCATCTCTTGTAAAGTAAGTATACGCATCCTGAAATCCTCCAGACAACGCCAGAAACATACTCGTAATAAAAGCTTCCGACATCTGCACATCGGAAGCCAATTTCTTAAATTCTCTATTCATCATTCAACTTCCTGCCTTATCGATGATTTGTGATTCAACCAGATTGTCTCAAATAATCTGCTACGCAAATTCTGGCACAATCTGCCATATGAACCGGAAGTATTATAAAACGGGAATCCCAATTTGTAAAGTTATGGCAGCCGTTGTACCCTAAAACATACAACCGGCTGCCATATTTTTATCTTGCCACATCGAAATGCTTTGCAAGGCCTTTTGCAAGGAAATTAATTCCAAGTACAATAATAAGAAGTACGAAGGCGATACCGAATGCTACACCAAACTCACCCTTAGTCGCACTCAGATAAAGCTGGATCGTCAGTGTTCCGCCCGGCTCGATGATCTTCTTTACACAACCCATCAGGCTGTTCGGCAGTACCTTGAAGCTTCCTGCCGTAAACAGTAATGCGGCTGACTCGCCTACGATTCGTCCAACCGCAAGAATCACACCTGTGATGATTCCCGGCATTGCGGACGGAAGAAGAATGGTTCTTATCATGTGCCACTTACCGGCACCAAGACCGATCGCACCGCTTCGGTAACTGTCCGGAACGGTTTTTAATGCTTCCTGCGTATTTCTTGTGATCAGAGGAAGCACCATCAATACCATCGTCAGTGATCCGGTCAGAATACTGTAACTGAGTCCCATCAACTCTCCAAAGAATGTCAGACCGAAGAGACCGAAAATAATGGAAGGAATACCGGAAAGTGTTTCGGTTGCGAACTCGATCGCATTCACAAATTTTCCCGGTTTTGCATACTCATTCAAATAGATGGCTGCGCCCACACCGATTGGTGTAGCCATCAGCATCGTAAGAACAATAATGTAGAGGGTATTGACGATGTTACCCGCAATACCTGTCGTACCTTTCAGTACCGAAGTAACGCTGGTCAGGAAGGACCAGTTTACATTTGGCAGGCCTTTTACCGTAACAAATACCGCAATACCTAACAATAATGCGACAGCCAAAGCGGCACAGACATAAATGAGTGAAAGCATAAGCACATCCATCGGATGTCTCTTTTTCGTTTGAATACTAGTCATTTTCTGCCACTCCTTTCTTCTTCAGCTTCGCAAGAATCAGATTAATGATCATGATGAATACAAACAGTACAAGTCCGACGGTGAAAAGTACCTGTCTGTGAAGACCGTCTGCATACGACATCTCGCTGACAATCTGTGTGGTCAGGAAACGTACGGAGTTGAACGGCAATGGAAGATTTACCGAACCTCCGGCAACCATGTTGATTGCCATCGCCTCACCGATCGCACGTCCGATGCCAAGTACTACACCGGTCATGATTCCGGATTTTGCTGCCGGGATCAATACCTTAAATACAGTCTGCATATGGGTTGCACCGAGTGCAAGAGATGCCGACTTCAGATGACTTGGCACCGCGCGAAGGGAGGATACGCTGATGCTGATCACAGTCGGCAGGATCATAATTGCAAGTACGATGATTGCAGATAAAAGGTTGGATCCACCGGTGAACTGATGCGTGGTGCTTCCCGCAAAGATTCTTTTTTCAATTCGGTACATAAGCGGGTTCAAAAGCATCATACCGAGGAGACCGTAGATTACGGACGGGATTGCTGCAAGGAGCTCCACTGCTGGCTGTACAACTGCTGCAAGCTTTTTGTTTGCTACTTCCGTAATGAAAACGGCGGTCATAAGTCCGACCGGCACACCGATCAATACCGCTGCCGCTGTACCGACGATTGATGTCAGAATGATATATAGAATTCCGTATGATGCAGAATTTGCTGTCGGTGCCCACACTGTTTTGAATAATAAGTCAGTCACCCCGACACGCTCAAGTGCCGGGGTTCCCTTTATGATCATGTAAACAGTGATGGAAAGAACAGCTGCAATGGCAACGACCGCACACACTAAGAATATGATTTTGGCGATCAGTTCCACGATAGATTTTTTACTGCCTTTCATCTTGTTCCTCCTTAAAATCAGTTCACATCTGCAACATATCACAGCTGCCGCAGATGTTACTTTTTACCCGGTTTTCTTCAAAACCGATATATTCTACTGTGGAATGATCAGTCCTACAGATGTGATAACCTGCTGGCCTTCCTCAGAATGAATGAAGTCGAAGAATGCTTTTACAAGGTCGTTCTGCTCTGAAATCTCGCCCATAGTTGCCATAACGAATGGTCTCTGTAATACATAAGTTCCAGCAAGGATGTTATCTTCTGTAGCATCTACGGAATTTAACTGTAATGCCTTAACCGTATCATCAACAACATCAAGGGATACATATCCGATTGCACCAGGAGTTGCTGCTACCTTTGCAAGTACTGCACCTGTGGAATCAAGTTCCTGTGCATATTTGCAGGCATCCTTTACATCGCTTAATTCCTCGAATGCATCTCTTGTACCTGATCCAGCCTCACGACCGATAACTACGATCTGCTCATCAGCTCCGCCAAGGTCGCTCCAGTTTGTGATCTCACCTGTGTAGATCTGTGCAAGCTGCTCGCTTGTGATATCAGATACCGTATTCTCAGAATCTGTGATAACTGCGATTCCATCGATTGCTACGATGTTCTCAACAGCTCCGCCAGCCTTCTCATCATCCGATAAAGCACGGGAAGCATCTCCGATATCTACAGTTCCTTTTGCAAGAGACTCAAGTCCTGCACCAGATCCTGTGAACTCAGGAGCTACGGTAACATTCGGATATTTCTCCATGAATGCTTCTGCCATAGCGTTTGCAAGCTTCTCCATAGAAGTACTTCCTGCAAGTGTGATCTTACCGCTTAAGTCTGCGCTTGCTGTTGTATCGGTTGTTGCATCTGCAGCCTGGCTTGTTGTGTTTGCATCTGCGTTACTGTCGGTTGCTGCGTTTCCGCCACATCCCATTACTCCGACTGCCACAACTGCAGCGGATAACATTGCCATCATTTTTCTCATTTTGTTTTTCATTTCTCATGTCCTCTTTTCTTCTTCATTTTGCAGATTGGATACTGCGAATCAATTCTTTTATTCTCTCGATTACAGATGCTATCTTAAATTCCTTCTGTAAAATGCATAACCAGCACCCCGTAAATTCTGTGTAAAAAGCGTGTGGAGTGGATTTTAAGAAGATTCCACTGTGAGAGAAAGTCAAGCCAACACACCAATTTAAAGTTCGTTTAAGGAATCCGTGATATAATTCTACTTATAGATATGTTAGAATGTGTTCGTAAAGAACAAGTAGAAGTGGATGCCGATAGATTGTCGGTGTTCACTTTTTTGTGTTGGCAATTCGATTGATAAGAGTCAAGAAGACGCCTACATATTCAAATAAAAAAGGGACCAAACCGGTCCCTCTCAAAGTCTTATGTAGTACGTCAATTTTCGCAAAGCAAATTTTAATGGATTTAATGTAAAAAGCCGAATGAACTTACAATTGCAGCTTCCTTCGCCTTGCCTGAGCAGATCTGGAAGAAGCAGATGATCTTGACAACCAGAATAATGATTGCACACACGCCGCCTGCCATCGGAACGATCACGGTCCAGCACAGAAGCAGAGAAACGATTCCTACAAGAATAGCGCATACCGTAAGCTTTAACGCCTCACGCACATGGAACATAATGTATTTCGAATCTTTTGCTGCAAGTAAAGCGATAATGATTCCGATCGTGCCGAGCAGATATGGAAGCATTGCGAATACCTTATGCTCCGAGATATCCTGCGGCGTAAACTCTGCAGTATGATCCTTTGGGTCTACATACGGAGCACCGTAAGGCGGCATTCCGTTACCGGCATAATTCTGCTGATATCCCTGATTGTTAAACTGTGGATTTCCCTGCGCGTTAAACTGTTGGTTTCCCTGCGCATTGAACTGCGGATTAGGATTTCCCTGATTCTGATTGTCTCCCTGCGGAGCAGCTCCCTCCGGCTGAGAATAGTTCTGCTGATTATTTCCACCCAGCGCTGCACCACACTTTGTACAGAATGCGCTGCCGTCTGTTACTTCACTTTGGCATTTTGGACATATCATGTTTTCTTCCTCCTCAAATGGTGTAATTTGTTTACTCATTATTGTAATGATTCCACCTTTCCATGTCAATGAAGGAACCTTTTCGTTTCCTTAAGATTCTTTTAACTTGCTTTAAGGTTCATATTGTACACTAAGTTCATCAAAGGAGGTTTCACATGAGAGATCAAATGATTTTCAAACGATACGAAATCAAATATATGCTGCAAAGCACACATTAAGTAGTAAGGACAGCGTCCGCATTGCAGACGGCATACTCACGCTTGACGCCGGAACCGACGGTATCCACAGTGAGAATGCCGACAAAGATGGCAAAGGGTTCATTTATATCGCAGACGGCACCATTGTTGCAGTCGGAGCCAGCAGCCCGGATATCAAGGAAGATGCCACCTATACCTTAGCCACCGGAGATGTAACGAATACCGTGACTATGTCATCCCTGATCTACGGGGATGATCACATGGAACGATAAAACGCTTACTAATGTCATCAATTCGTTTAAGCGTTTTCTTGTCCTGTAATTGCCAATACAAATAGTCTTCCCATGCACGATCTTCCCAAAGTAGTCTCATTCATCCTCCTCTATCAACGGATGTTCTGAAAAATGCGCTTTTCCTGCTTTCACATCATTCAAAATTTCCTCGAGATATCGAATATTACTTTCGGAGTAAAAAGGATCGGCAGAAATTTCAAAAGGTATGCGTCTTTCCCGGCCTACTTTTTTTGCAAATATAAAGAAAAATAAAATAAGTTTTCATTATATTTTCTTACTGTCCGAGTGTGAGCATCGTGTTGATGCAGCGACCGGCTTCTTTCATAACCTTCTCATCCAACGCAATTTCTTCTCCGCCATCTCCGAGCAGACAGTGATATACATCACCCAGTGTGGTCAGTTTCATGTTGTGGCAGACACAATCCTTGGACAACGGATAGAATTTCTTATCCGGGCATTCATACTGTAGATGCTGAACGATGCTGTTCTCCGTTCCGATAATGAATTCCTTCGCATCGCTTTTCTTTGCATAATCCATGATACCGGTAGTTGATCCACGGAAATCCGCTTTTTCCGATACTTCCGGAAGACACTCCGGGTGTACAAGAAGAAGCGCATCCGGATGAGCTTTCCTTGCTTTCTCCACATCACGGACCGACATGCGCACATGGGTCGGGCAGCCTCCCTGAAGCAGCTTGATGTTCTTCTCCGGCACCTGGTCGGCAACCCATTTTCCAAGGTTGCAGTCCGGAATAAATAGGATGTTTTTGTTGTCAATATTGCGCACGATCTGCACTGCGGAAGAGGAAGTCACGCACACATCACAGATGGTTTTCAATTCAGATGTTGTGTTAATGTAAGCAACCACCGTGTAATCCGGATACATCTGCTTGACACCGGAGATCAGTTCCACGTCCATCTGTTCTGCCATCGGGCAGCCTGCCTGCGCATTGGACAGGATTACTTTCTTCTCCGGCGAAAGGATCTTACAGGTCTCCGCCATAAAACGCACGCCACACATAAGAACGGTCTTGTTCGTTGCCTGTGCCGCCTGTTTGCTGAGTCCATAGGAATCACCAACATAATCGGCAACCTCCCAGATATCATGACTCTGGTATGCATGTGCAAGAATGCACACATCCTTCTCCTTTTTTAACCGGATGATCTCATCCTGTAATTCTCTTGTTGTAAACATAATTTTGCTCCCATCATAAATGCCAGCCTCACAGTTGGCACAATCTCTCTTTCTATTGCTCTCCGAAAAAAGCGTTATCCCTAGTATACCCACTGTCTATTCTAGTGTCAAGACAGTAAACAAAATATAAAATAACTCTTATCGCACACAACAAAAAATCCGGTAGATCTCCTATTTTCAAAGGAGTCCACCGGACTTTATTCCTGTCTTATCTAATTTTGAAACCACGGAAACTTGTGGAATGGAATGATCACCTTAACCTCACACTTGATGTCATCATAGGAAATATAAGGATTCTCCCAATAGCGCGCATCGAGTGATACCTCACGATTATCACCAAGCAGGAACACACATCCCTCCGGCACCGTAAACGTCTCGTCACACTCCGTCAAAACATCATCCGCAAGATACGCAGATTCATCGAGCGGCTCACCATCAATATATACATGATCATTCACAAACGAAACGGTCTCACCCGGAAGTCCGATCACACGTTTCACCATGATCGTATCCTCTTCCGCCTGATAGAAATTAATAATATCGCCTCGTTGCGGCGCCTCACTTGTATATGCATTACGATCTCCGATCGTCCAATCATGCACCATGATGGTCGGCTCCATACTCTCCGACGGGATGCGTGCCATCATCAAAAAGAAGTGGAATGTAATATAGATTGCAACGAGGATTGCTCCGTAGATACCCCAGCCGAAAAGAGTTTTTCTGCGGCTTGGTGCTTTGTTTTCATCCTTCACCAGGCTCCCATCATTCTCCTTGGCATCTGAAGCTTCTGTGTTTGCCTCTGCTGCATTTCTATCCTCAACAGATGTATCCTCTGTCGTATTTGTTTCTTCATTCAGATCTTCTATATTGATATTCTGCTCTGCCATATCTGCACCTGTTCTTTCTCATGATTTTCTAATTATATCATTTCTCTTTGTGCATGACAATTTATAAAAATTATAAATTCTCTTCCAGCAGAAGCACATCCCACTTCTTTAATTTCATTCCTGTTTCTGTCATCTTACCGTTTATCATGTCCTTCTTGCCGGCAAGACTCTCCGGCAGTACCTGCTCCTCATCGGTAAAATTCATAACATAATAGAAGCGTGTGGTATCACTGACTCTTGTCACAACTTCAAGCCCGGTCTGCTCCGGAATCACCGGATGAACGCCTGCCTCACTGACCGCCTGATCCAGGATCTTAGCAAGACCGTCCTCCTCGAACATCGTTGCAATATAGTATGTCTTGCCTTTTCCATAGGAATTTCTGGAAACAGCCGGCATGCCTGCATAGAAATCGTCCTCATAAGATGCCAGAGCCTCAGCGCCCTCCAGATGCATCAGGTCGCACAACAGACCGCATTCTGCCTCACTTCCGTCCGCAAACTTGGCTTTGTTCTTCTGCTCCGGAGCGAGTGCATCAATTTCCTCGACCCACACGCCTGCCATCTCACGAAGCGGTCCCGGATATCCGCCAAGATAAACGTTGTCCGACTGTCCGACGATTCCGCTCATGTAAGTCGTGATAAGGACTCCGCCGTTCTTCACGAAGCTTTCTAATGCTTCCTTCATGCCTTCTTTTACCATGTAAAGCACCGGAGCCACAACAATCTTGTATTTGGAGAAATCCGCGTCCACCGGGATCATATCCACACCAATATTTCTCTTGTAGAAATATTCATAGTAATGGTGAATCTGCTCCACATATTTCAGATCCTCGGAAGGTCCGCTCGTGTACTCAAGCGCCCAATAATTATCCCAATCGAAGATAACGCCGACTTTTGATTCATTTCTGGATCCAAGTGTGCGGTCACCGAAGCTTTCCAGTTCTGCACCAAGCTGTGCCACCTCACGGAAAACGCGAGTGTTCTCATCGCCCACATGCGCAATGACAGCACCGTGGAATTTCTCGCATCCACCCACGCTTCTTCGCAGCTGGAAAAACTGGATTGTATCCGCTCCGTGTGCCAGTGTCTGGTAGCTCTGCGCACGCATCTGTCCCGGTCGCTTCAGCGAATTGTACTTCTGCCAGTTCTGCTGGCTCGGGGTCTGTTCCATCAGCATGAAAGGTTCATCCTTAAGGCCTCGCATCAGATCATGTGTCATTGCGATGCTGCTCCAAGGAGTATCATATGCCGGATAATTATCCCACGATACAACATCCATCTCTTTCGCCCATTTAAAGTAATCAAGCCCATTGAAAGTTCCCATCAGATTGGTTGTAATAAATGCATCCGGCTTCACACTACGGATCGCATCGCGCTCCATCTTGAAGCACTCCAACTGACTGTCCGAATAGAATCTACGATAATCAATGGATATTCCTGCAAAAGCCGTCTTCTCGGTTCCGATTCCGTCGCCTAACGCATTCGGTGCCACAACATCATCCCAGTCATATACGGTATGTCCCCAGAATTCCATATTCCATGCCTCATTTAAGGCATCGATCGTCTTATACTTATCCTTTAACCACACGCGGAATGCTTTCTGGCAGTTCTCGCAGAAACACTCTCCACCATACTCATTGCTGATATGCCAGCAGGTCACATGCGGATTATCTGCATAACGCTCCGCAAGCTTGTGTGCCAGTTCACGCGCATAATGCTTAAACACGAGTGAATTCGGGCAGGCATTATGGCGCATGCCGAATTTGTGACGTCGTCCCTCATAGTCCGCAAACATAACCTCCGGATATTTGCGTACCATCCATCCCGGCAGCGCTGCTGTCGAGGTTGCAAAAACGATATCATAATTTTCTTTGGAAAGCATATCGACGATCTCATCCAGCTCGTCAAAATAATACTCATGCTCCGATGGCTGAATCTTCGCCCATGAAAAGACGTTGATCGTTGCGGTATTGATATGGGCATCTTTAAAAATGCGCATATCCTCCTTCCATACCTCCTTCGGCCACTGATTTGGATTGTAATCTCCTCCGTAGAGGATTCTCTTAAAATTTGAACTCATGTTTTCCTCCTGTCTGCTTTATGATAATAATGGATTCTGAATATTCACTTATTATTACGGTTGCTTCTATTTGCTCCAATCATATACTATTTTTCATGCTTTTTATATAGCAGGATAAACCTGATAATATAACATTCCGAAACTATTTATTTTTCCTTTCTTCTATGCTAAGATACCTTGGTAAATATTGCGTCCCGCAATGACAAGGTCTGTTCGCGCACCGACTTGAAGGAGGTAGTCCTATGCCGATCTATTTCAGCAACACACTGAATCATAATCCGTTCCAGTTTGATTCCATCGGGAACAACTGGACACAGGAAGCTGTACGAAGAACCCAAGGTTATCCGCAGTATCATTATCTGCAGACCGAGGAGGGCTGCGGAATTCTTGTGCTCGACAACAAAGAATATCTACTGCCGGAAGGACACGGAGTCCTGATCACGCCCCATATTCCGCATGCTTACCATTCTGCAACGGAAAGCGACTGGATCACATGTTTCGCAACCTTCGGTGGTTCTTTGGAGCCACAGTTATCCCATATCTTCGGGACGGAACGCATTCTTTTCACCGAGAAAGAACAGGCTGCGGAAATCAAAGCTGCCATCGACCGGAGTGTGACGCATTTTGAAACAGAACCTAATAATCTGCATCAGTTATCCTGCGACTGTTATTCACTTCTTCTTCATTTTTCAGGGGGATTTGTGAATTCAAATACGAGTGATCTTCCGTGGGAAAAATATGTGCATCCGGTTCTAAAACTGATTGAGGAACATTATATGGATGATCTGACGACCGAGAAGTTATGCCGGGAAGTTTATGTGTCGCCGCAATATCTGTCGCGTCTGTTTGTACGCTACCTCGGCTGCTCCGTGTACGAATATCTGACCAGTTACCGGATCACACGCGCCAAGGAATTGCTGCTCACCCACCGGAATCGCAAGATTCAGGAGATTGGACTTGATGTAGGTTATCCCGATGCCAGTCACTTTATCGTGATGTTCCGCAAATTTACCGGAATGACACCGTCCCAATTCCGGAAACAATAAATTTTCTGTTTCATCCGATCAGTTCATCCACCGATACCTGCAATGCTTCCGCAAGCCGGACAAGTTCATGTACATCGGGCGCACGCCTTCCGGTTCTGTATCCGCTGATGGTTGTCGGTGCAACGGTCATCATGGTTGCAAGCTGCTGATTGGATATGTTCCTTGCAATCATGATCGTATTTAATTTGTAGCCGAACGGCTCATGTTTATATTGTGTGTGTGATTTCTTTTCCATAGATTGATTATAAATATAGTTGTCAAAAAAAGAAATCCATGTTTTTCAATTTGATAATCTCATTCTACATTCAATTCAAAATACAGATAATGAATCTACGTCCTGCTTATGATTCTGAATTGTTGCATCTATAAAAATCAAATCCATCCACCGTCCAGCGTGATGATCTGTCCGTTCAAATACGCATGACCGCTTGCAATCGAAAATGCAAGCTCTGCCACTTCTTCCGGCCGTCCCATCCGTTCCGTTGGAATCTCTGCGATCAGATCCGCCCGCTCTTCTTCCGAAAAGCAACGGTTCATATCCGTGTCAATCACACCACAGGCGATCGCATTCACCGTAATCTGACTCGGTGCCAGTTCCTTGCCCAAAGCCCGTGTGAAGGAATTGATTCCGCCCTTGCAGGCAGAATACGCAACCTCACAGGAAGCGCCCACATTTCCCCAAACCGACGAGATATTGATGATTCTGCCTCGCTTGTTATGCACCATCGACGGAACCACGCATCGGCAGGTAGAAAATACGGAGGTCAGATTCGTCGCAACGATCCGGTTCCAGTCCTCAATCGACATATCCGTAAGCAATCCAATGTATGAAATTCCAGCATTGTTGATCAGCACATCAATCGCACCAAACGCCTCAAGGGTCGCATCGACCATCGTCTTGACGAACGCATAGTCCCCGACATCCCCGATACGCACCAACACCGTCGTATGATATTGTTCCTGCAGTCTCTTAGAAAGTGTCATAAGTTTTTCTTCCGAATGCTGGCAGCATAATGTAAGCTGATATCCTGCACGCGCGAACGTTTCCGCAAGTGCGGCACCGATGCCGCGCGAGGCACCAGTGATAAGTGCAGTCTGTTTCATAATGATTCTCCTTCTATGAAGAACTAAAATATGGGTATAAAAAAGGATCTCAGAAACTTAATGAAAAGCCTCTGAGACCGCCCCTGCCAAGGATTCTCTCACCTATGTACCGGAATCCTTGAAATCGTCGGCGCGACAGGATTTGAACCTGCGACCTCTGCGTCCCGAACGCAGCGCTCTACCAAGCTGAGCCACGCGCCGAATTTCAACTGCCCAATTATATTATCACACACGGGAGAATTTGTCTAGATATATTTTTATTTTATAGCCAACACTCTAACAAAAAGGAATCTCCCACCGGAGATTCCTTTTTAAAGTATCTACGCTTCATCCTTCTCAGCGACCAGAATCACGGTCGAGCGGCTCGGCATCTGCACCTGATTCCAGCTATAATGCGTCTGTTCCTGCAGATCGAGATCATCCCGATACTCACAATTTGTATTGGCAACGATCTTCCAGTGTAATCCCTGCGGAAGTTCCGGAAGCTTCAGTGAAAGCGGCTCCCAATAAGAATTCATTGCGTAAAATACAATATCATCCTCGGTATCCTGTGCATTTCTGCCGGCATACATAATACCGATCAGGTGTGTATTGAAATCTGTGTGATTGCGATACGGCTCTCCGTTATGAATACTGATCATCGGAAGTCCGCACAACGCCGGCTTCGTATCCTTGCGAAGAACCGGGTGATCCTTACGGAAATGAATCATAAAACGTACAAAATCATGGATCTCCTTGTATTCATTCAGGCGGTTCCAATCCAGCCAGGAGATGATGTTATCCTGACAGTACGCATTGTTATTGCCAAACTGTGTATTACAAAACTCATCCCCGGCAAAGAACATCGCCGGTCCCCTGCTGCACAGAAGCGTTGCGAAAGCGTTCTTGACCAATCGCCTTCTTAAACCTTCCACCTCTGGATCCGCGGAAGCGCCTTCCACGCCACAGTTCCAGCTGTGTCCATTGTTATCTCCATCGGTGTTGTTCCATCCGTTTTTCTCATTGTGTTTCTGATTATAAGAATACAGATCATAAAGCGTGAATCCGTCATGACAGGTCAGGAAGTTGACGGAAGCACTGTATCCGCGGCTTACAGGATCATACATATCGGAAGAACCGGTGATTCTTGTGATTGCACGCTCCGCCATACCCGGATCGCCTTTTAAGAAGCAGCGCATGTCATCCCTGTAACGGCCGTTCCACTCAGCCCAACGGTTCCACGAAGGAAAGCTTCCAACCTGATACAGTCCGCCCGCATCCCATGCCTCGGCGATCAGCTTCATATTGCCAAGAACCGAATCGAAGGCCAATGCCTCAAGTATTGGCGGATTGTTCATCGGTGCACCGTTCTGGTCACGTCCGAGAATCGAAGCCAGATCAAAACGGAAACCATCCACACGATACTCAACCGCCCAATGGCGCAGACAGTCCACGATAAAGTTGCGCACAACCGGGTGGTTACAGTTCATAACATTACCACATCCACTGAAATTATAATAATGTGCATCCGGTGTCAGCATATAATAAATATTGTTGTCAATTCCCTTGAAACAGAAGCTCGGTCCCATCTCGTTTCCCTCCGCCGTATGGTTAAATACCACGTCAAGAATAACCTCAATTCCGTTCTCCTTCAGTTCGCGGATCAGATGTTTCAGCTCATCGCCCTCATGGTTATGCTCCTCACGAAAAGCATAACTGGTATTCGGTGAGAAGAAGGATACCGTATTGTAGCCCCAGTAATTATAAAGTTCCTCACCGTCCACGACCCGGTGGCCCTCCATCTCATCAAACTCGAAGATTGGCATCAGTTCCACCGCATTGATTCCGAGATCTTTCAAATACGGAATCTTCTGTCTGAGTCCCTCGAAGGTTCCGGCACCATCCACGTTCGATGACGCATCCTTCGTAAAGCCACGCACATGTGCCTCATAGATAACAAGATCCTCAAACGGATGATTGAGCTGACCATGACAGCCCCAGTCAAACGCGCTTCTTACGACACGCGCCTTGTACACGAAATCTTTGCCGCCCTCCGGCCGCTCTCCCCACTGACGTTGTCCTGTGACAGCCTTTGCGTACGGATCGAGAAGAATATTATTTTTGTCAAAAAGCTTGCCTTTTTCCGGTTCATACGATCCGTCGATCTCATAGGCATACTCAAATTCTTCAATTTTCAGTCCATATACCAGAATCGAATACGTATTGCCGATGCGGTAATTCTCCGGAATCGGAATTCTTGCATACGGTTCGTTCGCCTTCGGATGGAACAAAAGCAACGTACAGCTGGTCGCTCCGTGGGAGCTGATCGTAAAACTGACACCTCCCGGAACCACATACGCTCCGTTCATTCGAAAAAAGCCAGGCCGCACATCAAAGCCACCAATATTCTCCAGCGGCTTTAACGAATCCTCGCCCTTCACATTCTGTGCCGGTGCATTATTCGACCATTGATTTATGAAATTCATACTCATTTCCTTATTCCTCTTATTCCGTTTTATTTTTCGCCGATGCAGCATTTAGTTCTTATCTCCCAGATAAAGCATCCCCTCCGCGTCCAGCTGGAGTTCACTATAAGGTTTGCTGTACTCGTTCAGTTCCTCGATAATGGTTGCCTTGCGCTCTCCGCTTGCAACCGTCGGCTGAAAATCATTGACCGAATTGGTAGAACTGATCGTGCATGGTATCATCTTCGCCGAGATATTGTTCTGTAACTCCCCATCCACAAACGTGAAGGTCTGCTGGAAGATTGCCGTATCCTTTACCTGCGGATTCCGGTTGCCGCCGAAGCAGAAGTTTCCAAGACTGTAACAGATCATCTTGCCTTCATACAATTCCACCCCCTGCAGCACATGCGGGTGGTTGCCGATGACGGCATCCGCACCCCAGTCAATGATCTGATGTGCGGTCGTCTTCTGGTAATCATTCGGGTAATGATCCCCCTCGATTCCCCAGTGGCAGCATGCGATCACAAGATCCGCGCCCTCTTCACGCAGCTTCTTGATGCCATCCCGGATATAATTCGCGCGTTCCTGCGTCTGCGCCAGAAGATTCGCAGAGACAATGCCGATCACAATTCCGGATTCTGTCGTATAAGTTGCCACATGTTCATTATATCCATACACAATGCCGGCCTGATCCAGCACATTCTCCGTATCGGTCAGACTCTGCGGACCATAATCCAAAGTATGATTATTACCGAGACTGCAACCCTCCACAGAGCTTCCTGTCATGATGCCGACATACTCCGGCTTCCCCTTGAGATTCCATGTCTTCTCAACACGGTCCGTCGATTCCGTCAGAACACACTCCAGATTCACCAGTGTAAAATCATCCTTTTCAAAAATATCACGGACATCATCAAAGAAATAATCCTGTCCGTATTTGTCATAGTACTCGTGAAACGAGCCCGCATATCCATGTGTCTGTGTCGCACCGAGCGTACAATCCCCCGTTGCGGTCAGCGTCACGGTCTGAATGAGTGGCTCGGCTTCCTGTGTCTCGGTCGGCTGGATTTCCTCCTGCGCGGTTGTCTCCGGCTGCACTGTCTGTGTATTCTCTGCGACAGCCTCTTTTTCAGTCTCCTGCTCGGGCACATTCACGGTCGTTGTACAGCCACCAAGCAGTAATGCCGCCGCCAGCGTCCATACAAGTTGTCTTCTTTTGTTCATATACTCTCCTTATTCGAAGCATCTGCTTCGATACGTAGCAATGGATCTGTATCAGGCCACTACGCCTGGCTTTCAGATTTCTTAAGGATATCCACCGTATGACTGCTCGCTCCCATAAGATCCATTCTCTCACAGGTTGCCATATGATAGTGGATAAATGCCTCGTATTCTTCCTCTGTCAAAGCGTTTAAGTACGGTCTGATATAGTTTGCCGCGCCGTCCGCCGCGATAATTTTAACGCGCGTCAATCCCGCCCTCTCATCCAGTCTTGTAATATCCTCTAATCTTACCATCGAATACAGCGGATTTGCAGCATCCGTGCAGTGGTATGTCTCATCGAGCATTCCTGTCTGCAATCCTTCCAATATGTGTCGTTCTTTGAATGCGTATGTGATCACACTGAACTCATTCATAATATATGCAACAAAAATAGTTCCGCCTTTTTTCGTAACACGCTTTGCCTCGCTTAACGCCTGCAGCTTGTCCTCTTCACTGTGCAGGTGATACATCGGGCCAAAAAGCAGCGTCACGTCAAAACTCTCATCCTCAAACCGCTTCAGTTTGAGTGCATTCCCCTGATATGCTTTCACACTGCTGCCCTTTTGTTTCAAACGTCCGAGGTTGTGCTTGACCAGTTCTACCGCCGACACATCATATCCTTCATTCGCAAGCGGTACCGAATATCTTCCGGTTCCAGCACCGATGTCAAGGATCTTAATGTCTGCACGCTCCCTTGTTTTCTCCAGTTCTCCGAGCGCTTCATGAATATAATGCATGCTGGTCACAAACTCGACATTTCCATGCCTGCTATTCAGCCTTTTTTCCTCGTTAAATTTATTATAATACTCTTCTAATTCTGTCACTTTTTCCTTTTAATTCCTTCTTATTCTCGTACATTATGGCATCCGCACGAAGTCTGATATCTTCGATCGTCTTATCGTAGTTCTCATCATAACTTGCATATCCGCATGCGATCTCGATTGCTACATCCGGCTTCCGCTGGTTATATTCGCGTTCCGCCTGCATAAGCTTTATCTTCAACTCCTGCAGTCTCTTTTGGGACAATCCCTGCGTAACCACACAAAATTCGTCTCCGCCGATTCGGTATACCTTTCCATATCGTCCGTACACGCTGCGGATAATGGTTGCCGAATCACACAAATATTTATCTCCACACTGATGTCCATAAGTATCATTACAATATTTGAGATCATTCAGATCGAAGGTCACAACCTGCGACTTTCCGGTCTCTGTATCATGCCCAAGATTCTCATCATACGCATTACGGTTATAGCATCCTGTCAAGATATCCTTCATTGCCATCTCCCGATACATCTCAAGCTGCTTTTCCTCATCAATATGCTGTCTGGTCTCCCGCAACGTCTCGATTCCAACCAGCAGGATGTAGATCAGAATACCGAATTTTCCGGTCTGGTTCGCATTGACCCTGTTGTCATAATAAGAATACATATCGATAGACATCGTGATAAGAATGCCAGCAAATCCAATCAGATTGACAATACTTCTTCTCACGTAACAATGCTGATATAAATTGATGCAGATACCGTAAAACATATAGATTACGCTCGCCACGATCATAATGTGTGTCAGGATAACCGTCTGCTTCATATCGCGGATATGCAAAAACTGCAGCAATTCACAGATTACAATTTCCACAAATCCGTATACCAGAAGCCCCCGGTACCAGAACTGATCCTGCAGATGCATAAACCGATGTACAAACATGACAAACGTACTTCCAATCGCCATCAGGCAGGTGTACGCCATATAGGAAGCTGCCACACGATTCTGCACCGCATAGATGAATCCCTGCGTCTCCCCGAGCGACCATACGCCCATAAAGCAGACAAGAATGCCTAAATACAGCACATCTGTCATCCACCGTCTGCGCATTCCAAAGAATCCCCAGAAACATAGCATACAGACACCAATGATGATAATGCCAATACACATAAGCATCGAAGGGAAAGAATCCTTCAGAATCGCATATCCCATCGCCACACCATTGCCCTGATAGAACTCACATGTCTTCTGTATCACGGACGGATACACCGGTGTTATGACAACCTTAACCGTTCCGCTTCGCTCCGGCATCGCAATCTGATTCCATACTGAACCCGTCGTATGACCAAAGATGGAATCCGCCTTCGTATTCGCATAGATCATGATATCATCCATATACACATGAACTTCCTGATGATTCGTGTAAAAAAGCAGATTGCGAGTTGTCGGCGTCAGCTTACTGAACTCAAACGTGTACAGCGTGCCACCATCTGCCCCCGTCTCTACCGACGCTGGGTCAATCCTGTGCAATCCCTTTTCATTTCCCGGATTATATACCGTCGCATTAGCCAGAAAAAAGGAGCTGATTGCAAGTGTTATTATAACGATCAATAAAACAATATATACTTTTCTTCCATTTAAATTCTTTGCGATCTTCATATTAAAATTTATTGTACCATAGAAATCGACAAATACCAACTGACAATCTGTTCAAAACCGCATACAATCCACGTTTTTTTGCATTTTCTATTACAAAATGCCCACTCCCTCAACTTACGTTCCCGCAATAACGCAACACATAAATTATGGTAAAAAACCGGACGATATTGTCAATGTCATCCCATTTACGAATGAACATCGCCATACCATCCGGTTTTTCTTCCATTTGTCCTTATTCTTAAATATCGTTACTGCTCGATCGCTTTCTCGAAAGCCGCCTTGACAGCGCTTGCATCATCACAGATGATCAGTACCGCATACTGATCCTTCGCAAAGACAAGTCCGTCGTCAATACGCTTCACTTCCTCCGGCTCATACTGATCCAAAAGTTTCCGGCGGTTCTGTCTGTGTGTCTCAAGGCTCTGCTTCGCCTCATCGATATCATTCACATCTTTGACCGCTACCACAGCAATCTCATCTGCCGTTCCTTCCTTCGCATAGCTTAAGAAGAAACTGTCCACCTTGCCATAATCCAGATCCGAGATATAGGCAAACTGATCCGCTGCATTCTCATCCGCACTGCTCGCATTGAGCATCTCCGGAAGACTCTTATCTGCTGCCTCCATCGTCTGACGCAGATCATACATGCTGACGGTATCGCTTGTTTTTGTGCCGCCGCAGCCGCACTGCAAGAGTACGACCAAGGCAAGCATTACGCTGATTATTTTCTTCATGCATTATTCTCCTGTTGTAAAGGTCGCGGTAGCTCCATCATCAGACATTGTCATCGTAGTTTCAGTATCAGATTCTCCGATCACATCCTCTGCTCCCATCGCATTCTTTCCTTCACTGCCATCATTCATCGTATTGTCCATACCATTGTCATAGGTCACATTTCCCTGCGAATCATAAGTTCCGGTTTTTAGGCCTTCCAGAGCCTTCGTTACTGCATCATTGATCTTCTGCAGCTGCTCATCGGTCAGATTCTGTGTATTTTCTGGCACATTGTAACTGCTGAAGGTCACACTGAACAGATACTCATTTGTCGTTGGATCGGTTACCCACGAATAATTGTTGATTGCATAAGGTGCATCCTTATAATTATTGTTCATCAGCATGTCGCTTACTGTACTTGCTGCCGCATTGGCGATCTGTGCCTTATCATCGTCAATCTTCTCCTTGAAACCGATCATGACCGATCCAAGCTTCTTGTCCATTGCCTTACGCAAAGCCGCCGGAATATCATATACGGTATCAACCGACTGCTTATTCTGGTAAGCCATGTTATACTTTAAAGAATTTGCAACCGGGAAGAATTCCTGATCCCAGTTTTGTTCCTGACTCCACATATTGTTCGTCATATTAAAGTGCGCATAATTTCCGTTACCCGCATCGGAGTATATATCGGTTATGTACCAGTCACCATCAATCTTGACAACATCCCATGAATGGTATTTCTCATTGTTATGCTCGACCATACACTCGATATCCAGCATCTGCATGAACATACGGAAGGTTGTCGCATATCCGACACATACCGCATTGTGATATTTGAGAACACCGTAAGGATTATCGCAATCTTCCTGTGTGGTAGGGATAACGGTCAATGCTCCCTGATCATGCTGCAGTGAAGATGTCATCCAGTCATAAACCGCTTTCTCCTTCTCAAAGTCGGACATGTCATCTTTTATCTTCATCTCTTTTAAGGCATCCTTTGCCATATCAAGTGTTTCTTTTTCTTTATCCGTCAGCTTCGATGTATCGCCGGACTTATACGCATCCGAGATATTAGTTGTCGGCTTGATCTCATACTGCTCCGCAATCTTCACATAATCTTCGGTTGTCTCCTCGTTCTGGTCTTCCTGCTGGGAGGCAACATAAGATTTCAATGTTGCAAGGTTAAAAGCGGAAAGCGTTGTACTTCCTACCACACCTGCAGTCAACACGACCGCAAGAACTGCCTTCCAGGCGCCTCCATGATTCTTCTTCGGAGCCGGTGCATTCGCTACCGTTTCATCTACTGCATTCATTGCAGCATTCGTTACATTCTCATTCGTCTCGTTCGTTCCCATAATCTTCTTCCTTTCTTCTCACCTTACTGGATTGTATGAATCAAATACATCTTCCATGTATTCCAGTTTTCGTTTGCTGTAAGTTGATTATAGCTGATAAATTTGGAAAATGGGGGAATTTTAAAGAAACTTAAAAAAAGCTTAAGAATGCGTCAGTTTCTTAAGCTTTCTTTCAAAATTTAGTGATCTTCCTCGATATGCTCGCGTCCCTGTGCGATAATTGTACGCACATGTCCGTCTGCCAGTGAATAGAAGATAGACTTTCCTTCTCTGCGGCTTTTGACCAACTTGTTCTGTTTTAAGATACGCAGCTGGTGTGAGATTGCAGACTGTGTCATATTCAGCGCCTGTGCAAGATCGCACACACATACTTCCGCCTCGAATAAGACAAAAAGGATACGGATTCTCGTAGAATCCCCAAACACCTTAAACAATTCCGCCAGATCGTAAAGTTCTGTCTCCTCCGGCATCGTCTCATTTACAATTTTTAACAGATCTTCATGCACACATTCTTCCATGCAGCATTCTGCATTTTCGTTTTCTCTTGCCATATTTTCCTCCTGGGGCCTATCTGACTCTTTTTATGCTTATACGCCCCGCTTGTTTTTTCAAACGGGGCTTTTTCATCTCTTTTTATGTCTTTTCGCCCCGCCTGCTTCTCACAACGGGATTTTTCATCTCTTTTTATGTCTTTTCGCCCCGCCCGACTATAATTTCTTCGTGAAAAGCACGCGGATTGCATTCAACACGGCGAGTACCATAACTCCGACATCGGCGAAGATGGCTACCCACATGTTGGCGATACCGATTGCGCCAAGGATCAGGCAGATCACCTTGATGCCGATCGCAAAATAGATATTCTCATAAACGATGCGCATACATTTCTTTGCAATACGGATTGCCTTGGAAATCTTAAGTGGATCGTCGTCCATCAATACGATATCTGCGGCTTCGATCGCAGCATCCGATCCGAGCGCACCCATCGCGATACCGATATCTGCGCGGGAAAGTACCGGAGCATCGTTGATTCCGTCTCCGACGAAAGCGAGCGCTTCCTTCTCCCCTTTCTGTGCAAGAAGACGTTCCACCTGTGCCACCTTGTCGGCAGGAAGAAGCCTACTGTGGACTTCCGTGATTCCGACCTGAGAAGCAACCTGCTTCGCAACTTTATCATCATCTCCGGTCAGCATAACAAGATTGCGCACACCGGATGCTTTCAGTTTCTTCATTGCTTCCGCAGCATGTGGCTTGATCACATCCGCGATCAGGATATGTCCGGCATATGTGCCGTCGATTGCAAGATGAACGATCGTTCCGACGCAGTTGCAGTCACGGTATTCGATGGAAAGCTGCTTCATCAGCTTATCATTTCCAGCTGCAACCTGATGTCCGTCAACCGTTGCGATCACACCGTGTCCGCTAATCTCCTGTACATCCGTCACACGTGTCTGATCCAATTTCTTACCATATGCTTTCTGCAGACTGACGCTGATCGGATGCGTGCTGTGACACTCAGCTAAAGCCGCATACTCAAGGATATGTTCTTCCTCCGGTGTGTACTCCGGCTTGCATCCTCCGTGCTCGCGGTTCTCCTCGGTACAATTATGCTGATGGATACCACAGACCTCAAATACGCCCTGTGTGATGGTTCCTGTCTTATCAAATACAACCGTCTTCGTCTGCGCAAGTGTCTCCATATAATTGGACCCCTTGATCAAAACGCCCTGTGAGCTTGCACCTCCGATTCCGGCAAAAAAGCTGAGCGGAATACTGATTACGAGTGCACACGGGCAGCTGATTACAAGGAATGTCAATGCACGGTAAATCCATGTGCCCCACATAGCCGGATTGCCAATCAGCAGACTGATGATCGGCGGAAGAATTGCTAATGCCAGGGCGCTGTAACATACTGCCGGTGTATAATAATGTGCAAATTTTGAAATAAAGTTCTCAGATCTTGATTTCTTGGAGCTTGCATTCTCCACAAGATCAAGAATCTTCGATACGGTAGACTCACCAAATTCCTTCGTCGTCTGAATCTTAATGAGTCCCGAGAGATTGATGCATCCACTGATGACTTCCTCTCCGGTTGTGGCAGAACGCGGCACACTCTCTCCGGTCAAGGCGCTCGTGTTGAGTGTCGTCTTTCCCTCTACAATGATACCGTCGATCGGCACCTTTTCTCCCGGCTGTACAACGATAATGCTTCCAATCTCCACTTCATCCGGATCGACTTTCTCCAGCTGTCCGTCACGCTCAATGTTCGCATAATCCGGCCGGATATCCATCAGATCGCTGATGTTTCTGCGGCTTTTGCCGACAGCATAACTCTGGAACAATTCACCGATCTGGTAGAAAAGCATTACGGCTACACCTTCCTTATAGTCGCCAAGCGCTACCGCACCAACGGTCGCTACCGCCATCAGGAAATTTTCGTCAAACACCTGATGGTTCATAATGCCTTTGACCGCTTTCTTTAAGATGTCATATCCGATTACAAGATACGGAATCATGTATAACACAAGCTCGATCCAGCGATTCAGTTCCACCAGTCTCGTAAGAATGGTCAAAGCGATCAGAAGGACGATGGACACAATGATCCGCACCAATACTTTCTTCTGCTTCTTATTCATAAGAATCTCCTTTTCCCAAAATTAACACAAAAGGCACCTGCCCTATGCAGATGCCTCACATTTTATAAGTAGATTTCGCAGTCGTCTTCGACCTTCTTGCAATTCTTTAAGACGTCCTGCATAACCGCTTTGGCATCTGCACCTTCTTCAAATTCCACATTCATCTTCAATGCCATAAAGTTAACGGTTGCATCCTTAACTCCGGCTGTATTCTTCGCAGCCTCCTCCATCTTATTTGCACAGTTTGCACAATCAACCTCGATCTTGTATGATTTCTTCATAACTGATTCCTTTCTATGGGGATTCCCATTCATGTATTCTCGTTTCATATGAACAATTATTCATATGTTTGTTTTTATTATAACGCGAATCCATGATTTGTCAATCACAATCATACAATTTTCTATTAAATTTTTCTCATTTATCAACAACACATTTCGTTCAATCGCCTTACTGTTCCTTCGCCCAGCGCCGTCTCAACACCAGCATGAATCCCACGCAGAGGATCAATTGCAGCACAGAGGACATCGGCGTTGCAAGTCCAATGTGAAAAAAGGAAACTATGTAAGATGCACCATCGCATTCGAGTATGACTTGTGTAAAATGCAAATCAATAACCTTATGCCCCAATTGTAATCAAATTACGCTGATTATGACCAACTGCATAGGATATGATATGATTCAATTCATTATAAAATATTCAATCAACAGGACATGGGGACGATTTCTTTGACTAAATTCTTTCAATCTGCAGATATCAGAACCATACTCATTTTTGAAGAACAAATTTGCAACTGCATCGGGATTCCATTATGTTCACTAATAGCGTGATTGTAGAAAAGCGTAGCTGTCTATCTGAAATAGCGCCCGATGTTATTTTGCAAATTTTTCTGAACAAAATGATCGTATGGTCCGATATCGTAGAATCTAAGAAATCTCTTAGTCAAAGAAATCGTCCCCTGTCCGTTGCTTCAAAATCTTAATGGGTAATGTGCATTAAGCCATCCCGTTGACGGTCTTATATTTGTAGAGCATCTCTGCATGATTCTGCTCCTCCACCTGAATATCCGCCAGCAATTTGCGCAGATTGGAATCCTCAAAAACAAACACATTCGAATTGTACTCGCCGGATACCATCTTCTCGGTACCGATGCAATCTGTCGCAAGGAAGCAGTCATTCTTCTTATCCTCAGAGTTTGTCATGGTGTCATACGTTGCCTTTGGCTGGTACGAAGCACCGTCACTATCGTTGACATTGCACTGTGGAACCTGGCCTTTTAATACCTGACCGAGCGAATCGTAGTGATGCTGCTCCTCTTTCTCAAGTCGGTCAAAGAGATCCTTGAGCACCGGGTCCTTTGCCTGCTGTCCGTATCTGTGATACTTCTCAACGCAGCTCTGCTCCTGTGTACGGAGATCTTCAATCGTTGTCTGTTCTTTTTCTTTTAAAACCATAAAAGCACCTCTTTCTTTCAAATTTTTCATCTGTAGTATGCGTAAATAACCATCGTTTATTCTCTGATTCAATCAGCAAATGTGTGATTTCTTACTATACTGAAAAAGACCACCAAATATTTGACATTCCTTCAAACATTTGATGGTCCATATAAGTCATGATTCTTTATTTTCTATGTGTCTGCTTACTCTTTTATAGAAAGTAAAAATCCAAAATACCTACACCAGAATCTCCTTCAGTCTTGCATCTTCCCTCAGTACCTGCTTAGCCTTATCCCGGTACTGCTGCTCATGCAGATAAGTGTAGCGGAACGGCTTGATCGACGGTGCGATATCGATCGCCTTCTCAAAATCTTCACGCTTCATCTCCAACGTCTTCACATAATCCCAGAATCCGGTCTGCGTAAAAATCGTATCTACGCGGCGATATCTGTGATCCTGCACGACGCTCATCAGATAGGTTGCCACGCCGACCTGAATTCCGTGAAGCTGCGGCTGCTCCAGCATCTTGTCCAAAGCATGCGAGATCAGATGCTCGCTGCCGCTTGTCGGTGCACTGCTGCCTGCAATCTCGTTTGCGATACCACTCATCGCAAGGGAATCCAGCAGTTCCTTCAAAAACAGATCCTCCTCAATGCTCTCAAACGGTGTGCGCACGAAGCTGTTGACCGCCTTTTTCGCGATCATGACTGCAAAATCATTGACTTTGCCATATCCGTGCTGCTCCTCGAAAATCCAGTCATAGAGTGCCGTAATCTTCGACACCATATCACCGATACCGGAATATAAGAATTTCTTCGGTGCACTCTTGATGATCTTCGTGTCGACCACGATACCATACGCCAGCCGCGCCGGGACCGACTTTCGGTGCCCTTCCACAAGAAGTGACGCACTCGCACTGGAAAATCCATCGCTCGATGCAGACGTCGGAATACTGATGAAAGCAAGATTGCGCAGAAAGCCGCAATACTTTGCCGCATCAATGACTTTGCCGCCGCCGATGCCGATGATTGCCTGTGTCTTTGCAGGCATCGAAAACGCAAGACTCGTCAGATCCTCCAGGCGCACCGTATCCAGTTCCTGATACTCAAGCACTTCCACCCCGGATTCTTTCAACGACTCCATGACATCCTTGCCGAACATATCAATCAATCCGTTGCCAAAAAGTATGACAACCTTCTGCAACTGTGCATCCATCAGATATGATCCCAGATTATCAAGTACCCCCGGTCCGATCTTCAGGATGACTGGTATTGCAATGTGTTTGCTGTCCATAATTCTTCTCCAATCCATATAATAACGCTTTTGCGAACATTATACCATAGTATGTAATCTTTCTTCAATTATTCCCCCTAATCATCCTTATTTCCTTACTTTTTCAAAAAACATTGAAAAAGAAAAGAAAAGCGAATATAATAATTCCGCTTGAAATGAAAAACAAAAATTCCATGCATATAGTCAAAGGATAATAGATAAAAAGATGAAAGATTTAACGAAGGGAAAGCCATCTACACTGATACTGGCATTCGCATTGCCGATTTTCCTGGCAAATTTATTACAACTTACCTACAGCCTTGTGGATACAAGAATTGTCGGTTCTTTTCTCGGAGAAGATACACTGGCAGCAGTGGGCGCTACAACGACATTGAGCAATCTGATGATTGGTTTCCTGATGGGACTGTCGAATGGATTTGCCATCATTACCGCACAGAAATTCGGAGCAAAAGACGAACAGGGCGTGAAGAAATCCTTTGCGATGTCTTTAAAATTAGGATGTGTGATTGCTCTGGCGATCACAGTATTATGCCTTTTATTTTTACAACCGATCCTGCGCTTTTTAAATGTGTCAGAGGCTTTGCGTCCGATCGCAACGTCCTACATATTTATTATAATTGCCGGACTGCTTGCCACGTTTTTGTATGACGCATGTGCGGCAGCGCTTCGAGCCCTTGGTGATACCATTACACCACTGATCATTCTGCTTATTTCGGTATGTCTGAATATTGTGGGCGATTTATTCTTTGTGGTTGGCATAAAGGTTGGGGTAAGAGGTGCAGCAATTGCCACTGTACTGGCACAGATACTGGCTTTTGTCATTTGCTGGATCTACATGGTGAAACGTTTTGAATTGTTACGTCTAAGCAGAACCGATTTCACAAATGATAATTCCCATATGTTGAAAAATATGTTAAGCGCAGGTCTGTCCATGGGATTTATGAGTTCTCTCGTCAATATCGGTTCGTTGACATTACAGACTGCAATCAACAAACTGGGAAAGGATATCATCGTTGCACATACTGCGGCACGTAAAATTTCAGAGATTTTTATGATCATGTTTACCGTATTTGGTCAGACGATGGCTACTTATTGCGGACAGAATATTGGTGCCGGAAAAGCCGATCGAGTAAAGAAAGGCATCCTGCTTTCGATTTTTTATACCAGTATCTGGTGCACACTTGCAATTGTCGCAAGCTATACCATTGGACCGTGGCTTGTGTATATGGTAACCGGAAGCCGCAATGAAGTGGTAATTACGAATGCTACCAATTATCTGAAATTTGACACATTATTTTATTATGTGACAGCCGTGATCTGTGTGGTAAGAAATGCTATGCAGGGACTCGGCGAGCAGATCACACCGCTTGTATCCAGTTCGCTTGAAATGCTCGGAAAAATCGTGATCGCATTCACTTTAGTTCCGATGCTCGGTTATACGGGAGTGATCGTGGCAGAACCATTGGTATGGTTTATTATGGTGATTCCATTGGTTGTTAAAATCTTTCGGATGCCGATACTCCATAAAGCAAAAGAAATGCCTTAACTATGTACATGATGACATGATGGAATGAAAGAACAGGTGAACATATGAAGAAAAAAGACTTAGCGCTCGAAGTCATTGAGCGTTTGAAAAAAGAATATCCCGACTCCGGCTGCAGCCTCGAATACAACGAGGCATGGAAGCTGCTTGTCAGTGTCAGACTCGCCGCCCAGTGTACCGATGCCAGAGTCAATGTTGTTGTTCAGGAATTATATAAGAAATTTCCGGATGTAAATGCGCTCGCCGATGCACCGGTCGATGAAATTGAAGCGATCGTTCGTCCCTGCGGACTCGGCAAAAGCAAGGCCAAAGATATCAGTGGCTGCATGCGTATGCTGCGCGATGTATACGATTCAAAAGTTCCGGATGATTTTGATGCGCTTCTCGCACTTCCGGGTGTCGGTCGCAAAAGCGCCAATCTGATCATGGGCGATGTCTTCGGCAAACCGGCAATCGTCACGGATACCCATTGTATACGCCTCTGCAACCGCATCGGACTGGTAAATGAGAAGGATCCAAAGAAAGTAGAGATGGCTTTATGGAAGATCATTCCGCCGGAGGAAGGCAACGACTTCTGCCACCGGCTTGTTGATCACGGACGTGCTGTATGTACCGCACGAACAAAGCCATATTGTGACAAATGCTGCCTGAATGATATTTGCGGGAAGCATATGTAAAATGAAATATTCATCCCCCTTCATTCGCAAAACCGCCCGATAAATCGGGCTTTCCCGTAGCTTCGCTACTAAATTCGTTCATGGTCACATTAAGTTCAACATATCGATAGGCATCGGAACGCAAAATTCCATATGCTCACCGGTCATCGGATGAGGAAACGAAATCTTATGCGCATGAAGTGCCTGGCGGTGGATTGGATAATCTGCCGCCCTTTCTTTTTGAAGAGTTTCTGTCACATCATCGGACAAACGATCTATCTGATTCCCTATATAGTTCGGATTATAGAGAAAATCCCCCACAAGCGGATACCCAAGATAACCCATATGCACACGGATCTGATGCGTGCGTCCCGTCTCCAGCTGCAATGCCACAAGACTATATTGATCATTTGTCTGTAAGACCTGATAATGCGTGATGGCACGTTCTCCATTTTCAAAATCTACAATACGTTCCAGACAGGAACTTTCTTTCCTTGCAATCGGAGCCTCAATCACTCCTTTCTCCGGCGACACATGCCCCTCCACGATTGCAAGATACTCTCTGTGAATTCCCTCTGCTTCCAATCCTTCCTTCGACTTTGCCGCAACCATATGACTTAAGATTGCGCCGCTTACCATGTGCTTCGCCACAATGGTAAGCCCCGACGTATCCCGGTCAAGCCGGTTAATACAGCGAAAAACAAATGGCTTCCCCTGCTTTTTAAAATACCACGCAAGTGCATTGCCAAGGGAATTGTCATAATTATGAAGCGACGGATGAATCGGCATTCCGGCAGGCTTATTGATTACAAGCAGATCCTCATCCTCATACACAATATCAAGTGGAAGCTCCACCGAAACGATTCCATCTGAATTCTCCTGCTCGCGGATCTGCACCTTCAGTTCATCCCCGGCCTGCAGAATGGTATTTTGAAATACGCACACGCCGTTCACCCAGATACTACGCGGATCCTTTTTTAAATTTATGCGATTCTGCGTGGAATATCCCTTCGCTTTCAGAAAGCTGCTCACTTTCTGTGAGGCACTCTCCGGTCCGATTTTATATGTAATTGATCTGCATAAGCGTTCGTCTTTCATCGTCTCTCCCACAACTTAAAGCTTCTTTCTTACATCTTACCATATTTCGTATTGACATTCCTACATAAATACATTATAGTTTTACTACGTCAGACATACTACGACAGGCGTAGGATTGTCAGTCGTAGTATGTCAGATGAAGTATTTGATGTACTCCTAGAAGTTACCAATGAACTTCCGGGAAAATAAATAAACATACCAAAAGAAGGGAGCAGCTATGCAAAACATCAGCAGTGATGTCATTCGCGGCTACAATGACACCATGATTCTCTACCTTCTCTGGGAGAAACCATCCTACGGTTACGAAATTTCCAAACAGATCAAGACTCTGTCCGACGAGAAATACGTGATCAAAGAGACAACGCTCTACTCCGCATTTACACGCATGGAGCGAAACGGATACATTGAGTCGTTCTCCAACGCAGACAATGCAGCCGGCAAGCGGCGTACCTATTACCGCATTACGGATGCCGGTCGCGCATATTATAGGGAAAAATGCGCAGAGTGGCGGCTCACCCAGGAAGTCGTAGAAAAGTTTATTAAAAATGAGGAGGCATTTTATGGAAACGATTAGAAACTATCTGGAGAATATGTTCTTAAATCTCCCCAACACTCCGGAAGTCTACAAAGCCAAGAATGAGCTTTGGCAGATGATGGAAGATAAATACACAGAACTGAAAGCAGAAGGCAAATCGGAAAATGAAGCCGTCGGCATCGTAATCTCAGAGTTTGGTAATCTCGATGAACTTGCGGCAGATCTTGGTATTGCATCCTTTATGCACAGTCCACAGATGCAGCCAACCGGAAGACCTTTAAGTTTAGAAGATGCAAAAGCCTACTTAAAGGATTCCGCCAGACATGCATACCGCATTGGACTCGGTGTCATGCTTTGTATCATATCCTGCTGCGGACCGATCTTCTTCGATGCAATTGGTGGCACCTATTTTCATCAGACAGATCTCCTCGATGCGATCGGTGTAACCGTCATGTTCCTTCTGATTGCGATCGCCGTCGGACTGTTCATTTACTCTGGTGTACAGATCAACCGTTGGGAATATCTGAAAAAAGAACCTATCGTAACGGATTTTGCAACAACCGATTATATCCATCACGAGATGGAACACTATAAGCCAGGTTATGCGTTACTTCTCACAATTGGTATCGCACTCTGTATTATCTGTGCAGTTCCTGCAATCGTTTTGGATGCGCTTTTTGCATCAGATCCGTTCTGGTCAAGTATGTCCGGTGCATTTGTATTAGTCCTTATTGCCTTCGGTGTCTTCTTTATCGTGATGGCATCGATCCGATTCGGCAGCTACAAGACACTCCTCGGGCTCAACAACGGGGCGACTGTCGGCGGCAATTATGTTCCGAGCCAGAAAAAAGAATATAAGAACCCGACCGTGCGGGCGATCATGTCCGTTTACTGGCCGACCGTCACATGCATCTACCTGTGCTGGAGTTTTCTGACATTTGACTGGGAACTTACCTGGATCATCTGGCCAATTGCAGCGATCATCCACTCACTGATCCATAATCTTTTGACGGAGTAAAGGAGGCTCTCATGAAAAAAGGCATATATCTTACGATTATTACAATTATCACCGTAATCTGCATCATTGGTGGTAGTCTCTACCACCTGGTTAATTTCTTCTCGTACTTTCCGTTCCATTCTACAGGCACGAGCACGAACGGAACAGAGGAAAGCATTGATTCTGCATCCATCAAGCAGCTGGAAGGTTTTGACAACATTTGGGCAGATGTAGACGTATCGGATATCCTGATTACACGCGGAGAGGATTACGCGATCGATTATCAGGCGACCAAAAATATCGCACCGAAATATGAAGTGAAAAACGGTACTCTGACCATCAAACAGACGATCAGGCATCGCCGCTTTGGCGATTACGGAACCCACAACCGCTCCTGCAAAATAACCATAACCATTCCAAAGGATGCAACGCTTTCTTCCATTGAGCTTGATACCAGTGTCGGCGACATCAGCATTGATTCCATTGTTGCCGACGAACTGATTACGGACAGTAGTGTCGGTGATACCAAGATCCAACAATGTTCGATTACCTCCATCGAGACAGACAGTTCCGTTGGAGACACCAAAATTACCGATTGCAGCTTCTCTGACCTTGATTCTGACAACGACGTCGGTGATATCATTGTCAAAAGCGCGCAGGATCTCTCCGATTACGAGATGGAGCTTGACACCAATATTGGAGATGTCACCATCAACAAACGATCCCACAAACGCAGCTACGAGCAAAGCGGTACTGCCGGATCCATTACACTGGACAACTCCACCGGGGATATTTCCTTATCCTATTAAACGCAAGGACCTGCCACAAAAGCAGGTCCTTTTCTTATAAAGAGAGTATACTTATATATTTTATGCGACTACTTTGCCGCCTAAAATCACTTTTTGTGTTGCCAGATCATCCTTCGATAAAATAACGCAGTCACCGAGTTTTCCAGCTTCGATGCTTCCGCACACATCATCCACACCGATTGCCTTAGCCGGATTATAGGATGCACAACGAATTGCTGTCTCAAGCGGAATATCCATCTTCTTAACAACCGTACGCACACAGTCCATCAGGTTTGTCGCAGAACCTGCGATTGTTCCATCCGCAAGTGTTGCAAGGTTCCCATGTACCTTAACCGGAAGACCCCCAAGCGAATAATCTCCGTCTTCCATTCCGGTAGCCATCATACTGTCACTGATCATGATCATTCTCTCCTTGCCGAACAGAGAGAATACAACACGAACCGCAGACGGATTAATATGAACACCATCACAGATCATCTCCGGCATAACATGCTTCTGGTCAAATGCCGCTCCGAAAACTCCCGGTGCACGATGCGTGAATGCAGGCATCGCATTAAAGAAATGCGTCACATGATCCGCACCAAGCGCAAACGCTTTATACGCGGTATCATAATCGCTGCATGTATGTCCAACCGAAATATGAACCTTCGAAGAAAGCTCCTTAATAAATTCCTCTGCGCCTTCCGTCTCCGGTGCGATCGTAATCAGCTTCACCAATCCATGTGCAGCGTCCTGCAAACGATTGAACATCGCAATATCCGGACTCTTAACATATGCCGGATTCTGCGCGCCCTTCTTCTCCATCGAGATGAATGGTCCTTCAAGGTGAATGCCGCAAAGTCTGGATCCTTCCGGCTTGTCCGTCTCAGGCTTCGTATAATATGCATAGGCATTCTCACAGACATTGGCAAGTGTCTCTTCCGCCAGTGTCATGGATGCCGGACAGATGGAGGTAATTCCATTCTTTAATTCATAGGCACCAATTGCCTGTAATGCCTCCGGCGTGCCATCCGAGAAATCATGTCCCGCACATCCGTGAAAATGAATGTCCACAAGTCCAGGAATCAGATAATTTCCCTGCGCATCAATGACGGTATCTTCCACGATATCCTCATCCGTAAATCTGCCATTCTTAATCTTTACCTCTTTGTTTACAAATCCCTGATCCAATGTAAACACGAGCGCATTCTTAATAATCATCGTATTCTGCCACCTCAATCCTATAAATACATCAACTGATTAACCGGTAATTACCTGATCGGGGCCTTCGAAAGTGCGGCCTCATCACATACAACCGTTACATTCGGATGCATCTGAAGAATGGAAGCCGGAACATCCGGAGTAACCGGACCCCAGAATGCGCGGGCAACAATATCCGCCTTACCTTCTCCGTTTGCAACGATAAGGATCTTCTTCGCCATCATAATGCTCTTGATTCCCATGGTATATGCCTGTGTCGGAACCTGATCGATCGAATCAAAGAATCTTGAATTCGCCTGAATCGTACTCTCTGTCAGATCCACGCAATGCGTCTCCTTCTCAAAAGCCTCACTTGGTTCATTAAAACCAATATGTCCATTATTACCTAAACCAAGAAGCTGTAAATCAATTCCACCAAGCTTCTTAATAATCTCCTCGTGTGCAGCACACGCAGCCTCTGCATCCGGATTCGTTCCATCCGGTACGAAGGTAGCTTCCTCACGAATGTTCACATGCTTGAACAGATGCTCATGCATAAAGTAGTAATAACTCTGAGGATCCGTGTGTGAAAGACCTCTGTACTCATCCAGGTTTACACTGGATACCTGAGAGAAATCAAGATCTCCCTTCTTATACCAGTCAATTAACTGATCATAGGTTCCGATCGGGGTAGATCCTGTTGCAAGTCCAAGCACACAGTCCGGCTTCATAATAATCTGCGCAGAAATAATGTTGGCTGCCTTGCGGCTCATATCCTGATAATCTTTTGCTTTAATAATCTTCATAATGGTTCCCCCTTGTTATATATTTGCCCGGTCATCCCAGCTCATACCTCTATTTTATCAGCAGTTTGCATCCATTTCAATAGAGTTTCATCAAATACACAAGCAGGGATAAAAAAAGGCAAGGTTCCCTTATTTTGTCAAAAAGGGAGCATCTGCCCGATACTCCCTCAGCTTCATTTCTATTCTATTATTTGCCAAGTATCTGATTACGATACTCATTGGCGGACACACCTTCCTGCTTCTTAAATACTCTCGAAAAATGCGCCAGATCCAGAAAGCCGACCTGTTCAGAAATATCTCCGATGCGAAGTGACGGATCCTTCAGTAATTCCTTTGCATGCTCGATTCGAGTATGATTCAAAATATCGGAAAAACTCTGTCCGGTATGCCGGTTTAATAATTTGCTAAGATGCCACTGACTGACGTAAGTCTTCTCTGCGACCTCTCCCAGCGTTAGCTTCTGCGTATAGTTCTCTTCTATGTAGGTCAATGCATTCTTGACAATAAAGCTGCTGGATGCACTCTCCTTCTTGTCCTCATCCGCTGCTGCCTGATCTTCCGAATTCTCAGATGAAGCCGTCTCCTCTTCGCCTGTAATTCCCTTCTTCTTCAGATTCGCGCACATTGCGCTGATTGCTTCTTCAAGCTCATCCATGTTAGAAGGTTTGAGAAGGAAGCGTGTTACTCCGAGTCGGATCGCTTCTCTTGCATACTCAAAATCGCGAAATCCCGTGAGAACACATATCTGTAAATTCGGAAACTGCGACTTGATAGCGGCGATCATCGATAAACCATCCATCTCCGGCATATTAATATCCATAAAGATGATATCCGGTCGATATTCCTCAATCGATCTCTTGCCTTCAAGTCCATCGTGCGCAGTCGCTACGACTTTGCAGTTCCACTTATCCCATGCAATACTTCGCGACAGACCTTCCACAATGATTGGCTCGTCATCTACAATCATAACCTTGTACATAACTGTCCCCTCCCAAAGTATCTCCTGTCTATACGAGTAGTTTAGCCTTTTACAGCTCCTGCTGTCAATCCTTTAATGATATTTTTCTGCAATAATACATATACGATCATAACCGGAATGACAATGATGGTAACGGATGCCGCCATCAGTCCAAAATCGGTTCCGTACTGGGAACTGATCTGCTCAAGCAATGTAGAAATCGGGAATTTCTTAGGCTCACGCATCATGATCTTCTGAACAAACAGATCGTTGTAAGACCACAGGAAACTAAAGATTGCTACAGTTGCAAGAGACGGACGGCAAAGCGGAACGATAATCTTTCTGAATACTTTGAATACATTTGCGCCTTCCATATAGGCGGCCTCTTCCATCTCAAGCGGAATACTCTGCATAAAACCGGTCATAACGATTGTCGCAAAGCTTAAGTTTCCGGCAATCTGCGGAAGAATAACTGCGATACAGTTACTTAACAGATGCCACTGAACCATCATCTTGTACACCGGAATAATCGTTGCAAATACCGGGAACATCAGGCTGGCTACGATCAGTGCATGTACAAAGCCTTTTCCTTTAAAACGGTATCTGGTAAGACCAAATGCCATCAGAGAAGCAAATATCATAACACCGATCGTTACCGTACCGGAAATGATAAAGCTGTACTTGTAAGCGGTTAATACATTCAGTTTGCTGAACGCATTCTCATAATTGCCCCATGTAAATTCCTGTGGAAGCGAGAATGAGGAACGAAGCACCTCAGCTGATGGCTTGAATGAGTTGATCAATACCCATACAAATGGGAAAATCGTTAACAACGCCCAGATGATCAGGATTACATAAATAACAATGTTGCTGATCTTAACTTTTTTATGTTTCTTTGCTGTTGCACTCATTTATGCCACCCCCTTCTTTGCTGCTTTCTTTCTCTGACGCTCGAGTTTCTTTTCCTCTCTCTCATCAGAATCCATGGTAAGGAATCCAACTCCCTTAGAAACCACGATACCTAATACTACGATCAGTACAGCAAGTGTGGAACCGTAATCGTAATCATTTAATCCGAAAGTCTGCTGATACATATATGTACCAAGGAAATGGGTAAGTCCCTGCGGAGCTCCGTTCGGAACCATAACCCAAGGTAAATCGAATACCTTCAGTGCTCCGGTTACCGCAAGTGTAACAGATGTAAAGAACACCGGTTTCATCATTGGCAACGTAATGTAGAATACCTGTTTGAAACGATTACATCCATCAATAGATGCCGCTTCATATATATCATCAGAGATATCACTGAGTCCTGTCAAAAGAATTACAAAATAGAAACCGATGTAACTCCACAATGTAGGAATACAAACCATTGCAAATGCAAGCTTCGGTGATAACCAGTTTACCGGCTCAGCGCCGAACTTTTCTAAAATCTGATTCAACATACCGCCATTGTAATTGTAGAACAATTTGAACAGCAGACCGATTGCAGTTGCAGAAATGACTACCGGGAAGAAGTACACGGTACGGAACAGCTGCTGAAGCTTCTTGATCTGTGAAACCATAACTGCCAGTACGAACGCGATACCAACCTCGAAGATAACCGTCAGGATCATCATTTTAATCGAATTAATCAGTGCTCTTCCCACGTCTGGATCTGTAAACATTCTCTTGTAATTTTCGAATCCAATAAATTTCCATGTTGTACCCGGCATCTCAACGATTGCCGTCATATTGTAAAAACTATTCTTTATATTCTCAACAAATGGTATGTAAAGAAAGATCAGCATAAACAGTAAACCAGGTACTAAAAACACCAGTAATGGCCATTTTTTCTTATATAACATCTTTCTTCCACCTTTCTCTTATTAATTAAATCCTAATTTTGGGTATAAAAAACGAAGGGGCCTCATTTGGGCAAAGCCCCTTCGTTAAATTTAAGACTGTATTACTGCTGTACTAAAGCAAGTGATTCATTGATTGCATCTTCTGCTGACATAGCGCCTGTAGAAACCTTAACGATATCAGATACAAGTGTCTTGTATGCATCACCGATACGTGAATCGGTAGGAGCCACGATTGCAGATGCACCGCTTGTATAAGCTGCGATAGACTGTGCGAATGGTGTAGCACCATCAACAGGTGTAACCTCAACAGCTGCCTGTGATACGGCACCAGTTGCTTCCCAATATCTCTGAACACCAGCCTTGCATGTATGAGCCATTACGAACTTAACTGCTGCATCTCTCTTGTCTGGATCATCCCAAGCTTTCTTTGTGATATAGAATCCGGAAGAGATACCACCAACTAATGAACCTGCCTCAGCCTTCTGATCCGGAACACCTGGGAATGCGATAACTACAGTATTGTCTGTATCCTCAATGTTACCTGCATACCAGGATCCATCAAGCTGCATAGCTGCCTGCTTATCACGGAATAACTGTCCTGTGTAAGCGTCATCTACTGTGTCGGTATCCTCTGGGAATGCGCCCATATCTCTTAATGTCTTGAACATCTCAATACCCTTAACCCATCCTTCCGGAGCAGTTGTAGGAACAGATGTATACTCATCAACGCCTGCTGAGTAAAGCATTAAGAACTCGATCCAGTAATGTGGTACGTTATTTAAAGAACAAGCGATCGGAATAATTCCGTTATCCTTAAATGTCTTAATTGCCTTCTCCATAGAAGCCCAGTCAGTCGGAAGTTCAAGATTGTACTGATCAAACAGATCCTTGTTGCAATATAAGCCTTCCCAATATCCTGTTGTAGGAACTGCTCTCTCAACTCCGTCTGTGTTAGCTGCTGCTGAAAGTGCGGAATCAAGTGTATCCTTAGCGTAATCCGGATACTCAGCACGGATATCTTCGATCGATACTAATTTATCTGTTGCAATAATGCTGTCAGCAGTTGCATCTGTGAAGAACTGGATGACATCCGGCTCATTGCCCACAGAGAAATCTGCGTTAACCTGAGCTTTCCACTCCTCGTCAGATGTCTGTGAATTATCTTCGATTGTGATGTAATCGTACTGATCCATAACTTCCTGATTGATTGCATCGTATGTCTCCTTGTTAGGATCGGTACCACCAAACATAGATACGGTCTTCAGTGTGACAGGGTTCTTGGCTTCTGCAGTATCCCCACTGTTGCTTGCCTGTGTTCCCTTGTCCTCGGTCTTGTTGTCCGTAGAGCTTCCGCATCCTGCGAACATTGTTGCTGTCATTGCACCCACCAATAACATTGATAAAACTTTCTTCTTCATAGTTCATATCCTCCTTTGATCTTGTAAATGTTTATCATTTACTATACTTGTATTATACGGGCACAACTAACAAAAAGCATTAGACCGAGTTGACATTATTTGTTAAATCTTGCCATGTTCCAAAATTGTGTTTCTTCCTCGTTTCGTTTTTTTAACGAGGCAGCGATCCATTCTTCCACATAAGGCACTGTAATTGTAGAAACAGTCTCGCAGTCTTTATCCTGAACAATGGTAAGCCCATACTCTTCTCCATATACGAGACGTACTCTGCGGTTGACATTCTGAATTCCGATCGAGGTATGTCTTCCCGGAACCTTCGGTATTTTGCTCTCATCTCCCTCCAGGATTGCATGAATACGTTCTATATCCTCTTCCGTCATCTTTTTTCCGGTGTTGCGGACCTGAAGATATACTTTACTCTCATCATGAAAGACCTTAAGGTGAATCGTTCCGTTCTTCACGGACTCAACCCCATGAACGATCGCATTTTCCACAAGAGGCTGCAGGATCAGCGGAGGAACCATAATGTACAAAAGATGATCATCTATCTCTTTATCAATCTGAAGTCTCTGTCCAAAACGCATGGACATAATATAAAAGTAAGCATCTACACACTGCAGTTCTTCAGCCAGATGAATCTCCTTTACATTGGCGCGGTTCATGCGATAGTCAAGCACCGTGGACAAAGACTCGATCATCTTGGATACAATCGTATCGCCTGACATACGTGCCTGCCAATTCATCATCTCAAGTGTGTTATTCAGAAAATGCGGATTAATCTGCGCCTGCAGTGCCTGAATCTGTGCGTCCTTGCGCGCCAGCTTCTCATCGTAAGCATATTCAAACAAAGACTTCACCTGTGCCGACATGCTGTCAAAGCTTTCCTTAAGATGTTCAAATTCCTGGTTTGGCATACTGCCTTCCACAACAACCCCCATCTCGCCGGTTTCCATCTTCTGTGATGCATCCAGCATTTTCCGGATCGGAATCTGAATATGATTGCGCAGGAACAATACCGCATAAGCAAAAAGCGGTATGAACAGAAGCAGCATAATAAATATGATGACATAAAACTCATACAGACTTGAATACAATTCTCTTTTCTCTGCCAGCAATACAACTCCGATATGATAATTATCCAGTTTTTTCTGATAAAGATATCCGTTATATGCACCATTTTCTTCGCGCGTCATTTTCAGATTGCTGGCTCCGTCGTACTGAGCAGTCAGACGATCTAATAAGGCCTTCTTCTTCGCATCCTCCGGATTGGTAAAATCAATCATCGCATCGTTATTGTTAAAACATACCAGCATATTACTGCGCACGCTCGGCGGTACATCACGAAAGACCTTATTGCGGTTCAGCTCCACAACAAGTGTTCCATAACAATGATAATCAACCGTTGTATAAAGACTTCGCACCAGAAGAATTCTTCCATCGATCACCCGCACCGCCGTATAGGAAGAAAGTGTGTCGATATCATCCTCCAGCTTCGGCTGGATCTTGTTGATATAATCGGAATAAGATGTTCCGGCTCTGGAAGAATAACATGCGGGAACTTTGTCCCCCTCCCTATAATATGCATAGAGATTAAACCGGTCGCTTAGATTGAATTTGCCCTTCAGACTGCGATTAATGCGCATCAGATAGTCGGTTTTGGAATACTCGCCCGACACGAATTTTCTCCAGGCTTCCTCCCATGTCTGCTCATAAGAAGGTCTCTGGCAGAACGAGATTGCATCATCGATACGGATGGACACAAAAGAAGCCGCACTCTCAAGCTCATCCTCCATAATACCTTCTGCTTTCTCCACGATCCCGTCGCGATAAGAAATCGTCGTAAATGTAAAAAATACCAGGATTGGAACACCCCAGCATAAAATCATAAATATAAGGAGTTTTCGCTTTAACGAATTCGGTCTCTTAAACCCTTCCAGAAAACTCTTTTTCTCTTCACCCTTTTTATCCATGCTTTTTCCTCTCGTAAACCGTTAATATTTTTCAGTATACCATGGTTTCCACTGAAAAAGCTACCCGGCATTCCATAAGGGAGGAGTTGGAATAACAGGTAGCTTTTTCAATTTATATAACAGTTATCTCTTTAAATCTAAGAATTTTTCATAAATCTCACAGATATGAGCTGCGTCTGCTGCATCCGGCATTTCACAGAAAATGCGAAGCAGAGGCTCAGTTCCTGAGAAACGGGCGATCACCCAACCGCCGTTCTTGAAATATACTTTGCTTCCGTCAAGATAAGAAATATGATCGATCTCAAACGGAAGATCCGGAAGAAGCTTATCCTCCATCAAGGTCTTTTGCATTGCCTGCTTCTTCTCGATCGTGAACTTATAGTCACGTTCCTCCATATGGATTTCTCCACACTCATCATGAATATCCTGCATAATCTCAGAAAGCTTCTTTCCAGTCACTGCAATCATCTCAACGAGAAGGGCTGCTGCATAGACACCGTCCTTGCCATTGATGTGACCATGTACCGTCAAACCTCCTGAAGACTCTCCTCCGATGATTGCACCAGTCTCTGTCATCTTTGCTGAAATATACTTAAATCCTACCGGCACCTCATAACAGGTCTCACCAAACCTCGCAGCAACTTTATCTAACATATGGGTCGTCGCAATATTACGCACGACTGCACCATGCCAACCCTTGAATTTTACAAGGTAGTAATACAACAGAACGAGGATATCATTCGGATGAAGGAAATTACCCTTATCATCAATGACACCGATACGATCCGCATCACCGTCCGTTGCGATACCGATATCATATCCCTTCTCCACTACAAAGTTCTGCAAAGCATGTAATGTCGATGCGGATGGAGCCGGAAGCTTACCACCGAATAACGTATCATGACGCTCATGAATGGTGGATACCTCGCATCGTGCGGTCAGAAGAATCGTCTTGATGGAAGTCTCACTGACACCATACATCGGATCAACCGCAACTTTGAGTCCTGCATTACGGATTGCCTGCATATCAACCGATGCGATAATGTTGTCCAGATACTCATTCAGAGGATAAATCTCTTCAATATATCCGGATGCTTTGCCTTCATCATAAGTTACTTCCTTAACTTCTTCCGGTTTAATGTCAGAAATATAATCTTCAATGTCCTTCGTCTGAATCTCGTCCGCATCACGTCCGCCTGCAGTAAATACTTTAATACCATTGTAGATAGCCGGATTGTGGCTTGCGGTAATCATCATTCCATATGGAAGTTCATGCTTCATAACATAGAACATGACAAGTGGCGTCGGTGATGATTTATTGATCAAAGATGCCCTAATATGGTTCGCTGCAAATACCTGTGCAGACCACTGCATCGCTTCCTTGGAAAGGAATCTTCGGTCATATCCCATGACGATTCCCTGCTCCGCAACACCTTCACTTTTCATCTTATTTACTAATCCCTGCGCCAAAAGCTGAATGTTCGCCTTGGTAAAATCATCTCCTATGACTGCTCTCCAGCCGCCGGTTCCAAATTTAATCATACTGATTGCTCCTTTCGTTTGTTGGGGGCGTCCACCGTTTTATCATCATCCGGCAGACGCCTCATTATATCAACATAGCATCGGATGAATTATCCCATAACGATCTTCACTTTGTGACACGTACCTGCTTCCTGTACCGGAATGCGTTCTACCTTCACATCATCAAGATCGATTTCCTTTACCCCCTTCATGACGCCATCCGGATTCACAACTTCAATGTCAAACTCGGCACCTCTCCACTTACGGACAGCGGAAAACTCCTTCCAATCTGCCGGAATACATGGGTCAATGTGAAGTTCATCAAAATCCGGACGAATTCCGAGCATATATCTGGTTGCCGAGAAATAAGCCCAGCCACCGCTTCCGGTCATAAACGGATGACGTGCGCGGCCGAATGCGGTATGATCCTTGCCCATAATAAACTGGCAGTAAGAATACGGCTCCGACTCACGGATCTCAATCTTGTCATTCTGATAATAAGGACACAGCGCATTATAGAATTTCATTGCACGATCTCCCCGGCCCAACACACACTCTGCTGCCCATGCCCATGGATTCGGATGCGAGAAAATGGATCCGTTCTCCTTGACGCCCGGATATACACGGGTGACAAATCCGATATCATCATCCGGAACCGTATAAGACGGAGCATTCAGCATGATTCCATATTCCGTAAACAGATATTTGTCTACGGAATCCATTGCCTTCTTTCCTTTCTCCGGATCTGCTGCTCCGGAAAGGACAGCCCAGGCATTCGATTCAAGATGTACTTTACCTTCCTTATCCTCGGAAGTACCGATCTTCTTACCATTCCTGGTCACCCCACGGATGAACCATTCCTTATCCCAAAGTTCTTCGTTACATACCTTATATACTTTGTCACGCATCGCAGAATATTTCTTCACATCCTCATCACGTCCAAGATATTCTGCCAGCTTCAGGAAATTGCTGATTGCCCAATAGTGAAGGAAGGATACTAACGCGCTCTCTCCTCCGCCGAGGTTCAGACAGTCATTCCAGTCTGCACGGAGTCCCTTGCAGATTCCAGTCGCGCCTACCTGCTCCGCCGAGAAATCAAGGATATGCATCATATGTTCATACACCGTACCTTCTCCGCCGTCTGCATAGGTAACAACCTGATCCGCGAAATCGTATTCCCCGGTCTCCTTGATGTATTCAATAATAGAAGGAACCAGCCATAATGCATCATCCGAACATGCATCATCAATACCGTGCACAATGTCCGCCTTGTTTGCGGAAGGGATCACGGTAGGGGACTTAAATGGTTTCTTCTTCTCCTTGCCATCATCCGGCTCAAACCATTCCGGCTGGAACAGATGCAATCCATATCCCATGGTAGTCAGTCCGCGAAGCAGCTCCACGATTCTCTGCTTACACTTCTCAGGGTTGGAATGCGGAATCGTCATCGCATCCTGTGCCGTGTCACGATATCCGAGTCCCACACGTCCGCCGACCTCAATAAAGGAAGCAAATCTTGAAAACATAACATTAACTTCCGACTGATACAGATTCCATGTATTGATCAGTGTGTTCATTCCCTCGTTCGGCGTCTTGATCTGCAGTCTGGAGAACTTCTCATTCCAGTATGCGGCAAGTTCATCGTAAGCAGCATCCACATTCTTCATGTCGGAATATTTCTCACGAATCTTTCTTCCCTCTTCGCGGTTGCCCTCTCCAAGCATAAATACCACGCGGATTTCCTCTCCCGGAGCAAGAACGATATCCTTCTGTAAGCTTCCGCAGTGATTATTGCCAAGCTCGTGAGAACCGCTGCATTTTCCGGTCTCAACCGCAATCGGATTGTCCTCAGTACGATACGATCCAAGAAATTTATCGCGCAGGCAGTCATATCCGTCCGGTGTAAAGTTTGCAGTAAAATACTGGAATCCAAACTCTTCATAGAACAGGTCATGTTCAATAATGCCATCCTCATAAGAAGATCCCGCACAATACAAACTCATCTGGAAATTCTGATTATCGATCATAATGTGATGGAACGAGAATTCACAGTAAGAAAAAAGCGATAATCTGCGTTCTTTATCGGTTGTGTTCTTCAATCGGACATCCCATAACTCAACCGGATCATTCATCGGAACAACGAGTGTCTGGCTTGCCTGAATTCCCTTGTAATTGCATTCATAAACGGAATAACTCATTCCGTGTCTGCAAGTGTATTTTGCCTGATCAAGAGGCTTTCCTACCGGCTGCCAGGAAATACTCCAATAATCGTCATCCTCATTATCTCTGATATATACATAATGTCCCGGACGGTCCATCGGAACCGCATTACCCCGAAAACGCGTGACTCTGTGATATTCTGGTGTCTGGTAGAACATGTAGCCACCTGCCGTATGGTTGACAACAACACACATATCCTTAACGCCAAGGTAATTCGTCCATGAAACCGGTAAATCTACGCGGTCAATGACATATTCTCTTTTTTCATTATCAAAATGTCCATATTGCATATAAAACACCCCTTGTACTTGTCTTTTTTTGTTCTAATCTCATTATAATGAACGACCCCCAAAATTTGTATTGCAGAGCATGGCAATATTTGTTTGAAATTGTTACAGTTGCAAAAAACGATTGTATTTTGACCGATTCTGATCGTGGCAGGTGCCAGCGGACTTTCCTCCGCCCAAAGTGCCATGCTGATCCAGAGTGCAATGATCATTGCCGGAATCGGTACACTGATCCAGCTTTTCCCATTGTGGAAGATTGGATCCGGACTGCCGATCGTTGCAATGCTCAAATATGTGGCACCGGTGTGCCTGTTATTAATTCTGCTTTTTGCAGTATCGGAAGCACTTGGTATTATCAAAGTCTGATTCTTATGTGCATAAAAAGCCCTATCCGGTTTTCACTTTACCCGTGATATCGGATAGGGCTTTCGTCTTCTTTAAGTATGATTACCCAGCTGCCAGAATGCTACGGCGCTGGCAGCTGCGACATTGAGCGAATCGACTCCGTGGGACATCGGAATCTTCACAGTATAGTCGCAGTCTGCGATCGTCTCTGTGGCAAGACCATCCCCTTCGGTGCCGAGCAGGATCGCCAGCTTCTCCTCGTTCATCAGCTGCGGATCATCGATACTGACCGAATCATCTTTTAATGCAAATGCAGCTGTCTTAAATCCTAATTCACGCAATATCTTCATTCCTTCCTCTGGCCACTTCGTATGTTTATCCACGTAAGTCCATGGAATCTGGAATACTGTCCCCATACTGACACGGATTGCACGTCGATAAAGTGGATCGCTGCAGGCTGGCGTCAGCAATACGGCGTCCATGCCAAGCGCTGCTGCAGACCGGAAGATTGCCCCCACGTTCGTCGGATTAACGACATCCTCAAGGATTGCGATACGGGTTGCATGTTCACACACCTGCTGCACACTTGGAAGTGCCGGGCGGTGCATTGCACAAAGCATGCCGCGCGTCAGTGGAAAACCGGTCAGTTCTTTTAACACATCAAATTCTGCGGTATAGACTGGAATGTCCTTACACCGCTCCAATACAGGCTTTCCTTCGCCTTCTATATGACGTTCTTCCATTAGAATCGAAATCGGCTCACAGCCACTGTCTAATGCACGCTCAATGACCTTCGGACTCTCCGCTATAAAAATGCCCTCTTCCGGTCGGGCCCGATTGAGAAGTACAACCTCTTTCGTTCG
>UQRC01000015.1 GCA_900543445.1 uncultured Lachnobacterium sp. | reverse complement strand
GCAAATTTTCCTGAACAAAATAAACGTATGGTTCGATACCGTAACTCCTGAAAAACCTTGTCATTGAAATCGTTCAAAGCCCATCGTTATAGACAAAATTATTGCTAATTTTCGTAGATTATATATAATCCGGTATCGCCCGTTTGAATCAAATCTGAGCGCGGCAAACTTTAATTTGAGCACTTCTTGACGACGCGCTCATACATCACGAACATGAGAAGCAGCGCGGCAAACACATACACCGGTAGAAGTGCGATGCTGATATTGTTTGCGATAATTCCAAAAAGCGGAGGCATCAGGGTTGTTCCGACATATGCTGCTGCCATCTGCACACCGATGACGGCTTGTGACTTATCTGCACCGAAGTTGGCAGGTGTCGAGTGGATGATGCTTGGGTACATCGGTGCGCATCCGAGTCCGACTAAGATAAAACCGCATAAGGATACCGTTGGTCCGAGCGGAAGGATGAGTGCGATGCAGCCAAGCAGCACAATCGCTTCGCCGAGGCGGATCATCTGTGTATCATTTAACTTCATGGTAATGAAACCACTGAGTGCACGTCCGATGGTGATGCCTATGTAGAAAAGTCCGGCGAAGGTTGCGGCAGTATCTTCCGACAAGCCTTTGTGCAATACGAGATAGCTGCTTCCCCACTGTCCGGTTGTCTGCTCGATGACGCTATAGCAGAAGAAGGCAATCATGATCTCTTTGGCTCCGGCGAGACGGATGATCTCGCGTAGAGATAATACCTTTCCGGTATCTGCATCGCTCTCACCGGAATCGGTCGGGGATTTCTTCCAAAGTGGAAGACTTGCAAAGATAACGATCGTCAGCACAATCTGAAGGATTGCGATATAGCGGTATCCGGCATTCCAGGTCTGTCCGTGTGAGAGGGCAAAGCCCATAATGGACGGACCAACGGAGGCACCGACACCCCACATGCAGTGCAGCCAGCTCATATGGCGGCTGGCATAATGCAAGGCAACATAATTATTGAGTGCGGCATCGACGCTTCCAGCACCGAGTCCATAAGGAATTGCCCACAGACAGAGCATCCACATGGAACTGCTGATGGAGAAGCCAAAGAGTGCGATCGCGGTAAGAAGCACACTGAGTACGGTCACCTTGCCGGTTCCAAGCTTCTTGGTGAGGCGGTCGCTCATAAGGCTTGAGACGACCGTTCCGGCTGCGATGAGCATCGAGATAATTCCCATATAGGAGACCGGAACAGAAAATTCCTGATACATGACCGGCCACGCAGAACCAAGTAAGGCATCTGGAAGTCCCAGACTGATAAAAGCTAGATAAATGATTGCAAGTAGTAGTTGAAACATGTTTGGATACTCCTTATTATATTACTTATAGTAGCGGATTGCGAAACTCCCCCACCGGAGCAAGCCACCACAGGAGTTTCGTAATTGTACAATACTTATGGAGATTAGGATAACATCACTTAGGAGAAGTTGCAATTCACTTTTTTATAGGAAGGTGTAGTGATTTGGGAGGAAAAGTATGAAGGATTATATTTTGGAAGTCTGTGTAGACAGCGTGGAATCGGCACTTGCTGCCAGGGCAGGCGGGGCAACGCGCCTCGAATTGTGCGCAAATCTTGTGATTGGAGGGACAACACCGGGGTATGCACTCTTTGACGAGGTAAAGAGAGAAACGGGACTTCCGATTCGAACATTGATCCGGCCGAGATTTGGAGATTTCTTATATACGGATTATGAGTATGAACAAATGATATATGATATCAGGCATTTTTCGAAAGAAGGTGCAGATGGAGTTGTGATTGGAAGCCTGAATGCAGACGGAACGCTGAATGAGGCGCAGATGAGAGGCATGATCGAATCGGCAGATGGATGCAGAATCACGTTCCATAGGGCTTTTGACGTGTGTGCGGACCCAATCGTTACGATGAGGACGGCAAAGATGCTTGGAGTGGACACAATTCTGACATCGGGGCAGGAAGCAGATGCATATGCAGGAAGAGAATTGCTTTACGAGCTTGTGAAGCTTGGCGAAAAAGAAGCGGTAACGGTTATGGTCGGGGCAGGAGTCAATTCCGGCAATATCGTGCAGCTTGCGAAGGAGACAACGGCACATGCCTTTCACATGTCCGGAAAGAAGGTGCTGCCAAGCGGAATGCGGTATCGCAATGAGCGGGTGCATATGGGAATCGAAGGTATGAGTGAATTTGAAATCTATCGGACCGATGCAGAAGAAATACGTAAAGCTACAGAACAATTACATTCTATTTTATAACGAAAGAATTGCAAAAGTGTAATATTTTCAGAAAAGGAGTAGGATAATCGGAGCACCTGAAAATATTACACTTTTTTGGAATTTTAGTAACTTTTTTTGATGCTCTCCCGATGCTAGAATACAACCATCAAATGAAACACGAGTTGTTTTGAAATCAAAATTGTGGAGGTATTTAGGATGAAGAAGAAAATCGTATCAGTATTACTGACTGCAGCGATGGCAGCGACCATGTTCGCCGGATGCGGAAGCAAAACAGACAGCAAGACCGACGGAGGTTCACAGGCTGCATCAGGCACAACCGATGAGAGTGGTTCTGATGGGGAAGAGATCACACTTAAGGTATTTTCCAACCTGACCGATCGCAAGAATGGACAGGGACTTGTAGAGCAGACCATCATTGATGAGTACATGCAGGAAAATCCAAATGTCAAGATCGAGGTTGAGTCTTTGGATGAGGAAGCATACAAGACAAAATTTAAGGCATACTCCATGGACGGACTTCCAGATATTGTAAGTATCTGGGGACAGCCGGCATTCCTTGACGAAGTATTGGATGCTGGAGTACTTGCAGAATTAAACGAAGCAGATTATGCAGATTACGGATTTATTTCCGGATCGCTTGAAGGATTTAAGAAAGACGGAAAGCTCTACGGACTTCCAAGAAATACGGACGTTGCAGTATTCTACTACAATCAGAAGATGTTTGATGACAATGGATGGGAAGTACCGACCACTTATGATGAACTGTTAGATCTTGGTAAGACGATCAAAGATGCTGGAATGACGCCAGTAGCAATGGACGGTGGAGACGGATGGCCGATGGCAGTATATCTGTCCGATCTTCTTTATAAGATCGCCGGATCCGATTATTCATCGATCGTAAGCAACGCAGTATCAACCGGAGACTTTACAGATCCAAGTCTGGTACAGGCAACCGAGTTATTAAAGAAGACTGCAGATTCCGGATTATTCCAGAATGGTTATGATTCACAGGATTATGCAACAGCACAGAACCTGTTCATCAACGGACAGTCTGCAATGTATTACATGGGAAGCTGGGATTCTTCCATGGCATTAAATGAGGACATTGATCCGGAGATCAGAGAGAACATCCGTATGTTCACAATGCCTGTTGTATCTGGTGGCAAGGGCACAGCAACGGATATCGCAGCTTGGAATGGTGGTGGATACGGCGTATCTGCAACATCTGAGCATAAGGACGAGGCAATCAAATTCTTAAATTATATGTATCAGCCGGATAAGCTTTCCAAGTATGGCTGGGAGAATGGTGTTGGAATGTCTGCACAGGATCAGAGTGCATACATGACTGGTAATGAGACCGACTTACAGATGCAGATCGTAGACGCTGTCAACAACGCAACAAGTGTATCAGGAACACCAATCAACGACTGTGGACCATCTGCTTTCAAGACCAGTATTGAGAGTGAGATCCAGAGTGTATCCAATGGAAGCCTGAGTGTTGATGACTTCTTATCTACAATCGGAGCTGCCTGCAACTAATTAACTTACGTTCCCTTTTTCACAAATTTTTTCTCATATTAACCCTATCCCGAAAGGGACGCGGAGCCGCTTGCCAGGCGGCTCCGTTTTTGTTTATGGAAGCAGCTTATGATGCATGTTTTTACGGATTTTGGGGACGAGGAGAAAAGAAAATAATGCCCTTTTTTAGATGTGAAAATATTACACCTTTTTATAAATTTGGTATCTGTAATGCGCCTTTTGGCATTGCTATAATTTGCCTATAACAAAGAAAATGTTAGGGAGGTAAAGGACATATGAAAAAACTATACAGTAATAAGTGGGTGATTCTCAGCCTGGTCCTGCCGGGATTGCTGCTGTTCTTCTTTGCAATCTTCGCACCGATCTGTCTGAGTGTCTACTATGGATTCACGGATTACTCCGGAATGGGATCGTACCATTTTATAGGGTTTGACAATTACAAAGCGTTGTTCCATGACAAGGCATTCGGATTGTCGCTTCGCAACTCACTGCTCCTTGCAATCGGATTTATCTGTGTACAGCATCCGCTTGCCATGATCGTAGCAGCCGTACTCGACAAGCTCGGAGGAAAAGGAGAAAGCTTTTTCCGTTGCGTTTACTTTATTCCAAACGTTATTTCCGTAGCGGTCATCGCATACTTGTGGAAATTCATCTACAACCCGGATTTCGGTTTGCTCAACAATCTCATTAAGGCGTTTGGCGGCAAAGGCGAAATCAACTGGTTCAGCAATGACACTGCAATCTGGGCAGTACTGATTGTACTGATCTGGCATGGATTTGGATGGGGCATGTTGATCTACTACACCGGAATCAAGAATATCGATCCGGTTCTCTATGAGGCAGCCGCCATCGATGGCGCAAATCAGGTACAGACCTTCATCAAGATCACGCTTCCTCTGATGAAGCCGGTCATTCAGGTGAATGTTACGATGGCCGTCATCTCCGCATTGAAACAGATGGAAACGGTATATCTGTTGACGAACGGCGGACCGGGCAACAGCACACAGTTTACGGCAAACTATTTATACCAGCAGGCGTTCAAGGCGTATAAATACGGATACGGCAATGCAATCGGTGTCATCTTTATCATCGTATGTCTGATCGTTACCGTTCTTCTTGACAAAGTATTTGCAGAGCGTGAACCACGTAAAGTCAGAGCAAAAGTAAAGGGGGCAGCATAATGGAACAGGTAGGAGCAAAGGCAAAAAGAAAAAAGATTACGAAACCGATCCTGTGGATCGTACTGATTATTGTAGCAGTGATTCAGATATTTCCACTTATCTGGCTGTTGGATTTCTCATTAGCAAGCAGCTCGGAGATGTTTACAAACGGACTTTTAATTATTCCAAAGAAGATCCAGTGGGACAATTACGTGAAAGCGTTTGTGGATGGTAACTTCTTATGGTATTTAAAGAACAGTGTACTGATCAACGGACTTGCGGTATTACTTGTTATCGTTGTATCCATTATGTCGGCTTTTGCATGCCGCAGAATGAAGTGGAAGCTCAGCATGTTTGTGAAGACGCTGCTTCTGATGGGACTGATGATTCCAATCCATGCAACCCTTCTTCCAAACTACAAGATTTACAGTCAGCTTGGATTAACTGATACGATCTGGGCACTTTTGATCCCATATGTCGCTTTCTCACTCCCACAGGGATTGTTCCTTATGACAAGCTTTATGGAGTCGATCCCGGTGGAACTTGAGGAGGCAGCCGTCATGGATGGATGCGGCATCTACCGTATCATCTTCCAGATCATTACACCGATGTTGAAATCATCGATCGCAACGGTAGCAATCATGACCTTCTTAAATAACTGGAACGAATTCATGATGGCAAGTACATACTTAAGCTCCGACAAGTGGAAGACACTTCCGTTCTCGGTACTTGAGTTCACCGGTGAGTATTCATCGAACTATGCAGTGCAGTTCGCAGTCATGGCACTGACCGCGGCACCGGCAGTTATCGTATACATTATTTTGAACAAGCACATCACCAAGGGTGTTGCGATGGGAGCAGTCAAAGGCTAATGATAAAAAAGATAAAGAAATGGGTCAATCGATTAAGTGTGAAGATGAAACTGATCTTCTATGGTTATGCAATCATTACACCTGTTTTGCTTGTAATCTGTGTCGGAATGCTTCTGCACAATTACAAGTCGGTTACCGAGGAACAACTGATCGATAATAAAGCCAGTGTCGTGTCACTTGCCGAAAGCATTAATTTATTGCAATCTGATATCAAGGACTATACGACATACATTTGCATCAACCAGCAGATCAGGGATCTGCTGGTTGCGCAGGATGTAGATCAATTAAATGCGAATGCCCGTCTGTGGCAGGAGGATGCACCGATGGGGGTTGTGCAGGATATGATCTCTTTGAGAGGCGAGATCAAGACGATCGCAATCTATCCGGAGAATGGAATCCGTCCGTATTTAAGAGGCATGGATGGAAGTGTATATCTTTCGACGATTGAAGATGTAAAAAGTACTGATATCTATCAGGAAACGATCGCGAGTAAGACCGGAACAATATGGCGGAGCGTGGATGAGGGAGGCGGAGATACCTACCTGACGAACCGTTCTGAAAAAGTTGTTCTTTATCGCGAAATTTTTGATTTATCGAAAAAGAAAACGCTGGGCTATATCGTGATCGGAGTCAGCAAGGACAAATTTAAAGGAATCTGCGAGACGATGGTCAAAGGCAACGAGTCGGTCATCGTGCTTGATCCAAACGAGGGAGAGCTTGTGACAGCGGGACCGGTGGATGAAACAATTGAGGAATACCTGTTGCAGAAGGCGTTCTTACAGGCAGATTACAGAGAGCGTGATACGCATTTTGAATACAATAAATACGACATTGTGTGCACACAGCTTGTGCGCAATGGAACCATTGTCTGTAAGATGGTGCCGAAAAAGGATTTAAAGGTGCAGATCATGAGTATTGCCAACATGCCGCTTCTACTTTTGCTGGGAGTTTTACTCGGCATGTTTCCTCTTCTGATCATTATCTCAAATCTTGTGACCAAGCCACTCAGACAGGTAAGCAATGCAATCACGCATTTTTCGGAGGGAGATTTTGACCAGCAGGTGGAAGTGACAACGGAGGATGAGATCGGAGAGGTTGCACGCTGCTTCAACAAGATGGTCGGCGATATCAAGAAGCTGATCGATGAGAATTATGTCATTACGCTTTCTGAGAAGGAGAGTGAGCTTGCGGCGCTGCAGGCACAGATCAATCCTCATTTTCTGTATAATACGCTGGATTCTTTGTATTGGCAGGCAACGGAAGCCGGAAACGATGAGATCGCAGAGAGCATCCTCGATCTGTCCCAGCTGTTCCGCCTTGTCTTAAACCAGGGAAAGAGTGTGGTAACGATCGAGCAGGAGACCGATTTGGTTACGCATTATCTGCAGATCCAAAAGATGCGTTTCCCGCGGAAGATCAACTATGAGATCAACATTGCACCGGAGGTCGCGAAGGTAAGGATTCCGAAGCTGATCTTACAGCCTTTTGTGGAAAATGCGATCGTGCATGGCTTTGAAAATGTCAGCTCGGCATGTCTGCTTACCGTGACAGCGGAGAAACGGGGAGACACCGTACATTTTGAAATCAAAGATACCGGAATCGGTATGAACAAGGAACAATTAGCAGCATTGTGGGAGAGCGAGCCTTCCAATTATTCCAAAGTGAGAATCGGAAGATACGCGATTAAAAATATCAGGGAACGATTACAACTGAAATATCATGAGGATTTCCTGCTTGATATTCGAAGTGATGTCGGAAAGGGTACGACAGTAATCTTAGAGATTCCTTATGAGGAGGGGGATTTAATTGCCACTTAAATTATTGATTGCGGACGATGAGGATATGATCCGCAAAGGTGTTGCCAAATATCTGCAGCTTCATACGGATCGTTTTGCGAAGATCTATGAGGCGGAAAACGGACAGGAAGCAATTGACCTGATACTTCGTTATCAGCCGGATATGCTTCTTCTGGACGTGCAGATGCCGGTCAAGACGGGGCTGGATGTCATGAAGGAAGTGGAGAAAGCTGGACTTGAGCCGGTTACTGTGATTCTGAGTGGTTATGATGCGTTTGCGTACGCGCAGCAGGCTGTAAAATTCGGTGCGAAGGATTATCTGCTCAAACCGGTGCGTGCGGCAGATATTTTAAGTACATTAAATGAACTGGCGGACCGCTTTATCGGAAAGGAAGAGGATGCGGATCAGGAAGAGACGAATGCCTCCAATCCGCTTGTGCGTGAGGCAACGGAGTATATACAGGAGAACTATGCGAAGGATCTGTCTCTGACAGAGGTCGCGGAGCATCTTCGGATTTCTACCGGATATCTCTCCACACTGATGAATCAGAATATTGGTTGCGGCTTCGTGGATTTTCTGAATCAGGTGCGGGTCGATCGCGCATGCTGCTACTTAGAACAGCACCAGCTCAAAAATTACGAGGTCGCATATAAAGTAGGTTTCAACGATGAAAAGTACTTTTCAAAAGTGTTTAAGAAAATGAAGGGAATGACACCGAAGGAGTACCGGCTGTCGGCACATTGACATTTTTGTAAAAGCAAAATACTTTAATGAAGATTTCTATCAATAACAATGACTGTTTTCTATTGTCTCAGAAACACTTGCGGGTGTATGATCCAACTATCCCGATCGATGATAAGGCGATTGTCGGAATGGGATAATATAAGAGAGATTGACCGACAGGAGGAATATAAGATGGTTAAGACAACAGTCAACGTAGACGGTATGATGTGTGGTATGTGTGAGAGTCATGTCAATGAGGCTGTCAGACGTGCTTTTGAAGGTAGTATCAAGAAGGTGACATCTTCGCACTCGAAGAAGAAGACCGAGATCATCTCGGAAAATGCGTTAGATGAAGAAAAATTAAAGGCTGCCATAAACGCAACCGGATACACTGCCGTATCGGTTGCGCAGGAGCCTTATGAAAAGAAGGGCTTCTCTCTCTTTGGAAAGAGAAAGTAACCTTGTTTTGATTTAGTTTAGAATGTTGCCGTCAACAGAGATAGTGACAACGTGCCACGGAAGAAACTTGCCGGAATTCTGTAAGGCGGTGCGGGCAGCCTGTTCAAGACCGCCGCAGCAGGGAACTTCCATGCGCACGATCGTTACTTCCTCGATATTGTTTTCACGGATGATCGCAGTCAGCTTCTCACGGTAATCGACGGCATCCAATTTCGGGCAGCCGATGAGTGTGACGTGACCACGCATGAAATCCTGATGCATATTCGCATAGGCATAAGCGGTACAGTCTGCGGCAATCAGAAGCCTGGCGTTCTCATAGAAAGGCGCATTGATCGGGGCCAGCTTGATCTGGCATGGCCACTGGGCGAGTGCGGATGTCATACGCTCTGCCGGTGCAGTGTTTCCTTCAGAAGCGTGGCTTAAAGTCTTCATACGCGTGCCCGGACATCCGGAATGTGATGCTGCTTTGAGCTGCTTGTTTTTAAGGACAGCATCCTCATCATATGCGGCAGCTTCCCGTTCTACGAATGTGATGGCTCCGGTCGGACAAGTTGGAAGACAATCTCCGAATCCGTCGCAGTAATCGTCGCGGAGCAGTCTGGCTTTGCCATCCACCATGCCAATCGCGCCTTCGTGGCATGCATTGGCGCAGGCACCACATCCATTACATTTTGTCTCATCAATTTCGATAATCTGTCGTTTCATATTATAAAATCTCCTTTTGCTTAATTTCATATCAGAATAGTTCGTGTTCTTTGACACTGTATCCACAGTATAGTAAAATGACAATAGAAAAGCGGTTGTTATAACAACGAAAAGAGGGATTATGGACAAGAAAAGAATTCCATTGTTACAGAATCTGACGGAAGAGGAACTTGCGTCTATCGAACAGACAGCAGCAACGAGCGAGCAGATCTTTGAAAAAAATGAGGTAATCTTTCATGCGGGGGAGATGATCCGGGAGATTGGTATCGTGGAGTCCGGAAGTGTCCTGATTGAGAGTAACGACTTGTGGGGAAACTGCAGCATCCTAAGTAAGATCATGCCGGGACAGGTGTTCGCGGAGTCCTATGCCTTAAGTCAGACAGCGATGATGGTCGATGCAATCGCAACGGAGAAGACGAAGGTATTCTTTTTAAATACTGCAATTGTTTTGGATCCGGCGAATGCCGGTAAAACATGGCAGAGTAAATTACTGCGCAGCATGCTTGCGATGACTTCACACAAGAATATCACGCTTTCGAACCGGATATTCTGCACGACCCCGAAGACAATCCGGGCAAGACTTGCCACGTATTTTGCCCAGCAGCAGGTGCAGGCAGGAGGTCTTTCGTTTGATGTTCCTTTTACGAGGCAGCAGATGGCGGATTATCTGAATCTTGATCGGAGTGCACTCTCAAAGGAGCTTGGAAAGATGCGGGATGAGGGCATGCTTACCTTTGACAAGAATCATTTTGTCCTTTCTCCGGGAGAGGATTGGGATGTCGGCTGATCAGAAACTCGCAACCGTTTGAGTGATATTGCTTTAAAAGTGTACAACTGCATAGAAAATATGGAAAAGTTAACAATAGACAGATGTTGTTAAAGTTGATATAATAGTTCCATGAAGGAGTGATGAAGTGAGATTTGTTTATTTCGGAGCTTTTCTTGTAACACTGCTCGTACTTATTTATACAATTAAAAAATCATATATGAGTCAGAAGAACACAGCAAAGACGCTGCGCAGAGTATTAATTACTGCTGTCGTTGCAACGCTTGCCAATATTGTTGTCATTGTCTCGCCGTCTGAAACTGTCTGCATGCTTGCATACAGTGTTTTTTGCGTGGGAATGAACTGGGTTATGTACTACATGATGGCATTTGTGATGGAGTATACGAACAGTGAGAATCTGATGAAGCATGGTCCTTATATTTTTGGAACTTTGTTATTTGCGGATTCTGTATCGATGGTGTGTAATTTCTTTACCCATCATGCTTTTGTGGCGAGGGAGATTCTTCTCGGTGATGGGGAGGTATTTTATCAGCTGGATTACAAGCTGCCGTATTATATCCATCTTGGGATTATGAACCTTCTGATTGCGCTGGCAATCATAAGTCTTGCTGTCAAGATTGCGAAGACACCGCGGATTTATCGGGTTAAGTATATTTCGATTCTGGTCATTCTTGTTCTGGTTGGACTGGCGGATACTCTTTATTTATTTTTTGGCGGAATCATTGACATATCGATCATAGGTTTCTCGGTTGGCGGAATTTTAGTTTATTATGTGTCTGTCGTTTATATTCCGAAGGGACGACTTGTGGACAGACTTTTTTCTATGGTTGTCCATGACATGATGGATGGTGTGTTGTTGTTTGATATGGACGGCAACTGTATTCGGGTAAATGAGAGTGCAATCGAATTTCTTGACGAGGATTTCCGTTTGGAACCGGAGAGGGCATATGAAATCTGGTATCAGAAAGAAATGAATAAACATTCCGATGAGAACGGCAGGGACACGGTTGTAAAGGTGAATGGTAAAACACTGTATCTTCGCATTTTCTTTAAGAGGCTTCTCGACGAAGATGGTGCAGAAATCGGTTCGTTTGTTGATATCAAGGATCGCACCAAGGAAGTGAATGATCTGCAGGCGGAGCGCTACCGCGCTTCACATGATTCGCTGACGGGGCTGTATAACAAAGAATATTTTTACGAGAAAGTGCGTAAAAGGCTGGATGAGCAGCCAGAGGAAGAGTTTTTACTTATCTGTTCGGACATCGGTGACTTTAAGATGGTGAATGACGTATTTGGCAGGGAGAGTGGTGACAAAGTCCTGATACGCATTGCAAAAGCCTTACATAAATTATGCAAACAGGATCAGATCTACGGAAGAATTGACAATGATGGTTTTGCTCTGCTGATGAAGAAATCGGATTACGAGGAGGAGTATTTCCAGACGGTTCCGCAGACGAAGGTCTATATTGAGAAGAATATGGAATATCCGATTCGCCTCTATCTTGGAGTATATGAAATTATACAGAAAGATCTGCCAATATCCGGCATGTATGACCGTGCCAAGATGGCGATCGCAACGATCAAAGGAAATTATCAGAAGCGTCTGGCATACTATGATGAGGAACTGCGCCAGAGTTTGTTAAATGAGCAGGAGATTATGGGAGAGCTTGATGAGGCGATTGCCTCCGGTCAGTTCCAGATTTATCTGCAGGCACAGGTAAACGGTGACGGAGAGTCACATGGTGCAGAGGCACTGGTGCGTTGGATTCATCCGAAGAAGGGATATCTTCCACCAGCTGCATTCATTGATATTCTCGAGAAAAATGGAGCAATCGTAAGACTTGATCGTTATGTTTGGGAATTGGCCTGCCTGAAACTGAAAGAATGGACGTCTGAGGGCAGAGAGGATATGTATTTGTCGGTGAATATATCGCCGAAGGATTTCTATTTTGTGGATATCTATGATACCTTTACGAGTCTGGTCGAGACATATGGGATTGATCCGAAGAGACTGCATCTCGAGATTACGGAGACATCCGTAATGACGGACGTTGAGCAGAGAATCAAGATCATTGAACGCCTGCAGGCATACGGATTTATTGTTGAGATGGATGATTTTGGAAGCGGATATTCTTCCCTCAACATGTTAAAGGAGATTCATGTCAATGTACTGAAAGTGGATATGGTATTTTTACGCAAGACGACAGAGGTGGAACGAAGCAGAAAAATTCTTCGCACGATCATTTCTCTTGCACAGGAACTGGGGATGGAGACAATCGTTGAGGGGGTCGAGACGAGCGATCAGCTTGAGTTCTTAAAATCCATAAGCTGCGATATCTTCCAGGGATATTATTTTGCAAAACCGATGGAAGTCACACAGTTTGAGGAAATCTATATGCATAAGAAGTAAGTAACATGAAGGCAGAGAGAGATTATTTTTTTGATAATATTAAAGCAGTATTAATATTTTTTGTAGTACTTGGGCATTTCCTTCTTCCGATTCATGAAGAAGGAATCCTGGTGCTCATCAAGCGGCTGATCTATGTGTTTCATATGCCGCTTTTTGTATTTGTGTCGGGATATTTTTCCAAGAGAATCTATAAGGATGGAAGATTTAATTTTAAGAAGATCCTGTATCTGATCAAGGCATACATTTTGTTTGTAATCGCAATTCAGGCGGTCTATGCGATCAGTGGATTCCGAAGTTTCAGCGAGATTAATTTCTTCAGCCAAAGCGGAGCACCGTGGTATCTGTTTGCGATGATCGTGTGGTATCTGATGATTCCGTTTGTGCGAAATTTAAAACCGGTTCCAGTGATTGCGGTCAATATTGTATTGGCACTTGTCGCGGGATACTTTAAGAATGTCGGTGACTTCCTGTGCCTGTCGAGAATCCTTGTGTTCGGACCGTTTTTCTTCCTCGGGTATTATATGGAGCAGCCGCTTTTAGAGCGGGCGCTTCGACCGGAGTACAAGAAAATTGTGACAACTGCTGCACTATCGATCTGTGCGGGAATTCTTCTGACAGGAAAGAAAATGCATGATGAGCTTGGCATGGTGTATGAAAATATATCCTACTATGAACTGGATCATATGTGGGAAGGACCATTTGTCAGACTGACGCTGATGATTGCGGCGTTTGTGATCTCATGGGCAATTCTTTTTTATGTTCCGAGAGGTAAGACAGCAGTATCCTTTATCGGACAGCGGACAATGCCAATCTATATGCTGCATCGTATTCTTCGTGACATCTTAATGTTTGCCGGAATCTATGAGTATCTGGGGGATTGGGGATGGTTTGCTTTGTTTGTGCTGATCTGTCTGAGTATCAGTGTAATCTATCTGCTTGCGAACCGGCATGTGGTTGATACAATGAATCGATTCCTGAAGCTTCATGCTTTGGGACGGATCTTTCAGCGAGGCGGACAGGTCTAGCGGATGTGATGTATTTGGGCGTGTGAACTGTTGGAAAGAGAAGACGCACATACAAATTATAATGAAAATGATAAGAGGCGATGATTCTTCGAGAATCATCGCCTCTTATATCGTTTTATGTAGATTTATTTTGTATTTTTCTCGATGTTCTGCTTCATCATTGCACGAACTTTCAGTGGAAGACCAAAGAGTGTGATGAATCCGTCTGCATCGTGGTGGTCATACTGATCACCGGTTGTGAAACTTGCAAGTGACTCGCTGTACAGTGAGTATGGGGAAGTTGTTCCGGCTTTGATGATGTTGCCCTTGTATAACTTGAACTTAACTTCACCGGTAACAACGTCCTGTGTGGACTCTACGAAAGCCTGGATTGCTTCACGAAGAGGAGTAAACCATTTTCCTTCGTATACAACCTGTGCAAGCTTGTTACCTAAATCCTTCTTGGTTGCAAGTGTCTCACGGTCGAGAACTAACTCCTCAAGCTGATCATGTGCTTCCATAAGGATTGTTCCGCCAGGAGTCTCATAGACACCACGGGACTTCATACCTACGACACGGTTCTCAACGATATCAATGATACCGATTCCATGCTTACCGCCGAGACGGTTGAGCTCACGGATGATGTCGGAAACCTTCATAGCCTTTCCGTTTACCGTCTTTGGAACACCTTTTTCAAAAGTCATGGTTACATATTCCGGTTCGTCAGGAGCCTTCTCCGGAGATACACCAAGAACAAGAAGGTGATCATAGTTTGGCTCACATGCAGGATCCTCAAGTTCGAGTCCTTCATGGCTGATGTGCCATAAGTTACGGTCACGGCTGTAACTCTGGTCAGTTGAGAATGGAAGATCGATTCCGTGTGCCTTACAGTATTCAATCTCAGATTCACGGGAATCCATTTTCCACTTGTCATCACGCCAAGGAGCGATGATCTTGATGTCAGGAGCTAAAGCCTTAATACCAAGCTCGAAACGAATCTGGTCGTTTCCTTTACCGGTTGCACCGTGGCAGATTGCAACTGCATTTTCTTTTCTTGCAATCTCAACGAGCTTCTTTGCGATTCCAGGACGAGCCATTGAAGTACCTAACAGATATTTATGCTCGTATACAGCGCCTGCCTGTACACAAGGTACGATATAATCGTCGCAGAATTCATCAACGATATCTTCGATGTATAATTTGGTTGCTCCGGATAATTTTGCTCTCTCTTCGAGGCCATCTAATTCTTCTCCCTGTCCGCAGTTGATGCAGCAGCAGATTACTTCATAACCATAATTCTCCTTTAACCAAGGAATGATCGCGGTAGTATCAAGACCGCCTGAGTAAGCTAAAATAACTTTTTCTTTCATAGCTTTTGTCCTTTCTTATGTTTTTTTCAAACTAATCTCAATATACAACATAATAGGAGAATACGCAAGTGAAAAAATATACATAAATCTGTATAAATATACATAAATTTGTGAATATTTGCTATTTACGGACGGCGGAAGGTGTACTATATTATTAAAGTACATACATTGTGGCAGGCGTCACAAGGAAAGAAGGAATTACAAAATGATTAAAGTCGGAATTATCGGAGCGACAGGCTACGCAGGAGCGGAGCTGGTCCGTATTTTAATGAATCATAAAGAAGCAGAGATTAAGTGGTTTGGCTCGAGAAGCTACATTGATCAGAATTATGCAGATGTATACCAGAACTTTTTCGAGATCGTCGATGCAAAGTGTCTGGACGATAATATGGAAGAACTTGCTTCCCAGGTGGATGTGATCTTTACTGCAACGCCACAGGGATTCTTAGCAGGGGTATTGAATGAATCTATTTTAAGTAAGGTCAAGATCGTCGATCTGAGTGCAGATTTCCGTATCAAGGATGTGGCTACCTATGAGAAATGGTACAAGATTGAGCATAAGAGTCCGCAGTTTATTGAGGAAGCGGTATACGGATTGTGTGAAATCAACCGTGACAAAGTGACAACGGATACACGTCTTGTTGCGAATCCGGGATGCTATACAACCTGTTCCATCCTGACGGCATATCCTTTAGTTAAAGAAGGAATCATTGATCCGGATACGCTGATCATCGATGCAAAGTCCGGAACATCCGGAGCCGGAAGAGGCGCTAAGACTCCGAATCTGTTCTGTGAAGTCAATGAGAGCATGAAAGCATATGGTGTGACAACGCACCGTCATACACCGGAGATCGAGGAGCAGCTTGGTTATGCAGCCGGTAAGGAGATCGTTGTCAACTTTACACCGCATCTGGTTCCAATGAACCGCGGTATTCTTGCAACGGAGTATGCGACTTTGAATAAGAAGGCAGACGGTACCTATCCGACTTACGAGGAGATTAAGGCAGTATACGATAAATATTATGCAAAGGAACGTTTTGTACGAGTCCTGAAAAAGGGCGTATGTCCGGAAACCAAGTGGGTAGAGGGCAGCAATTATGTGGATGTCAATTTTGTTGTTGACGAGAGAACGCACAGGGTTGTCATGATGGGCGCTTTGGACAATCTGGTCAAGGGTGCAGCAGGACAGGCCGTACAGAATATGAATCTTTTGTTCGGATTGGATGAGGCAGAAGGATTGAAGATGGTTCCGATGTTCCCATAAAGGCGAGATTAAAAAAGTGGAAGTACAGGTAATAAAAGCAATGAAAGAAATCACATACAACATTCGGGTAATGACAGAAGAAGATTATGAGCAGGTTTATGCGCTTTGGATGGGAATCCATGGATTCGGTATCCGTTCGATCGATGATTCAAAGGAGGGCGTCAGCCGCTTCTTGAAGAGAAATCCGACGACGAGTATGGTTGCGGAAAGCGATGGTAAGATTGTCGGTGCGATCCTTTGCGGGCATGACGGACGAAGAGGATGTCTGTATCATGTGTGCGTGCATGAGGATTATCGCAAGCACGGAATCGGCAAGGCGATGGCGGTAGCGTGTATGCGTGCACTGCAGGAGGAGCAGATCAATAAGGTCAGTCTGATCGCATTCAAAAGCAACGAACTTGGTAATCATTTTTGGAAGGAAGCCGGATGGTGCTTCCGTGAGGACTTGAATTACTATGATTTCCCGCTGAATGAGGCGAATATCACAAGATTTAACCAATAAGAGTCCTACGACTTTGTTGTGATAAATATAGAGCAGAAAGAGAGATAGAGTTATGAGTGAGAATATGGATGCAGTCATGGAAAAAGCGCAGGTCCTGATCGAGGCGCTGCCGTATATCCAGCGTTTTAACCGCAAGATCATTGTTGTAAAATACGGCGGATCGGCGATGGTGGATGAACAGTTGAAGGAACATGTTATTCAGGATGTGACATTGCTTAAGCTGGTAGGCTTTAAGCCGATCATCGTGCATGGTGGCGGCAAGGAGATCAGCAAGTGGGTCGCAAAGGCTGGTATGGAGCCGGAATTTATCAACGGACTGCGTAAGACAGATGAGCCGACGATGGAGATTGCGGAGATGGTATTAAACCGTGTTAACAAGTCTCTTGTTAAGATGGTTGAGGAACTCGGTGTCAATGCGGTCGGTATCAGTGGCAAGGACGGCGGTCTTCTTAAGGTTGACAAGAAGCTCTCTGATGGACAGGATATCGGATATGTCGGCGAGATCAAGGAAGTGAATCCGAAGATCCTCTATGATCTGTTGGAGAACGATTATCTGCCGATCGTCTGCCCAATCGGACTCGATGATAATTATGCGACTTACAATATTAACGCGGATGATGCAGCCTGCGCGATCGCGCGTGCGGTATCCGCAGAAAAGCTTGCATTCCTGACGGATATCGAGGGTGTATATAAGGATCCAAACGATAAGTCTACACTGATTTCTGAACTTACGGTATCAGAGGCAAGAGAACTGATCACAGACGGATATATCGGTGGCGGAATGCTTCCGAAGTTAAATAACTGTATCGATGCCATCGAGAACGGTGTATCGCGCGTACATATCTTAGACGGTCGAATTGCACACTGTCTGTTACTTGAGATCTTTACCAACAAAGGAATCGGTACTGCAATCCTAGGTGACAGTGACAATCGTTTTTATAACGAGGATAAGTAGTTTGGAAAGGAAGTTTGAAGATGAATAAACAGGAATATATTGATAGCGCGGAGCAGGAGTTATTACATACCTATAACCGTTTCTCTCTGGTGCTTGATCATGGTGAGGGCGTGTATTTATACGATACAGACGGAAAGCAGTATCTCGATTTCGCAGCAGGCATCGCGGTATGTGCGCTCGGATATGGCAACAAGGATTATAACGATGCATTGAAGGAACAGGTGGATAAGCTGCTTCATACATCCAATCTCTATTATAATGTACCGACGATCGAGGCTGCAAGGAAGGCACTTGCAGCAAGCACAATGGATCGCGTTTTCTTTACGAACAGTGGAACAGAGGCAATCGAGGGAGCCATCAAGGCTGCCAAGAAATATGCTTTCACAAGAGACGGACACGCGGGACATGAGATTATTGCGATGAATCATTCTTTCCACGGAAGAAGCATCGGAGCATTGTCCGTGACCGGAAATGCACATTATCAGGAGCCGTTTGAGCCGCTGATGCCGGGGGTAAAATTTGCCGATTTCAATAATCTAGACAGTGTAAAAGCACAGATTACCGACAAGACCTGTGCGATCATTATGGAGACGGTTCAGGGAGAGGGCGGTATCTATCCGGCCGAGAAGGAGTTCCTTGAGGGTGTCCGCGCGCTCTGTGACGAGAAGGATATCTTACTGATCCTCGATGAGATCCAGTGTGGAATGGGACGTACCGGAGCCATGTTTGCATGGCAGAATTATGGCGTAAAGCCTGACATTATGACTTGTGCCAAGGCACTTGGATGCGGCGTGCCGGTAGGAGCATTCTTTATGACGCAGAAGGTTGCTGACAAGTCACTTGCACCGGGAGATCACGGTACAACGTACGGTGGTAATCCATTTGTCGGAGCAGCCGTATCAACGGTATTTGATCTGTTTGAGAAGCAGAAGATTCTCGACAATGTGCATGAGGTTGCACCTTATCTGGAGGAGAAACTGGATGCACTTGTTGCAAAATATGATTTCCTGACGGCAAGACGAGGCATGGGACTGATGCAGGGACTGGTATGTAAGCTTCCGGTTGGTCAGGTATCTGCCAGGGCTTTGGAGCAGGGGCTGATCATCATTACAGCAGGAGCCGATGTGATTCGTATGGTTCCGCCTCTGGTGATTGAGAAGAAGCATGTCGATGAGATGACCCAGAAACTGGAGAAGGCATTACAGGCGGTAAATGCATAGAAGAGAATGCAACAGGATAACTTTGTTTCAAAGAATCGTTGCTGCGTGTGAAACATGACATAGACAAGATCGTCATCCCGATGGGAAGGAAGACGATCTTGTTCTTTTTATTGAAATATACTTGTAATAATTGTAAAAAGTCGTTAAAATAGAGATTGCATTGAGACTTCCTCTACGCATGCCGGAGAGGAGACGAATATGAAAAATAGAATAAAAGCGTGTGTGATTTCTTTTTGCATTTTACTGTGTGGCTGCGGAGCTTCGGATACAGGGGCTTATCTTCTGGCAACCCAGGAAACGGAATCACAGATACCGACGGAGAGCGAGGTCTTGGTTCCTGACACGGAAGTCGTGTCGGAGGGGAAAGAGGCGCCGCTTCTTGTGTATGTCTGTGGGGAAGTGATGACACCGGGAGTGTATGAACTTGCTGCAGGTGCCAGAGTGTGTGATGCGGTGGAGGCTGCGGGTGGCTTTACGAAGAAGGCAAGCAAAGATTACTGGAATCTGGCGGAACCTTTGACGGATGGGCAGATGATCTCTTTTCCAACAAAGGAAGAGGCTGCTGAGCGTGAAAAGTATGACACATCAGATGCAGATACGGATAGTAAGGCAGACAGGACAGTAGCTGATGAGGCAGATGCAGGCGGCAGAATCAACATCAATACCGCAGGGGTCGATCTCCTTACAAAATTATCCGGAATCGGACAGACGCGGGCAGAGGCAATTATTGCATACCGCGATAAGCATGGGAATTTTTCCAGGGTGGAGGACATCATGAAGGTGTCTGGTATCAAGAACGCGCTTTTTGAAAAAATGAGAGACGACATAACAGTCGATTGAGGTGTGAGATGGCAAAGAAAGTTCTCGTAGTTGATGATGAGAAGTTAATTGTGAAGGGAATCCGATTCAGTCTGGAACAGGATGGCATGGATGTGGATTGCGCATACGATGGAGAAGAGGCGCTTGCGATGGCACGTGCCAATGAGTATGATATGATTCTTCTTGATATTATGCTGCCGAAGATGGATGGATTCGAAGTGTGTCAGGCAATACGTGAATTTTCGGATATGCCGATCGTGATGCTGACCGCCAAGGGCGACGATATGGATAAAATCTTAGGTCTTGAATACGGTGCGGATGACTATATCACGAAGCCTTTTAATATCTTAGAGGTGAAGGCGCGAATTAAGGCAATCATGCGCCGCACATATGGACCGCGTGAGAAGAAGGAGGTTTCTTCTGTCATCGTCAAGGGAGATCTCCGGCTGGATTGTGACAGCCGCAGACTTTTTATTCATGATAAGGAAGTGAATCTGACGGCAAAGGAATTTGATCTGTTGGAACTCCTTGTGAAGAATGAGAACAAGGTGTATAGCAGAGAGGATCTGCTTGGTCTTGTCTGGGGGAAGGATTATCCGGGAGATGTGCGAACGGTCGACGTACATGTCAGACGTCTTCGTGAGAAGATTGAGGCGAACCCGAGCGAGCCGAAATATGTTCACACAAAGTGGGGTGTGGGCTACTACTACAGTCAGAAGTAGAATACGTTGGTAGAAAGGTTATTTCATGCATCGTAGCAAGCAGTTTCTGCAATTTATCAAAAGCTTAAAATTTCGATTGATTCTTTTAATTCTTGTGATCGCGATCGTGCCGAGTCTGATCCTGTCCGCGGGAATCCTGCATTCCTATGCGGCGCGGGCCGTCTCGATCCGCGAGAGCGAGATTTTAAGTCAGGCCAAGATTCTGGCAAATCAGATTGCGACAAGTGAATATATGTCGATGGATGATGCGACAGAAAGCAGTACGATCCAGGCACAGATTGATATGCTTACGACCATTTATGACGGTCGTGTTATTATCGTGGATCAGAATTTTACGGTTTATCATGATACCTACAATCTGGATGATAACAAGGTCATTATTGCGGAGGAAGTGGTACGGAGCTTCCGTGGCGAGGATATTACGCATTATGACATGGAGAATCACTATATAGAGATGACGATTCCGATCATTGATCCGAATGATGATACGGATACGGTGCTCGGGGTCATGCTGATCAGTGTGTCGACGGATAATATTCTGTTGAATCAGGCATATTTGCGCCAGATTGCGACCATCATTGTACTGATCGTTGCGATTACGTTTGTGTTCTTCGCAATCCTGCTTGTTCTTCATTTCTTAAAGCCGCTGCAGAAGATTTCGGATGGTATTGCGGCTATCAAGGACGGCTATGGGGATGATTGTCTGCAGGTCAATGATTATTCGGAGACGATACAGATCTGCGAGCGTTTTAACCAGATGTTAAGCCGTATGAAGGTGATGGATGATTCCCGTCAGGAATTCGTATCGAATGTGTCACATGAACTTAAGACACCGCTGACTTCCATGAAGGTGCTGGCGGACTCCATTAACAGTATGCCGGATGCTCCGAAGGAACTCTATCAGGAGTTCATGGAGGATATTACAAATGAAATCGAGCGCGAGACGAAGATCATCAATGATCTGTTATCACTTGTCAAGATGGACAAGGCGGCAGCGGATCTCAATGTCTCTACGATCAATGTCAATGAACTGTTAGAGCAGATTTTAAAAAGATTACAACCAATCGCGGACAAGCAGAAGGTGGAACTTGTACTTGAGAGCTTCCGTCCGGTTACTGCGGAGGTTGATGAGGTGAAGATCACACTTGCCATCACGAACCTTGTGGAGAATGCGATCAAATACAACCGCAATGACGGTGAGGGATGGGTGCATGTATCATTGAATGCGGATCATCAGTATTTCTACCTGAAGGTGGAGGATTCCGGAATCGGTATTCCGGAGGAATCGCTCGAACACATCTATGAACGTTTTTATCGTGTGGACAAGTCACATTCCCGCGAGATTGGCGGAACGGGACTTGGTCTTGCGATTACAAGAAATTCGATCCTGATGCATCGAGGCGCAATCAAGGTGCATTCGGTACTCGGTGAGGGTACGACGTTTGATGTACGTATTCCGTTAAATTATATTGCGTAATGCAGGAGATCCTATGAAGAAAAAAGCATTGATAACGCTGCTGTTATTAGTAATGATGTTACTTTTGGCGGCATGCGGGGACCAAAAGAAAGAGAATAAATATGTCGCTTTTTATCTGAATGCGGATGTGACGAAGATTGTTCCGCAGGATGTTGAACTGACATCGACAACTCCGACAGAACAGATTCAGGAACTGCTTAAGCTCTTACAGCAGCAGCCGGAGGATGCGGGACTTCGTCAGACGATTCCGAAGAACATCAAGGTTCTCGGGGTGACAGAGGTCGCATATCAGATTACGGTGGATTTCAGTAAGGACTACTATGAATTGAATCCAACAGAGGAGATTCTGACACGTGCAGCGATCGCAAAGACATTGTTGCAATTGGAGAAATATCCGTATGTGATGTTTACAGTAGAGTCTAAGCCTCTTGAGACAACTGCCGGAACAACGGTTGGTGCGATGAGTGAGGACAGCTTCCTTGAGAATCCTGGTGAACAGATCAATTCGAGCCAGAAAACAACACTTACTCTCTATTTCTCAAGCAAGGACGGAAGCAAGCTGGTTCCGGAAAAACGAGAGGTGCATTACAGCTCCAACATCTCTTTGGAGAAGCTGGTTATGGAACAGCTGATGGAGGGACCGAAGGCGAAGAAGCTGCTTGCGACGATGCCGGTCGGCACGAAACTGATTACGATTACCGTTGTCGATGGAGTATGTTATGTCAATCTGGATGAGACGTTCCTGAATCAGAATCAGGAGATTTCCGAGCAGGTGGTATTGTATTCCATTGTAGATTCTCTGACGGAACTCTCCAGTGTGAGCAAGGTGCAGATCTCCATCAATGGTGATACGAGCGGAAAATGCCGTTATACCTATGACCTCGCGCCGATGTATGAGCAGGATTTAAGTATGGTAGAGAGTGGAGAGGAAGAGGTGGATTCAACACAGTGAGAAAACGACCGGTCGTTTTGCTTGCGTGTATGTTCCTGATCGGTATCTTATGGAAGCGGACAGGCTTGGGTTTGGTGGTTGGAACAGGCCTGCTGCTTTTCCTTTATGCGACACCATGGAGGGAGCGGGGAATCCGGTTTATTGCTTTGGCAATCGGGATGCCGGTGATGCTTATGCTTGGAGCATTGTGCTTCGAAAGGCAGACCGCGTTTCGTGATGCCTATCTCAGACGGTTATGCGACGGACAGGAGATCCGGCTTGCAGGCAAATTATACAAGGTAGAAGAGAAAACCCATTGTTTTTATTATTATCTTACAGATTGTTCCGTGGAACTTTCTGATCAGACAATGCCATGCAATGATGTATTGGCATACGTATCTTCCGACGATGATTCTGTCGGGCAAATCCTTATATTACAGGGAACAATTTCATTATTTGACGAGGCAACGAATGAGGGACAATTCGATGTGCGCTCTTTCTATCGCAGCCAAAAGATTGATTTTGGTCTGTGGGTGGATCAGGTGGAACGCGTGGCAGGAGAACCGGACAGACTTCGCGTATGGCTTGATAAAGTCCGGATGGAACTTGGAATTCCGTTTGCCCGCTATGCGAAGGATGATGGCGTGTTATCTGCGATGCTGCTAGGGGATAAGACGGAGCTTGATAGTGAAATTAAGTCACTTTATCAGGCGGCGGGGATCGCACATGTGCTGGCAATCTCTGGACTACATATTTCGCTGCTTGGCATGACACTTTACCGGCTGTTCAGACATCGGTGCGGACTGACGTATCTGTGGGCGGGAAGTGTTGTTGCTACATTTCTTGGCATGTATACCGTGATGACCGGGAACACCGTATCGGCGAGGCGTGCAGCGGGGATGCTCCTTGTCTATCTGCTTGCGGATCTGCTCGGAAGATCCTATGATATGCTCAGTGCACTTGGAATCGTGGTTATGTTGCTGCTTGCTGAGAATCCGTTTCTTGTGGAGAACAGCGGATTTCAGTTCTCGGTCGCAGCGGTTGTCGGGATCGGTGCGGGGCAGGGAGTGCTGGTGCCGTGGGTGAGCAATGATAGAACAATGGAAAAATCGTGCCCGAAAACATTGCAAAAGAGAACAGATCGATTAAGAGGCTGGTGGAGAAAGCAATTATCTGGAATGATGATCAGTCTGTCAATCCAGCTATTCATGATTCCGATTGTGGCGTATTACTATTATGAGATTCCGGTGTATGCAATCCTTCTTAATATTCCGGTTCTGGTATTGGTTCCTTATGTGCTTGGAATTGCAGTTGGAGGAAGTTTTGCTGGTCAGATCGGCTTTCTGCAGCCATTGTCATTTGTCTTGTGTCGCTTGTGTAGCCTTGTGTTGTGTGGTTATCGGTGGCTTTGTGATGTGTCACTTGCATTACCTGGAGCGAGAGTCATTACGGGCAGACCTTCTGTGACAAGAATCGAAGTATATTATGGGGTGCTTGGTGTATTTTATTATGTCCTATGGTGTGGAATGCGGCGCAGAAAAAAGAAAGCGGACGAGGAGGAGTTCCGGTTACAAACGAGAATGCAGGCAGAAAAACCCAAAGCGAATCAACAAAGCAAATCCAGAACATGGACGGTAATAAGAAGACGGCTTGGGTTTGCAACGGGAATTGTAGTTCTTATGATGATCCTTCTTACCAGAGAAAAAAACGGATTTGAACTGGATATTCTGGATGTCGGACAGGGGGATGGAATCTACCTGTGCACATCGGATGGTACGTCTCTTATGATAGACGGAGGTAGTTCCGATGTTAAGAATGTTGGGACTTATCGGATTCTGCCGTTTTTAAAATCGAAGGCGGTCCGCAAAGTATCCTATTGGTTTGTCAGTCATACAGACGAAGACCATATATCGGGGCTTACCGAAGCGTTGGAGAGTGGATACCATGTTGAACATCTTGTACTTGCCAAGGCGCAGAAGGATGATGAGAAAGCAATCCGACTTGCGGAGATCGCAAGGCAGAATGGAACGGCTGTATGTTATATGAAAGCGGGGGAACGGCTGCATTGTGGGAACGATGAGAGCACAGAGATCGTGAAATGTCTTTATCCGGATGAAAATGAAGTGGCCGCCAATGTCAATGACCGTTGTCTGGTTCTGTATTATCAGGGGCAGAATTTTTGTGGCTTTTTTGGCGGGGATATCTCTTCGGAGGTGGAGGAGAATATCGTGGAAGCGACCGACTTACCAGGAGTGGACTTTTTCAAAGCTTCCCATCATGGATCGAAATACTCGAATTGTGACATGCTTCTGCAGGCACTCAGACCAGGCCTTACGGTAGCCTCTGCTGGAGAAAACAACCGTTATGGGCATCCAAGCCAAGACGCGATTGTACGGATCCGTGATCATGGAAGTGCCTTTTACAGCACAATTGATTGTGGTCGTATCCGTGTGAAAATTGTGGACGGTAAGATACAGGCAGATGCGTATATTCCGTCGGTAGAGAAAACCTTCATTTACTAAAGTGCTTGACAAAGTCATCGAAAAAGCGTAAAGTACTACCTATAAAAAAGCAAACCGATGAGAAAGAGTAGTAGACTTTTCCTGATATTACAGAGAGCTGCAGGCGGTGGGATGCAGTATGGATGGATTGGTTGAATGGACTTTCGAGGGTGGCCCGAAACTTTAAGCTTGGGAGTAGGCGTCAACGGGGATCCGAACCCGTTACCAGTTCGGCATGTATGGCATCGTACATGAATGAGTGGACATTTTGTCAATTTGAGTGGTACCGCGATAATAAAGATTTTATTACCGTCTCAAGCGTAGGCTTGGGACGGTTTTTTCTTTATAAGATAAACAATCTTATTCGGGAGACGTCCTGAAATGTAAGCGAAGCCACACTCATAAAATAAGAGCACATGATGTATCGGATTGGCTAATATCTGATACAACAAAACTTTAAAAATTATGAGAGGTCTGAGTTTTCCGGCAGGAAAGGCTTGGAGAAAGGACAAAATTATGAAGAAGAAAATTTTGGCATTATTACTTACAGCAGTATGTACCATGGGAATGGTTGCAGGATGCGGCGGAACAGACAACAGTACAACCGGTACACAGAGTGCCGCAGCACAGGCTGGAGGAGAGAGTTATACGATCGGTATCTCACAGTTTGCGGAGCATGGTTCGCTTGATAACTGCCGCGAGGGATTTCTTGCAGGACTTAAGAATGCAGGTATCGAGGAGGGCAAGAATCTGACCGTTGAGTATCAGAATGCACAGACAGACACCGGTACAGCGAGCACGATCGCCGACAGTTATGTATCTGCCAAGGTGGATATGATCTGTGCGATTGCAACGCCTTGTGCATCAAGTGCATACAATTCCTGTTTAAATACCGATATTCCGGTTGTCTATACCGCAGTATCGGATCCGGTAAGCGCAGGACTTGCAAATGAGGACGGAACGAATGTTGGTAACATTACAGGATCTTCTGATGTGCTTCCGGTAAAGGAGCAGCTTAAGATGATTCGTGAGATGCTTCCGGATGCAAAGAAGATCGGTATCCTTTATACAACAAGTGAGGCAAATTCATGCAGCACGATCGAGCAGTACAAGAGTCTTGCCGGTGATTACGGATTTGAAATCGTGGATACCGGAATTAATACATCTGCAGATATCGAGATCGCAGCAACAGACTTAGTATCGAAAGTAGACTGCTTATGTAACCTGACAGACAATACGGTTGTTAATGCATTACAGACGGTACTGGATAAGGCAAACAATGCAGGCATCCCGGTATTCGGAAGCGAGATTGAGCAGGTAAAGTCAGGATGTGTCGCATCTATGGGTATTGATTATTATCAGCTGGGCATTGAGACCGGCGAACTTGCAGCCAAGATCTTAAAAGGTGAAGCAACGACAAAAGATACCAATTTTATTACCGCTTCCAAAGCTGAGTTATATGTCAATACAGCAGCTGCTGACAAGATCGGAATGAAATTAGATGATGCATATATTAAGGATGCAGCGCAGACATTTGATGAAATAATTCTGTCAAGCAAATAAGCAGCATGACTGCTTGCAGGTAAAGCTGCTTATTTATTTGACGGATAAACAGTCATAAGCAAGGAGGGCGGTATGCCCGGATTGCGCATGATTGTTCGATTTCGGGAGTTCGAAGAACGGAGAAATCGGAATTATGAAGTAGATATACAAGTTAAGAAACATGGGGGTAACACTGTGGCATTAGTTTTAAGCGTTTTTGAACAGGGTATGATCTATGCGATCATGGCACTGGGAATTTACATTACATACACAATTCTGGATTTTCCGGATCTGACGGTGGACGGAAGCTTTCCGCTTGGTGCGGCGCTGTCAGCAGTCTTAATTACAAAAGGCGTAAATCCGCTTCTGACACTTGTGATCGCATTTGCGGCAGGTGCGGTTGCCGGAACCCTGACTGGTCTGATCCATGTAAAGCTTAAGGTAAGAGATCTCTTATCCGGAATCATTATGATGACTGCTTTATATACGGTCAACCTTCGTATTGCGGGGCGGGCAAATCTGCCGATCTACAATATGACGACGCTTTTTGACAATGATCTGGTAAGAGGTGTGTTTCAAGGCGCAGCGGCACAGTTTGCCAATGTGATCATCATTTTGGTCATCACACTGATCATGAAATTCATTCTAGACTGGTATATGAATACCAAGTCCGGTTATCTGCTTCGCGCAGTAGGTGACAATGAGACGATCGTGACATCGATGGGTGTGGACAAAGGTACGATCAAGATTATCGGACTGGCGATCGCCAATGGTCTGGTAAGTTTAAGCGGATGCATTTTCGCGCAGCAGCAGAGATACTTTGATATTTCGATGGGAACCGGCACGATGGTAATCGGACTTGCGAGTGTTATCATCGGAATCAGCCTTCTTAAGAAAGTAACTTTTATCCGTGTAACAACAAGTGTTATCATCGGATCCATCGTCTATAAAGCCTGCGTAGCAATCGCAATCAGGCTTGGTATGCCGTCTTCGGACTTAAAGCTGATTACAGCGGTACTGTTCCTGATTATCCTTGTGCTTGGAATGGATCGCAAGAAGAGAAAGAAGGTGGCGTAGATGCTGGAGTTAAATCATATTCATAAAATGTATAATCCCGGCACGATCAATGAGATCTGCCTGTTTGATGATTTTAATCTGAAAATTGAAGACGGACAGTTCGTATCGGTGGTCGGAAGCAACGGATCTGGTAAGACATCGATGCTCAACATTATCTGCGGATCGATTCCAATTGATGGAGGTTCCATCATTGTGAATGGTGTTGATATCACGAAGCAGAAGGATTTCATCCGCCACAGAAGAATTGGCCGCGTGTTCCAGGATCCTTCCAAGGGAACCTGCCCGTCGATGACGATCCTTGAGAATCTTGCAATCGCTGATAACAAGGGCAAGACATACGGACTCGGAAGAGGGACGAATCGTGCAAGAATCGATGCTTATAAGGAGATGCTTGCAAGTGTAAATCTGGGACTTGAGGATAAGCTTCATACGAAGGTTGGGGCTTTGTCCGGAGGACAGCGACAGACACTTGCGCTTCTGATGGCAACGATGAATCCGATTGAGTTTCTGATCCTCGATGAACATACGGCTGCGCTCGATCCGAAGACTGCGGAGATCGTTATGCAGCTGACCGGCAAGATTGTTGAGGAGAAGAAAGTGACAACAATTATGGTTACGCACAATCTTCGTTATGCGGTCGAGTATGGAGATCGTCTTCTGATGATGCATCAGGGACATGCGATCATCGACAAGGCGGGAGATGAGAAGAAAGCCATCCAGGTGGATGATATTCTTGGAACCTTTAATGAAATCAGTATTGAGTGTGGTAATTAAAATGAATGTTGTATTAAAACGTATTTTACAGGTGATCGCCGGAATTGTGGCGGTCACCTTAGTTGCTTTTCTTATATTGCTTCTTGTACTTACGGTAACGGAGTACAAACCGGACACAATCGAAGAACTATCGGTAAACGGGCAAGGCGGAGCATCCGTACATGCAGGTGATACACTGTCCGTGCTGACGTGGAATACCGGATACGGAGCGCTCGGCAATAACGCGGATTTTTTCATGGATGGTGGATCGATGGTCAATACCGCTGACGAAGATCGCGTTCAGAAGAATATGGCGGCAATCAATGATGAGATTGCAGGACTTGATCCGGATGTTGTGTTCTTACAGGAAGTTGACCGTAATTCCAAGCGTTCGCACGGAATTGATGAATTGGATTTGATCCGTGAGGCGCAAAGCGGATACTGTGACACTTTTGCGAATAATTATAAGGTTGTGTATGTGCCGTATCCGCTTCCGACGATCGGTAAGGTGGACAGCGGTATTGTGACGCTATCGAAGTATGAAGTCAAAGATTCCAGAAGATTTGCACTTCCGTGCCCATTTTCTTATCCAATCCGTACGGCGAATCTGAAGCGATGTCTGATGATCGACCGCGTTCCGGTTGAGGGAAGTGATAAGGAACTGGTGCTTGTCAATCTGCATCTGGAAGCGTATGACGACGGAGATGGCAAGGCGGCACAGACACAGATGCTTCAGGAAATCCTGCAGGAGGAAGTAAATGATGGTAATTATGTGATCGCGGGCGGGGACTTCAATCAGGCTTTTTCCGGTGTGGACACAAGCATGTATCCCAAGATCAGCGAGGATCTGTGGCAGCCGGGCGAGATCGACACCGATCTGTTTGGGGAGGATCTTACCCTTGTGACGGACAATAGCGCGCCGTCCTGCCGGTCATTAGATCAGCCGTATGCGGGAGCGGATCACGAGAAGTTCCAGTATTATCTGATCGATGGATTTATCGTATCAGGTAATGTGACGGTGGAGTCGGTCGAGACACAGAATCTTAATTTCAAGAATTCCGATCATAATCCGATCCTTATGAAGGTAACATTAGACTAAGAGAGACCTCTCTTGCCGCTTGCGGCGAGGGAGGTTTTGCAGTTTATGCATAAAAAAAGACCATTTGTGCAGAAAATGAAAAAGTTACGGCTTGCTATGCTACAATGCCAACAGATGAAAAAACGACCACAATGATGGAAAGATAAGGTCGGATGGAACATGTTAAAGACAAAAAAAGGCAGGTTTTACGTATGAGCTTGAAATATGAATCGATTATCAGCAAGATGACGCTTGAGGAAAAGGCGCTGATGATGTCAGGAAAAAATACATGGCAGACGGTTGACTTTGAAAAGTATGGCATTCCGTCCATGACGATGTCAGACGGACCACACGGATTGCGTAGGCAGGCTGGTGCAGGAGATCATCTCGGACTGAATGCATCCCTTCCGGCCACCTGTTTCCCGACGGCGGCGACGGTTGCAAACAGTTGGGACGAGGAGCTTGGAGAAGAGATCGGAGCGGCACTTGCAGAGGAAGCAGCCACGATGGATGTCAATGTCATCCTTGGACCGGGGCTGAATATCAAGAGAAGTCCATTGTGCGGACGTAACTTCGAGTATTTCTCGGAGGATCCATACCATGCAGGCAAGATGGCGGCAGCGTATGTGCGTGGAATGCAAAGCAAAGGAGGGGCTGCATGTCCGAAGCATTTTGCGGTAAACAGCCAGGAGTTACGCCGTATGGCAAACGATTCGATTGTAGATGAGCGGACCTTCCGTGAAATCTACACAACAGGCTTTGAGATCGCAGTCAAGGAAGGCAAGGCGAAGGCGATCATGTCCGCATACAATGAGATCAATGGCGTGTATGCAAATGAGAATTCACATCTCTTGCAGGAGATTCTTGTGGATGAGTGGGGCTTTGACGGATGCGTGATTTCTGACTGGGGTGGTAGCAACGATCATGAGCTCGGGGTACAGAACGGAAGTCATCTGGAGATGCCGGGTACCGGCAAATCCGGAATGCGCGATATCGTGAAAGCGGTGCAGGCTGGAACCTTAAAAGAAGAAGTGCTGGATCAGAGATTAGATGAATTATTGTCACTTATCTTCGCAACGCATGGCACGACAGAGAAAGCAAAGGGTACGACCTTTGATGTTGAGGCACATCATAAGCTTGCACGTAAAGCAGCGGAGGAGAGCATCGTGCTTCTCAAGAACCAGGATAACATCCTTCCGCTTAAGCCGGGAACCAAGGTTGCTGTCATCGGTGATTTTGCCAAGAAACCGAGATATCAGGGCGCTGGATCCTCACTTGTGAATCCGGCGAAGGAGCCGGAAGCAATCCTTGATATGATCGGTGAGTATGATATCGTGATGGTTTCTTACGAGCAGGGGTATGTGAGAAACCGTCCGCCGAAGATGGATCTTCTGCGTAAGGCAAAAGAGGCTGCCAAAAGCGCGGATGTGGTGCTTTTCTTTGGAGGACTGGATGAGATCAGCGAATCGGAAGGATTGGATCGTACACACATGATGATGCCGAATGCGCAGGGAATGCTTATTGATGAACTTTCGACGGTGAATGAGAACCTTGTCGTGGTGTTATCTGCAGGATCGGCGATCGAGATGCCTTGGCACCAGTATGTAAAAGGCATTGTGCACGGATACCTCGGCGGACAGGCCGGAGCATCCGCAATGTTAAATGTTTTAACCGGAAAAGTGAACCCATCCGGGCGACTGAATGAGACCTATCCAATTCATTATGAGGATACGCCCTGCTACCATTATTATCCGGGCAAGGAGCGGAGCAGCGAGTTCCGCGAGGCTTTGTATGTCGGATACCGCTATTATACAACGATTGACAAAAAGGTTCGTTATCCGTTTGGATATGGACTCAGTTATACAAAGTTTCGTTATTATAATTTAAAGGTAAACGAGCAGGGTGTTACCTTTGGAATTGCAAATACCGGTGATGTAGCAGGTGCGGAAGTAGCGCAGCTGTATATCGGAAAGAAGTCCGACACGGTGTTCCGCCCGGTGCGCGAGTTAAAAGGTTTCAAGCGTGTTGTGCTTGCGCCGGGTGAAGAGACGGAGGTTTCGATTCCGTTTGATGATAAGACCTTCCGATTCTTCGATACGAGAACAAATACATGGGAGATTGAGTCCGGCGAGTATCAGATCATGATCGGAACGGATGCAGAGACGATGCAGCTGCAGGCACCGATGCAGGTAAACGGAACGGTTGCAGAAGGACCGTACCGCAGAGATAAGATGCCGGAATATTTCAGTGGCAAAGTTAAGGTGGTAGGAGACGAAGCCTTTGAACAATTATATGGTCGTCCGATCCCGGACGGAAGCTGGAGCGGCGAGATCGGCATGAATGATGCCGTATGTCAGCTCTATTATGGAAAAGGAATTATTGGAAAGATATTCTACGGAGTGCTTCGCCTGATGCTGAAAATCAGCGAATGGCAGGGCAAGCCGAATCTGAATGTGCTTTTCAATTACAATATGCCGATTCGCGGCTATGCCAAGATGACGGGCGGATTTGTAACCATGGAGATGGCGCGGGCACTCACGGAGATGGCCAATGGGCATCGCATTAAGGGTACTGCACATCTGATCCGCGCGACCATTCGGCGAGATTAAATTCATCCCCCTCCTTTACACATGCATACAGACCTGATCTGAAGAAATTCGGATGAGGTCTTGTTGCTGTTTACGCTTGCGTTCTGTTTCCTGGTATTTTATCATATATAATATCCGAGTGTAAAAATTTTGTGGCGGCGGGCTTGCACTGGGCGGCTGACTCTCGGGGCACCACCTTAGTGGACACTAGTTATCCCAAATCAGGAATTTGCAGAAAATGTCCGCCGGGCTCTTCTTATCATTTGCTGTCCGCTCAAGCTTAGACAGTGGCGCTCCGGGTGTTCGCCTGAACACAGAATGTGTCCGATGGATTTCGTGTCTGCCTTAGCGGAGTGCTGAACAATACCGTGCCCGCGGGTCGTGTTTGCGACCTCATACCTTAGTGGCACTCCATAATGCTTCGAGGGGAGACATTAACCGAGAGCGGGCACATTAAAATTTGCGAAGTGCTCCGCTTAGGCAGACTAGAAATTTTGAGCACATCTGTGTCAGGCGGACATTCGGAGTGCCGCAGTCGAAGCATTGCTCGGACACAAAAGTTGAGCCCGGCAGAGATTTTCGCAAATTCAGTGATTTTGTCTAAAATCGTGTTCCGCTAAGGTGGTGCCCCGAGAGTCAGCCGCCCAGTGCAAGCCCGCCGCCACAGAATTTTGCACTCGTTGAATATATGAAAATAAAACAGGAGAAAAAGCAGCGATGATCAAGATTGCAATCGTAGAAGATGAAGAAATGTATGCTGAGCAGCTGAAGGCGTATCTGCATCAGTACGAAAAAGAAAACGGAGAAGTCTTTGACATCACCTACTGTGCGGACGGCGATGACATTGTACATAATTATAAGTCACAGTATGACATCATTCTGATGGATGTTGAGATGAAATTCATGGATGGTATGTCCGCAGCGGAAGAAATCCGCAAAGTCGATTCTGAGGTCGTGATCATTTTTATCACGAATATGGCACAGTATGCAATCCGCGGATATGCGGTTGATGCGCTTGATTATGTGTTGAAACCGGTGTCGTATTTCGCCTTCTCGCAGAGACTGAACCGGGCAATCTCCCGTATGAAGAAGCGCACGGATAAAACAATCATGGTCAATATCAAGGGTGGAACGGTGCGTATCAATCTGGCGAATATCTTCTACATCGAAAGCCAGGGACATACGCTGATCCTTCACACGATCCTCGGTGATTATGAGACCATCGGAACGATGAAGGAGATGGAAGAAAAATTAGATGGAATGAGTTTCTGTCGCGGTAATAAAGGCTATCTGATCAACCTGCAGCATGTGGACAGTGTACAGGACGGATGTGCGGTAGTCCGTGGCGAGCAGCTGGTATTAAGCCGCGCGCGCAAGAAGGAATTTATGGAATGCTTAACAGAATACTGGGGAGAGATGATAAAATGATCGATAATCTGATACCGGATATACCAAGAATTTACACTGCGATCGCAGAGTGGCTGGCATGTATGCTTTTCATCCTGCCGCTGAAGAAACGATTCAGCAGGGGCAGGACAATCGGAATTATGGTGATGGCGATCGTGATTCAAAGTGCGTTTCTGATCGCAACGGGTGATCTGGTCATATACCTTTGGATTCCGTGTATGATCGCGGCGGTCATACTGATGATCGCATTTATCAACATATGTTGTGATATCAATGTGATGGATGCGGCATACTTTGGAATGATCGCGTTCGTGGTGGCGGAATTTATGGCTTCTGTGGAGTGGCAGATCCTGTGCTTTTTCTGGAAGAAAGTACCGTCAGTCTGGATTCAGGCAATCATGCTTGTGGTGATCTACGGAGCGGTTGCGTTAATTCTGCTCCGGCTGATCCATATGCACCTGCCGAAGGATGCGAAGATGGATATCAGCTTGAGAGAATATTTCTCGGGACTTCTGATCGCAGTGGCGGTATTTGCGGTCAGCAATATGAGTTATCTCACGATCAACACGCCTTTTTCCGGAAGATATTCGTTTGAGGTCGGCAATATCCGTACGCTTGTGGATCTTGGAGGAATCGCGATATTGTACGCGCATCTGATCCAGTGTTGCGAGCTGCGTGTGCGTAAGGAACTCGAGGCAGTGCAGAACGTGCTGCAGAATCAGTATGTGCAGTATAAGCAGTCGAGGGAGAGCATTGAGCTGATCAATTACAAGTACCATGATCTAAAGCATCAGATCGCGTTCTTAAGAAGTGAGAATGATCCTGCCAAGCGGGAGGAATTTCTAAACCGGATGGAGGATGAAATCAGGCAGTACGAGGCGCAGAACAAGACCGGAAATCAGGTGCTTGATACGGTCCTTACGACGAAGAGCCTGTATTGTGCAAAGCATGGAATCACGTTTACCTGTGTGGCAGATGGAACGCTCCTTGATTTCATGGATGTGATGGATATCTGCAGTATCTTTGGTAACGCATTGGACAATGCGATTGAGTGTGAACTTAAGATTCCGGACAAGGAGAAACGACTCATTCATGTGACGGTATCAAAGCAGAAGAACTTCCTGATCCTACGCTTCGAGAATTACTATGAGGAGGCGCTCCAGTATAAGGAGGGCAAGCTTGTCACGACGAAGAAGGACAAGGAATATCACGGATACGGACTGAAGAGTATCCGTTATACAGTCAACAAATATGATGGTGCGGTCAGTATTGATACGAATAAGAACTGGTTCGATCTCAAGATTCTGATTCCGATGAAACAGACTTCGCAGCAAAGTTAAAGTGAAGCCTGGAACCGGAATTCACCATTACCCTGTTATGATGAAACGGAAGAGGTGCAGGCACACATGAGAATGTGGTGCAGGCATCTTTTTACGTTGTGAATAGTGCATAATTAAAAAGAAATAGAATTGTGCAGAATGTATAAGCACGATGCAGTTTGTGCAGAAAAAGTGCAGATTATGCGAAATGAGAATCTGAAAGTCTGCGTGTGCTAGTATATGGTTACAAGGTCCGGCACGGACCAAATCAATCAGGAGGGAGGATGAAAAAGAGTATGGACAATCAGACAATGAATCCGATTGTCGCAGGTTGGAAACGGTTTGCCGCAAAGCATGAGACGATTGCGCAGTTCCTTGTGTTTTTCGTTGTGAGCAATGGTGTAACGGTTCTACAGATGATCATGATGCCGGTGCTTAAGTCGATTTTTGGCATGACAAATCTTGTGGACATGGGATTTCAGGTGTTGCATTGCGGATCGGTCGGCGGAAGCCCGTATTATGTATTCGATTACGCGGCAGGATCGATCGGCAGCGGCGGAGGCGGCGGACTTGCGTATTTCCTTGCGGTTGAGATCACAATGCTGATCGCACAGGTAATCAACTTTTTCCTTCAGAGAAAAGTGACATTTAAGTCGAATAGCTCGCTGGCAAAAGCAGCATTCTGGTATGTGATCGCGTATATGATCATCTCAATCGGAGCGGCAGCGCTTCAGGGATTGTACAAAGACCCGATTTATCGCTTTTTCCAAAATGTGATGGGAAGTGCAGGAATTACAGTGGCAGATGTTGTGACAATGATCATCAATTGTGCGATATCGTTCTGGGTATTTTTCCCGATCTTCAAAGTGATATTCAAAGAAGAACCGGAAGAATCAAAGTAAAAGTGGAGGATTATCTATGAGTAACAAAAGTAAGAAAGTGGACATCAAAGCGATTGTTGCCTATGTATTGTGCGTTGCAATCGCAGTTGGTCTGGTAATCGGAAATTACTATGCGTTAAAGTATCAGAATCTGATTTCCGTACATTTTAACCAGTCAAATCAGAAGATCGTCTCAGCTGACGGCGAGGCTGTGGATTATTACACAAGCGACTATGACTCGGAAGAGGCACGTACCGAGCATTTGAGACAGGTTGGACAGGATATCGAGGCAGAGGGTATCGTGCTTCTCAAGAATGAGAACAATGCATTGCCTCTCGCAAGCGGAAGCAAGATCAGCGTGTTTGGTCAGGATGCGGTTGATCCAATCTATGGCGGAAGTGGAGCCGGATCTGTGGATGCTTCTAAGGCAGTCAATCTCAAGACCGGACTCGAGGAAGCAGGTTTTACATTAAACCCTACACTCTGGGATTTCTATGATAAGGGTGAGGGATCTTCTTATCGTAAGACCACACCGGATGTATACGGCGAGGGATCGTTCTCAGTAAATGAAGTACCGGCAGACAAGTATACGAAAGAAGTGAAGGATAGCTTTGCAGAGTATAACGATGCAGCTGTTGTTGTATTAGGACGTTCCGGTGGAGAGAGCTCGGATCTGTCAACCGAGAAGCTGGAGAATGGTTCTACCTATTTACAGATCGACAAGAATGAGCGCGATATGCTCCAGATGGCATGCGACAATTTTGACCATGTTATCGTGTTGCTGAATACACAGAATGCAATGGAGCTTGGATTCCTTGATGAGTATGATGTGGACGCAGCGCTTTGGATCGGAGCAATCGGTGAGACTGGTGCTTATGCAGTAGGACAGGCTTTGACCGGTGAGGTCAATCCATCCGGCGCATTAGTCGATACCTATGCATATGATTCTTTCAGTGCACCAAGTATGGCAAACTTCGGAAGCTTTATGTTTACGAACAGCTCTGTTGATTTCGGATATTCTTACATGGTATATGGTGAGGGCATCTACGTTGGATACAACTATTATGAGACAAGATACGAGGATGTTGTTCTCGGAAATGAGGATGCTGCGAATTACGATTATACAGCGTCTGTCCAGTATCCGTTCGGATATGGTCTGTCTTATACAGATTTTGAGTGGAGTAATTATAAGGTAGCGGACAAAGGCGATAACTACGAGGTATTGGTTGATGTCAAGAATACCGGAAGCGTAGCCGGTAAGGATATCGTTCAGATTTATATGCAGTCTCCTTACACCGAGTACGACAAGGAGCAGGGCATCGAGAAAGCATCCGTTCAGCTTGTCGGATATGCCAAGACAGATATGTTAGATGCAGGCGCAAGCGCTACTGTTACCGTAACCGTTCCAAAGGAACAGATGAAAGTATACGATGCGAACGGATACGGAACTTATATCGTTGATGCGGGAGATTACTATTTTACCGCAGCAAACAATGCACATGAGGCAGTCAACAATATCCTTGCAGCGAAGGGATACAGTGAGGAGCAGGGAATGGATCAGGCAGGAAATGCCGATCAGACTTCCAAGGTTACGGTAAATGAGATCGATGCGAAGACTTATGCAGCTTCACAGGCAACCGGAAATGAGATTACCAACCAGTTCGAGGATGTTGATATCAAGAAATATGATGACAGCTATCAGTATTTAAGCAGAAGTGATTGGACAGGAACCTGGCCAGAAACTTACAATGGCGGCACATGGGAGGCTCCGGATGCATTACTTTCTGATCTTGAGCTTCATACCGATGAGAGCAGCAATTCTGCAGAACCGGTAACAGGAACTGTTGATGAGACCGAAGGAAAGTTAAGCGCAGCTTCACTGATCGGACTTGATTATGATGATGAACTGTGGATGAAACTGGTACAGCAGATGTCACAGGATGAAGTTGACGAACTGGTTCGTATCGGTGGATATGCAACCAAGAGTGTGAAGTCTATCCAGCTTCCAGAGACCGTTGATAAGGACGGACCTGCCGGAATCTCCGGAACACTCGTCGGAGGAGAGAGCGGAACTTCTTATCCGCCTGAGGTAGTACTTGCTTCTACATGGAACGATGATCTCTCCGAAGAGTTCGGTAAATGTATCGGTGAGGATTCCCTCGCACTCGGTGTACAGGTATGGTACGCACCGGCTTGTAACATTCATCGTTCTCCGTACAGCGGACGTAACTTCGAATATTATTCCGAGGATCCATTCCTTTCCGGAAAGATGGCAGCAACAACATCCGCAGGCGCACAGTCCAAGGGTGCGGTTGTAACCGTAAAGCATTTTGCATTAAACGATCAGGAAACCAACCGTATGGGATGTGCAATCTTTGCCAACGAGCAGTCGGTCCGTCAGGTATATCTGGCAGCTTTTGAGACTGCAGTCCGCGAAGGTGATGCACACGGTGTCATGGTAAGTATGAACCGTATCGGATCACGCTGGACAGGAGGTCACTATGGACTGATGACAGCAACACTTCGTGATGAGTGGGGATTTAAGGGTATGGCTGTAACCGATCAGGCTTCGTACGCAGTCTTTGCATATGAGGATATGCGTGAAGGTCTTGCAGCAGGAACTGATCTGTGGCTGAATACGGATGCAACACTTTGGAAGCTGTCTGATGCAGAGATGACCAATGAGGTTGTCAACGATATGCAGAGAGCCGCAAAGAATGTGGTATATGCAATTGCCGGAAGTAATGCGATGAACGGACTTGCAGCAGACAGTAAAGTCGTATCGGTTGTTCCGTTATGGAAGAAGGGCTTATATGCACTTGACGTTGTAGCGGCAATCGGAATTCTGATCACATTATTCTTTACAACAAGAAGCGTGATTCGAAACAGAAAGCAGAAGAAAGCAGAAAATTAAAGTATAACTTTAGGAAAGCTCCTGTCTTTTGAGATGGGAGCTTTTTGTTACTCGTAGATCGAATTAACAAAACTGAAACAATTTATAAACAAAACTTTGACAATAGCAGGCGAAAATGTCAGGAAGAAAGGAAGAGATCCGGATGATCCATATTTTAGTTGTTGATGATGATAAGAAGATTAACCAGACGGTATGTGCATGGTTAAATGACTGTGGTTTTGAGGCAAAAGGCGTCTTAAGTGCAGCGGAAGCTTATGATGAGATGTACAATCAGCTATATGAACTGATCATTTCCGATATTATGATGCCGGAGGTGGATGGATTTGCGTTTGCGCGTACTGTCCGGGAAGTGAACAAGAGGATTCCAATCCTGTTTATGTCGGCAAAGGATGATCTGCCTTCCAAGCAGAAGGGATTTCAGCTTGGAATCGACGATTATATGGTGAAACCGATCGAACTTGCGGAGCTTGAAATGCGTGTCCGTGCATTGCTGCGCCGGGCAAACATTGAGACTGAGAGAAAACTGTCAGTTGGAAATCTTGTATTGGATGCGGATGGAATGACAGCCGAGGTCGATGGAGAGGAGATTGCGGTCGCAACCAGAGAATTTAATATTCTCTATAAGCTTTTATCCTATCCGAAGAAGACGTTTACCCGCGCGCAGCTGATGGATGAATTCTGGGGTGTGGATTCGGATACCAGTCTGCGGGCGGTAGATGTCTATATCACAAAATTAAGAGACAAGTTCTCGGAATGCGACGGATTTGAGATTAAGACGGTGAGAGGACTCGGATATAAGGCGGTGCTTTTATGAAACAGAAAATGAAGATGAAAAACGAATTGTTTCCACCCTATATTTTCCTTGTGTATTTTCTGATATTGCTTCTGATGTCCGGATTACATGTCGGTATCATTGTTGGAATGAACGCTTTACATTGGTCGGAAATTACGCAGACAATTCTGCCGATGGTGTATTGGGCATTGGTGGCAGCGGGAATTACGCTTTTTACCAGAAGAGAGATTAAAAAGACTTATGAGGAACCGCTTCATAATCTTGCGGAGGCAGCAGATAAGGTGGCATCCGGAGATTTTTCGGTGTATATGCCAACCGTTCATACCGCGGATCATCTGGATTACATGGATGAGATGATTCTGGATTTCAACAAGATGGTGGAGGAACTGGGAAATGTTGAGACACTGAAAACGGATTTCTTTTCCAATGTGTCACATGAGTTTAAGACACCGCTTTCTGCAATCTATCATCATGCACAGCTTCTGCAGATGGAAGGAAATCTGGATGAGAGGCAGAGCGGATATGTAGATAATATTTTGGATTCCAGTAAGCGGATGTCAGATCTGATTCAGAATATGTTAAAGCTGAACAAGCTGGAGAAGCAGACGATCCGTCCGGTGGTGGAGCGCTACGATGTGTGTGCGCAGCTGAGTGAATGTGCGGTAATGTTTGAGGACAGCTGGGAAAAGAAGAATATTGACTTTGAAGTGGAGATGGAGGATCGGGCGTATGTGGATGCGGATCCGGGGCTGATGGAGCTGGTCTGGAACAATCTGTTGTCCAATGCAATCAAGTTTACGCCGGAGGGCGGAACGATTCTCTTGTCGCAGAGGAGTGATGAGGAGCAGGTGCTTGTTTCCGTAAGAGACAGCGGATGCGGAATGACAGAAGACGTGATGAAACATATCTTTGATAAGTTTTATCAGGGAGATGAAAGCCACGCAATGCTTGGAAACGGATTGGGTTTAGCTTTGGTGCAGAGGGTTCTGGAATTGTCGGATGCGAGGATTGATGTTACGAGTAAGCCTGAAGAGGGAACCGAATTTCGAGTGATGTTAGCGAAGAGGAAAGTGACAGATACGCTTCCTTTCGCAGACGAATAAAATAGGCTGGTGAAACGGGAGAATGAAAATGAGTGAGCAGGAATTTACCATGTATGAATATAAGGAACTTAGCGTTGTATCGGCGCAGGCTTCTTTTTATCTGGATTGTTATGAGCATTTCGGTTGGAAGCCGGATGACCATTTTGTACCGCAGAATCGTGGGAATCTGCTGATCCTTAAGCTGAAAAGAAACCGTAAGATTGTCAATCGTGCAGAACTTACCAGGCTGCAGCGAAACTTCGAAGCGGACATGAAAGAAATTGAGAAACTGGAGGATTCCAAGACAACTTCTGCCACGATGATTGCGATTACGATCGGAATCTTCGGCACGGCGTGTATGGCTGGTTCTGTGTTTGCGGTTACGGCAGCACCGCCGATCATCTGGTTATGTGTGCTGCTTGCAATTCCGGGATTCGCAGGCTGGATTTTACCTTATTTTGCCTATAAAAAGGTAAAAGAGAAGAAAACGGATCGCATTGATCGGTACATTGAAGAAAAATATGATGAAATCTACGAACTCTGTGAGAAGGGGCATTTCTTGTTATAGAATGTTTATGACCGGCTCAGAAGCATGTTTGCTTCTGAGTTTTTTGTTGCTGTGATTCTTTCATAATTTATAAACAATTGGTATGGTGTTGATGTTCAATCGGAAAACATTTCACAAATTAACAATTCTGAAACGAATTTCAAACAATGGTTAAAAACTATGAAATTATAATAAGTACAAAATTAAAGGAAACGAGGTAAATGAAAATGAAAAAAAGTAGTTTAGTAGCAATGATTATGGGAGTAATCGGTGTTTTATGTCTTGGAATCGGCATGTGCATGGTATTAATAACGGAGTGGAATTTATTCCAGCCTGGAATTATAGTCGGAGTAGTTGGAATTGTAGAACTTCTTCTTACCGTTTTTGTGTGGCGTCGAATGGAGAAAAAAGCGCCGATCCATCCTACAGTGAAAGTAGTGGAGACGGTTGTGTTAAGCATTGTTGGATGTATTACATTGGGCACAGGAATGAGTTTATGCATGGTGTTTGATCATATGGCAGCTGGAATCGTGGTCGGAGTCGTAGGAATTCTTTTGTTACTTTTATTGATTCCATTGATTAAAAGTGAAAACTAGGTGGTATGAAAAGTCTCTTGTGCGCAAGAGACTTTTTGCTTGTACTTGACAAGTGGTGTGATTTTCGATATTCTATATCCACAAAACTCAAGTCAAACAAATCGGAGAGGAATAATCGATTTGTCAAATCAATTTAAGCGCGATAGTTCGTGTGCAAAATACCATGAGTTTTACAATTTAATATTTTAATCAAGCTGTCAGATGAAAATTGAAGTTGAATCGTGATGTATGAATATTGCGAAATGCATCGCGTATGCTATAATTAGACTATTAAGAGGACACTCGCTTTTTGTCAGTTAATTATAGACATTTTAGTTTTGTGATTGACAGGGAAAGCGAGGAGAAGGAATGGGAAAAACTGATTCGGCAGCAAAAGAATGTCTGTCTGACAATGTCCGTTTTGCAGATTTATGCAACGCTGTCTTATTTGGGGGAGAACAGGTTGTAAAAGCGGATCAGTTAACAGAAAAAGATTCTACAGAAGTATTATCCGTTTTGGGAGCAGATCCGAAACAGATTTATCTGCAGAAATGGAGAGACATTCTGAAGAATGCGGTGGTGAAAACAGATAATAATGTTTGCTTTGTATTGTTTGGTGTTGAAGCGCAGGCGAATATACATTATGCGATGCCGGTACGAAATATGATCTACGATGCACTTAATTATGGTTATCAGGTTAAAGAAGCCGCAGGAAAGCATAAGAGAAACAAAGATACAAAATCACCGGATGAATTTCTGGCGGGATTTACTTCTGAGGATAGGATCACACCGGTGATTACAATTACGGTATATCTTGGAAATAAAAATTGGGATGCACCAAGATGTCTTGCTGATATGTATGGCTCTGTGGACGAACGTTTGAAGCCATATTTGCAGGATTTTGATGCGCATGTGTTTGTGCCGAGTGAGTTTGATGATTTCGGAAAATTCCAGACAGAGTTGAAACAGATTTTCGAGGTGCTTAGTGCGGCTGGAGACAAAAGTAGAATGAAACAGATTTTATCAGAGGACGAGATGTTTCGGAGATTAGATAATAATACGGTCAGGACAATTAATGATATTGCTGGGACAAAGATTTCGTTAAATGAGAAAGGAGAGGTGGTTAATATGTGTAAGGCATGGGAAGAACAATATGAGGATGGGGTAGCGGAAGGTCTATCGCGTGGAATTGAAAAAGGGAAAAGAGATGTACTTTATTCTCTTGTGGATGACGGATGCCTTGATATTGAGGAAGCTGCCAGAAGAGTTGGAATGTCGGAAGCAGCATTTTTGGATGCGATGGAGGCTGCCGGATATAAAGTTACAGTAGAGGCATAAAGCTAATTATTCTGAAACACCTCTTTGAAGTATTCAATCCTGTTGCGCAGATATACCGCATAGTATGTAATGGTAGCTTCGTTGTCTTTGATTGGTACGACAATACGATCCTCCGGAATATCCGAGAACCGGAGCGTGGCATCGGTTCCGAAATAAGGCAGGACAAAATAGATGGAAAAGGAGAGTATGCTTTCATGGTATTGTATTTTACCGGTACAGGTAACAGTCTGTAACAGTCTGTATGTGGCGAAGAAGCTGGATGATGTGAGGCTCAGTATTCCACAGATTATTTTTATATTGTGCTGACTTATGGAAAGCTGCATGGAGGTGCGGCGGAGCTTGCCAATCAGTATCTGAAAGAGTATGGCAGAGACAATCGCACAGGAGACTTTGTTGTAAATAGGGGGCAAAGAATGAATTTGACGATTGGTATCAGATGACCTAAAATAGAACGGAACTTATAAAATCAAAATTAAGGATGGTTATCAAATGCTACAATATAATTATGACAATTTGCAAAGAAGTCTGATCGATGTCATAAAGGAGGAACAGGCAAAGCTTGGATATTACAGAGAGGATATCCGCTTATACTATCCGCTTAGTTCATTGAATCATTTCTTTGGTACGAATGTCGGAGCGGATGAAATGCAACTCATTTTAGACGGAACAGGAGAACAGGATCACACACCGATTGCAACAGGAATGAACGAAGCGCTTTCTGATAAGCTTGGTATGGTGGAGGTGTCGCACAGAGGTGACCGGTTCTGCTTTCATATTCCGCCGGAAGGTGTGGCGTATGTGCATGAGAACACAACGGAGAATGAATTTATCCGGGAATTGGTGCAGCTTGTGGCAAAACATGGGTGTACCATTGAGGAAGTGTATCAGCTGTTTACAAAACATTCCGGACATGTGAGACGTGAACCGATGGACAACGGTGAGTTTGATGAGCGTATTTGGTTTGAAGATGACGCAGAGGATCCGTATTATTACTGCTTTAAGCAGGAAGGAGAGCATATGATCTATCATCGCTTTCTTCCGGCGGACTATGAGGACTTTGAATTTTAATGTGATAGGGAAAGATATGTTTCAATCCAATCCCCTCCGTATGAAATTGGAATTACTTTCTATGGATAAATGATAAACAATTTTGACACAATTTAATAAAAAACGAATAAAAAGGCTATCGATTCGAAAAAAGTTTTTCGGGTTGATAGTCTTTAATTGTTTGAATGAACGCTTTTTGAAGATTTAATAAAATAAATTGCTAATACAATTTGTAAATGAATATCAAATAGTCAAAATGTCAGACAATAGTCAAGAATTAACTATTTACAGATAACGCTTCACAGTAGTAAAATCATAAACAAGAAAACAAGTTGCAAGTGAAGAAAGGAACAGATCCTATGAAAGAACAGTGGAATGAGAGTACAGCAGTAGCTAAGGGATTATATGATCCGAGATTTGAACATGATAACTGCGGAATCGGTGCTGTTGTCAATATTAAAGGAATTAAGACACACCAGACGGTCGAGAATGCTTTAAAGATTGTTGAGAACTTAAAGCACAGAGCCGGAAAAGATGCAGATGGAAAGACCGGAGACGGTGTTGGTATCCTTCTTCAGATTTCTCACAAGTTTTTCAAGAAAGCATTACGTCCTCTTGGGATCGAGCTGGGAGAGGAGAGAGATTACGGTGTCGGAATGTTTTTCTTCCCGCAGGATGAATTGAAGAAGAATCAGGCAAAGAAGATGTTCGAAGTCATTGTCGAGAAGGAAGGTATGGAGTTCCTTGGATGGAGAGAAGTGCCGATTCATCCGGACAAGCTTTCCGATAAGGCAAGAGACTGTATGCCTTGTATCATGCAGGCTTTCGTAAAGAGACCGGAAGATGTGGAGAAAGGTCTTGATTTCGATCGCAAGCTGTACGTGGCACGCCGGGTATTCGAGCAGTCGAACGATGATAGTTATGTTGCTTCTTTATCAAGCAGAACGATTGTTTACAAAGGAATGTTTTTAGTTGAGCAGCTGCGCCAGTTCTTCTCGGATCTGCAGGATGAGGATTATGAATCTGCGATTGCAACCGTACATTCAAGATTCTCAACGAACACAAATCCAAGCTGGGAGAGAGCGCATCCGAACCGTTTCATTGTACATAACGGTGAGATCAATACCATCCGCGGTAATGCAGATAAGATGCTTGCCCGCGAGGAGACGATGGCTTGCGGAAAACTTCGCGGAGAGTTCCAGAAGGTTCTTCCGGTTGTCAATACCGAAGGTTCGGACTCTGCAATGCTTGATAATACATTAGAGTTCCTTGTTATGTCAGGAATGGAGCTGCCGCTGGCAGTCATGGTCATGATTCCGGAGCCTTGGGCAAACAATTCCATCATGAGCCAGAAGAAGAAGGACTTCTATCAGTATTATGCAACGATGATGGAGCCTTGGGACGGACCGGCTTCCATCCTTTTCTCCGATGGAGATATGATGGGTGCAGTGCTTGATCGTAACGGACTTCGTCCATCCCGTTACTATATTACAGACGATGATTATCTGATCCTTTCTTCCGAGGTTGGTGTACTTGACATTGATCCGACCAAGATTGTGACAAAGGATCGTTTAAGACCTGGTAAGATGCTTCTTGTTGACACCATTCAGGGACGCGTGATCGACGATGATGAGTTAAAGGAGAAATACGCAGGCAAGCGTCCTTACGGTGAGTGGCTGGATCGCAACATCGTTATGTTAAAGGATCTTAAGATCCCGAATGAGCGTGTTCCAGAGTACACCAAGGAGGAGCGTCAGAGAATGCAGAGAGCATTCGGTTACACATACGAATCGCTCAAAGATTCCATCCTGCCGATGGCGAAGAACGGAATCGAAGGAACTTCTGCGATGGGTACCGATACGCCGCTCGCTGCGTTATCCGGAAACCGTGAACCGCTTTTTAACTACTTTAAGCAGTTGTTCGCGCAGGTAACGAACCCGCCAATCGATTCGATTCGTGAGGAAGTGGTTACTTCCACGACCGTATATATCGGAGCTGCCGGAAACCTGCTCGAGGAGAAGCCGGAAAACTGTAAGGTACTTCGTATCAACAATCCGATCCTGACCAACACGGATCTCATGAAGATCCGCAGTATGAAGGTGGAAGGATTCAAGGTTGAGACGATTTCCATCGTATATTATAAGAACACCAGCCTGGAAAAAGCGGTAGAGCGTCTTTATATTGAGGCAGACCGTGCATACAGAGATGGCGCAAATATTTTAATCCTTTCCGATCGGGATGTGGACGACAACCATGTTGCAATCCCTTCGCTGCTTGCGGTATCTGCATTGCAGCAGTATCTGGTTAAGACGAAAAAGCGTACTTCGCTTTCTATGATCCTTGAGTCCGGCGAGCCTCGTGAAGTACATCACTTTGCAACATTGCTTGGTTTTGGTGCGAGTGCAATCAACCCTTATCTTGCACAGGATACGGTTAAGCAGCTCGTGGATGAGCACATGCTCGACAAGGATTATTACGCAGCAATCGATGATTACAACCATGCAATCATCAGCGGTATCGTTAAGATCGCTGCTAAGATGGGTATTTCTACGATCCAGTCTTACCAGGGATCTAAGATCTTCGAGGCAATCGGTATCAACAAAGAGGTTATTGATAAATACTTCACCAATACGGTCAGCCGTATCGGCGGAATTACAATTAAAGATATTGAAAATGATGTCAACACCTTACATTCTGCAGCATATGATCCGCTTGGACTTGAGACGGATGTCACGCTTGACAGTAAGGGACGTCACAAGATGAGAAGCGGTGCCGATGCGCATTTGTACAATCCGGCAACGATTCATCTCCTGCAGCAGTCCACACAGCGTGGTGATTACGAGATGTTCAAGCAGTATACCAATCTTGTGGATGAGGAGCAGAAGCACACGAATCTTCGTGGACTGATGGATTTCAATTATCCGAAGAAAGGCGTGAAGCTCGAGGAAGTTGAGAGTGTGGATTCCATCGTAACGCGTTTCAAGACTGGTGCGATGTCATATGGTTCCATTTCAAAGGAAGCGCATGAGACACTTGCAATCGCGATGAACCATCTGCATGGTAAGTCCAACACCGGTGAAGGTGGTGAGGATAAGGATCGTCTGACAATCGGTGCGGACGGCAAGAATCGTTGTTCTGCAATCAAGCAGGTTGCATCCGGCCGATTTGGTGTTACCAGCCGCTACTTAACCAGTGCGCAGGAGATCCAGATTAAGATGGCACAGGGTGCGAAGCCTGGTGAAGGAGGTCATCTGCCAGGTAAGAAGGTTTATCCATGGATCGCAAAGACCAGACTTTCTACCCCGGGTGTATCGTTGATCTCTCCGCCACCACACCATGATATCTATTCAATCGAGGATCTGGAACAATTAATTTTCGATTTAAAAAATGCAAACCGTGACGCAAGAATCTCGGTTAAGCTTGTATCAGAGGCCGGTGTCGGAACTGTCGCAGCCGGTGTTGCCAAGGCCGGTGCACAGGTTGTACTGATCTCCGGATACGATGGAGGAACCGGTGCAGCACCGAGCAGTTCCATCCATAACGCAGGACTTCCTTGGGAGCTTGGTCTTGCAGAAACCCATCAGACACTGATCATGAACGGACTTCGTAACAAGGTTCGTATTGAGACAGACGGTAAGCTGATGAGTGGTAAGGATGTAGCAATCGCTGCTTGTCTCGGTGCCGAGGAATTTGGATTTGCAACCGCTCCGCTTGTAACGATGGGATGCGTGATGATGCGTGTATGTAATCTGGATACCTGTCCGGCAGGTATTGCAACACAGAACCCTGAGCTTCGTAAGCGTTTTGCAGGAAAGCCTGAGTATGTTGAGAACTTCATGCGTTTTATCGCAGAGGAACTTCGTGAGTATATGGCAAAGCTTGGCTGCCGTACTGTGGATGAACTTGTTGGACGTAGTGACTTCCTGAAAGTCCGTGAGGATTTATCGGAAAGAGAATCAAAATTAAATCTTGATAATATTTTAAACAACCCATTTGCTGGAACAAAGCAGAAGGTGATCTTTGATCCGAAGCAGGTATATGACTTCGAACTTGACAGGACGAAGGATATGAATGTTCTGATGAAGCAGTTGATGCCGGCTTTGGAGAAGAAACAGAAGAGAATGATCGATACTGAAGTAACCAATGTGAACCGTTCGCTTGGTACGATCTTCGGATCTGAAATTACAAAAGCATACGATGATACACTCGATGATGATACTTATATCGTTAAGTGTAACGGTGCCGGAGGACAGAGCTTTGGTGCTTTTATCCCGAAGGGACTGACACTGGAACTTGTCGGAGATTCCAATGATTACTTTGGAAAAGGTTTATCCGGTGGTAAGCTGATCGTATATCCTCCAGCTGGTGTAACGTACAAGAAGGATGAGAACATCATCATCGGTAACGTTGCTTTGTATGGCGCGACAAGTGGTAAGGCATTCATCAATGGTGTCGCAGGTGAACGTTTCTGTGTTCGTAACTCCGGTGCGACAGCCGTTGTTGAGGGTGTCGGTGATCACGGATGTGAGTACATGACCGGTGGTCGTGTCGTAATCCTCGGTAGAACCGGAAAGAACTTTGCAGCCGGCATGAGCGGTGGAATCGCTTATGTACTTGATGAGGACAACGATCTGTATATGCGCACGAACAAGTCGATGGTATTTACAGAGGAAGTAACGAATAAATACGATGTCTTGGAACTCAAGGATATGATCAGTGAACATGTAACACTGACCAATTCCGAGAAGGGTAAAGAGATTCTTGATAACTTCAGTGAGTATCTGCCGAAGTTCAAGAAGGTCATTCCATATGATTATAACCGTATGCAGATGGCAATCGTTCAGATGGAAGAGAAAGGTCTGAATGCGGAGCAGGCACAGATTGAGGCTTTTTACGCCAGCACGAGAGCATAAGGAGGGAAGAATACGATGGGAAAGCCAACAGGATTTTTAGAATATGAGAGAACCGAAGCGCGTTCGGTGGAACCTAAGGAACGCATCAAGAATTTCAATGAGTTCCACGTCTTCCTTTCCAAGGAAAAGCAACGCGAGCAGGCGGCACGCTGTATGGATTGCGGTGTTCCGTTCTGTCAGTCAGGTATGACGATCGCCGGAATGACTTCCGGCTGTCCGTTGCACAATCTTGTTCCAGAGTGGAATGACTTATTATATACCGGAAACTGGCAGCAGGCATACAACAGACTGCATAAGACAAATAACTTCCCGGAGTTTACGTCACGCGTTTGTCCGGCTTTATGTGAGAAAGCCTGCACATGCGGACATTGGGGAAATCCGGTAACCGTTCGTGATAATGAGCATGGTGTTATCGAGACGGCATACAAAATGGGATACGCAGGTCCGCATATTCCGAAGGTGCATACCGGCAAGAAGGTTGCAATCATCGGATCCGGTCCTTCCGGACTGGCAGCAGCTGATCAGCTGAATCAGAGAGGACACGAGGTTACTGTATATGAGCGTGATGATCGTGTCGGCGGACTTCTGATGTATGGTATTCCGAATATGAAGCTTGAGAAGCAGATCATTGACCGCAAGATTAATGTAATGAAAGAAGAAGGTGTCAAATTCATTACAAGCTGTAACGTTGGTGTTGATGTGAAGGCAGCAGATCTGATGAAGCAGTATGACCGTGTAATCCTCTGCTGTGGTGCGAAGCATCCGAGAGATATAAAGGCCGCAGGAAGAGACGCAGAGGGCATCTACTTTGCTGTTGATTATCTTTCACGTACGACAAAGAGTCTTCTGGATTCGAACTTCAAGGATAACAAATATATTTCCGCAAAAGGCAAAAATGTTGTAATCATCGGTGGCGGTGACACCGGAAACGACTGTGTCGGAACCGCAATCCGTCAGGGGGCGAAATCCGTTACCCAGCTTGAGATGATGCCTTGTCCACCAACTGAGCGTGCAGCAAACAATCCTTGGCCGGAGTGGCCGAAGGTTTTAAAGACTGATTACGGTCAGGAAGAAGCGATTGCCTGCTTCGGAACGGATCCTAGAATCTATCAGACAACCGTGAAGGAATTCCACAAGGATAAGAACGGAAAGCTGAATGGACTTACGATTGTAAGCCTTGAGAGCAAGGTGGATGAAGCAACCGGACGCAGAAATATGGTAGAGGTTGCCGGATCCGAGAAGAAGATTCCGGCAGAACTTGTTCTGATCGCAGCCGGATTCCTCGGAACCGAGGATTACATTGCGAAGGCTTTCGGAGTGGAGCTCAATCAGAGAACGAATGTTGCTACAGAAGAGGGACGTTACGCTACAAATGTAAAGAATGTCTTTACCGCAGGTGATATGCATCGTGGACAGTCACTGGTTGTGTGGGCAATCCGCGAGGGAAGAGAAGTGGCGCATGAGGTGGATGAGAGCCTGATGGGATACTCATATCTCTCCATCCAGTAAAGTTGTAAATTCGGGTTTGCCTCGCTCAGATTTGAGTTCAAGCGGACGATACCGGATATAAGGTATTTCACGAAAATTAGCAGTGGTTTGTTCCTAATCGACGGAAGTGGTATTTTCTATGACGTAAGATATTGGAAGCATGACACCATCCGTGACATACATTAATTTTCAGAAAAATTGACAAGTTAACTTCGGGCACAATTTCGGATAGACAGCTACAATTTGCTACTACTACGCTATTAGCAGAGTGTACTGGAACCCCGAAGCAGTTGTCAATTTGTTCTGAAAATGAAGTATCGTCCCGGATTGTTGTATGTTGGAAGAATACGTCATAAAAATCTCGCTTCCTGTTG